>NZ_CP021030.1:780500-1496000 GCF_002117485.1 Rhizobium sp. NXC14
GGCACTGACCATCGACGAAGAACGTGATTTCCAAATAGCGGAATTTCTTTTGAGGAGATAACTCATGCCCGAATATCGCGGCGACGGCGACAGTTTTGAACGCAACTGGAACTCCACGGAGGAGGCCCATTACTTGCACTGGACGCGTCGCGAACCCGAAAATCAGATTCAGCTCGCATTCCGCCAGCATTGGAAAACTTTTCAAGAATTGCTTCCGGCGAATCTCGCTGGCAAACGTGTACTCGAGGTTGGTTGTGGGCGCGGATCTCTAAGTGCATATTTCGCGGATGCCGGGTGGGATTGTACTCTGCTCGACATCTCGCCGGCTGCGATCAATCTTGCGCGTGCTGCATTCGAAGCACAAGGATTGAACGCAAGATTCAAGGTCGGCGACTGCCTCGACATGCCGTTTGAAACAGGCGGCTATGATTTAGTGTTCTCCATAGGTCTTCTGGAGCATTTCGAGGAGATTGAAGACGCAATAGCCGAGCAAGTACGAATCCTGGCGCCGAATGGTCTGTTCATTGGTTATGTTGTTCCACATATCCCTGAGAACGTGCAGAAAGAATATGCTTGGGTCTGTGATATTCTTAGGGCAATCTTACCGCTGACGTCTGCGCAGACGAAAACACCACTTTACAGATCCGATCAACTGTCTCCCCCCTATCTCGCCGCAATGGGGGCTGCGGGTTTGAAGAATGTTGGTGCTAGCGGAACTTATCCGCTTCCGATGATCAGCAATTCCCCGGACTTTCCCTTCACGTTGCTGCCTTCAGACGCTGAACGTGTTCTCGTGAAACATTTCGAGCTGATTCTCGAAAAGCGGCATCAACAGACAGGCAAGAATCCTTGGCTTTGCCCAGAAGGAGACGGTCAGGCATTCCTCGTTTGGGGACAAAAAACCTGACCGGCGGAATTCCGTTGCAGGCTGTGCTCTAATTTGGAATGAGGAATACTGTGAGTGTTTCGTCGAATGCGGTTACCGTGCTGGCGAGCACGCTAATAAATTACAACGCCGTCGAGCCGTCGCTGCGAAGGCTCGATCAGGCAGGCGTAGAGACAATTCTTTTCGTTCCAGACCGATATAGAGAGTTTGTCGGGCAACGCTTGGGAGGGACATTTTCACGCATACGCAGCTACAATCAGCTACTATCCAAGGCGCGCATGATGCGCCTCGCGCACCGATACACAGAACTACTTGTTGCGGGACCTGAATTTTCGGAAACCTATCGTTTTCGAGAATGGGATCCTGCCTGTTCCAGAGCGGGACTGGCGGGCATTTCTCTTCGATTGAGATCGGCATTCCCCAGCGCACCGAAACAGTACGTCAATTCCTACCTGGAGCGGCTCTATGCTCCCTTCGTGCCGCGGGTTTTTCCGAGCAACAGGATATTGGTAGTCACTCGATCTGACATCCGTCATCTTTTGTGCCACCCCGATCTCGACGTCGTGTCCTTAATGGAGAGCTGGGATCACCCGCCAAAGGCGCCGATGGGCTATCGTTCGGATACGGCATTCGTCTGGAATCGCGCCCTCCAAAGAGATTGGCGTGAATTCCAGGGAGATGGGGACATTCGTATCGGCTATCCCTTCAAGTTGCGGTATGTTCTAGAGGGATTTCAAAAGCAGACCGTCGCTAGGAATGCGGTCCTTTATCCCGCATCCTTCAGCAAAAGATCGGACCCGATTTTTTTTGCGGCGGAACTGAGATTGCTTAAGGTCATATGCGAAGCCACCAGGAAATTGGGCATCGAACTAATCGTTAAGCCTAAACCCAATGGTATTCGTGGTGAATTCGATGATCTGTTTGATCAAGGCACTCACGTCAGCATAGCTCCTTACAAGGACAACGACGGTTCAACCGGGTATTTTTTGGACGAACAATACAATGCCGAACGATTGGAGCTTTTGTCCCGTTGTTTCGCCGTCATTAACTTGGGCACTACATTCGCAATCGACGCTGCAGCGGCTCGAATCCCAATAATTCAATTGCGGCTAAATGATCCAGCCAAGTTTCCCGAGGTTACGCAAGCGAATCGTTGGGTGCATCTTGATAGGCATTTTTTCAGCAAACCGGAACTTCTATGCCAGATTTCAGAAAATGATAATCCTGTGGACAAGATAGCTCATTTTATTGAGCATATGGATCGAGCGCAATCATTTTCCAACTATCTCTTCGAATGGATTTCCCCCGAGCAAACAGCTGAAGAAGCGATTAGCCATATCGCCCGGCGGCTGATGCAATGAGCTCTGAACAACGGACAGTACGCGAAAAAGTGTGCCGCAGCCTAGCGCGTCTTGGAAGGGGAGACGATTCATCGGTCATCATTTCAAATGGCCTCCAGTTTGCGCTCGCAAGCGTCCTTGCGCAACTATTTCCGCTTTTGTCCGTGCCTTTGATGTTGAGGACACTGACAGCTCAAGAGTGGGGTTTCTACACTATCCTCGTCCAAACTGGCTCACTTATGCAGGTTCTCGGGACGACATTATTTTCGCAGTCATTGCTACGTTTCTACGCCGCAACTAATGAATCCGATCGTCACAAGTTAATATGGACTTCCGTGCTGGCAGGAACCGTCTCACAGACAGCTCTCCTGGGTCTGCTGTGGATTTTTCGGCATTCCACAATTCGTGCACTTTTTCCGAATGTCGATATACCGATAGATCCCGCCTTCACTTGGGCGATCTTCTGGTGGCTTTTTGCAACGTTCCGGACGCTTCTTATGACGGTCGCCAAGGTTCAAGAGAAACCTTGGCAGGTGCTGCAACTTACCGGTCTCTATGGCATAATCCTACTGCCAGGGCTAACCTTAGTAGTGTCGGCGGATCTCGGCCTTATTGGTGCACTGCAGGCGCTGATAGCAGCGGAACTTGTAGGTGCCGTCGTCAATCTTCTTTTAACTTCACGTGAATTTAAAATTTCCTTCGACTTAGAAAGTCTTCGTCGCGGAGTCTACTTCTCACTTCCTCTGCTGCCCAGTTCTCTGATGACATCGTTGCTGCTCAACGCAGATCGTATCGTTCTCAGCCGCTTCGCCAATCTGTCATTACAAGGTCATTACGCGCTTGGGTCAATGGTGGGAAGCGGAATGGCGGTTATTGTCACATCCTTCTGGTCGTCATATTCAGCGCGTGTGCTATCGGTGAAATCCAGCCGGGGTATCCGTTCCGCGGCTCAAACCGGCAAGGAGACGATGCATCTCGGAGTTAAGATTGTTGGACTGCCCGTGATCGGTCTTTGCTTACTGGGCTGGCCGCTATTTTACCTCATCACCAATGATCACGCTCAGCTTGCGATAGCCGTCGTAGCATCAATAGGCGTAGCAACTGGACATTTTTGTCGCTTCCTGACGCTGCCTGCGCAGCATTCCTTGTTCATGCAATCCAGAACTATTACTATGCTGTCCCTAAGCGCATGTACGCTTGTAGTGATGTTTATCGCGAGCTTTGGGCTGACCTTTGTTCTTGGTCCTATTGCGGTGGCGTTCGCCTTCGGCACGGCACATATTCTGATGGCGGTTCCATATTACAAGACCGCCGGTTTTGGTACAAATGTCGACCTATCACAATCTGCAGTGTTGTATGGCGGCCTCATTATTGCTGCCGCGATCGCTGCTGCAGTTTTGCTTTCAAGCTTTTAGGACGGATCGACGCGTGTGGCACCGAGATCATGGTTGCCTCGACAACTGGAACTCTTGATGACCTTGCCCCGTTGAAATAATCCATTTTGAAGTAAGCTCTGGCCCATTGAGAGGACCAGGGAATGAAGCGCAATCGTTTCACAGACGAACAGATTATCGGCATTCTGAAGGAGCACGAGGCCGGCACGCCAGTCTCGGAGCTTTGCCGCAAGCACGGCGTCAGCGATGCCAGCATTTATAAATGGAAAGCCAAATTCGGTGGCATGGACGTGTCCGAGGCTAAGCGGTTGAAGACGCTGGAGGACGAGAACACGAAACTGAAGCGGCTTCTGGCGGATGCCATGCTCGACAATGCTGCTTTGAAAGACCTTTTGGGAAAGAAGTGGTGACGCCCGCAGCAAAGCGGAACGCTGTAACGCATCTGATGAGCCACCATCAGATGAGTGAACGGCGGGCGTGTAAAGCCATCGGCGTTTGCCGGATGACGATCCGTTATGAAACGAGCCGCAGCGACGACCATGACCTTCGCGAGCGAATGAAGGCATTGGCGCATGAACGTCGCCGCTTTGGCTATCGACGTATTCACGTGCTGCTCAGGCGCGAGGGCCACATTGTGAACCACAAGAGGCTCTTCCGGCTCTATCGGGAAGAGAAGCTGACGGTGCGCAAGCGCGGAGGCCGCAAGCGAGCGATCGGCACACGAGCACCGATGCTTGGTGAGCGTCCGGTGAGCTGTTTTTGCTGATCGGGCAAATCAGGCGATGTTCTGGCATTAGAACCAGCATTAGTGCTGACATTAATACCAGAACAAAGAGGTTTCATGGCTCGCATAGAGATCATGTCCGGTACCGAGCGCAGACGGCGTTGGTCGGACGAGGCGAAGCTGAGGATACTTGCGGAAGCTGATGAGCCCGGTGCTCGCATTGGCGATGTGGCGCGCCGGCACGACATTCATCCGGGCCAGATCCGCTTGTGGCGGCAATCATTCAGCTATGCCGATCGGCCGACGGTGTTCCTCCCGGTGGAAGTCACCGAGGAGGTTGGCGTAAGCCAGCCGTCTACCGCAGCAACGAGGCCGGCGATCGTCGAGATCTTGCTTCGAAACGGCCGGAGCTTGAAGGTTCCGGTTGACGTTGAGTTGAAGCTGCTTGGCCCGCTGGTCGCTTGCGTGGAGGCGGCATGATCGGGCCATCGGGAAATGTGCGGGTCTACCTGGCCTGCGGAGTGACGGATATGCGGCGTGGCATCGATGGCCTATCGGCGCTGGTCGAAACGGTCGTGAAGGAGGCGCCGGGCTCGGGCGCAATCTTTGGCTTCCGCGGAAAGCGCGCTGACCGGATCAAGCTTCTCTGGTGGGACGGTCAGGGGTTCTGCCTGTTCTACAAGATTTTGGAGCGCGGATACTTTCCCTGGCCGACGGCGAAGGATGGGGTAGCGCACCTGACGCAAGCGCAGCTTTCCATGCTCGTTGAGGGGATCGATTGGCGACGCCCGGCGTGGACGTCAGCTCCCGGCCGAACGGGATAAAAGCTATATTTTGCAGAGGCATCCGAGGCTTAATGCTGGCGCGTCAGAGGCAAATCGGCTAGTTTCGCGGGTATGGAAACAGCGCCGCTGGACAGTCAGGACGAGCTCACTGCTTTGCGCGCACTCGTCGCCGAACAGGCGGCGAAACTTGAGAGCCAGGAAGCCGAGGTCATCAAGCGAGACTCCATATTTGGGCTTCTTCGCGCGCAACTGGAGCTTCTCCGACATCGGCAGCATGGCGCGTCCTCGGAAAAGATCGACCGGAAGATCGAGCAATTCGAGCTGATGCTGGAGGAGATCGAGGCCTCCCGTGCCGAGGCTGAACAGCGCTCCGGGAAAACTCCTCTGCCGGAGTTGGACGACGCATCCGAGAAGCCGAAGCGCAAGCCTCTCCCCGATGATCTCGCCACCGAAGAACTGGTCTATGCGGCTCCTTGCAATTGCCCGACCTGCGGTGGCACTTCATTCCTGAAGGCGCCCGACAGGGTGGTTCAGGTGTTGGAGCACGTGCCGGCGTCGGTCAAGATTGTTCGGCATGTCGAGAAGCGCATGATCTGCAGGGAATGCGATACGACGGTGGCAGGCGAAATGCCGACCTTGCCGATCGAGCGCGGCAAACCCGGGCCGGGACTGCTCGCCCATATCATGATCGCCAAATTCGACGATCACATTCCCCTCTACCGCCTGTCAGAGATGTACGACCGGCTCGGGATAGACATCTCCCGATCCGTGATGGCCG
Source organism: Rhizobium sp. NXC14 (assembly GCF_002117485.1). NCBI lineage: Bacteria > Pseudomonadati > Pseudomonadota > Alphaproteobacteria > Hyphomicrobiales > Rhizobiaceae > Rhizobium > Rhizobium sp. NXC14. The sequence continues at coordinate 786,408 of NZ_CP021030.1, forward strand.
CTGGGTCGGCCGCGTATCCGCTTTGCTGACACCACTCGTCTTGTTGATCAGAGCCCATATCGCCGCGCTCGACCGAATACATACGGATGATACCCCGGTCGATGTTCTCGACCCCGGGCGGGGCAAGACAAAAACCGGCAGGGTCTGGGTCTACGTCTTTGACGGCAGTGGCTATCAATCCGCCACTCCCGCAGCCATCGCCTATTACTACAGTCCTGACCGAAAGGGCGCGCATCCGGCTGACCACCTCGCAAGCTTCAGCGGCGTCATGCATGCCGACGGCTACGGGGGCTACAAGAAACTCTACGGCCACCAGATCATTGAAGCCGCCTGCATGGCGCATGTGCGGCGCAAGTTCCATGATGTGATCAAGCTGAAGCCTTGTCCGATCGCTGAGGAAGCGCTGTCGCGCATCGGCGCTCTCTACGATATCGAGAACCGTATCCGAGGCATGTCGGCTGACGAGCGGCGCATCCTGCGCCAACACCATGCCCGGCCCATTCTGGACGAGCTCAAAGCCTGGATCGAAGCCACGCTCTCTACGCTGCCACAGAAGCAGAGGTTGGCCGAGGCTATGCGATATGCCCTCTCGCGATGGACAGCCTTGAGCGTCTACATCGATGATGGCCGTGTCGAGATTGACAACAACATTGCTGAACGAGCCATGCGTCCGCTCGGAATCGGCCGGAAGAACTGGCTGTTTGCCGGCTCGGATAAGGGCGGCGAGCGCATCGCCAACATCCTGACCATCATCGAGACGGTCAAACTGCAAGGCCATAATCCGGAGGTCTACCTGACAGATGTCCTGACCCGGATCCAGGATCATCCCAAAGACCGAGTTGAAGACCTGCTGCCTTGGAACTGGACGCCGGCAAACGCTCGGTGCGAGGCTGCCTGATGGCGCGCTCGAGGTTCATTTACACACTCAGGCAAGTCGCCGGCATGATCGGCGAGAACCTCGAACTGATCGAAGAAGTGACGGCCAACTCGGACAACATCTCCGAAGGCGAACTGGTTTACGTCAGCGATGGCACTGAAGATGGCACGAAGGGTCTGACCGAGAATGGCATCGAAGAACTTCAAAGCCTACTTGCCGACATCAGGACGTGGGACGGCGGTATCCGCGAGTTCCTCATCGACACACAGTGCGATCCTGAAATAATCGACCGCATCATGGCCGATGAGATGAAACGCGGCCTATAGCTTCCATCTCTCGACACCCGAAAAATGCGTTCGCCGGACGCTCACGATGCTTGTCCCGATGGCGGCCAATGATCGCTGGTCGCTGGACTTCGTGTCGGATCAGTTCACCGATGGTCGCAGGTTCCGGGTGCTGACGGTCGTCGACGATTGCACCAGGGAATGCCTGGCACTCGTCGCCGATACATCACTTTCCGGTCTACGGGTTGCCCGCGAACTTGACCGGATCATCGAAGCGCGTGGCAAGCCGAAGATGATCGTCAGCGACAATGGCAGCGAGTTCACCAGCAACGGGATTCTGCAATGGACGGATCGGACCAAGGTGGAATGGCATTACATCGCGCCTGGCAAGCCGATCCAGAACGCCTTCATCGAAAGCTTCAAAGGGCGGCTGCGAGACGAGTTCCTGAATGAAACTCTCTTTTCGTCACTGACCCAAGCTCGATCAGCGCTCTTAAACTGGCGCAGCGATTACAACGATCACCGACCGCACTCTGAACTCGGCTGGATGACACCTGCCGAGTTCGCTCAGACAATCAAACCGCGACGTGATGCGGTGCTGCGCAGCCGAAATGGCTCCGCACCGCAACCCGCCGCTACCGCCCCGAATACAGCAACCCAAAACCGCTGGAGCAAACTCAAAACTGGATAAAACTTGGGGCAAGGTCAGCGGAGCGCCACCGATGAAGGGCAATTCTCAACCGGTTGTCCGTCTTCCAACTCGGATGACGTGAGTGAGACCGAGAGTCGACGGCGATAGAGCAGCTAGAGCTACGTTCGACGTACCGAAAGCAGGGACTTAATGCTTTGGATTTTCTTAATACCGCGCTCCTCCAAAGCAGCTCTCTGTAGAGCTTCCCGGACGAAGGCCCACATTAACATAATGAAAAATAAAATGACGGCAGCGGCGACCGCCTTCGAAAGGCTGCCTTTCGCTAAAGGTTCATCTGGGCGAGTGGGGGACTGTAGTATGTCCGAATCCGACATACTTCCTTTCATGGAGGCTTCTATGGCTAAGATGGCTTGATTTGATTTTTCCAGTGCATCTGCGATGGCAACCACTGACTGTCCCGGGACCTCGGGCGAGTTTCCCTGACCTGCGCTAGGGTCGTTAAACCGCTCCAACAATTTTTGTAGAGTCTGCTGAAGAATGGTTTGGGATAGCAACTGTGCCTTAAGTTCTTCCAGTTTGCCCGGCGAAGGCTTTGATGCAACGAGAAGCTTTTTCAAAATTGATGACAATGCCTCTTCTGCATGATCGGGCGTGTCAGCGATATATTGAAGCCGATATATATCCGTTCCCGAGATACTGACAATTCTTAGAGATTTTTTGAACTTCTCTCGAGCCTGGTATTGTTTTTCGTACTGCGCTAAGAGCCATTGGTTGGTCTTTACTGCATCATCGAGGAAGCTGGCCGACTGAAGCAGTAAGCTCCTTTCGATAGGCATTTGAACAATAGCTTCCGATTCGAAGCGTCCGGGGAGAAAGAACAAAAAGCTGAATACTATAAAAAAACCCAGAAGTGGGACTGCAACTATGACGCGAATTGATTTCGCGAGAATTAAGAGGATGTCAAGAAAATCTACTCCGTTGCCCGGGCTACCGTCACTGTCAATTGTGTATGTTTCCGTGGCTTTCAAGCTTTCAAGCTCCATATAACGTTACCGGCGTCACTCCTTAACGCGGCCCTATCGGTCTTCTGCCTCACAGGTTTCGCCAAAGCTGTCTACCCCGCTCGCAGGCAACATTAACCGTGCTGGCAGCTTTGGGTCCGAAGAGAGAGTCGCTGGACCTGAACAGCTTCGAGGATGTCACTAACTGAATTTTCTCCTGCTGTCACCGTCAGTGTGTCGGCGCGTTGAGGTAAGAACTGATCCGGCGTCTGCTTGAGAGAGGAATTCAGATAGCGGCCGACATCTTAGGCCCATTCGACACGGCATGGAACACATGCCATCTCGGGCCGTTCTCCAAGTGATGGGAGAATATGCATGTCGAAAACGCTTCTCTACGGCGCGACCAAGATCGACGAGACGAACGGCGCCTATTCGCCGATCGAAAGCCTGGCCGCCGTCCAGTGGAAGTACCGTGTGTTCATTCTTTTCGCCGACAGGGATAATGCCCGCGCGGCGCGCCAGGAAAACCAGCTGCTGGCCGACCGCAGCGCGCTCGATGAGCGCGATATGGTGGTGCTGAAGGTCTCGGGCGGCAAAGTGCGGGCGCTTTTCGGCGCTGCCGATGCCCTCGACGGCGAAATGATCCGCCGCGATCTCGATGCGCCGGAGACGGGTGAATTCGCCGCCTTCCTTGTCGGCAAGGACGGAACCGTCAAACTCAAGGTCAGGGAGCCGATCATCAGTGGCGAGCTCTTCGCCATTATCGACAGCATGCCGATGCGCGCTGCCGAGACGCTGAAGTCGGACAAATAGTCCCGACGAACATCGCAAACATAAAAGGGAGGCGGTCATGTCCGTGCCCAACGAACCCATTCCCGATCAGCCGCCAATGCCGGCACCCGGCTGGAAGCCGGTGCCGCCGATCACCGAGCCGGAGCCGGACCGGCTTCCGGATGAGGCGCCTGTTCCCAACCCCGATGAGAACGACGAGCCGGCCAAGCACGTCTCGGAGACTTAGAGGAAGATGTGACGCTCGGCGCCGACGAGTTCCTGTAGGAAGTCGACGACGCTGCGGACGCGCACCAGGTCGCGCGCCGTTTCGTGATAGGTCGTCCAATAGGCGCGCCGGATCGAAATGTCAGGCAGGATGCGCTGCAGTTCCGGATATTGCCGCGCGATATAATCATGCAGGATGCCGATGCCGGCGCCTGATCGCACCGCCTCCGTCTGGCCGATCGCCGTCGAAATTTCGAAGCCGGCATCCCAGCTGCGCATTACCTCGCCGGAGAAATTCAGCGAGGCGGTGAAGGTCAGGTCTTCGACATAGCCGATGCGCGGATGCACCTTCAGCGCCTCGACATCGCCGGGCCTGCCATGGCGGGCGAGATAGTCGCGCGAGGCATAGAGGCCGAGCGTGTAGTCCGTCAGCTTGGAGGAGACGAGCCGCCCCTGTTCGGGACGCTCCAGCGTGATGGCGATATCCGCCTCACGCTGCGACAGCGAGAAGGAGCGCGGCACGGGCACGAGCTGGATCTTCAGCTCCGGATGGCGCTCGATCAGCCGGCCCATGCGAGGTGCAAGAAAGGAGACGCCGAAACCATCGGGCGCGCCGACGCGCACCGTCCCGGCGATCGCCGTATCGGTGTGGCCGAGATTGGCCTGCGCCGCGAGCATTTCGGTTTCCATTCGCTCGGCGGCATTAAGGAAGATGCCGCCTTCGGCCGTCAGCTCGCAGCCATTCGTGCGGCGCACGAAGAGCCGCGTCTTCAGCGCGTCTTCGAGCGACGTCAGCCGGCGCGAAAGCGTGGCGTGGTTGAGCCCCAGGCGCTTCGAAGCGGCAAGGATCTGTCCGGTTCGGGCGACTGCGAGGAAAATTCGAACGTCATCCCAGTTCATCACTTGGCCCGCATTGCAATCGGATCGACGTCGATAAGCGTCAGCGACGTCACCATGCCGGCCGTCGCCTTTTTGTATTTGAGGAAATGCGGTGTCCGCAGATGGGCCTCATAGGCCTTCTGGTCGGCGTAAACTTCGAGAATGCGAACGCGGTTTGGAACCTGGCGCATGGAAACGGCGCTGAGCGAAAGGACACCCCCTTCCAGCGCGACCGAAGCCTCGATTTCCTCCGCAAGCAACGTCCGATAGTCGTCGAGCCTCTCGGCGGCGATCTCCAGCTCCGCCATTCGCACGACAGGATTTTGGCTCATCGGTCGACCTTTCTGAGTTTGACTTGTCCGCAGGAGGCGGCAAGTTCGGAAGCAGCAGCGCCTGCCTCGGAACTATAAAATTCGCACAACAGTTGCTTATATCAACGCGTTGATTTGTGCAAATTGAAGTGCGATTATAGGCCATCCAAACAGGAGGAACATCCATGCGTGAGATTGGACATTTCATCGGCGGCAAGCAGGTCGCCGGCACCAGCGGCCGCGTCAGCAACGTCTACAATCCGGCGACCGGCGAAGTGCAGGCGACCGTCGCCCTCGCCAGCGTCGAGGAGCTTCGCGCCGCCGTCGAGAACGCCAAGGCCGCGCAGCCGAAATGGGCTGCCACCAACCCGCAGCGCCGCGCTCGCGTCTTCTTCAAATTCGTCGAGCTCCTGAACAAGCATATGGACGAACTTGCCGAATTGATTTCGAAAGAACACGGCAAGACGATCGAGGATGCCAAGGGCGACGTCGTTCGTGGCCTCGAAGTCTGCGAATTCGTATGCGGCATCCCGCATCTCGCCAAGGGTGAGTTCACCGAGGGCGCGGGTCCGGCGATCGACATGTATTCGATCCGCCAGCCGGTCGGAATCGGCGCCGGCATCACTCCCTTCAATTTCCCCGGCATGATCCCGATGTGGATGTTCGCGCCGGCGATCGCCTGCGGCAATGCCTTCATCCTGAAGCCCTCCGAGCGCGATCCCTCCCTGCCGATCCGTCTTGCCGAACTGATGATCGAAGCCGGTCTGCCGGCCGGCATCCTCAACGTCGTCAACGGCGACAAGGGTGCCGTCGACGCGATCCTCACCGATCCCGATATCGGCGCCGTTTCCTTCGTCGGCTCCACGCCGATCGCCCGCTACGTCTACGGCACGGCAGCCATGAACGGCAAGCGTGCCCAGTGCTTCGGCGGCGCCAAGAACCACATGATCATCATGCCGGATGCCGATATGGATCAGGCCGTCAACGCGCTGATGGGCGCAGGCTATGGTTCGGCCGGCGAGCGCTGCATGGCGATCTCGGTTGCCGTTCCAGTCGGCGAAGAAACCGCCAACCGCCTCGTCGAGAAGCTGACGCCGAAGATCGAATCGCTGCGCATCGGCCCCTATACCGACGACAAGGCAGACATGGGCCCGCTCGTCACAAAGGAAGCCTATAACCGCGTTCGCGGCCTTATCGACCGTGGCGTCGAGGAAGGCGCCAAGCTCGTGGTCGATGGCCGCGACTTCAAGCTCCAGGGCTATGAAGACGGTTATTTCGTCGGCGGCTGCCTGTTCGATCACGTCACCCCTGAGATGGACATCTACAAGACCGAGATCTTCGGGCCTGTTCTTTCCGTCGTTCGCGCCCAAAACTATGAGGAAGCGCTGTCGCTGCCGATGAAGCACGAATATGGCAACGGTGTTGCGATCTACACCCGCGACGGCGACGCCGCCCGCGATTTTGCCTCGCGCATCAATATCGGCATGATCGGCATCAACGTTCCGATCCCGGTTCCGCTCGCCTACCACTCCTTCGGCGGCTGGAAGGCCTCGAGCTTCGGCGACCTCAACCAGCACGGCACGGATTCGATCAAGTTCTGGACGAAGACCAAGACGGTCACCGCGCGCTGGCCCTCCGGCATTAAGAGCGGCGCCGAGTTCGTCATGCCGACCATGAAGTGATCTGCGCGACAGATCGATCTGCAATGCGGGGGCCTTTCGGCCCCCGTTTCATTTGAGCGTTGGCAGGCCATTCCGGCTTATAACCAGACGATCGGAGCAGGATTGACGTCGCGGCAAATGGCCTCATAAGCTGAATGCGAATTTCATATTTTGGAATTGTTCAAAACTGCCAAACCGCCTATATACGTCTGAACTAGCACGAGTCAGGAGATCGGCATGCGGTTGACGAAGCAGACCAACTATGCGGTTCGCATGTTGATGTATTGTGCTGCCAACGAAGGGCAGCTGAGCCGGATTCCGGAAATTGCCAAGGCCTACGGGGTTTCCGAACTCTTTCTTTTCAAGATCCTGCAGCCGCTGAACAAGGCGGGTCTGGTCGAAACCGTGCGGGGCCGTAACGGCGGCGTGCGTTTGGGCAAGCCGGCGCCCGAGATCACGCTCTTCGATGTCGTGCGGGTCACGGAAGACAGTTTCGCCATGGCCGAATGCTTCGAAGACGACGGCATGGTCGAATGCCCGCTGGTCGACAGCTGTGGCTTGAACTCGGCGCTTCGCAAGGCGTTGAACGCCTTCTTCGGCGTGCTTTCGGAATACTCGATCGACGACCTCGTCAAAGCCCGTCCTCAGATCAATTTCCTCCTGGGAATTACCGGCGAGCAGCACTACCGCAAGCCGGCGGCCGTTGCCCCCGCCGCCTAATTTCAAGAAACAGGTCTGACTTATGAAACCGCGGTTGCCTCGGCGATCGCGGTTTTTGTTTGCGCCATCCGCTTGCACATAAGGGTGCTGAAATGTCCAACATGCGCTGCTGAGAGGGCGCAATTATCCAAAATGCGACGAAATCCCGGACATTTTTGTCCGAATATTTCCGAATAAGGCTGATTTTTGACCAAAAATTTCTAAAATTGTCCAGCTGGAAAAATTTTCTCCGTAGGCCGTTGCTTTCAGTAGATAAATGTCGTTCCATCGACCGTCGATCGGGATGCCTACGGGTCTCCAGACATCAAAAAAGAACAACCGGGAAACAATATTATGAAAAAGATCTCTGTCATGCTGGCAGCGACGGCCCTGATTTCGGTCATGGCGACGTCCGCCTGGTCCAAGACCCTTGTTTATTGCTCCGAGGGTTCGCCGGAAGGCTTCGACCCGAGCCTCTATACGGCAGGCACGACCTTCGACGCGTCCTCGCGCACCGTCTACAGCCGCCTCGTCGAATTCAAGCATGGCGGCACCGAGATCGAGCCTGGTTTGGCCGACAGCTGGAGCGTTTCCGACGACGGCAAGGAATACACTTTCAAGCTTCATCCCGGCGTCAAGTTCCAGACCACCGACTTCTTCACCCCGACGCGCGATTTCAATGCCGACGACGTCGTGTTCTCCTTCGAGCGCCAGCTGAAGTCCGACAATCCGTGGAACAAGTATGTCGAGGGCGGTTCTTACGAATACGCCGCCGGCATGGGCTTCCCGGAACTGATCAAGTCGGTCGAGAAGGTCGATGACCTTACGGTAAAGTTCACGCTCAACCATCCCGAAGCGCCGTTCCTGGCCGACCTCGCCATGGACTTCGCTTCCATCATGTCCAAGGAATATGCCGACAAGCTTGCCGCCGACGGCAAGATGGCGCAGCTGAACCAGCAGCCGCTCGGCACCGGCCCCTACACCTTCGTCGCCTATCAGCCGGATGCCGTCATCCGCTACAAGGCGAACGAGACCTATTTCAAGGGCAAGGAAAAGATCGACGATCTGGTTTTCGCCATCACTTCTGACGCTGCCGTGCGCGCTCAGAAGCTGAAGGCCGGCGAATGCCACCTGATCCCTTATCCGAATGCCGCCGATGTTCCCGAACTGAAGAAGGATGAAAATCTGACCGTCCTGGAGCAGCCCGGCCTCAACGTCAGCTACCTTGCCTACAACACGCAGATGGCGCCCTTCGACAAGCCGGAAGTTCGCCGCGCACTGAATTCGGCGATCAACAAGCAGGCGATCGTCGACGCGGTCTTCCAGGGTGCGGCCACCGTTGCCAAGAACCCGATCCCGCCGACCATGTGGTCTTATAACGACGCCGTTCAGGACGAGAAGTACGATCCGGACGCAGCCAAGAAGGCTCTGGCCGCTGCCGGCGTCAAGGATCTCAGCATGAAGGTCTGGGCGATGCCGGTATCGCGCCCCTACATGCTGAATGCCCGCCGCGCTGCCGAACTGATCCAGGCCGACTTCGCCAAGATCGGCGTCAAGGTCGAGATCGTCACGCATGAATGGGCCGAGTACCTGAAGCTCTCTTCCGACGTGAAGCGCGATGGCGCCGTCATTCTCGGCTGGACAGGTGACAATGGCGATCCCGACAACTTCATGGATACGCTGCTCGGCTGCGATGCCGTCGGCGGCAACAACCGTGCCCAGTGGTGCAACAAGGAATACGACGACCTCATGACCAAGGCGAAGCTGACCGCCGATGTCGGCGAGCGCACCAAGGCCTATGAGCAGGCGCAGCTGATCTTCAAGAAGGAAGCCCCCTGGGCAACCCTCGACCATTCGCTCGTCTTCGTTCCGATGAGCAAGAAGGTCTCGGGCTTCAAGATGGACCCGCTCGGCATTCACCGTTTCGACGGCGTCGACGTATCCGAATAACAAGAATAATGTAAGAATGCCCGGCATAGCTGGGCGCAGCCGGCGGTCAGGGCCTCCTGACCGCCGGAAACTATTGGACATCTGCCATGTTGCGTTTTTTTATCGGCCGCCTTGCGGTGCTGATCCCGACATTTCTCGGCGTTTCCCTGATTGCCTTCTCGTTCATCCGCCTGCTGCCCGGAGATCCCGTCATGCTGCTCTCGGGCGAACGCGTGATGGCGCCGGAGCGGCACGCCCAGATCATGCACGATCTCGGTTTCGACCGGCCCATGTATATGCAGTATTTCGACTATCTCGGAAAAGTGCTGCAGGGCGATCTCGGCACCTCGATCGTCACCAAGCGGCCCGTTCTCGGCGAATTCCTGACATTGTTTCCGGCAACGCTGGAACTGTCCTTCTGCGCCATCATCCTTGCGGTCTGTCTTGGCGTGCCCGCCGGCGTCTTTGCCGCCGTCAAGCGCGGCACGTGGTTCGATCAGAGCGTGATGGGCGTCGCCCTCGTCGGTTATTCCATGCCGATTTTCTGGTGGGGTCTGCTGCTCATCATATTCTTCTCCGGCTATCTCGGCTGGACCCCGGTATCGGGCCGCATTTCGCTGATGTATTTCTTCAAGCCGGTGACCGGCTTCATGCTGATCGACAGCCTGCTGTCAGGTCAGAAAGGGGCCTTTGCTTCGGCCGTCAGCTATCTCATCCTGCCGACCATCGTGCTGGCGACCATCCCGCTCGCCGTCATCGCCCGCCAGACGCGCTCGGCCATGCTCGAGGTTCTCGGCGAGGATTATGTCCGCACCGCGCGCTCGAAAGGTTTGAAGCCGCTGCGCGTCGTCGGCGTGCATGCACTGCGCAATGCAATGATTCCCGTCATCACCACGATTGGCCTGCAGATCGGTGTCCTTCTTGCAGGCGCCATCCTCACCGAGACGATCTTCTCCTGGCCGGGCATCGGCAAATGGATGGTCGATTCGGTGTTCAAGCGTGATTATGCGGTGGTCCAGGGCGGCCTTCTCCTGATCGCCGGCGTCATCATGCTGGTCAATCTGATTGTTGACGTCCTCTACGGCTTCATCAATCCGCGCATTCGTCACTAGGAGCGGTCCATGAGCACGGTCACCGTCAAAACCGGCCAGCCATCCGCTTTTGCGGAATTCTGGCATTATTTTTCCCGCAACAAGGGCGCCGTCATCGGCCTGGTTGTTTTCGTCATCATCCTCGTCGTTGCGATCTTTGCACCGGTTTTTGCGCCGCATGCGCCGAACGAGCAGAATCGTGAAGTGCTCTTGGCAGTGCCGGCCTGGATGGAAGGAGGCCACGCCTCCTTTCCGCTCGGAACGGATGCCGTCGGCCGCGATATCCTATCGCGGCTGATCTACGGCGCGCGCTTCTCACTCTTCATCGGCGTCGTCGTCGTCACACTTTCGGTCATATGTGGTGTCCTGATCGGCCTCGTCGCCGGCTATTTCCGCGGCCGGATCGATACCGCCATCATGCGCCTGATGGACATTATCCTGGCCTTCCCGTCGCTGCTGCTCGCGCTCGTGCTGGTGGCGGTCCTCGGTCCTGGCCTTACCAACGCGATGATCGCGATTTCGCTGGTTAACCAGCCGCATTTCGTGCGGTTGACCCGCGCCTCGGTCATTTCCGAGCGTGAGAAGGAATATGTGATCGCCTCGCGCGTCGCCGGCGCGGGCACGCTCCGCTTGATGTTCAAGACGATCCTGCCGAACTGTCTCGGCCCCCTGATCGTTCAGGCCACACTTGCCTTCTCGGCGGCGATCCTCGATGCCGCCGCCCTCGGCTTTCTCGGCATGGGCGCCCAGCCGCCGACACCCGAATGGGGCACCATGCTTGCCGAGTCCCGCGAATTCATCTCGCGCGCCTGGTGGGTCGTCACATTTCCTGGCCTCGCCATCCTCATCACCGTTCTCGCCATCAACCTGATGGGCGACGGCCTGCGTGATGCGCTTGACCCCAAACTGAAGAGGTCGTGATGCCGCTCCTCGAAATCGAAAATCTGACCGTCGAATTCCAGACGTCCTCCGGTCTTTTCCGCGCCGTCGACGGCGTGTCGCTCACCTGCGACAAGGGTGAGATCCTCTCTGTCGTCGGTGAATCCGGCTCCGGCAAATCCGTCGCCATGCTGGCCCTGATGGGGCTGCTGCCGTGGACGGCGAGGATCACCGCCGACCGCATGCAGTTCGACGGCAAGGATCTGCGCGGCATCTCCGGCCGCCAGCGCCGCCGGATCGTCGGCAAGGAGATGGCGATGATCTTCCAGGAGCCGATGTCGAGCCTGAACCCGTGCTTCACCGTCGGTTTCCAGCTCGGCGAGACCCTGCGCGTCCATATGGGCCTCAACCGGAAGGAGCGCCGCGAACGGTCGATCGAACTCCTAAGCCTCGTCGGCATTCCAGCCCCCGAAGACCGCCTGTCGAACTTCCCGCATCAGATGTCGGGCGGCATGAGCCAGCGTGTCATGATCGCCATGGCGCTCGCCTGCAATCCGAAGCTCCTGATCGCCGACGAGCCGACGACCGCACTCGACGTGACGATCCAGGCGCAGATCCTCGATCTGCTCGTGCGCCTGCAGAAGGAGCAGGGCATGGCGCTGGTGCTGATCACTCACGACATGGGTGTCGTCGCCGAAACCGCCGAGCGCGTGCAGGTGCAATATGCCGGTCAGAAGGTCGAGGAGCAGCCGGTGAAGGCGCTGTTCCGAGATCCACACCATCCCTATACGGCAGCCCTGCTTGCCGCCTTGCCTGAGCGCGCCGAAGTCGGCCAGCGCCTTCCCTCTATCGCCGGCGTCGTTCCCGGCCAGCATGGCCGCCCGACGGGCTGTCTGTTCGCTCCTCGCTGCGGCTATGCCACCGTCGAATGCGAACGCGGCGTCGTGCGCCAGGGGCCTGAACTCGGACGGGCGCTGTGCAACTATCCACTGAAGGACGGAAAGCCGCTGGGCCATCCCGGTGTCATGCGCGTTGAAACTGCAGGAGACCTGGTATGACGGGCGCTGTTCTAGAGGGCAGGGATCTCGCCCGTTTCTACACCGTCAACCGCGGCCTCTTCAAAGCCGACGCCACGGTCAAGGCGCTGAACGGCGTCAGCTTCAGCCTCCATTCCGGCAAGACCCTTGCCGTCGTCGGCGAATCCGGCTGCGGCAAGTCGACGCTTGCCCGTCTGGTCACGATGATCGAAGATCCGACGGCCGGCGAATTGCTGATCGACGGCAAGCCGGCGCGGGTCGGCGACCGCAGCCTGCGCAGCCAGGTGCAGATCGTCTTCCAGAATCCCTACGGTTCGCTCAACCCGCGCCAGAAGGTCGGTGCGATCCTGGAAGAACCGCTAAAGATCAATACCGATCTCGATGCCAGCGCCCGCCGCCGCAAGGTGGAGGAGATGATGGCCCGTGTTGGCCTGCGCCCGGAGCATCACGGCCGCTACCCTCATATGTTCTCCGGCGGCCAGCGCCAGCGCATCGCCATTGCCCGCGCGCTGATGCTGCGGCCGAAGGTTCTGGTGCTCGACGAGCCAGTTTCGGCCCTTGATCTGTCGATCCAGGCGCAGGTGCTGAACTTGCTTATGGACCTGCAGAAGGAGATGGGCCTTGCCTACCTCTTCATCTCGCACGGCCTCTCGGTGGTCCACCACATCGCCGACGAGATAATGGTGATGTATCTGGGTCGCCCGATCGAAACCGGTCCCGCCGCCGAAGTCTTCGCCCGGCCGCGCCATCCCTATACGGCCGCCCTGCTGTCGGCGACCCCGATCGCCGACCCCGAGCGCGCCAAGACCCGCATCCGGCTGCAGGGCGAACTGCCGTCGCCGCTGAAGCCGCCGTCCGGCTGCCACTTCAACCCGCGCTGCTGGAAGGCGCAGGATTATTGTCGCCAGGTTTCTCCCGAATTAAGTGGAGAAGGCGCACAACAATATGCCTGTCACTTCCCGCTCGATTGAGCGGGAAACCGCCGTTTGAGAGGAAACATGCAGGACGATCGGATCAACAAACCTCATGCGATCATCGTCATGGGGGTCAGCGGCTGCGGTAAGTCCTCGGTCGGCGAGAAACTCGCCGAGGCCTTGCACCTCCACTTCGTTGAAGGTGATGCGCTTCATCCGGCTTCCAATGTGGAGAAGATGTCGGAGGGCATTCCGTTGACTGATGAGGATCGGATGCCCTGGCTCGACCTGATCGGCAAACGCATGCAGGCATCGCTGGACAAAGGAGAAGGCATCATCGTCTCCTGTTCGGCGCTGAAGCGCATCTATCGCGACAGGCTGAGGGCTGCTGCCGGCGGCAATCTGCTCTTTGTCTACCTCGAAGGATCGAAGGCGCTGCTGACCAAGCGCATGGGCGAGCGCAAGGGGCATTTCATGCCGGTTTCGTTGCTCGAAAGTCAGCTGGCGACGCTCGAGGTGCCGACAGGCGAATCCGGTGTCGTCACCGTCGATATCGGCGACACCATCGAAGGCATTGCGGCAACGGCCCTCAGGGGTCTCTCCACCCTCGGTGTTATGGCCTGAAGCGCTGCGGCGAGTAGGCCGAAATATCGATGAACGGCGTCTCGCCGGTGATGAGTTCCGCAAGCACGCGGCCGGTCACCGGCCCGAGCGTCAGCCCATGATGGGCGTGTCCGAAGGCGAACCATAGCCCCTGATGGCGCGGCGCCTTGCCGATGACCGGCATCATGTCTGATGTGCAGGGGCGCGCGCCCATCCATGGTTCGGGATCGAGCCTTCCTCCGAGAGGAAAAATGGTACGCGCCACGGCTTCGGCCCGGTCGAGCTGCACCGGCGTCTTCGGTGCGTCAAGCCTTGCGAACTCCGCCCCGGTCGTCAGGCGGATGCCTCGGTTCATCGGCGCCAGCAAATAACCGCGTTCGGCATCGAGGATCCAGTTGTTGAGCATGGCATTGCCCTTGGCGGCATAATGCATGTGATAGCCGCGCTTGACGCCGAGCGGAAAGGAATAGCCGAGCCGGCGCGTCGCGACGGCTGCCCAGGGGCCGAGCGCCAGGACCGCGTCCTCCGCTTCGAGCGGGCCCTCGCTGGTCATCATCTTCCAGCCACTGCCGAACTGGCCGAGCGAAGCGGCATCGCCCGTGACGAAGCGCCCGCCGAGGCTTTCGAAATAGCGGCGATAGGCTGCTGTCAGCGCATGCGGATCGAGCACCGACCAGGGATCGCGCCAGCGGATACCGCCCGCAAAAGGGACGGTAATATCGGGTTCCATGCGGGCGATATCGGCCGACGTCAGACTGTCATAGGTCACGCCGAATTCGCTCTGCCAAAGCGCGGCCTCGGCGAGGGCCTCGTCGCGCATCGTCTCGGTCCGGAAGATCTTCACCCAACCGTCCTTGCGGATCAGCGCCTGTGCCTGCGAGGCCTCGATCAGGTCCTTGTGCTCGGCAACCGAGTTTACGATCAGCGGTGCATAAGCCCGTGTGATGACCGCGTGGCGCCGGGCATTCGAATTCCACCAGTAACGGGCAAGGAACGCGAGCTGGCTAGGCAAGGCACTGAGATGATAATGGGCATCGATTTCGTTGTTGAGTGCATAACGCAGCAACATGCCGAGCTGCTGGGGGAAGCCGTAAGGCGCAACCCCTTCGCGCTGGATCAGGCCGGCATTGCCGAAGGAGGTCTCGCTGCCCGGATCCTTGCGGTCGATCAGCGTCACCTGCCGGCCGCGCCGCTGAAGATGTATTGCGGTGGACACCCCGACGATACCGGCGCCAAGCACGATTGCGTTCTTCGTCATTCCCCTGCATTCCGCATTGTCATATGTTGAAAATGCCCCTGCCGATCCCGCGGCGCAAACGAAAAATTGTATTTATTTCAAAATCATTGCGCTTTCCAATGCGGCATTTTCGGCCTTTACGCGCACATGCAGGATGGCGGCATTGAAAAGCGAGAAGACGATCGCATAGGCGGGCAGGCCGAAGGCAAAGGGAAGAGCGGCAATCTCGCCGATGACGATCGCATAGTTCGGATGCCGGAGGAGGCGATAGGGTCCCGATTTCACCAGCGGCGCGCCGGGCAGGACGATGATGCGTGTCGTCCAGCGGTCCTTCAGCGTTGCCAGCACCCAGAGCCGCAGCCCCTGTAGTCCGATGAACAGCAGAAACCAGAAGGGTTGAACCTGCCTACCCGGCGCCAGCAGCCAAAGGCCGATGATCCAGGCGGCATGCAGCGCCACCATGACGGGATAGTGCTCCGTGGCGACTTCCCTGCCGCCTCTGACGAGAAGTGCAGCAGTGTTGCGCCGGGCGAGCATGAGCTCGCCCAACCGCTGCAGCGTCACGAATGTCAGGAGCGCTATCGACGGCCACATCACGCCGCCCTCCGCAGCGTCACACAGCTTGCCGAAAAACCTGGTCCCATGGCGACCATCGCCGCCCGGTCCGGCAGCCCGGCGCGGATTGCCCGCTCCAGCACGAACAGCACGGTCGGTGAGGACATGTTCCCATATTCGGCAAGTACGGCCCGTTCGTGATCGAGCGTGCCAGGTGTCAGTGAAAGCGCGCTCTCCATCGCGGCCAGCACCTTCATACCGCCGGGATGGCAGATGAAGCGGTCGATATCTGCTGGTCTCAGCCCGTTGCGCCCCAGAATGGCCGCCACCGCAGGGGCGAGTTCCCGTTCGGCGAAGGGCGGCAATGATTGCGCCAGCACGACGCCGAAGCCGCCATCGTCGATCTTCCAGCCCATGATATCGAGCGTATCCGGGAAGAGGTGCTCGCCTGTTGATTCCACCTGGGCCAGTCCGCCCTCGCCGGCGCGGAGCACGCAGGCGGCCGCGCCGTCGCCGAAAAGCGCTGTCGCGATGATGTTCGGCCGCGTCAGCTCGTCCAGCCGGAAGGCGAGCGTGCAAAGCTCGATCGAGACGAAAAGCACGACGGCGCCCGGGCGGCTCCGTGCCAGCCGCGCCGCGATGGCAAAGCCCGAGACGCCGGCTGCGCAGCCGAGCCCGAAGACCGGCACCCGCTCGATATCGGCCCTGAAGCCCATGCGGCGGGCAAGCTGCGCATCAAGGCTCGGCGTCGTAAAACCGGTGGAAGAGACCGTGACGATACAGTCGACATGACAGGCGCCGAGATCGGCCCGGCGAAGCGCCGCGCTGGCCGCCTCAACGAAAAGGCCGCCTGCCACCTCTCCGTAGGCCTGCATGCGGTCCTGCCAGCCATGCGTTTCGTCGAACCAGGCAAGCGGCCGCGCGGCATGGCGCTTGTTGATACCGGCGCTGTCGAAGACGCGGGCTAAATGATGGAAATCCTCGTAGCGGTCGGCAAACAGCCGGGCCGAGGCTTCGGCCGCCTGGTTTTGGAAGATGATATGTTCGGGCGTGGCGGTGGCGAGGCTGACGAGACTGACGGTATCGGTCACGGAATTCTCCTTGTCGTTCCGGCGCAATGCTGAAAACACCCAGTCCCGATGATTTATTCGGCTTTGGACTTCACGAAGCAGTGATGGAGAAAATAGAGAGGCCGGCGAATAAAGCCCAGGGCAGCGGTGTTCTCTCTCCGCAACGTCACTTTCGAGGAGTTTTTCCATGACGATCATGACAGCCCGTATCGCTTCCGTCCTTCTTGGCGGCTGCCTTGCCGCTTCGCTCTTCTCCGGCCCGGTCTTTGCTGTCGGCAACGACAACAGCACGATGCCAACTTGCAAGAAGGGCGAGATCTACGACCAGAAGACCAAGAAATGCGTCAAGCAGCAGAGCGCCAATGTCTCGGACGAGAACCGTACCGACTATGCCTATTCGCTGGCCAAGGCCGGCCGTTATGAAGAGGCGCTTGCCATGCTCGATACGGTAAGGACCAGAACAGCGCCGAGGTGCTGAACTATCGCGGTTACGCCACCCGCAAGCTCGGGCGCACCGACGAAGGCATCTCCTACTACCTGCAATCGGTGAAAATGGATCCGCAATACGCCAAGGTCCGTGAATATCTCGGCGAAGCCTATGTCATCAAGGGCCGGCTCGATCTCGCAAAGGAGCAATTGAACACGATCAAGACGATCTGCGGCACGGTTTGCGAGGAATATCAGGATCTGAACGCTGTTATCCTCGACCCATCGAAGATCTGAGCTTAGGCCACTAGCGGGAAAGGATATCCGCATGTCGGTCGCGCACGCTACAATTCCTGCCTATAGTCGCGCGAGAATGGAATCGCCTGTTCATCAGGCGGTTCCAAGGGATGCAGGATTGGCGGAGGCGGTCATCGCGAGCGAAGCGGATATCAGGAGCGGTCTGACGGAAAACCTGGCCAGGCTCTGGCGTTATGGTTTCGTTCTCTCGCATCAGCGTGATGTCGCCGACGATCTGGTGCAGGCGACCTGCCTTCGCGCGCTCGAGCGCGCCGGCCAGTTCGTTCCCGGCACCCGACTCGACCGCTGGCTGTTTTCGATTCTGCATTCGATCTGGCTGAACGAGATCCGCTCGCGCCGGGTGCGCCAGGGCCAGGGTTTCGTAGATGCCGGCGAGGCGCTGACCTTCGACGGCGCGCACGAGACTGAAACGCATGTGATGGCAGGGCAGGTGCTGAAGCAGGTAAATGCGTTGCCCGAGGCGCAACGCACGGCGGTTTTCCTCGCCTACGTAGAAGGACTATCCTATCGCGAGGTTGCAGGCATATTGGATATTCCGATCGGGACCGTGATGAGCCGGCTGGCGGCCGCCCGCGCCAAGCTCTCCGGCGCCGGACCGGCAGGGGGACGCCCATGAGCACGAAACACACCATTCCCTCCGACGAGGATCTCACAGCCTTCATCGACGGCGAGCTGACGACGGAAGAAAGAGCCCGCATCGAAGCCATCGTCAAGGAAGATGAGAGCGTCGCCGAACGATTGGATTTCCTGGCCCGCGCCAGCCTGCCGTTCGAGCCGGCCTTTGCTCCGCTGCTCACCGAAGCCCCGCGCGAAAAACTGGAGGCGATGCTCGCCGCCATTCCTGCGCATGACGGCGCGAGGTCCGCCTCTGCGCCCGCTGCCACGCGCCGCCGCTTCCTCGGTGCTCTCGCCGCCTCGCTTGTGGCCGGCATCGCCATCGACCGCGCCGCCATCGGCATCGGCAGGGGCTTTTCCGCAAAGGACGAAAACAGCGAATGGCGCGCCGTGGTCGCCGATTATATCTTGCTCTATACCGCCGAAACGCTTGCGGGCCCCGTGCCTGGCAGGCAGGACCAGGCCGCCCAGCTCGCCAGTCTTGACGAGAAGCTCGGCCTGTCGCTCTCCCCTGAAGCCGTTTCGCTCACTGGGGTCGATTTCAAACGCGCCCTGCTGCTGCAATATGACGGCAAGCCGCTCGCCCAAATCGCCTATCTCGATCCCGAGACTGGGCCGATGGCGCTCTGCATCGTGAAATCCGACGCGGGGCCGAAGGCGCCGGACCTTGAAAACCGCAAGGGAATGAATGTCGTCTACTGGTCGAATGCGACGCATGCCTTCATGCTGATCGGCCATGCGACGGCGGGCAGGATGACGGCGATTGCCGATGGGGTGCGGGGGAAGGTGGCTGTCGAATTTTAAACAGGGCAAGCGACTTCATATCGTCCGAAACCAAATGTCAGCTTTGGACGGCGGGCGCAAAGCGTGTGCTGCCCGGATCCGCGCAAATTAGGGCGACCATATATGCGAAGATCGGATCGATGCTTTTGGGTTACACATGACGCCAAAGCTGCCGGTGATGGCGTAGCTGTTGACGAGCAGGAGAGCGATCGCCATGGAGAGATCTCGGACCCGGGCCGGGTTCTTTTTCCACGCAGCTATAACAGGGTCAGAAGCAGCAGAAAAGCGCTGCTATACCGACAATGCCCGTGTCGATCTACGCCGTTAGAAAACCATTGTGAACATGCGAAAAGGGCAATTGCGGCCTTATGTTGTCGGGCAGTTCCACTAAATCCGAGGCCATCCTGTTTTGCGAGCCGTAACCAGTCAAGGGGCCTTTGCTGATTGCTGACAATGCGCCTTTGTACAGAGCGAGCCGCACGCTGAGCGACGTGACTTCACCCTTGCTGCGTTCAAGCGAGGCCATATTTTCCTGTAGCGCCTCGATGCAATGGACGATTTGGCCGCTGCCCAGAGTGATAAGTCCAGCGAACATCGAAGAGCCGATGATGGCGAGGTGCGCAAACTTAGATGGAAGCTGTGTTTGTTAAAATACCAAGAAGGATAACTAGATGGACAGGAATGGCCAGCCATGCCGAGCGCTTTCCGGAAAGTAGCACGCAGGCCAAACCAGCGGCATATCCCAGGATGGCTATTCTTTGCTCCACACCTTTCGGCGATTGAACGTTGAGAAGCGAAATGCTGCCGAAAGAAGACCTATGATGCCAAGGAGTGCGGGATTAGAAGTCCCTGCCTCCGCCCTTTCCATCAGAAAGATAACCTGTAGCACACTGAAGAGAAGGTAACGATCATGCCGAGACGTGCGCCGCGGATAAACAGCGGCACGAGGCGACCGTCTGGAGATTGCCGCATTCTGGCCAATATCAGCCAGATCGAGACGAAAGGCAGGAGTTGGAATAGCCAGTCCGCTACTTCGGAGTAAGGCGGGTTGATGAAAATTCTGATGATCATCACGAGGGGATAGATCGTCATGTCAACAGCTATCAGCCGGTCAGACCTCGATAAGTTTGCAACTACGTCTGGCTTAAACCCACGGCGGTTTTGAATACGTGAGGTGGGGCGGTGAGCAACCGGGGAAAGGCGAATCTTCATCTTGCGCACCGGTAGAAGCGGTTGCGGCGATGGTCCGCCGACCTGCGCCGGCTGAGAGATACACAACACATCCTCGCGATGAGTAGAGACAATCTGGCAGGCTTGAGCTCCGAAAGACTCTTACGGTCTTCAGGAACATGACGGCTCCACGCTTTGACGGGTCGTTACCATTTTCTTGATAATCCATCCGGCATTGAATAGGCTTGGCCATAACGCATTCTGGAGAAAATTTGCCTTAGAGTAATTGCGCTTGAAAGGCCGCTGTACCAAAAGTCATGTCTCAGGCCGCCGTATTCGTTTCAACGCCGGTGAATGCCAGATCGGAAACTTCACCCGTTGAGGAATAGCCGGAAACAAGTTCTGCCAGGGTCGCGCGGGCCGCGATCATGTCGTTACGATCCAATGCCGCATTGAGCGAATTGAGCTTCTTCGAAAGTTCCGGCCACGACAGGAAGTCCTCGCGCGCCTTCATGATCCGCGGATGTTCGGTTGTCTCGGGGTTATCCCCGATCAACAATTCTTCATAAAGCTTCTCGCCGGGCCTCAAGCCCGTAACGGAAAGCTCGATGTCCCCTTCGGGATTATCCACGTCCCGGACGGTCAATCCGGACAGTTCGACCATCTTGCGAGCGAGATCCGCAATGCGGACGGGCTCGCCCATATCGAGCAGGAAAACATCGCCGCCCTCGGCCATGGCGCCCGCCTGGATGACAAGTTGCGAGGCTTCCGAAATGGTCATGAAGTAGCGGGTTATTTTCGGATGCGTCAGGGTGACCGGACCGCCTTCCTTGATCTGCTGCCGGAACAGTGGCACGACGGATCCGGACGAACCAAGGACGTTCCCGAAGCGGACCATCGAGAAGTTTGTCCGCAGTCTGTCAGCGGTCAGCTCTGCCGCAAGCGCCTGCAGCACCATCTCCGCCAGCCTCTTGCTGGCGCCCATCACATTCGTCGGACGCACGGCTTTGTCGGTGCTGATCAGCACGAAATTCGAGACGCCGCATCTATTTGCCGCACGTGCGGTGATCAATGTCCCCATGACATTGTTCTTGATGCCTTCGACGGCATTGTGTTCGACGAGAGGCACATGCTTGTAAGCGGCGGCGTGATAAAGCGTCTGAGGCCGCCAGCTCTGCATGATATGTTCCATGCGATCCTGGTCGCGGACTGAACAAAGGATCGGCACGATCTGCAGGCTCTCATGCTCGTAAACTTCGGCCAGCTTCAGCAATTCGGCATGGATGTTATAAAGCGCAAACTCGTTCTGATCTATGAGGATAAGGCTCGAAGGCGCGTTGCGCAGAATCTGGCGACATAACTCGCCGCCGATAGAGCCGCCGGCGCCCGTGACCATGACCACCTTGTTGCGCATTGCCTTGTCGAGCAGCTCTTGCCGCGGCGCAACCGCTTCCCTGCCCAAGAGGTCTTCGATCTCCAGCTCACGAATATCGGAGACCGCGACTCGTCCCTGAGCCAGCGCGGTGAGATCCGGCAATGTCCGGACGTTCACCCTGGCTTTGCGGATATGCTCGAGAATTTCATTGCGACGCTGCCGCGACGCGGATGGGAGAGCAAGAAGCACGTTGTGCACGCCAAGTGCTTCGGCGAGCACCGGAAGATCCGACGGGTCATAGATCGGCAAACCGCCCATGATGCCGCCCTTAAGGCGCGGATCATCATCGAGGTAGCCGACGACATTGAGTTCGGCGCTGTTCGTCAGAGCGCCGGCGAGTTGCCTCCCGGCATTTCCCGCCCCATAGATCAGCACCTTATCGAGCGTATTCTGGTGAAGAATACGCTGATAGGTATCCCCGAGCCAATAGCGGATGCCCAACCGTGACAGGCCGATCGCAATCAGCAGCAGGAAGGGCTGGAGAATGCCGACGGTTCTCGGAACGCCCGGGACGCTGAGCGCCGTAAATATCGTCATGAAGGCGACGCCGTAAATCGCAATTGCTTTTAGAACGGCAATGAAAGCGGCCATGTTGGCATAACGGAAGATCGCCCGATACATGCCCATGACGATGAAGATGGGAAGCGCCATGCACAAGGAAACGAACACCGGTAACCACTGCACGCCAGTTAGCACCGTCCATTCGTTCAGACGAAAGCAATAGGCCAGCCAGATCGTCAGGACACAAAGACCGGAATCCACCAGCAAGGCGAGAGCGCGTTTGGCAGCACGCGGCATGGCCAGCAGAGGGGCGACGAGCGCCTGCATCGGCACCAAGAACCATCTCGAGCGTGGCGTCTCAGTGGGGGTATTTTCAGGCATTGCTTCCCAGCGTCTCGCGGATCAATCACACAACCACCTTCTTGTCATTTTCTGCAACGAGCGCAACTGAAATAATCGGAAATCAAAGCCTTCCGCACCGCTTATCTATCAGAAGTAGATTGGCGATCGCTTATGATTAAACGTTCTAGCAACGGTCAAACCCAGAACTCACGCCTCTTCCGCCATCCCATGCCTACTGAATTTATCGCGCTGTCTCGCCGGAGAGGGACCCACCGCCGATCGGCGGTTGGCACCTTGGTAACTGGTGATTCATCATACTATCTGTATTTGAGAAACGCTGGCCAACGAGGAATCCGGGGATGGCTTACAAGATCATCGCGGCCGTCATTTTTGCTTCCTTTGTCTTGGCAATTGTAATTGCCAGCGCAGAAGGAGGATATAGCCCGCCAGTTTGGCCGGAGATAACCGCTCCCAAAACAGGCCGGTTGCCGCTGATGCAAGAATCCCTCGCCAGATGATGAGCTCCGATCTCCCCGCTGTCGCGGTCGTGACGCGCCGGCGGCATTCGCTATATTACAGCTGCGAACTAATGGCTCCTGCACCGGTATTAGGGCCGCGCTCACGGCAAAGAGATAGGAGATAGTTTCGATAGTTATGGTATTAACGTTGGCTGGCGGTGGCTGCCGCTTGTGACCTTTTTTCTCCGAAACTTCTTTCACAAAACGGTCGCGCGCGAGTGCCGGTCTCGGTCCCGCTCTAGCTCGGCCGCATCGATGGCGCACCGGCGATCATGACCTGGCCAATCACGTACAAAGAAATATGGGCATTGTGGGTTGCACCGTTCGACAGACTCGAGAACACTACGTTCGGGAACGAAGTTCAGGATGGCGGGGCGATCGAAACGGAGCAGCGCTTCGACAAAGTCGTAGTCCGCGATGTCGCCTTTGACCGGTTCATCCTGAAGCCAAGGATAAGCCGGCGCCCCCGTCACCAAGATCATGTATTTCTTTTTGGAGATCTGATAAACGGAAAACTAAGTCTCATCGTGCCAGCCGCCGTCAACCGAACGGAACGACAATGTCGAACTTCGCTTGTCCGGGGTTCTGTCGCATTGGGGTTGCGCTGATTTGGTCGTTTCCATAAACACCTCCCGAAGATTGCATCGAAAGACGACGTGAAAAAATGACGAAAACCGCGCTTATCACTGGGGTGACTGGTCAGGACGGTGCCTATTTGGCCGAATTGCTTCTGAGCAAAGACTATACGGTGCACGGTATCAAGCGGCGGTCCTCGTCTTTTAACACCGGCCGCATCGAACATATCTATCAGGATCCGCATGAGGCCCATCCACGCTTCGTCCTCCACTACGGCGATATGATCGACTCGACTAATCTCCTGCGGATCGTGCAGCAGACTCAGCCGGATGAAATCTACAACCTTGCCGCACAAAGCCACGTCGGCGTCAGCTTCGAAACGCCGGAATATACGGCGGATGCCGATGGTGTCGGGACCTTGAGGTTGCTTGAGGCTATCCGCATCCTGGGTCTTGAGAAAAAAAGCCGATTCTACCAGGCGTCGACATCGGAACTCTATGGTCTCGTGCAGCAAGTGCCGCAAAACGAGAAGACCCCGTTCTATCCGCGCTCTCCCTATGCCGCAGCCAAGCTTTATGCCTACTGGATCGTCGTGAATTATCGCGAGGCCTACGGCATGCACGCGTCGAACGGCATTCTGTTCAACCATGAAAGCCCGCTTCGCGGCGAGACCTTCGTCACGCGCAAGATCACCATGGCCGTGGCTGCCATCAGCCTCGGCCTTCAAGACAAGCTTTTCCTAGGCAATCTTGACGCCCAGCGCGACTGGGGCCATGCACGCGAATATGTCGAGGGCATGTGGCTCATGCTGCAGCAGGACAAGCCGGATGACTACGTCTTGGCGACGGGTGAGACGACGCGTGTCCGCCAGTTTGTCGAGTGGGCCTTCGCCGACGTCGGCATCGCTTTGGAATGGAAGGGGTCCGGCGTCGACGAAAAGGGTTATGACTCCACCTCCGGTAGGTGCCTTGTGGAAATCGATCCCCGGTATTTCCGCCCGACGGAAGTAGACCTTTTGCTTGGCGACCCGACCAAGGCACGTCAGAATCTGGGCTGGCACCACAAGACCCCGGTTCGTGAGCTCGCCGCTGAGATGGTGCGGGAGGATATCAAACACTGGAAGGCTCAAGGCAGCCGGAAAGAGGTCTGAGTGTACGATCTATCCAACAAGAAGATCTGGGTTGCCGGTCATCGCGGTATGGTCGGCAGTGCTCTTGTGCGCAGGCTTCAATCCGAAGATTGCACGGTCGTCACGGCCACGCGCGCCGAGGTCGACTTGAAGCGCCAGGACGAGGTCGAGAAATTTGTTGAAGCAACTCGACCTGACGCGATCATTCTCGCCGCTGCCAAGGTCGGCGGTATCCTTGCGAATGACAGCTATCCCGCCGAATTCATCTATGACAATCTCATTATAGAAACCAACATCTTCGAAGCCGCCCACCGCGGTGGCGTGCACCGGCTTCTCTTTCTAGGCTCAAGCTGCATTTATCCGAAGCTCGCTCCACAGCCGATTCCCGAAGAGGCTCTATTAACTGGTCCGCTTGAACCGACCAACGAATGGTACGCGATCGCCAAGATCGCCGGTATTAAGCTCGCGGAAGCCTATCGCAAACAATATGGCCGGGACTACATTTCGGCCATGCCAACCAATCTATATGGCCCCGGCGATAATTTCGACCTCAATTCCAGCCATGTGCTGCCAGCGCTAATCCGCAAGGCGCATGCTGCGAAACTGCGCAATGACCCGCAAATGGTAGTCTGGGGCACAGGAACCCCACGCCGCGAGTTCCTTCACGTCGATGACTGCGCCGACGCCCTGGTGTTTCTGCTCAAAACCTATTCGGGCTCGCAGCACGTCAATGTCGGCTCGGGCACGGATCTCGAAATAATCGAGTTGACGCATCTGGTCTGCCGCGTTGTCGGTTATGAGGGTGAGATCATCCATGATCTTTCCAAGCCGGACGGCACGCCGCGAAAACTGATGAGCAACAAGAAGCTGCAGGACATGGGTTGGGAACCGCACATTTCGCTCGAGGACGGCATCAGAGCTACTTATGCCTGGTTCCTGCAATCCGAAAATGGAACCGGTTCAGCGGTCTAATACCCAGGCGGTGAAGATCGGCATTTTCCGCGTCGATTTTCGCGGCGTTGAGGCGTCGCCAGCCTCCGTCACCGCAATGTGTCCAGACTATCCTCTGAATGGCAGCTAAGTCCGCATGGTAGCCGGAGCGGGGAATGTGGCCAATCACCTGTCGGATTTGTCGTAACAGGCGGCGATGAGCCGCTGCTAGTTAACATGGCTCCGCTCGGTTGATGTTCCCGTCGGCTCGAACATTACCACCTGCTGCTGGCGGCCGTAGGACAGCTCTGCCATTGCGGCGGGGAACCCGATAGGGTTAGCGCGGTGAGTATTGTAGGAAAGCCGAAATATACCCATAAATTTCCAAGATCGGTTAGTTACCTAGGGGATTCCATGGAAACAATCGTCGAGGATACCCATGCTGGCGCCGTGTCGCCCGAACTTGTGGTCGATGCACTGTTTGCCTGCCGGAAGACGGCAGCGATCAGGGCGGCCATCGAGCTTGATCTCTTTACGCATATCGGCGAGGGCAAGACGGCGGCAGGGCTGGCGTCGGCAACAAACGCCTCGGAACGTGGGGTGCGCATCCTCTGCGACTATCTCGTGGTCCACGGCTTCTTGACCAAGGACGGCGGACAGTACCGTATGACGCCCTCGACCAGAATGTTCCTTGATCGCAATTCGCCGGCTTTTATGGGCTCTGCCGTCGAGTTTACCGCTGCACCCGAAGTACTGGATAATTTTCTGCGCGATCCGGCCGCCGTCGTGCGAAACGGCGGTTCGGCCGGTCTTGCGAACATGTCGGCGGACAATCCCGTCTGGTTGAAGTTTGCGCGCGGCATGGGCTCATTCACAGGTCTCAGCGCCAAAATATTGGCTGATGAAATCTCCGGCTGGCCGAGCCCTCCAAAAAAGGTGTTGGACATCGCGGCGGGTCCGGGCCTCTTCGGGATCGAAATAGCCAAGGCCTTTCCATCGTCGGACATCGTCGCCGTCGACTGGGGCGCCGTCTTGGAGCTGTCGAAGCAGAATGCGGAAAAATCAGGCGTGGCGGACCGTTACCGGACGATCGCCGGCAGCGCCTTCGACGTCGACTGGGGTACGGATTATGATCTCGTCCTGCTTCCGAATTTCCTGCACCATTTCGATTTGCCGACATGCGCTGAGCTGTTGCGAAAGATCACCGCGAGCCTTGCAGAGGGTGGCCGGATCGTCGCGGTCGATTTCGTGCCGAACGAAGATGGCGTGTCGCCGCCTTTTCCAGCGGCCTTCTCCTGGGAGATGCTCGCCAGCACGCCGGCGGGCCAGGCTTATAAACAAAGCGAGCTGACTGAGATTGCAAAACTGGCCGGCCTCGCCGGCGTCACGGTCAAACCGATGCCGCCAACCCCCGCAAGCCTCATTCTCTTTGAATAGCTGCAAATTAGCTCCTCGTGCAAATTCAAGAAGGATTGGCTCGGAGTAAGCGCTGTTTTCAGGCCACGGCTTTGAGTTCGTGCCTTGCGGCATAGGTCCACGGCAGCAGGTCGTCGATTTGGCTATTTGGATGGCCGTTGGCGATCCTGGTGAGGACGTCTGAGAGATAGGCCAGTGGCTCGACATTGTTGAGCTTGGCAGTTTATGCCGACCGGCGAACTATGCCGATTAATCAACTTTTTGCCAACGTCTCCGGCACCATAGCGGTCGCCTAGTCGGCATAACTTAGGGTCTCTCCGTCGCAATTGTCGCGAAGGAGAGGACACATGAACGCAACTGACTATTTGAATCGCAGCGCCCTATACCGGAAGCTGGTCTACGGTCCGTATCGGGAGTTTGCGGGCGTTTACGCCGTCAAAATGTCGAACGAAGGTTTGGGGCGGCAATGCACGTGGCGCTCGCTGAGCCTGTTTCGGGATCTGATGGACTGGCATGTTGGTAATGGACATGCTCCGCAGGATTTGAATGAGATTCACGTCGACCGCTTTCTTGAGCATCGTTTCAAACACTGGAAGCCCGACTCGGGCGATCGATCGGCGCTCCGCCGCTTGCTTTTGGCGTTACGGGAGAAAGGCTTAATACCAGCCGCGCTTCCGATTCAGCGCAGTGAGCACGAGATGATCGTCGATGTATTCGGGCAATATCTCTCGACTGAGAGAGGGCTCGCCGCCGCGACAGTGGGGAGCCACAAGCTTCTGTCGCTTCGATTTCTCCGGGAGGTGTGTCCTTTCGGCGCAGACGAGTTTGCAGCGCTCACCCCGGAGATCGTTATCGGTTATGTCGAGCGACATGCGCTCGACGGTTCTGCCGACAGTGGCAAAGCCATGTGCGGGGTTGTGCGTGCTTTCCTGCGCTATTTGCATCTGAAGGGTTTCATCTCGACGCCGCTCGCTGACTGTGTACCGTCCATCCGCCGCTGGCGACTTGCCGGCCTTCCAACATTCCTGCCGCCGGAGAAGGTGCAAAAGGTTCTCGATGCTTGCGATCGGACGACGGCAATGGGTAGTCGGGACTATGCGGTTCTGATGATCCTCGCCAAGCTCGGTTTGCGCGCCAGCGAAGTGGCCACCCTCAATCTTGACGATATCGACTGGCAGTCGGGCACGATCCTCGTACACGGAAAGGGACGACGACAAGCGACTATGCCGCTGCGTCACGACGTCGGAACAGCGATCGTTGCTTATATCCGGCATGGGCGCCCAGCTTCGGCATGTCACCGAGTCTTCTTGCGAACACTTGCGCCGCATGTGGGCTTTGCCTCCGGCTGCGCCATTACGATGATCGCGAAGCAGGCACTCGAACGGGCAGGCATTGACGGCTATGCGCATCACGGTGCCCATCTTTTCCGCCACAGCCTTGCGACCGACCTTTTGCGGTCGGGCGCCAGCTTTGCCGAGATCGGCCAACTGCTCCGCCATCGAAGCATCGACAGTACAAGAATCTATGCAAAGCTCGATATTGAGAAGCTGCGTGAACTGAGCCTACCCTGGCCGGGAGGTGTCCAATGAGCCGGCTTCGCACCGCGCTTGAGCGCTACATCGGCATGCGCCAAGGGCTGGGATACAAAGTAAGCGCTGTTTTCAGGCCACGGCTTTGAGTTCGTGCCTTGCGGCATAGGTCCACGGCAGCAGGTCGTAGATTTGGCTATTTGGGTGGCCGTTGGCGATCCTGGTGAGGACGTCTGAGAGATAGGCCAGTGGCTCGACATGGTTGAGCTTGGCAGTCTCGATGAGCGAGGCGATGGTTGCCCAGTGTTCGGCGCCGGCGTCGGAACCGGCAAATAGTGCATTCTTGCGATTGAGCGCAATTGGCCTGATGGATCGCTCGACGGTATTGGAGTCGATCTCGATCCGGCCATCGTCGATGAACCGGGTCAAGCCATCCCAGCGTGACAAGGCATAGCGGATTGCTTCGGCGAGCTTCGTCTTCTGACTGATGAGGCCGAGTTGTTCGCGCAGCCAGGGAGCGAGGCTATCTGTGATCGGTCGGCTCTTCTCTTGGCGCGTGGCGGTGCGCTCCTCGTGTGTGAGGCCACGTATCTCGTCTTCAATCCTGTAAAGTTCGGCGATGCGTTTGAGCGCCTCGCTGGCAATGGGTGCTGGACCGGCGGCGGCGAGTTCATAGAAGTGGCGGCGAACGTGAGACCAGCAGAAAGCCAGTGACACGGTGTTCTTTGCCGCGAGTGGGCGATATCCACTGTAGCCGTCGACCTGCAGAATGCCGACGAAGCCGTCGAGATGGGCCATCGGTCGCTCGCCTTTGCGATCCGGGGCATAGATATAGGCGACGCCGGGCGGGTCCTTTCCTTGCCAAGGGCGGTCGTCCCGCGCATAGGCCCAAAGCTGCCCGGTCTTAGTCTTGCCACGACCCGGGTCGAGTACGGGGGCTGTCGTCTCGTCGGCGAAGAGCTTCGACGATGACTTCAAATGATCGAGCAGCCGCTGATGGACAGGACGCAGATGCCAGGCGGCGCGACCGACCCAGTCGGCGAGCGTCGAGCGGTCGAGGTCGATGCCTTGACGCTTATAGATTTGCGCCTGGCGGTACAGTGGCAGGTGGTCAGCATATTTGGAGACCAGCACCTGGGCGACGGTGGCCTCGGTCGGAATGCCGCCTTCAATCAGTCTTGCCGGGGCCGGAGCCTGGACCACGACTTCTTCGCAAGCCCGGCAAGCATACTTCGGGCGGCGCAGCACAAGCACGCGGAACCGGGCGGGCACAATGTCGAGCTTCTCGCTGACGTCTTCGCCGATCCGATGCAGGTCATTGCGGCAGCAGGGGCAGGCATGGTCATCAATATCAACTACGATCTCGATGCGCGGCAGATGGGCTGGCAGCGAACCTCTGTTCGTGCGCCGTTTGGCGACCTGCGCCTGTCGAACAGCAGGGGAAGCTTGCTCATTGTCTTCCAGACCGGCAGCCTCGACTTGCTCGGCCTCTTCAAGCCCAAGCAGAAGCTGGTCCTCGGGAAGCGTCTCGGCACGGCGGCCGAACCGGTGGCGCTGCAATTCCTTGATGATCTGACGCAGGCGGGCATTCTCCGCCTCGCGCGAAAGCACCATCGCTTTCAGCGCGTTCAGGTCATCCGGAAGCTCGTCCGCCGTTATCGTCATGGATCGAGAACAGCATATTTTGCCGCTCAGAACGAGAGGCAGGATGATGATGATTCAATTGGTCGCGGCCGCTATCCAGCCTTTATCGGGGTGCGCGTTTCGCTCGGCGTATGCACGCGTTTCCAGTCCAATCCCTCGAACAGAGCCGAGAATTGGGCGGCCGTCAGATGCATCGCGCCGTCCTGCATTCGAGGCCAATGGAACTCGCCATCCTCAAGCCGCTTGGCAACCAGGCACACGCCGCTACCGTCCCAGAAGACCAGCTTGATCCGGTCCGTTCGTTTGGCCCGGAACACGTAGATCGTGCCAGAGAATGGGTCAGCACCCATCTCGGCTTTCACGAGCGCCGCCAATCCGTCAGCGCCTTTGCGGAAGTCGACGGGCTTGGTGGCGATCATCACCTTTACCGCACCGGACGGACCAATCACGACTGAGCCTTCAACGCCTGGATCACAGCAGCAATTGTCGCGCTGTCCGTGCCAGATGAGATCCTGACGACCGCGCCGCCAACCTCCAGCTCGATTGCCGCAACTGGAAGTGCGCTCCTCGTAATCGTCTTTCGCCGTGTCGGAGGCGGCTCTACCGGACGATCAATTACTGCTGCCACAAACATCGGCGGCGAGTCTTGCTGCGCCTGGCTCCGCGCCTGCCGACGCCAGGTAAACAATTGTCCGGGAGACAACCCGTGCCGACGCGCAACAGCACTGACCGACATCTCGCCGCTATAGCTCTCGGCGACAATTCGGTCTTTCTCCTCGTCGCTCCAGTCGCGGCGACGGCCAGTTCCCGTAAAAACCTCAAACCGTTGCACCGGCACGTCTGCACTGGTGCCATGCGTAAACCCTGTAATCGTCATATGTCGAAGCCTCGTTCGGCAACAACATCAACAATCACGCGCTGATCCGGAAGGTGGGGTCAAAACACCGCTTACGATACAAATACTACGGTCCAGCAAAACGATTGTCGGAGTTCGTCGCTTTCATGGAAGCCCGCGGCGCCGAGACCATCACGGCGGACCTGGCAATGGAGTGGGTCACCTCGATGGGCCGGCAGCCGAGTTGATCAATCCGACTGGCTGATGTGCGCTGCTTTGCCCAGCACCTGACTCATTTCGATCCTTTGACGGAAGTGCCACCGAGCGACGCTGTGGCGCCGGCACGGCGGACAAAACCCTACATCTATAGTGAGGTCGAGATTCAGGCACTTCTGGCGGCAGCACTGTCGTTACCGCCGGCCAACGCCCTGCGGCGCTGGACATACCACTGCCTGTTCGGGCTGATAGCGGTCGCGGGACTGCGCCATACCCCAGCGGCCAGCCCAACGGCGCTCAAGTCGATGCGGACCACGATCAAAAGCTTGAACATTCCGCGGCAAACGCCGGGGACGCTGGCTGAAATCGCCAAACAGATCAATCCGCTCCTCCGGGGATGGATTGCCTATTATGGGCGGTTCAGTCGTTCGGCTCTGTTCTCTCTGGCTGACTACGTCAATCGGAAGCTCAAGGCCTGGATCATGCGAAAGTACAAGCGCTTTCGGTTCCACAAGACTCGGGCGTCGCAGTTCCTGCGGCAACGTGCCCGAGACAGGCGGGACCTCTTCGTACACTGGCAGGCGTTCGGAACGAACACGTTTACCTGATGGGAGCGGTGTGAATCGAGAGGTTCACGCACCGTTCTGCGAGAGGCCGGCAGGTGAAATCCCTCCGGCCTACTCACCCCTGGATCAACAACGAACATGGCACCCAGATGGGCCTGGGGCCGACGCTTATGTGCGACCGTCCCGCACGAGCATTGGAAAATCCTGACCTTCATTGCCGCCTTACGTCCCGACTTGGTTCATCGATGCCCCGACGGTGAGCTCTTTACCCTCCATTTTGAGAGGATCCTCGTCCCCACCCACGCCAAGGGGGACATTGTTATCATGGACAATCTCGGCAGCCATAAGGGCCAAGCCGTCCATCGTCGTCCGGGCTGCAGGCGCGCACCTAAACAAGCCTCAACTTTGTGACCGTCGAAGCCTTCAAATCCGAGCTGCGTGGAGATACAGTGTGTTTGCATCGAGCCCTATCTTGCAATCTGATAACCCTTTGTTGCAAAAGTGGTTCCTTGGATTGTTGGGCCGGTTCCCCTTACTTTTGAGATCTTCAGGCTAAGCATGAGCTGGAGTGATAATGCCAAATTTTCTCTCGCAGATGCATAAAATCATTTACCGCCGTATCAGATATACCGTGACTAGGCCAAAGCCTCCGAAAACCAGTGTACCACTTGCCGGTCCTGTCGTGGTCGTCGGATCGGCACCCGTTTCCCACAAGCCCGTCGGCTTTGATGAGACATATCGCATTATTTCGGTGAACGCCTCGCAAATAGCCGTCCACGCCTGGGGCATCGATGAGCCTGACATCACCCTGATGGGCTTCAACGAGCTCCAGGGCGGCAATCCGGCAGCCGTGGAGACAAGGCGCGTCCTAGCCGGGCACCGCACCGGCGCTCTCTATGTTCTCACCTGGCGGCGGGGGCAGAAGCGCCAGGCGCGCGTGAAAAATAATCTTAACTCGTTCAGCTATTGCTACCGGGATCTCCATCTCGTGGGCCGTTACCAGCGCATAGCGTTGATGCACAAAGCCACCGGACTGGTGAACCTTGAACTCGACGCTGAAACCAAGTGCTCGAACGGAATGATCGCAGTGTTGTTTGCATTATACAACGGCGCCAGCGCGGTCATCATAACTGGCATAAATCCTCATTCGAACGGCCACATATACAACAGCGCCAACCTGACCCGCAAACACACCCGTTTCGACCGGGACATCCTGATACGGCTGCTCAGACAAGGCTATCCCATCTACACAGCCGATCCGCAGGTCTCGGAAGAAGTCGGCCTGCCGCTCTGGCAGGGCGCCAAAGAACCAAAGTTCAAGGCGGCGCAACAAGCAACCGACAATTCACAACATCGATCTACCCCGGCTTGTCAATCGAGATGACCCGGTTCACCTTCACGCTGCCACAGAACACAACGCCAAGACATCTTTAGCTGGCGCTTGTCGGGGCCGGAAGACCGATCCGCATGATAAGTTTGGCGTCGCCGGCGCGGGATAGGCCGAAGGTCCAGAGGCCGATACCAATGGCGAAGAGCAGGAGGCCGGCCCCAGCGTCGCCCTCGATACGGAGGAAAAGAGCGCTGTCTCTGGTCATCAGGGCGCCGATAATGCCAAAAAACGATATCCGGCACGACTGGAAAGTCAAGCAATTCACGGCATTTTAGGCAGAATTGGCTGGGGAAACTGGATTCGAACCAAGATCGACGGAGTCAGAGTGTTTTCCTCGCCATTGTTTTTGTGTGTCAATTTTCTTCCATGTTGCGACTATGTCGCGTTGACTGCGAAAAGCGCCCTCTCTGCTGCTTCCATCTCGGCCGCGTCATCAGCCGCTGGGAATAGGTGTTCGTAGGTGTCGAACGTCACGTGAATTGAGCTGTGGCCCACGCGCTCTTGGACCGCCTTTGGCGTCAGCTCCAAGCCTCCATCCACCTTACGATTGATGCACCACGACGCGTACCAGTGGCGCAGGGCATGGATACTTCGGCATTACAATCGGGTCGCCATTCTCGTCCTTCTTTTCAGTGATGGTTGAGAGGCCCGCAGCGCTCTCGGTTTCCCAGAGACCGCGGTTGAAGCATGTTGTTGTGAAACTCGATGTTGCCCGCCTGGTTTGGGAAAACGAGGCCCAGTTGGCTATCCGGGCAAGCCAGCCTCCATTCTTTTAGCGTATTCACCGCGATCGGGGGCAGGGGCACCGTTTGCTGGCCCGCCTCGCTCTTTGGCATCCCGACTATGCCATATCGGTCGGCGCGCTGCCGGACGTGAAGCTGCCCCTTCTTCAGGTCGACATCTTCCCATCTCAATCCACGCGCTTGATCGAATCCCCGTGATGAGTAGCGGCCGGTATCTTCCCGTGGCCAAATCAAGGATTTTCCTCGTCTCCTCATTGGTCGGGATATCCACGCCGATGCGGAGTTTGGCCTTGGCGCGCTTCTCTGATGCCTTAATGCCTGAGCGCGCCTTCGACAGTTCATGGACAGCATTGCGCACCACGAGGCCGCGGCCTTGCGCGTCGGCAAGGATGCTGCCGAGGCTTCATGCGCGATAGCGGGCTGCCAGCAGACCAGTGCTGTCAACGGTAGCGGATACCAGTTCACCCGCTTCTCGATCCCAAAGCGGCCTTCCTGGTTTCGCAAGTTCCTACTGCGGGCCCAGCCGTACGGCATCTCTGGGCTGATAGCATTTGCCGGCCTAACCGTTGGCGGAACGGTAGCCTATATGAGCGACAGTGCCATTGCGTGGCTTCGGCATTGGCTCAAGATCAGCTGAATGGTCGAGCCAAGTAGGGGCTTACGAGTTTGGAATGTGTCGGACCGAAAACCTTTCGTGCGCGGCTCGCTAGTTCAGAGCCTTTAAGATTTCATCCGCTACTAAGTCTGCTCCCTGCGCGGACAGGTGGTCGTCGTCGTAGTAAAGCGGTACGCCATCCCGTTGACCAAAACATCTGCCGTCGGCTCCCTTGCTGCAGAGCACGTCCGCAGGTCTAACTTTTCGAAGCGTCTCGGATGCTGCGATGTTATCCAGCACGCCCAGAACAAACTTGTTCCGCTCGAGATAGAGCGCTTCGGATGTTGACAATTCCGAAAGCCCTGGGCCATGCCGAAGATTGACCTTCGCGATATTCCACCCCAGTTCCGGTATCGGATAGACTACGACAACCAGTTTTCCCGTTTTCTCCAAGCTCTGAATTAGGTCATCGATGGCGAGCATCTTTGATCGTCCGTCCACGGAGAAAGATCCATTCAAAGCGGCATAGTTTTCACGATAGTCTTCTATTTCCTCTCCGCCCTCGCCATTAACAAAAGTTAGCCGATCAATCTGGCCGGGGATCGGATACAGACGAAACGTCCAACGGATCGCCACAATTATTTCATCGACATCTTCGCGGACGTAATCCAGCAAATGCTGAAAGGCCAAAAGGCACTGCGAAAGTTGGGTTTCGTTTTTTGTAGTCGAGATTTGAGGTATGGGCTGACAGTCGGGTGCTCTCAACAAAACCCCTTTCAGGCCCATTTTCTTGAAGCGTTCCGCCAAGGAGAAGGAGATAGCTTGCGCATGCGAATCTCCATAGAGAGCAACGGTTCTCCTGGCAGCCACATCGCCGAAGAAGCAATAGGAGACGCCAGTACGGTCGGAGTGAGCCAGCGCACAAACATTCCCAGTTTGTTGGACCTTCTGGCCTAAGCTCTCCCACTCAACGACGGACGGAAGACGCGAAGAAAATCCGTTGCTTAAAATCCCAAGAGACCCAATCATGATCAAGGCTGAGGTGCTTATCGCGCCTGTGGCTGCAACCGCCCTTACCGATATTCGACTGGTTCTAAACGGTTGCTCCACATAGCGCCAGCTTAATGCCGATAAGGCGAAGCAAAGGACGATTAGGGCGACCGCTGTGCTGGGGTCGAGAGATCTATCAATATAGTGCCGGGCGAAGGCCAATACCGGTTGATGCCAAAGATAAAGGCTGTAGCTGAGAAGACCAACGGCAACGAACGGCGGCAATGACAGTAATTTCCCGACGAATGTCCTGCCGGTGCCTGCCGACAATACCATCGCTGCCCCAACCGTTGGAAAGAGCGTATAAACGCTAGGGTACCTCGTTGTTTCGCGCAGAAAAACTACCGATGCTATAACCGCAAACAGGCCCGCACCGGCAATAATTTGCCCTAGCGTGGGATGTTTGTCAGTTACTTTCGAGATGTCCTTCGACCTGATCGCTACAATCGCGCCGATCAGCAGCTCCCAAGCTCGCGTGTGAAGGAAATAGTAAGCGGAAGTGGGGTCGGACCTGGAGATAAATTCTGCCGAAGCGAAGCTGATCATAGCTATCATCGCAAGCGCCAAAGCGATTGATCGGGTGGTGCGACTAATCAGAATCAGAAGTGGAGGGAAAAAGATGTAGAACTGCTCCTCAACCGCCAAGCTCCAAGTATGAAGCAACGGTTTTAGAGCGGCGGCGGCATTGAAATAGCCGGCTTGCTTCCAGAAAACGAAATTGGATACGAAAAGTGATACCCCGATCAGACCTTCAGCAAAACCCTTCATGTCCATTGGGAGAAGTAAAAGCCAAGCAAATGGAATGCTCGCTGCCATAATCAAGAACAGTGCCGGCAAGATCCGTCTTGCCCTGCGCTCGTAGAACTTCTTGAACGAAAAGGTGCCTTGAACGAGATCAGCATAAATTATCGACGTGATCAGGTACCCGCTGATAACGAAGAAAACGTCGACCCCTGCGAAGCCACCGTGAAAGGGACCGATCCCTCCATGGAAAAACACTACTGGCAAGACAGCAACTGCCCGTAGGCCATCGATCTCCGGACGATATTTCCGGCTGGTACCCTTGCTCATTCGATACTCTTGGAGAGACACAGCATCTGCTATTGGCTGCTCTCTGACCGTGTTGAAAAGGACTTGTCAACCTCTCGTGGATAACATAATTGCGGTACCAGGTCGTACTTTTAAATTCTTCGGTTTTGAGGCACATCAATCAAGAGTCCGGGCAACTATTCTCGGCGAAGCCTTCGTGAGCAGCTTTCTCGCAGATCGCTTACCTTCGTTCGGCATATGAGCGTCGCCGTTGACAGCGGTCACGAGGCGCAGGGGATAAGTCCGGCGATCAATTCCGCGCTCCTGTTTCGCGGCCTCGAGCTTCCGTCTCAGCGCCTGGTCCTGTTCATAAGTCTTATGGGGAAAGTGCTCCCAGCACCACCATCGAGTCGGGACCGCAGGCGGGCTGTTGCCGAAACCTCCCCACTCCTTGCAGCCGGGTCTTCGCAATAATGCTCTATGATCACATTAGCGCCAGGTGCCGATGAATGCCATTCTATGCTCATATTTTCCCCTCCCTACTAATCCGCCACAAAGCTGCCGAACCGCAGCTTTCCGACCTTAACGCCGCACACCGAGCATTTTAGGCGTCTCTCGACCTCCTTTATCTCCGCATGATGAAGGCTGGCCGGCAGCCGATCCATAGAGAATTCGCGCCTATCGCCGCATGCTGTACATTCGGCCATGATTGCAATGTGTTGCGGTGTCGTGTTGACGTAGCCCGGGTCCCAATTCGGCACCTCCAAAAATCTTACGGTCCCCTTGCCATGGTTTGTGCCCTCGGCGTGCTCTTCGGCAGGTAGGCGATAGCCACAAATCGGGCAACGCATCCGCTGCGAGAGCATAGCAAGCGGAAAATCGCGCCTCTCGTCGCCACCAGCGTGACGAGATCCAGCTTATGCTTCCACAGGCACTCGCGCACGCCCTTCAGCCCCTCACGTATTCCCCAAGCGCATCTGGCGGTGACATCCCATCCTGCGTCCATTGCCTCGCCGATTGTTTCGGCCATGCGTCATCACCCCCTTTCGAGGTCCTTTCTGCCGCATTGTTGTTGAATGCTCCGCCCGAGCCGATGTTCCTAATATGTTCTCGGCGGCCGACGAGTCAATAATCAATCTTGGTCAATTGCTTTTGAGGTCGTCGCAACGAATAAACGGCAGGATCCGGCGATCTGAGGTGGGTCCAGAAGGGCGGCGGCTATTGGAGCCTCTGCAATTCAAGTATCAAAGTGCGGGCTGAACAAAGCCACGCGTGATTTCCAAAATGAAGGCCTTCTCGGCTCATTACGCTTTCGATGTTCCAGCCTGCAGGGATCCTAATTATTGCCTCTTTCCCTCCATCCGCTGAGTTAATCTTATCGTCCTAGAGCCTGCTGCTTTCATACGGAAGCATATCCTGAGTTTGTGAGGTAGTTTGCGCATTCTGCTGGCGAGAAGCAGTCGAGCATTTCACCAGCCTTGCGCCATGTCGCTTCGACTGTGCGAGGCTGTTCTCTCCTAATTAGGTGCTTGAGCTTGGCAAAGACTTGCTCGATGGGATTGAGGTCCGGGCTGTAAGGCGGCAGGAAGAAGAGGTGCGCGCCTGCGGCCCGGATGGCACGACGGACAGCTTGGCCCTTATGGCTGCCGAGATTGTCGAGGATGACGATGTCGCCCTTGGCGAGCGTGGGCACGAGGATCCTCTGGATATAGAGGGTAAAGAGTTCGCCGTTGATCGGCCCATCGATGACCCAAGGGGCGTCGATGCGGTCGCAGCGCAAGGCGGCAATGAATGTCAGGGTTTTCCAGTGCCCATGCGGAACCGCGGCACATAGGCGTTGACCACGCGGTGCCCACCCCCTGAGGGGCGCCATGTTGGTCTTGATCCAGGTCTCATCGAGAAAGACCAGCCGCTGCGCTTCGATCCGCCGTTGATGGGTCTTCCAACGCAACCGTTTCCTGGCGATATCCATCCGCGTCTGCTCGGCCGGCAGAACCGTTTTTTTTGAAACTCAGGCCCTCGGCCCGGACGAACACCCAAACGGCGCGTCGCTCGGTCTTGATACCGCGTTCGGCCAGTTCCGCCACAAGGCCTCGCGTCGTGAACGGGCCGGATCGACAGCGCTGGCGCAGCCAGTCGGCCCGTTCGCCGGACAAAGTCCGCTGCTTGCGACCGCCGACGCGGCCGGGCGTCAGAGCGCCGGTCTCCGCAAGGCGCTTCTTCCACTTCGAAACACAGGAGGGAGCAATCGCAAGTGCTGCTGCGATCGATCGTATCGTTTCTCCGGTGTTCAGGCGCGCCATCGCCCGTTCGCGAAGATCCTCAGAATATGGGTGCGTCATCCTTGCCGGCCGTCCTTTTCCGGTAGGACAGAGAATCATATTTCAGCTGATTTGCGAATCTGCGATTCTGAAAAATCGAAGCGTGCTCTAATGCGATCGTCGGGTAGGTGCTAGCTAATAATCCGCGCTGGTTAGCTGGCAAATTGTGCGTTATCGAACAGATCTTAGTAATTACAGGCAAATTGATAATATTTAGAACCATGCCAATTATCTTGGCAGGGCTTTAGAAAGATTGGGGGCGTGCATGTGACAAATAAAAGGTAAGTTTATGCACAAGATGCTGATGGTCAGCGGCGTGGCTGTAATTGCAATGTACGTGCTCGGCGGCACCAGCGCCAGACATGAGATCTTTCCTTGGCCGCAACTTTCCGCGGCGAAGAAAATGGTAGCCGGAGAGAATGCGACGGCTCCAAGCCATTATACTTTCGACGACAAGCAACGGCTAATTGCAGACGAATCAAAAACGGCCGTGCCCTGTCCGATCCAAACCGATCGAACCGCCGTCTTGCTCATTCTTGGCCAATCCAACGCGGCCAACCACGCCGGACAACGGTACCGGTCGGATTATGGCGCGCGCGTTGTAAACGCCTTTGACAAACGGTGCTTCATCGCGGCATCGCCACTTCTTGGATCGACCGATACCAGGGGAGAGTACTGGACACTTCTTGGCAACAAATTGATCGCATCGGGGCAAAACGACAGCGTCATCCTCGCGCCTCTCGCATATTCCGGATCTCAGGTCGCACGATGGGCGACAGGCGGTGACCTCAATCCTGTGCTGGTCGATACAATGAAACAGCTTCACGATTCCGGTTATCGGATAACGAGCGTCCTCTGGGTGCAAGGAGAGGCAGACCTCGTTCACGGCACCACCGGGGAGGCCTATCAAAAACATTTCATGTCGATCGTCGACACATTGCGTCAGCACGGCGTCGAAGCACCCGTTTACATTTCGATCGCATCGAAATGCCTGGAACCGAGCAACGGCGGCTTCAAGGAGCACATTTCGGACAATCCGATCGTACGGGCGCAACTGGCTCTATCAAGAAGTGGCCACGGTATCCGAGAGGGCGTCAATTCTGACGCGTTACTCGATGGAGACGACCGCTACGACGATTGCCACTTCGGGGGCACAGCCGGAGAGAAAGTGTCGCAGGCCTGGCTGAACCTTCTGCGTGGCGAGAGCCACCTGGAAAGCTCGCGATAGTCTTTGCATTTCGGATTACCCGCGAGTCATGACTTGGTGCACTTGGCATACTCCCGGTCTCCGGCGTATCGATGCCGCTGACGAATGGAGCGTCTTCCCCTAGCAGTCAGCGTGACGCAGACAATGAGTTCAGCGAGCATCCTTGCTTCCTCGACCTCCGTTGTGCCGCATCAGCCGGCGATAGTAATCCTCGACCTTTCGCATGGCCTCGCCCGGTTCAGCTTCGAATCCTTGATGCGGAAGGACACGGCTCCTTACCCGCGGTCCATGGCCGCTCCATCGCCATTGGCCACTCTTCGGGCCGCTGCTCTCAAACCAAATCCTCCCGATGATTATCTCCCCATCATAGCCCCAGCCAGTCGAGATCAGTCGGCTGGTCGGACTCGTCGATCTTCGTTCCGCGCCATTTGTAGAGGGGTCGGTATCGAGTGGACATGTTCTGAAGCATCGCCCCAGATGGTCCAATAATCAATCTGGGTGAATTGCTTTTTAAGCTTTTGTTGGTGAACTGACGGCATGACAAAGCCGCCTTACAAGCCTTCCCAGCCGCTGCTCGGTGAACCCGAAGCGCCGATCCGCAGCCGGCCTCGTAAGAAGCGTGACGCGGCGCAGCATCAACTCACCCTCGACCCGATGCCGGCTCGCATCGATCCATGCCTTGCGCTACTGAAGCCGCGGCCGCCGAAGGGGCGGCAGTGGGCGAGGTGAAATGGGACGGGTACCGCCTGGCGGTTCACATCGAGCCGAAGGGAATCAGGATCCTGACGAGCGGCGGCCATGACTGGACAGACCGTTTTCCTGCCATTGCCGCCGCGGCAACGCCTTATCGAGAAAAACTAAGGAAGGTCGAGGAAATCTTTTGTTATGTGCCATTTGCCCAAGGGCTTTACCCACGGAAGCCGCGCCGAATGGTATGATCTTGGATCTTGAAAGGATGTTTCTGTCCACATTGGCCAAAACTTCGCTTACCATCGTTGCCGCTCGGTTATCCTCAACATAAACATCGCACTCAGGATGTTGTTCTTCATCCATGCGAGTCATAGCGAACTCAGGACTGCCCCCCGTGACGGCTGTTGTGCCTGCGATACCGTCCATGAGATAGATCCGGGCATCTGGCGGAAGTTCTGCCAAAATGTAAGGCGAATGTGTGGAAAGAATTATTTGTACCTCGCGTTCTCGCGCTATCTGCCAAGTCGCGCATAAGGCGCCTTTGCGCACGTGGATGCAAAGAGGTTTCAACTTCATCGATCAGAACCAACCCATATTTCGGATAATCCACTGCCAGAAGTTCAGCTGCAGCGATTTCGCCTGCCCCTTAGTGAAAACCTGAGTATCTCACAGCTCCATTCTCGAGCACGGGGATAGGCTTGTCCTCACCCGCGTCGGTTACCGAGATCCCCGCTTTCGTATATTTCTTTCCAACTATTTCAGTTAGGCGCGCCAACCGAGTCTCATCAAATGCTGGGAAAGTCCCCTCTGCTACACCAGCTTTTAATAGACGGGCATAGCCGGTTCGGGCGCCAACGGGGGGGATGCGTCAAGTTGGTTCCTTGTGTTCCGGAATAGGCGCCGGCCGAAAACTCAGGAAAGGAGTTGCACCAAGCGCGTTTGGGGACAGGAGTATTTCTGAGATTTCGCCAAAGGCGAATACGGCAAAGACGGTAAGCAACAAAGCAACGACGATGAGGATTTCCGTTTTTGTCATTCTTAATCAAGTAGCCATCTGGTTGCCGGCGACAATTGGACTTAGGTCCGCTAACCCATCCGCTGCCATGCACGATCATTCTGCGGATTGGCGTTTCGGTTTCACCGAGCAGCGGCTTCGATGGCTTGCGAGGCGGCTTTGTCATGCCCGCAGTTCAGCAGCAACACCTTAAAAAAGCAATTTTCCTAGAGTGATTATTAACTACGTCCTACGCAAATATAATAAGACCGGCGGCTAGCGCATCCCAGCCAGTCCATCCGAGCGGGCGATTGAGTTGCCTGGTAATTTGCAATTGCAGCGCGTTCTCAAACCAACTAGAAAGTTGATGAAGTATAGTGTTGATTCGCAGGGGAAGTTTTTGAAGCAGAGGGCCGTGATATTCTGTTCTGATGTTAATACGATGCGCGAACCTCTGGTCCCGCCGCAGGGCTTGCTGCTTCTGGGAAATTGCCGCAAACGAACTCGGCTCAACATTGACTTGCGAATTTCCGATGACGGCGAATGCCAACGTGGATTGCGTGCGGACATGCAGGCGGCTGACTGCCTTCCACGTCCTCGTCAAGGTTCGAAGTGCGAAGTGAGTGGCAGGTTCCCCGCTTTCGAATAAGAAGGTTGGACGACCTCGCGAATACTGGGTTGGGCAGCGGCCGATCGCGCAGAGCGCATACTTGAAAAGTGTATCTAGAGCTGCGGTGAAGGCGAATGAAGGTTTTCAATGTCTTGCCTCCGGACGCCTGGAAGACGTTGCTGTCGCGCTATTCCCATATTGTGCTGGTGGCAAACAGCGAAGCTGTCGATTTCCAGCGGCTGCGGAGCGAATTGCCGCACACGGCCCTCTACGTCTTCTTCAACAAGGTCTATAAGGTGCTCGACGAGCCCTTCTCCGGCCATTCGGTGTTGGTGGCCCGCAGCGGCGTGATGGGTGCCAATATCGTTCATCGGCGCGAGGTTGCGGATGTCTTGCGCTTCTTTGGCGGCGACGATTTCCTCGGCGTCGTCAATATCCGGATCTCCGTCGAGGAAAATTTCAGCGAGGAGAGCCACTTCGAAGGCGCTAAGGCCCGTCACCTCGATCTGACGCAAATGCTCGCCGATCTCTATCCGATCGGCAAGATCGCGACGAGCGGCTTTGCGGTAGCGTTGTGGCTCGCCGATCTGCAGTTGCCGGGCAAGATCCTGCTTGCCGGCTTTTCGGCGAAGCGGAGCGAGAAGTGGAAGGTGTTCGACGTTCACGATTGGACATTCGAGCAGATTTTCCTGCGTCTCTTTGCGCGAATGGGTTCGATCTCGATGATGGGCGGCGTCGATGCCAGCCCCTATTCGGCGCTTGCCAAACGGTTTCCCGAGGTGCCGCCGATCGAGATCGCGATGGCCGCGGCTGAAGTCTTGTCGGAGCGGCTCGACAATACGAACAGCCAGATCGACAGGCTGATGTCCGTCACTAAATTCATCCGCGCCGTCGATAATTTCTTTCGGCGGTTCAAACCGAAAACCCGCAAGCAGCGCTTTCTCGAAAAGTCGAAGGAATGACTGTCGCAAGCCTCGCTGACGGAGTGGCTGCCGAGAAAGCCGCTTCTAAGTTCAATTCACTGTTTACAATGCTCGAGGTGGAAAATGAAACAACAGAACGTCCGAATATTTGTGGGATTCGATCCCAAGGAAGTGGTCGCCTACCACGTTCTCGTGCAGAGCATCATCGAGAAGTCGTCGATCCCGGTCGAGTTCTCGCCCATTGCGCTCTCCAATCTTGGCAGGATTTTCACCCGCCAGCGCAACGCGCTGCAATCCACGGAGTTCTCCTTCTCGCGTTTCCTGACGCCATATCTCAGTGGTTATGAGGGCTGGAGCATCTTCATGGATTGCGACATGCTGATGCGTGCCGATATTGCTGAGCTTTGGGCATTGCGCGACGAGCGTTACGCCGTCATGTGCGTCAAACACGATTACCGGCCGAAGATCGACACCAAGTTCCTCGGCCAGAC
This sequence comes from Rhizobium sp. NXC14, assembly GCF_002117485.1. Classification (NCBI taxonomy): domain Bacteria; kingdom Pseudomonadati; phylum Pseudomonadota; class Alphaproteobacteria; order Hyphomicrobiales; family Rhizobiaceae; genus Rhizobium; species Rhizobium sp. NXC14. The sequence goes on from NZ_CP021030.1 coordinate 830,075, forward strand.
GCAGACCAAGTACGAAAAGAAGAACTGGTCGAGCCTCATCCTCTTCAACAATGACGAATGCCGCGCGCTGACGCCGGAATACGTCAATACCGCGACCGGGCTGCAACTGCATCAGTTCAAATGGCTGGAGAATGAAGACCTCATCGGCGAATTACCGGTGACGTGGAATTACCTCGTCAATGAATACGACTACCGCGAAGATGCCAAGAACGTCCATTTTACCGATGGCGGGCCGTATTTCGAGGAATACAAGAACGACGATTACGCTGAAGAGTGGTTCGCCGCTCGGGAACGTATGCTATTTGTACAGCAGCGCTCGTAGGGACGCCTGAAAGGCCGCCAAACCGCTGTTATACTAACCGGAGAGAATTCTCCGGGTAATATCGCTAGCGGCGGTCGGACAATCTCTGCATCAACCAAGCTTTACCGGGCGATTGCCCTGCCAGAGCGGCAAGCCGGCATTCTCGGCGACGTGAGGATCGGCGGTGTAGATGGGGTAACCGAGCCGGACAAGCCTCGCCAACATTTCGGTGTCCATTCGGACATGTTTACGCTCTAGGTTGGCGCTATTGTAGACATGTCCGGTGGAGTTCGGATTTATCCCTGAAAGTATCACCGCCGCCGCGCCGTTGTAGAGCGCAAAAAGCACTGCGATGACGCCGTTTGAACACTTGGTATCGGCGTCGAGCTCAAGATTTAGTTGCCCGCTGACCTGGTGCAATAGAGCGATCCGCTGATAACGATCGATGATGTGGGCCTCTGTGCAGCGGTAGCCGAATTCTTCGAGACCTGCTTGCAATCGCTCGCGGCCATGCCGCCAGGCCAGCACATAAAGGGAGCCGGTGCGCTTCCCGCCGAGAACGCGTCTTGTTTCTACGGCACTTTTATTGGTGCCTTCGATTTCGTTATACCCCATCAACGTAATGTCCGGCGCATCGATGCCCCAGGATTGAAGCGCGAGTTGTGAGGCGTTGACCGAGATGATGCGATAAGTTGAGTCGAGACCTAGCGGTTTGTGAGATGTCGGCGCCGACCCCAGAACCACGACCGGTCCAGCAAAAGGCGCTGTGGTGGTCGGCGGCGTGGGGTTCCGCAACAGATATTTGATCCGGCGTGAGATGAATTTTTTCGCCGCCGCAAATGTCATCAACATCGGGCAATACCACTTTAGAGATCAGGGCGATGTAACATAACGCCATGTAGGGACGCAAGGCGATCGCCTGCGCACAAGATCGGACACAGAAGGGGGGCCGTCCGTGACCGGCCCTTACAGGCGAAAGGCGCATATTACAGGCAACGCTCTGCAAGGTGCGCTGCCCAGAGTCTTTCAAAGCGCTCGGCTTCCGGCATCCATGCGGCGGCGTGGAAGGCGTAGACACGCCCCCGTCCGCCGTGGTCACGGCCTGCTTTCCACGGCGGAAGGAGTGGTTATTCAATGGTTCACGCCCAAGGTCGGGGCGAAGAGCACGACAGGGTAATCCACGTCCGCGCTGCTGTGGCGTCCTAATTGCAGGTCGGTCGGAATGTTGGCATCGCTTCCCGCGAAATCTTGTTTAGCTCGCAAAATTGGCCTATCCGCGGGCAACATTATCAAAACGGGATTTGCTGTCATTGGCGTTGCCGTCAGAATATTCATGGAGGGTGATGAGTTCATGGACGCTTACGCGAACATCCTGCCTGGCGATCCGGCCCCCTGGTTTCACCAGCGATCAATGGCCACGCCCCGTTATGCGTTCGACACCGCTGCGGGGACGATACCTCGTCCTTTGCCTCTTCGGATCGGCCTCGCATGCAGGGAGCAAAGCCGCAATAGCGGCAGCATTTCGAAGATCGGACGTGTTTGATGATGTAAAGGCATCGTTTTTCGGTGTCACGATCGATTCGACCGATGAAACTGAGCAACGCGTTGGCGACCGGTATCCGGGCTACCGATTCTTCCTGGACTTCGACGGCACAATCAGCCGCCTCTATGGCGCGATTCCGATCGACGCCAAGCCCGGAGACCGCGGGGTGCCGGTACGCCAGATCTGGATAGTGATCGATCCGTCCATGCGTGTCCTGAAGGTGCTTCCGTTTGCGGAGGACGGAAGCGATATCGAGGCAGTATTGTCCCTTGTGTCTGCTTTGCCTCCGATCAACCGGATTTCCGGTATCGAACTCCACGCCCCCATCATCATGCTTCCAAACGTATTTGAACCCGAACTTTGCACGAGACTGATAGGTCTCTACGAGCGGAACGGCGGAGAGGAATCAGGTTTTATGCGCGAGGTGGACGGCAAAACCGTCGAGGTCAAAGATCACGGCTACAAACGCCGTAAGGACTACGACATCCAGGAAAGGGACATCATCGCCGAAACGCAGGGCAGGTTCATCCGTAGAATCGTGCCGGAAATCCAGAAGGTCCATCAGTTCACGGTCACCCGGATGGAGCGATATATTGTCGCCTGCTATGCGGCCGAGGACAAAGCGCATTTCCGCCCCCATCGGGATAACACGACTAAAGGGACTGCACACCGCCGGTTTGCCGTCTCAGTGAACCTGAACGATGATTTCGATGGCGGAGAAGTAAGTTTTCCCGAGTACGGCAGTAGGAGCTTCAAGGCCCCGGCCGGAGGGGCAGTGATCTTCTCGTGCTCTTTGCTTCATGCCGTTTCAATGGTCACGCTAGGACGCCGCTATGCGTTCCTACCGTTTCTGTACGATGATGCGGCCGCAAAGATACGTGAGGCCAACAACGCCTTCCTTGCTGAAGGCGTTGGTAGCTATACGGCGGATAATCAGACACCTGCGCTTCCCAGATCGAAGTGATGCTCGCCCGAGACTTCGCGTCGGTGTCGTAGCGATCGACGCGGCGCAGTTCAAGCGGGCAGCGTCGGGGCAGCTGAACGGCGAAGCACCGGTGCGAAAATTCTTAGTTGATGGCGATGGCAGCGAACTCTTCCACCCCGGCACCCGGGCGGCGACCGGTAGATGACGGCACCTTGCTGACCTGACTTGGAGATCGATGTTGGAGCGGATTACCAAAAGTCTTACGAGCGCAAGCATTTTTCTGGCGGGATATTTCCTGCTGAATATCGTGCTTCGCATCGCCCTGCCCCATACGCTCGATCTCGACGAGGCGGAGCAATCCTTCTATTCACAATATCTGCTTGCCGGCTACGGCCCGCAGCCGCCCTTCTACAACTGGCTGCAATATGCCATCGTTTCGGTGACCGGCATATCGATGTGGGCGCTTTCGGTACCCAAGAACATCATTCTCTTCGGCTGCTATCTTTTCTATGGACTGGCTGCCCGCGAGGTGCTGAAGAACCGTCTGCTCGCACCCGTCGCTATGCTGAGCCTGATTACCCTGCCACAGGTCGGCCTGATGGCGCAGCGCGAACTGACCCATACTGTCGCGCTGCTGTTTGCGACCTCGCTCTTTCTCTTCGGTTTTTTCCGCACGCTGCGCCAGCCGACGATCGCAAGCTATCTCGTCATCGGCATCGCCACCGGCATCGGCCTTATTTCCAAATATAACTTCGCGATCCTGCCGTTTGCCGCCTTCATCGCCGTGTTGCCGGACAGGAAGTGGCGCAGCCGTCTGTTGGACTGGCGTCTGCTGCCGGCGATCGCAATCGCCATCCTGATCATTCTGCCGCACGCGCTCTGGCTGCCCGATAACTTCGCCCGCGCTTCGCTGCCGACCCTGAAGCGGATGACCGCCGAGCATGAGGCAGCCGCCGGCTTCCCCCGCATCGGACAGGGGCTGTTGTCCCTCGTCATCGCCGTCCTCGGCTTCGTCGCACTGCCCATCGTTCTCTTCGCAGCAGCCTTCCGACGGGATTTCTTCCGTGCGCTTTCCGCGTCCAGTCCGATGATACGGGTCATCGAGCGAATGATGATCGTGAGCCTGCTCGCCTTCGTCGGTGTCGTCATCGTCGCCGGCGCGAGTGATATCCACGAGCGCTGGCTCGACCCGTGCCTGCTCGTCATGCTGATCTATCTGTTCCTGAAGCTCGAAACCGCCGGCGTCGATCTTTCCGCCGGCCTTGCGCGCTTCCGGCCCGTGATACCGGTCTTCATGACCGTCATCCTGGCGATCCTTCTGCTCAGGATCGTCGGCATGCAATATACCGGCGTTTACACGAGAACGAACGTGCCCTTCGCGAATTTCGTTGACGAGCTGACCGCGACCCGCAAGCCGGTTCTCATCGTAGCGGAAACCAAGTTCGTGGCCGGCAACATGAAGCTGGAATTCCCTGACGTTCCCGTCGTGATCCCCTTCTTTCCAGGTTCCGGGGTTCCCGAATATGTGACTGCCAAGGGGCCGGTGCTCGTAATCTGGCGCGGCGAGACCGCCGATGACCCAACAATTTCCCCGAATTTCGCGAACGGTCTCGTGAGATCGGGCATTCACCTGCAGGAGTTGAACACGCTGACCTTGCCCTATCTCTTTAGTGGCGGCAAACGCAGCTTCTCCATTGGTTACTCCTGGGTCGAAGGCGGCGCGAAATAGCGTTACGGCAGGTCAGCCGATTGAGGGGAAAGCCTACGGAGACAACGTCTGCATTCATCCCGCGTAAGAATATCTAGTGTCTTTAACTTTTGGAGCCGCGATCCTGCGGTCCTTGATACCCCTTTTGTAGAGATGTTCCGCCGGCGCCAACGCGAGTACGATCTTCGCGCATGGCGGAGATGGGGCATTGCGTCAGGGTTATCGCGTTTCGCAGAAGAAATCGGTGCTGCTCACGGCGCCGGGTTTGGTCATCGGCGCGGTTGCGTTTGGTGCGGCCGGAGGCTGGACCGCTAGCGACATGCTGGCCTCATGGAACGCTTCTGGCGGCTCCGGTCTATCGTGCAGGATCAAGGGCAACGTCTCCATCGAGACGGGCGAGCGCATCTTCCACGTGCCGGGGCAGAAATACTACGCACAGACGAAGATCAGCCCCCAGTATGGCGAACGGTGGTTCTGCTCAGAATTCCAAGCTTGGGCGGCCGGCTGGCGGAAATCGAAATCGTGATGTTTCGGCTTAGGGCGACGGCAGCAAAGAGAAGGCTCCACGCGCGCGATCATTGGTGTGTAGCATGTCCCGCCGGCCGATAGCTATGAAGCGCGCTGGCGGCCCCGTGGGAGGCAAGGCGGAGCATCAGCGCCCGGTGGACAGGTTCCAATATTCACAGAGCAGATCGAGGCATTCGCGGAGATCACGGGCGGCTTTCACTGGCCGGATCCCACCTAAATCCGTTCCATGTATATTCTGCCATCAGCAGAAAAAATAAAAACCTGTAGAACGCATACTTCTCGCTCTCAGTCTCTTTGCTGCGAAATAAGCCGTACCTGACGGACAAGCCGAGGACGCAAAGGATGCCCCAGCCGATAAACAAAATCAGCACACTCCCTGAGATACAAGAGCCTACAGCGATAAATGCGACCAAGATCGCCCGGTATATCGTCAGCTGTTTTTCGGGGATCTTCATTGAAATTATTTCACCTAAAACTTCCTTGAAAGCTAGCAGACAGATAGCAGGTCAGCTCCCTATAGAACAGACTCAATTTGCGAATGGATAAGCAAGCTGAAGCCGCAAGGATCGATGCGGATCGGAGGACGGAGTTCATTTCGATGACACGGGCATGGGGGAAGGATCGCACAACTCCGAAGGTTAAAAAGGGACGTACGGCGGGGGTTGGGGCAAGCCGGCATGTCGCATGGAGCTACCGTCAGCAAATGACAACCGTTGTAAACATTGAGAAATCTGTCGCAGCCGATGCATCATGAAAACGGCAGCAAGAAGCAGAGGGGAAAGCCGTAAGTCTTTGTTCTGCTGGGAAAAATTTGGCTGGGGAACCTGGATTCGAACCAAGATCGACGGAGTCAGAGTCCGCTGTTCTACCATTGAACTATTCCCCAGCAAGCGAACCGGCGGGCGGTTCGGCTGGTGTGCGGCGCTTATAAACAAAAGCCCGGCGATTGCAAATACCTGTTTTGAAAAAAATCGGCCTTCTCAGGCCAGGGGCGAAACTCTTCCGCAAAGCCCTCTGTCAAAAAAGAATTTGGTGATTTTGGCGGGCGCTGATATTCTTGCGGCAACGCAAAATCGAATGAGCGCCTGCTGCATATCCCAGGGACTTGCGCGGCGCGGTGGAAAACAACGTGGAAGACCCCGAAGGCGGCGCGAAGCCGCAATTTGACGGGGCGATGGCGGCAGGGCGCAGGGACGGCAAGAAGTCCAGGCGTCGCAAGGGCAAGCGCGGCGGGCAAACCCGCAGCGCAGCTCAAGCCGCTCCGCATGAGCTCTCCGGCAGTGCCGGGCAGCCGGCGCGCCCCATGGACGATGCGGCTGGACATCCGGCTCGCAAGCGAAAGCGCCGCCGTCGCGGCGGTCAAGGTGTTTCGCAGGACGGTTCGCTTCAAGCCCAGGCGATCGAACAGACAGGCGCGGCAGCCAGTGCCGCCCGGTCCGATGGCGAACAGGCATCGGGCCGGCGCAACCGCCGCAAGCATCGCGGCAAGCGCGGGCTGCAGGGCCGGCCGCTGTCGTCGGCAAAGCCTTCCCATGTCCCGCTGCAGGAAATCCGGGTCGAAGAGACGGCGCGCAGTGCCGTCATGCGCGAGATGCAGAACGGCGCGGCCGCCGGCCGCAAAGGTCGCCAGGAGAGCAACGGTCACCATGGGGATCGCCAGGCTGGCGAGCACGCATGGCCGGAAGAACTCTATGCCGCGCTCGATCTCGGCACCAATAATTGCCGCCTGCTCATTGCCCAGCCGACACGGCCGGGCCAGTTCCGCGTCGTCGATGCCTTTTCCCGCATCGTACGCCTCGGCGAGGGTCTTGCCGCCAGCGGCCGTCTCTCTGACGAGGCGATGGAAAGGGCGATCGAGGCGCTGAGGATCTGCGCCGGCAAGCTCAGGAACCGGGAGATCCGCCGCATGCGGTTGATCGCCACCGAAGCCTGCCGTCAGGCGGTCAATGGTGCGGAATTCCTCGGACGCGTCGTTGCCGAAACCGGCCTCCAGCTTGAGATCATCGACCGGGAAACCGAGGCGCGGCTTGCGGTCTCCGGCTGCTCCTCGCTTGTCGGCCGCGAGACCCGTTCCGTCGTCCTCTTCGATATTGGCGGCGGCTCATCGGAGATCGCCGTCATCCGTATCGGCGATAGTCGCTTCAGCCGGCTCGCCAATCACATCACCCACTGGACCTCGCTGCCGGTCGGCGTTGTGACGCTGTCGGAACGTCACGGCGGGCGCGACGTCACGCCGGAACTATTCGAAGGCATGGTGCGCGAGGTCGAAGCCATGCTCGGATGCTTCGATTGCCCGGAGATCGAGATCGCTGAGACCGGCGATTTTCACCTCATCGGCACGTCGGGCACGGTGACGACGCTTGCCGGCGTCCATCTCGACCTGCCGCGTTATGACCGGCGCAAGGTCGATGGCATCTGGCTCTCGGATGACGAGGTTTCCGCCATGCAGGCAAAGCTCCTCTCCTGGGATTTCGAAAGCCGCGCCGCCAATCCCTGCATCGGGCCGGACCGGGCCGATCTGGTGCTGGCTGGCTGCGCCATCCTCGAGGCGATCCGCCGCCGCTGGCCGAGCCCGCGCATGCGCGTTGCCGATCGCGGCTTGAGGGAAGGCCTGCTCACCGACATGATGGCCGACGACGGCGTGTGGCGGCGAAACCGCAACCGCCGCGGCCAGCGGGCGAAATAAGGGGAAGGGCATGACAAAGGCACCGATCGCGGGAAACCGCACCGGCCGCAAGCTCGGTCAGCGCGTCAAGAACAAGAAGATGAAGGCATCCTCCCGCCAATGGCTGCAGCGCCACATCAACGATCCCTATGTGCAGCGCGCCCAGCTCGAAGGCTATCGCGCCCGCGCCGCCTTCAAGCTCCTCGAGATCGACGAGAAATACCACATCCTGCGCGGCGCCAGGCGCATCATCGACCTGGGGGCGGCTCCCGGCAGCTGGTCGCAGATCGCCGCCAAGGTCACCGGTTCGACGGATGAGGACGTGCGTGTGGCCGCGATCGATTTCCTCGAAATGGCCCAGCTTCCCGGCGTCAAGATCCTGCAGCTCGATTTCCTCGATCCCAGTGCGCCGGAAAAGCTGATGGAGGCTGTCGGCGGCACGCCCGATCTCGTCATTTCCGATATGGCCGCGCCGACCACGGGCCACCATCGCACCGATCACCTGCGCACCATGCATTTGTGCGAAGTCGCGGCCCATTTCGCCATCGAGGTGCTGGGGGAGGGCGGGCATTTCCTCACCAAGACCTTCCAGGGCGGTACCGAGCGTGACCTGCTTGCCATGCTGAAGCAGAACTTCCGCCAGGTCGTCCATGTCAAGCCGAACTCGTCACGCGCCGAATCGGTCGAGATGTTCCTGCTGGCCAAGGGCTTCAAAGGCCGCAAGGCGGAAGCTGAATAGCAAGCTTGATTCGGGCCACTCTTATCAGATGATGGCGGTCCCAATTGGATCCGGATGGTCTCAGCCGGCCAAGTCTTGTGGGACACAGGACTGCCCTAGCAGCACCTCAGCCGTGTCTTTCTGCCGATCAACTTGATCCGTGCGTCGCATCGTTGATCATTGTGGAAATTGGGTTAAGGCGATTCGGAATTCTGTTGTCTGAATACCGCATTGAATAAGGTTATGGATTGCGCCCCGGCTTGACAGCCGGCATCACGATCCGTAGCGAGGCAGCACCGATACGATCAGGCCGGTAAAATGAAATATTTCAAGCAACTCATGATAGAACTGCTTTATCCCGAAAATGGAGCTGCAAGTGCACACGACCGAAACAACGGCATTGCGGTTTTTCTCTTTGCAATCGTTCCAGGACTTTCGCCGAACTTTAACTCCTTCATCCTCCTCGCGTCGATGCTGTGGGGCGCCTACTCGCTGGCGACAGGCCGCCTTGCCTTGAACCTGTCGAGATCCGACTGGCTGGTTGCCGTTGGGATGTCGATATACCCGTTGGTGATGATCGCGAGCATATTCATCAATCCGCCTTACTCCGAAGAATTGCACTGGATACTCCGGCTGCTGCCCTTCTTTTCGATCTGGCTGGTATTGCCGCGGATGCGCCAATCTCCCGATGGCCGTCTCGTGCCGCTCTTCATCCTCGGCGCTGGGATCGGCATGATCGTTACTTTTCTGCTCAGTCTCCTGCAGATCGCGTTTCTTATGGACCGGGCGGAGGGCGGGACTACGAACGCTGCACTGCTCGGGATCATAGGCATTCTCTTCGGCGGCATTGCGCTCCTCAACCTTCAATCACCCAAAAGCATGGAGCAAAGGATTGCGATTTTGGGATATGCCGCGGGTCTCGGCTGCGTTCTGCTGTCGGGAACGCGCTCGGCCTGGCTGGTCATTCCCGTCCATCTCATCATCTTTGTCTGGTATTTTCGCAAACATAGCTTCCATCTGAGCCTGCGCAGCCTCGGCATCATAGGCTCCCTACTATTGGTGGGCCTTATTGCCTTAGGCAGCGGCCCGGTCTTTCATCGCATCGAAGCGCTGCGAGGGGATCTGCCATCGCTGGAACGCACCAACGGTGAGATCACCTCGCTCAGTGCGCGGTTCGCTTTGTACAAAGGTGCACTATCGGCAATCAGCAAGGACCCGTTGACTGGTTACGGCCCGCAAAACCGCATGGCTTCGGTTCTGGCGGAGTTGCCTGACAACATAAGGCCACAACTGTCTTTCACACATGTCCACAACGGTTTTCTGACCGCGGGAATCGACGCCGGCGTTTTCGGCATCGCGGCGCTTTCGCTGATGCTGCTCACACCGGTGATCGGCGCGTGGAGAAAAGAAGCCGGGCCGGGCCGCGATCTGGCGATTGCGCTCGCTCTTCTGCTCTTCAGCAGCTACGTCATAACCGGCAGCTTTGGCATCATGTTCAACCAGAAGGCTCTGGACCCTATCTTCGCCTATATGGTCGCACTTATCTGCACGGATCGAGGCAGCATACGCTTTGCGCCCGTTGTTTCGAGCTGACGTCTTGCATATTGGAAGGCGGCTGGCCAAGGCCTTCAAAGGCCGCAAGGCCGCAAGGCCGCAAGGCGGAAGCTGACGCAGAGCAAGCTTGATCTCGGGGCGATCCCGGCCGATGATGATCCCATGCTTCTTTACGTCACCCTCGGAACCAACGACCTCGACCGCGCAGGGCATTTTTACGATGCCGTTCTGCCGGTGCTCGGCTATCGTCGCCAGCATTTTTCGCAGGAGGAGATCGGCTATTCCGCGCCAGGCGATACGCGCTGCCGCTTCTGGGTGGTGACGCCCTTCAATCGCCGCCGGGCGACATCAGGCAATGGCGCCATGGTCGCATTCGCAGCCGAGACGCGGGCAGCCGTCGATGCATTCCATGCGGCGGCTATTGCGGCAGGCGCCGCCAATGAAGGCGGGCCGGGTCTGCGCTCCTACCATGCCCATTTCTATGCCGCCTATGTCCGCGATCTCGACGGCAACAAACTCTCTGCCGTCTGCGAGAGCCCTGAATAGGAAGCTCATTTCACTGCTTGCTGCTCGGCCTCGATCGCAGATGCCGCCACGCGTCTCGAGCGATGGCCGGAAACGAGCGCGCCAGCGTTGCGATCCATGCGGATGAAGGGAATGGTCGCAATCACCGTCAGTCCGGCAATGATATAGAAAGCCAGGTGGAAATCGGCCACATCAAGCGCCTCGCCCCTGATATAGATCGAGGTCTCCAATATTGCGGCCGCCACCGCGACGCCAAGCGCCAAGCTGACCTGCTGCATGACGGAGCTCATCGATGTCGCCTGGCTGGCTTCGGCATCGTTGATATCGGCGAAGGCAAGCGCATTGACGCCGGTGAACATGAAGGAGCGGGAGAAGCCGCCGAGAAGCAGCACGCCGATAATGACGAGATGCGGCGTTGCCGGCGTGAAGAGGCCGGTGACGATGGTCACGAGCGTCGTCACCATGGCGGCGCCGATCAGCGTCGTGCGAAAGCCGGTGGCGGCGAAAACGCGCTTGGCCATGAACTTTGTGGTGATCGCACCGATCGCTCCGGCAAAGGTGATGAGACCGGATTGGAACGGCGTCAGCCCGAAGCCGAGCTGCAGCATCAGCGGTGTCAGGAACGGCATGGCGCCGACGCAGATTCGAAAGAGATTGCCGCCCATGGTCGAAGCCCGGAACGTCGGATTTTTGAACAGATTGAGGTTGAGGATCGGCGCCGGGTGGCGCTTCGCATGGCTGATGTAGAGGACGCCGCAGCCAAGGCCGACTAAGGTCGCGGTGATGCCGATGATCGGCGGCAGGGCCGGCAGGCTGACCACCGACAGGCCGAAGACGACGCCGGCGGCTGAAAGCGAGGTCAGCACGAAGCCCGTGAAATCGAGCTTCGGCGGCGCCATTGCTTCCACCTCCGGCAGGAAGATCGTTGCAAGCCAGATGCCGATGATGCCCACCGGCACGTTGATCAGGAAGATCCAGTGCCAGCTGAAATAGGTGGTGATGAAGCCGCCGAGCGGCGGGCCGGTGAGCGGGCCGACAAGGGCGGGAATGGTGAGCAGCGCCATGGCGGAGACAAGGTCGCTGCGCTGCGTGGTGCGCACCAGGACGAGACGGCCGACCGGCGTCATCATCGCGCCGCCCATGCCCTGCAGGAACCGGGCGAAAACGAATTCGACGAGATTGGAGGAGACGGCGCAGAAGATCGAGCCAATGACGAAGACCGAGATGGCAAGGCGGAAGATCTTCTTGGCGCCGAACCTGTCGGCCATCCAGCCGCTGACCGGGATGAACACCGCCAGCGCCACCATGTAGGAGGTCAGCGCCAGCTTCAGCGTGATCGGCCCGACATTGAGATCCTTGGCGATTGCCGGGAGCGCCGTCGAAATCACGGTGGAGTCCATCTGCTCCATGAAGAGAGCGACGGCAAGGATCAGCGGGACGATGCGGTTCATAGGCGGGAGCCTTGATAGGCTGCGGATCGGAGCAGGAAAGGCACTTGCTGTGTAGACTGAGTTCCAGGGCCTGCCAATCCTTCAATCCGCTTCGATCGTACGTTTGGTTCACGTCTGCGTGAGATGGCTTGCACGAAAACCTTCCCTATCAAGATTGGCAGATGTTCCGGACAGAAAATCCGGGCAGACACATCGTCGGGGCAGCGCGGCGGCACACTGCGCATCAAAGGGGAGTGGATATGGCAATCTCAACGCATATAAAGCGGCGCACGCTTTTTGTCGCAAGCCTAGGACTGTTGGCGGCGCCGATGATTTTAAGAGAGAAGGCCGAAGCGGCCGTGACTGGAGAAAGCAGCACTATGGATGCAGCGCCTTTGCCCGAAATCGATCAATTCAAGCTTGGTTCCTACAAGGTTACCGTCGTGCGCGACGGCATCAACATCTCCGAAAAGCCCCATGAAACCTTCGGCACCAATCAGGACCCCGAAACGGTCAAGGCATTGCTGACCGCAAACTTCCTGCCGGCAGATAAATTTCTCAACGGATATTCGCCTGCCCTCATCGATACCGGCTCGGATGTCATTCTTGTCGATACCGGCTTCGGTGCAGCCGGGCGGGTGCGCGGCGCCGGCCGCCTTGCCGAAGGCTTGAAAGCCGCAGGATATTCAACAGACGACGTCACCGTCGTGGCGCTCACCCACCTGCACGGCGATCATATTGGCGGCCTGACGGAAAATGCCGCAGCTGCCTTCAAGAATGCCCGCTATGTCATCGGCCAGGCGGAATATGACTTTTGGTCGAACAAATCACGCGAAGGTACGCCCGCCGAAGGCGGCCACAAAGCCGTGCTCGCCAACGTGACGCCGCTCGTCGAAAAAGCCACCTTCATCAAAGACGGTGACAGCGTTGCGCCCGGCATGACAGCGATGCTGGCAGCCGGTCACAGCCCGGGCCACATGGTGTTCCATGTTGAATCCGAGGGTAAACGCCTGGTGCTGACCGGCGATACGGCCAACCATTATATTCTGTCGCTGCTGCGCCCGGATTGGGAAGTGCGCTTCGATATGGACAAGGCACAGGCGGCAGCCAGCCGCCGCAAGGTTTTCGACATGATCGCCACCGAGAAGATCGCCTTCCTCGGCTACCACATGCCTTTCCCGGCGGTCGGTTTCGCCGAGAAGCAGGATGGCGGCTATCGTTTCGTGCCGAAGACCTATCAGTTCGACATCTGATCCAGGGCGGTTCAGCTTTCACCGAAGGAGGAACCGCTCGATCCCTTTGTTTGGCGCGATTTCCGGCAAACCTGCTTCGCGATTTAGCTGGGAATTGCTCTCCATGCATGGCACCCATGACGAGCCCGGCCGATGTACCGGGCTTTTTGCTATTTCCTTCCTGTCGTAGACGTGTTACCAGCCCTCGCCAACTTCCAAGCAACTCATGCACACCGCCGGGGCGGACGATTCGTTTCCGGGGCCGGTTGCATTTTCTTAAACGAAGGAATTTGGCCATGGCACGCATCATTGAAACGGCAACCGGCGCGGACGCGCTTACCTTCGACGACGTGCTGCTGCAGCCGGGGCACTCCGAGGTCATGCCCGGCCAGACGAACATCGCCACCCGCATCGCCCGCGACTTCGATCTCAACATCCCGATCCTCTCTTCAGCCATGGATACCGTCACCGAAAGCCGGCTGGCGATTGCCATGGCGCAGGCCGGCGGCCTCGGCGTCATCCACCGCAACCTGACGCCGATCGAGCAGGCCGAAGAGGTCCGCCAGGTGAAGAAGTTCGAAAGCGGCATGGTGGTCAATCCCGTCACCATCGGCCCGGAAGCGAAGCTTGCCGAAGCGCTCTCCCTGATGAAATCGCATGGCATCTCCGGCATCCCGGTCGTCGAGAAGTCCGGCCGCCTCGTCGGCATCCTCACCAACCGCGACGTCCGCTTCGCCTCGGATCCGGAGCAGAAGATCCATGAACTGATGACCAAGGACAATCTGGTCACCGTCAAGGAGAGCGTCGATCAGCAGGAGGCCAAGCGCCTGCTGCATTCGCATCGCATCGAGAAGCTGCTGGTCGTCGACGCCGAAGGCCGCTGCGTCGGCCTCATCACCGTCAAGGATATCGAGAAGTCGCAGCTGAACCCGAACGCCTCCAAGGATGCGCAGGGCCGGCTTCGCGCCGCCGCCGCCATCAGCGTCGGCGACGACGGCTTCGAGCGCGCCGAACGGCTGATCGAGGCCGGCGTCGACCTCCTGGTCGTCGATACCGCCCATGGCCATTCGCAGCGCGTCCTCGATGCTGTGACCCGCGTCAAGAAGCTTTCCAACTCGGTCAGGATCATGGCCGGCAACGTCGCAACCTATGACGGCACCAGGGCGCTGATCGATGCCGGTGCGGACGCCGTCAAGGTTGGCATCGGCCCCGGTTCGATCTGCACGACGCGCATTGTCGCCGGCGTCGGCGTTCCCCAACTCGCCGCCATTATGTCGGCCGTCCAGGCCGCCCAGGATCAGGATGTGCCCGTTATCGCCGATGGCGGCATCAAATTCTCCGGAGACCTTGCCAAGGCAATCGCCGCCGGCGCCTCCGCCGTCATGATCGGCTCGCTGCTCGCCGGCACCGATGAGAGCCCGGGCGAGGTCTATCTTTACCAGGGCCGTTCCTTCAAGGCCTATCGCGGCATGGGCTCCGTCGGCGCCATGGCCCGTGGCTCGGCCGACCGTTATTTCCAGGCTGAGGTGCGCGACACGCTGAAGCTCGTCCCGGAGGGCATCGAGGGTCAGGTGCCCTACAAGGGACCGGTCTCGGCCGTCGTCCACCAGCTCGCCGGCGGTCTCAAGGCCGCCATGGGTTATGTCGGCGGCAAGGACCTGAAGGATTTCCAAGAGCGCGCCACCTTCGTGCGCATCTCCGGCGCCGGCCTTCGCGAAAGCCACGCCCATGACGTGACGATCACCCGCGAGAGCCCGAACTATCCGGGCGCCGGCCTCTGATCATGAAGGCGGGCAGCGCAATTCCCCTCTGGGTGGTCGCGCTGCTCGCAGTCCTCTGCCTTGCCGTGCTCGCCTGCACGACCTTCGGCTTCGTCGTGCCTTTCAAGCACGAAACCGGGCAGGCGGTACTCGACACCTATTTCGCCGGTTACGACGAATCGGCCGTCTTCCACATGCAGAAGCTGCTCGATGAAAACGAGACGGCGGCCAAATTGCTCAGCGCCATGTATTTCGGGCCGGAGCTGATGTTTCCGGCATTGCTCACGGCGCTGCTGTTCCTTGTCTTCGTGAGGCTCGGCCCCGTCGGCTCGTGGTTCGGCCGGTCACTTCATCCGCTCATAGCCAAGGCGATCTATCTGCTGCCTTTCATCTACGGCATCTCGGACTACGGCGAGAACATTTCCAGCCTGATTGCTTTCGGCAACGGCGCGTCTGCAGGTCCTGCAATGCACGTGCTGCCGTGGATGACGCGGTTGAAATTCGCAAGCCTCGCTATCTGCTTCATCGTCGCCGCTCGGCTTGCCGTCGCCCGTTGGCTGTCGACAGGCCAGGACTGAAGCGGCATCAGCTCCTTCGCCGCCAAACCGGATTTGACAGTCTCGCCATCATGAAATCGGAAAGGACCTCGACCTTCGCTGGCCGGTTGCGAGCAGAAGGTGTGACGAAATACACTGCGCCTGTTGGCAGCGTCCAGCCGGGAAGGATCGGCTTCAGCCGGCCGTCTATGAGATAGTCATGTGCGAGAAACTCGGGTAGCTCGATGATCCCGAGGCCGCGTAGCGCCATTGGCACCAAAGCTTGCGAATTGGTTGCCTTGAGAGAGCCACTTGGTACGATGACCTCCTCCTTACCTTCACTGTTGCGCAGGCGCCAGACATCCTGCCGCGCCCTGTAGGAGTATCCGAGGCAATGATGAGCCGCTAGTTCGCTCGGATGTTCCGGCACGCCGTACCGATCGAGATATGCGGGTGCAGCGAGAATGAAGCGATCCACCGGCGTCAGCCTGCGCGCGACCAATGACGAATCCGGCAGCACCGCGATTCTGAGCGCCGCATCAAAGCCTTCTCCTACGATATCGACGACGGCATCGCTCATGTGCAGGTCGATCGAAATCTCCGGAAAGAGCTCGAAAAACTCAGGCAGGACCGGCGCCAGCCAGCGTGTCCCGAAGGCCATCGGTGCGGCAAGCCTGATGAGCCCCTTCGGCCGGGTGGCAATCTCCCTGGCAGTGTCCTCTGCCATCTCGGCTTCCGCATAGATTCGTGCGGCGCTGTCGACCAGTCGCAGGCCGAATTCAGTCAACGCGAGCTGCCGAGAGGTGCGGTTAAAGAGCCTTGCCCCCAGCCTGTGCTCAAGACGGCTCACGGCGCGCGAAACGGTCGGCACTGACACGCCGAGCGTCTGTGCAGCCCGAAGGAAAGAACGCTCTTCGGCGACCTTCGCAAACATCGCCAGACCCTCGAAATCGGGAAACTTGTTCATTTCATTTCTGAAACAATAGCTTTCAATTCTTTCTATTCCGAAAGAATGCCCCCCGTCCATATCTCAGCTTCAGTCGAACCAAAGGAGACGACAAATGACACAACGATTGAATGCGAAGATTGCGGTTATCACCGGCGCCACGTCTGGCATTGGCCTTGCAACGGCCAGGCGCTTCGTCGCTGAGGGCGCACGGGTTTTCATCACGGGCCGTCGCAAGGACGTTCTCGATGCGGCAGTCGCTGAGATCGGCGGCGGGGTTGTGGGAATTCAGGCTGACTCAGCCAATCCAGCCGACCTCGATCGCCTCTATGAACGGGTGAAGGCAGAAGCTGGGAAAGTCGACGTGCTCTTCGTCAACGCGGGTGGTGGCTCCATGTTGCCCCTCGGCGAAATTACCGAAGAGCAGTATGACGACACGTTCGATCGGAATGTGAAGGGAGTTCTCTTTACGGTCCAGAAGGCCTTGCCACTGCTTTCGACAGGATCATCGATCATCCTGACGGGATCGACAGCAGGCTCGACCGGGACACCCGCCTTCAGCGTTTACGCTGCATCGAAAGCCGCTCTGCGCAGTTTTGCGCGCAACTGGATCCTCGACTTGAAGGATCGCGGGATTCGGGTCAACACGCTTAGCCCTGGTCCGACGGAAACGACCGGACTGGTCGAATTGGCAGGTAAGGACCCAGTGCAACAGCAGGGCCTGCTTGACGCCCTGGCGGCCCAGGTGCCAATGGGCAGGGTCGGCCGTGCCGAGGAAGTTGCCGCTGCCGCACTCTTCCTCGCTTCGGAGGATTCCAGCTTCGTCACCGGTGCCGAACTCTTCGTCGATGGCGGCAGCGCCCAGGTGTGAAGACGATATCGGGTTTGCGGATGCCGGCGGCGAGCCGCTGGCACCCGCTTATCCTTTCCGCTAATGCTGCCAATGACATACGAAAGCGGAAAGGAAGTGGCGATCATGACCGGCTATGAAATCTTCTGGCCACTCCTTGCCCATGTGGCCCTGGTCTATGGTCTCTACGGGCTTCTTGGCTTGAGGCGAAAGAAAATGGTCCGAGCCGGAAAAGTCGCTCGGTCGGATTACCGAGAAAATCGCGGCGAGCCGGTCGAAAGCCTCGTTGTGAAGAACGCTCTCGCCAACCAGTTCGAACTGCCGGTGCTCTTCTATGCCTGCAGCATTCTCCTTTATATCACGCAGGCCGACAACATCTTCACCGTCAGTCTTGCGTGGATCTTCGTCGCGCTGCGTTATGCTCACGCCGCCGTTCACGTCACCAGCAATGAAATGCGCTATCGCAGTCCTCTTTTTGCGGCAGGCTACCTTGTGCTCGCTGTCCTGTGGGTCTGGCTCGCTGTGTGGATGGCGATGGACTGACTTGCGTCGATCGCACCTGACCGAACGCGCGCCTGTACCAAGGTAGGTCCGCCGCTTATCCCTGTTCTCACACAACCTTTCGAAGTCTTTTCAATCCCCGTCAATTAGCGCGATATGCTGCGAGGGCTTGATTTCACAGGCTTTTGCCGGTCGTTAGAATGTGAACTTTTCCATTTACCGCTGATGAAGGCCTGCAATGTCATATCCGCTCGATGGGGTGGTGGCAGATAGCTCCTCCGCGAAACAATAAGAATGGGAGCGACATGGGCGCGGAAAGCATGGATCGCATCGGCTTGCGCAGGCAGCCGAAGCAGGAGCGCAGCATCCAGAGGCTGGATCTTATCCTCGCCGCCGCCGCCAAGATCATCGCCAAAAAGGGCGTCAGCGCCATGCGGATGACGGAACTCGCGATCGCCGCCAAGGTACCGATCGGCTCGGTTTACCAGTATTTTCCCGAGAAGGCGGCGATCGTAAAAGCCCTGTTCGACCAGCACGCTTCGGCGATCCAGGCGAAGACGGCGGCGATGTTCAGCGATGTGCAGTCACTCGATCAGGCCCTCGATCGCGTCTGCGCCACCATCGACTGGTATTACGAATCTTATCGCGACGATCCCGTCTATCGCGGCGTCTGGATGGGAACCGAAACCGATCAGGATCTGCTTCGGCTGAACATCGAGCATAGCGGTCGCGTCGCCGGTATCTTTCATGACGCCGTAAGCAGGTTGGCTCCCGACCTTTGCGACGAGGAAATGTTCGCGCGCACTTACCTTTTCAGCCACCTGATCGGCGCCGTCGTCCGGCTTGCCGCTGTCAGCGAAGAGACCATAGCGCGGTGCATGCTCGGCGAGTGGAAGCGCGTCATCCGCGCCTCCCTTTTTGCAGCCAGCGCCGCCTGAGCCTTTCTACCAGCTCGGCACCATGTTGGCGGCCTTCGGCCGCGGGTAAAGCCGCGCCTGAGCCGATTTGACATCCGCGTCCAGACCGTCGTCGACGACAGCCGGCGTGATGTTGTCGAGGCAGGCAGTGATATGCGCCGTAATCGCGTTCATCAGCGACAGCGAGACGCCTGGCCGCTTCATGATGCCGATCTGCACCGGCGGCAGCGCCGGGAAACCGTCGGCCTGGCTTAGCACCTTCATGCCCGTCCGCAGCGCCGATTCCGGCATGACCGAGACCGCCATGCCGGCCAGCACCGCCGCGGCGACGACGGTGCAGGACCAGCTGGTGAACAGGATCTGGTGCTCGCGGCCTACGGCATCGAGAGCCGAGCAGGCGAGCTGGCGCCATTGGCAGTCGCGGCGGCCGACGGCAAGCGGCACCGGCGCGTCGTCGCGGATCGGATGGTTTGCCGAGCCGACCCAGCAGAGCGGCTCGGTTCTCACCACATCGGACATGCGCTCGCGCGGATTGTGGGTGACGAGCGCGATGTCGAGCTCACCCTTGTGCATGCGCTCGGCGAGATCCACCGAGGGCTCGCAGACGATGTAGAGCTCGACGTTCGGATGGGTCTTGGCAAAGCGGCCGATGATTTCAGGCATATAGCGGTCGGCATAATCATCCGGCGTACCGATGCGCAGCGTCCCCTCCAGCCTGTTGTCGTCGAAGGCGGCGATCGCCTCATTGTTGAGGCGGATGATGCGGCGGGCGTAATTGAGCAGTTTTTCCCCCTCGACCGTCAGCCGGTTACCGCGGCCGTCCTTGATGAACAGCTGCTTGCCGATGCGCTCTTCGAGACGGCGCATCTGCATGGAGACGGCGGATTGGGTCTTGTAGACCCTGTCGGCGGCCTTGGTGAAGCTGCCGGAATCGACGATGGCGATGAAAGTCTGCAACTGGTCGAGATCAAGAGGCGCGGACATGGGTTCACCTATAAAGATAGCTGATGATAATCATTAGAAACATTCGTTGGACTGATCAATAGGTCTTTGGCATCTTCGAGATGCAAATCAAGCAAAGTGTAGGACAGACACCCTGCCTGTCCTAGAGCGCCGCGCGTCTTTTCAGACGCGCAAAAGGACGCTGTAGCATTTTGAGTGGCTGCATAATTTTATCCTTAAATCAATTCCGATTTAAGGAATTAAGCAGTGCCGAATCCAGCCTGCTCCCTTCCGCACGACCTCGCGGCAGGGGTGGGTTGTTGCGTGCCCCGAAAGAAAGGAGAGTTCGATGCACACGACAGACCGGACACTAGAACTCGACTGCGGTAGGCTTACCCCGACGTTTTACCAGCGTCTGGCGGCAGGCCTTGCGCCGTTGACCTTCCTCTTTCGCGTGTTCCGCAATCGCATGGAGATCAACGCGCTGCATGATCTGAACGACGCGCAGCTGAGGGACATCGGCCTCACCCGGGCCGACCTGACCTCGGCGTTCCTGGCCTCGACTTTTTTTGAGGACCCGTCGGAACATCTGACGCGCTCGGCGCGTAATCGTTGGCGCCTGCAGTTCTTCCGCTCCTCCGACGAGTAGGAGCGCGAGTTTCCCCGCAGGGTGATAGCCAATAGCCCTGCCGCTTGACCCGGTGATCGGCTTTCCCAGCCATCGCCGGGTCTTTTTATGCGTGCCGGATGTCGCCTGGACGCGACGCGCGTTAGGTCTCTGACGAAGGCTTCGGCCGGTAGGTTTCGAAGATCGCCTCCAGATTCCTCTGATAGCTCTTCTGCACCTCCAGCCCGCTGTCGAACATGGCGTTCAGCATGTCGGCATAGCTCTCGGCATTGAGTTTTTGCTCTTCCTTCGGCGCTGCCTGCGTCTTCGCTGCCGGCTTTTGGGCCGCCGGCTGCTGGCTGAGGCCGGCCATCATCTCCTGGAAAGCCTTGGCGAAGGGATTGTCGAGGAAGGGGTTGGGTTGAGGCGCCGGTTCGGGCTTCGGTGCCGAAAACATCGTCTGCATCGCTTGCGTGAACGGGTTGTCGAAGATGCTGGCTTCAGGAGCAGTCTTTGGCTTCGGTGCGAAGCCCGTGCTTTCCAGCCATTTCTGGATGGTCTCGCCCATCGCCGTGTTGACGAAGGGATTGACGGGCGCGGCCATCTGACCGGTCGTTTGCTTGAAGAGCCCGCCCATCAGCGTATCTGCCAGCACCGGCAGCATCTGTTTGTAGATTTCCTGCCCGATCCCGGTCATCTGGGCGGCCTGGGCTGCGATCGCCCGCGAAACCTCTTTGGAGCCGAAGAGCTGGGCGAGGATACTGTTGCCGTCGGAAATGCCCTCAGGCGTGAAAGCCCGGCTCATATCTTCGAAATAACGTGCGTAATTGCCGGAGGCGACGGCCTGCATCAATCCGACGAAATCGTAAGGATTGCTGGTGCTGCGCTTCAGGCCGGCGGAAAAGGCCGGCATCAGCGCGGCCATGGCCTTCGTTGCCTGCTCCTGAGCCAAGTTGAATTGACGGGCGACCGCTTCCATCGCTGCGCCGTTCTGCGCCTGCATCATCATGTCGAAGAGTGGCAGCATGGAGGTCCCTTTCCCCGAGTCGTGACGCGTGTAACGCCACTATATCCGGAAAAGGTAATGTGCAAACGGCTTTTTGCCATAAGAACTTAAAGCCGTTCCGGCAAAGGCGCGGAGCGAGGTATCCAAGCTGGAGAGTGCCGGTGCGGCAAACCTAATACTGGTAGTCCTCGAAGACCGGCTCGACGGAAAGCTGCCAGCGGCCGTGATAGAGCGACAGCAGATCCTCGGCGAGCGTCGCCTTCTTGGCGAGCACTTCGTCGAGCGGCGCCAGGAAGATGCTCTCGTCCTGCCCTTCGCCGTTGAGCTTGCCGCGGGCTTTGAGGCCGGCCCTCGATATGCCCAACACCTCGCGTGCCGTCTCGAGAAGCGAGTGCCCGCGAAATTCAGCCTGCAGCCCTTCGGCCGGAACGGCGTTGCGCAGGGCGCTGACCTCGGCAAAGCTCCAATCCTTGGTCAGCTGGTCGGCTGCCTCGAGGGCTGCATCTTCATAGAGCAGGCCGACCCAGAAGGCCGGCAGTGCACAGATGCGCCGCCACGGGCCGCCGTCGGCACCGCGCATTTCGAGAAAACGCTTCAGCCGCACGTCGGGGAAGAGCGTCGAAAGATGGTTCGTCCAGTCGCCCATCGTCGGCTCCGGATCGGCGACCTCGCCCTTCAAGGCGCCGTTCATGAACTGGCGGAAGGTGACGTGCGTGCAGTCGTGATAGCGCCCGTTGCGGACGATGAAATACATCGGTATGTCGAGCGCCCATTCGGCGTAGTCGCGGAAACCGAAGTCGTCGCGGAAGGTGAAGTCGAGCAGGCCGGCGCGTCGGTTGTCGACATCGCGCCAGATATCGCCACGCCAGGAAAGCAAACCGTTCGGCTTGCCTTCGGTGAAGGGCGAGGAGGCAAACAGCGCAGTCGCCAGCGATTGCAGCTTCATCGAGACACGCATCTTCTTGCGCATGTCGTCTTCCGAGGAGAAATCGAGATTCACCTGGATCGTGCAGGTGCGATACATCATGTCGAGACCCTTGGTGCCGACCTTCGGCATATAGCGGGTCATGATCTCGTAGCGCGATTTCGGCATCTGCGGAGTCTCGGCATAGGTCCATTTCGGACTGCCGCCGATGCCGAGGAAACGGATGCCCATTGGTTCGGCGATCTCGCGCAGCGTCGCCAGGTGCTGGTTCGATTCCTTGCAGGTCTGATGGATCGTTTCCAGCGGCGCGCCGGAGAGTTCGAACTGGCCGCCGGGTTCGATCGAGATCGCGCCCATGCCGTTCTGTTCGGCAAGGCCGATGATGTTGCCGCCGTCCACGATCGGCTCCCAGCCGCTCTTTTTCTGCAGGCCGGTGAGCAGGGCAGAAATGCTCTCATCGCCAAAATAGGGAACCGGGCTGTTGTCGGCGCGGAAGAAGGCGAACTTCTCATGTTCGGTGCCGATCCGGAAGCGCTCCCGCGGCTTGTTGCCCGCGGCGATGTAATCGGTCAGATCCTGAACCGAAGAGAGCGGCGTCTGGTCGGTAGTGTCGCGGGCCATGCGGGGTACCTGTATTCAAGAAGGCGCCCAGGGGGGCGGGCAGTTGGAAGGTGATTAGGACCCAAGCCACGTTTGTTGCAAGTGAAATTCTTTCAACGACGCATCAAAAAAACAGCAGTGATTTCCGCGTCAACCGTTTTCCCGGTCACGTCCAGTCGCCGATCGCCGCCTGGACCACCGCCAGCGCCGCAACGGCCGCCGTATCTGCCCTGAGGATGCGCGGCCCGAGCGGAATGGCGGTGACGAAATCGAGGCTTCGAAGCCGCGCCCGCTCTTCTTCCGAAAAGCCGCCTTCCGGCCCGACGAGCAGAGCGAGATGCCTTTCCTGGATGGCTGCCAGCACCGGCAGCGGGTTTTGCCCGGCATCGCCCTCGTCGCAATAGATGATGCGCCGCTCGCTCGGCCAATGGTCGAGCAGATCGAAAAGTCTCACTGGTTCCGCCACATCAGGGATGCCGAGAACGCCGCATTGCTCCGCCGCCTCGACGACATTGGCACGCAGTTTGTCGAGATTGGTGATTTTGCCCTGCACGTGCTGGGTCATGACGGGCTGCAGCAAGCCGGCGCCCATTTCGACAGCCTTCTGCACGAGATAATCCATGCGGCCGACTTTGAGCGGCGCGAAGAGATAATGCAGGTCGCAAGGCGCCGGCTGTGGCCGCGTCTGCTCGATCGCCGTCAGCTGGATGCGTTTGCGCGTGGGGAAGGAGAGGGAGGCCTTCCACTCGCCGTCCCGGCCGTTGAAGAGCAGGATCTCCGCAGCGTTCTCCATTCTCAGCACATTGGCGAGATAGTTGAACTGATCGGCATTCGCCTCCACGACGGCGCCGCTGGAAAGGGGCGCGTCGACGAAAAGCCGTTGCATGCGGAAATTGGCGCGCATTCGAAAAACCTGGAGCCTCAGATGAAGAGCGCGAACATAACCCAATAAATCATCGCTGCAAGCGTCGCCGAAACCGGGACGGTAATGATCCAGGCCGCGATGATCGTCATGAAATGTGAGCGGCGCACGAGGTAGCGCCGCCGCCTTTCATGAATGTTCGGCTCCTCCGGTTCATCCAGTTCCCAGCTCTCGGCCTTGCGCCTGATATAGGCGATGCGGCGCTTGGAACGGCGGGTGTACCATTCGCGGAAGAAGCCGACGCCGAAGACGGCGCCGACGGCAATATGCGTGGTGCTGACCGGCAGGCCGAGCCAGGAGGCGACGATGACGGTGAAAGCGGTCGACAGCGCGACGCAATAGGCGCGCATCGGGTTGAGCTTGGTGATCTCTTCGCCGACGAGGCGGATGAGGCGCGGCCCGAAGAGCAGCAGGCCGACGGAGATGCCGAAGGCGCCGATCAGCATTACCCAGAGGGGCGGATGGCCGACGCCGTCGCCGCCGATACCCACCGAATGGACGATCGCCGAAAGCGGCCCGACTGCGTTCGAAACGTCGTTTGCGCCATGCGCGAATGACAGCAGCGCCGCCGAGCCGATCAGCGGCAGCCGGAACAGCACCCGCAGTGAGCTATTGCGGTTTTCGAGATCCCGCGCCTGGGCGAGGACGAGCGGCCGAACGGCAAGCCAGCTCACCAGCCCCATGCCGATTCCGATCAGAATGACGGTGAAGGGCGGAAATCTGCCGATCGGCGACAGCTGCAGCAGCATATAGGCCATGAAGCCGCCGGCCATCGTCGCGACAAACACCGGCACCCAGCGCCGCGCCGCTGCGATTTTGTCGTCGCGATAGATGATGAGGGTCTTGACGAGATAGAGCAGACCGGCCGCGATCAGTCCGCCGAGCAGCGGCGAGGTGATCCAGCTCGAGGTGATCTCAAACATCACCCGCCAATTCACCGGCTCCGGCCCCACAGCGGAGATGCCGGCCCCGATCACTGCGCCGACGATCGCATGCGTGGTGGAAACCGGCGCATTCATCCAGGTTGCAAGGTTGATCCAAAGGGCTGCGGCGGTCAGCGCCGCCATCATGATCCAGCCGAGCACCGCCGGCGACACCTGGCCGGCATCGACGATGTCGGAGGAAATCGTCTTGACCACTTCGCCGCCCGCGATCGTAGCGCCTAAGACCTCGAAGATCGCAGCGATGACAAGCGCCTGGCCCATCGTCATGGCGCGTGCGCCTACGGCCGCACCGACATTGTTGGTCACGTCATTGGCGCCGATATTCATCGCCATGTAGCCGGCAAGGGCCGCTGCCGCCACGACGAGCACGGCGCCCGGACGGTCGAAGACGTAGACGCCTGCAAAGAGCATGACGATGCCGACGAAAATCAGCCCGAGCCCAGGCGCCACCAGCCGCCGCGCAACATGCTTCGCCGCGTCCTCGACATAGGTAATCTTATCGAGGTCCTTGTCGAGCGTGCGTTTCGTCAGAACTGCGGGACGGGGCGGCATTCATTTTCCTGAAGGATGAAATCTGCTTCTACGCTGCTTTCCTAGCAGTGCAAGATGGCAGGATTCATTCCGCCGGAATTTGTTTCGTCGCCTCGGCCGAGAGGCTGTCGGTCATCTTTTGCTTGAAGGCGAGGAAGAGATTGCGAAGTTCCGGTTCGCGGACGCGGCTGGCCGCCTCGTCGCATGAGACCCATTCGATGGTGCGCTCGCCCTTTTCCTTGAAGTTCTTCGCCAAGTCGGTAACCTCAAGCGGATAGACCTGCACCTTGCAGACGACCTGCACCCCGTCACGCAGCACCTTCTGATAGGTGTAGGAACCAAGCGTTTCCGCCTCGGCTGCGCCGCGTACGCCGGCTTCTTCCAAGGCTTCCTGCGCGGCGACCTCATGAGCGCACTTACCGTTCATCGGCCAGCCCTTGGGAATGACCCAGCGGCCAGTGTCGCGGCTCGTCATCAGCAGAACTTCGACCTCAGCGCTTTTCTTCTTCACCCGGTAACAGATGGCACCATATTGCTGTCGCGGCGGGCGCCGGAACATCAGTTGCACATCGGATGCCAATCGGGCGAGAAGAGTCAATTGTCGGGTCACCTTTGCATGGTTGTTAGGAATCACTCATATACGTGTATCACGGAACCCTGACGCAATCCAAAGCCGCGGGCGATCCAAAACATGATTAGCCGCCGTTTTTAGGGGAAATCGAGCTGGGGCAGGCTCAGAAATCCGTCGCGACCTGTCTCGAATGCGTCATATTGCACAGGTGTACAGTATGAGTCGGTCCGGACCCCTAATCAATGCGGGGACGAATTGTTCCCCTATCATTTTGCCAATGTGGTAATTATGCGTCTCCCGCCTCTCAATGCCGTCCGCGCCTTCGTGTCCGTCTGCCGCCATGGCAGCATTCTGAAGGCTTCCGAGGAGCTGAACGTGGTGCGCGGCGCCGTGCGCCAGCAGATTGCCACGCTGGAGAATCACTTCGGCCGGAAGCTTTTCACGCGCGACGGCCGCAGGCTGGTCCCGACACCAGAGGCGAGCGCGTTCGCCGAGGCTGCGAGCGCGGCTTTCGATATTCTGCAGCGGGCCGCTTTGGATTTCGAGGGTGCCGCACCTGGCCGTATTCGCCTCGGCGTGCCTTCCGCCTTCGCGGTCTGGTGGCTGATGCCGCGCGTTGCGGATATGCAGGCAAGCCTCGGCGATACTCTGATTGACATCGTGCCGATGGCCGTGGCCGAGCCGCTGCAGATGCACCCGGAACTGGATGCGGTGATCATGGGCGGCGAATACCGGCCGGCTGCAGGAATTGTCGCGCTGCGCTTCATGGAGGACGAATTCGGTCCCGTCGCCATCCCGGCGCTTGCCGCGACATTGTCCGCAGGACTCGGCGCGATGGGCGCTCTGACGCAACTCGTCAGCCGCAGCGTTCCGCGGTTATGGGACGACTGGTTCGCGGAAAGCGGCACGCCGCCGGTCAGCTTTTCCCGCCGGCAGGAATTCGAGGATCTGCTGCTGGCGCTCGCCGCCGCCCGCTCCGGGCTCGGCATCGCGCTTGCGCCGCGCGCCTCGATAGAGGACGACCTCGCACGTGGGCAACTGGCCGCGCCCTTCGGCTTCATTTCCCGGCCGTCGGGTTACAGTCTCTGCTGCCGCACGCCGGATGCCAAGCGGCCGGCCTTAGCGGCCTTGTCCGCCTGGCTGCTTCGCTGCGGAACACCGGCCTGAAAGGGCAGTTTTTCTGCTCCAGCGCCAGAATTACGTCCATGTCCGCCTTACTGCCGCTGCGCTAATACAGGCGCGGAAACGGAAAAAGGAAGAGAAGATGGAAAGCACCGCAACCCGCATCGACTGGATCGGCAGCGTCTGTCGGCTGCTCAAGGCAACAGCGGCGGAATTCGAGCGCACGCGCCCTTTCGATGGCCTGTCGATCGGCACCGGCATCCATCTGGAGCCGAAGACGGTGGCGCTTCTCATGACGCTTCGTGCCGGCGGAGCGCGCCTCGTTTGCACCGGCAATCTCAACAGCACCCAGCCCTCGACGGTCGAGTTCCTGCGCGCACAGGGCATCACTGTCTTTGCGACCCTGACGACCGATGCCGCGGCCCATCACCAGAGCCTGGAAGCTGTGATCGCCGAAAGGCCGGATCTGCTGCTCGATAATGGCGGTGATCTTTTCGCCATCGCCGTGGAAAAGCCCTTCGCCAATCTTCTCGGCGGCACCGAGGAGACGACGTCCGGCCGCACGCGGCTGTTGCCGATGCGCGCACGCCTGAACATGCCGATCCTCGTCATCAACGACAGCCCGATCAAGCAGTTTGCCGAGAACCGGCATGCGGTCGGTCAGAGCCTGTTCGAGAGCTATCTTCGCTTCACCAATCGCTCCACCAATGGCAAACGGGTGACGGTTTTCGGCTATGGCGCCTGTGGCAAGGGCACGGCCGCCTGTTTTCGCAATGCTTTTTCCACCGTCAGCGTTGTCGACATCGATCCGGTGACGACGCTCGAAGCCCATCTCGACGGTTTCGTGACGCCCTTGCGCGACGCCGCGATCCGCTCGGCCGATATCCTCATCACCGTCACCGGTTTTCCCGCTATTGTGACGGCGGCCGATCTGCCGCTTCTCAAGGATGGCGCGATCCTGATGAATGGCGGCCATTTTCCGCTGGAGATCGATGTCGAAGCCTTTCGGCGCCATCCCGATGTCGCCGGTATCGACCGATATGAGGCCGAGCATATCGAGACCTTCCATCTGAAGGATGGCCGTTCGTTCCACGTGCTTGGCCGTGGCCATATGGCCAACCTGGCCGGTCCCCGGCCGCTCGGCAATTCCGCCGAGTCGATGGACCTCGGCTTCACGCTTCAGGCCCGCTGCCTGGAGCGGATCGCGAAAGGCGAGGCCGGTGCCGAAGCCTGCGTGGTGCCGGTGCCCTCTGATATCGATGCGATGGTGGCGAGCGCCTATCTCGATCTCTGGCGTTAGAGCATGTCGGGAAATCAAGACTGAAAGCGTGGGCCGAGCGGATCTAGAAGATCGCGGCGCGCTTTAAGCCGAGGCAGCGGATCTGCGTCAGAGCTCCCAATAAGGGACGGGACCATAAAGCTCGGCCAGATAGTCGATGAACAGCCGCACTTTGGCCGGCAGGAACTGGCGGCTGGGATAGACGGCCGACAGGCCGACATTCTGTGAGCCCTCATAGGCCGGCAGCACCTGCACCAGTCGGCCGGACTTGAGTTCCTTGCCGATATCCCAGGTCGAGCGCAGGGCAATTCCAAGGCCTGCGATCACCGCTTCGCGGATCACTTCGCTGGAATTGGTGATCAGCATGCCCTCCGGCCGCAGGCTGAGCGCACCCTCCGGCCCGATCAGCCGCCACGTGTCGTTGTTGTGCGCCGGAAGGCATCGGTGGTGTTTCAGATCCTCGATGTCCCCCGGTTGGCCATGCGCAGCGAGATAGTCCGACGAGGCACAGAGCACCCGTCGCACCGGCGCCAGCCGCCGGGCAACGAGGCTCGAATCCGTCAACTCGGCGATTCGGATCGCCAGATCGAAGCCGCCTCCGACGATGTCTGAGAATTCGTCCGTCAGCACCAGGTTAATGGCAAGCTCTGGATGCGCCTCCATGAAATTCTTCAAATGCGGCGCGATATGCATGCGACCGAAGGAGGTCGGCGCCGAGATCTTCAGCGTGCCGTGCATCTGCGCCGAGCGGCCGGAAATGTAAAATTCAGCCTCCTCCAACCCGGCGAGAATACCGAGGACACGGTCGTAAAAACCCTGTCCGGCTTCCGTCAGCGAGATCTGCCGCGTCGTGCGCTGCAGAAGCCGGGTGCCGAGCCGGTCCTCCAGCCGTTTGATCCGCTTGGAGACGACCGCGGGCGAAAAGCCGAGGGCCCGCCCGGCGAGCGACATGCTGCCCGTCGAAACGACCTTGGCAAAGATTTCGAGATCACCCAGATTGGTCATAAGGTTTTCAGACTTTTTCCCTTTTGACATAAGTGCTTAGCATTTGCGCCACTTTCGGGAAAGTGCTAAGCCGGTTCACCGGCGGCAGAGGCTGGCGGCCCGTCCCGCTGTCATCTTGCCGCTGCGATTTCCGGTCGTCAGGGTCAGGGAGGACACCATGTCCGACGCCATTCCGTTTCTCGCCCCGCGCGCCGATGTGCTGGCGCGCCGCGCCCGGATCGTTGCCGATCTCGCCGATCTTCTGCCGCCGGAATGCCTGGTTCATGAGGCGCGCGAGCTGGTGCCGTTCGAAACCGACGCCTTCGTGTCCTATCGCCGCCTCCCGCTCGCCGTCGCCCTGCCGCGCACCACGGCCGAGGTCGCGGCCATCATGCGCTATTGCCACCGATACGGCATTCCCGTCGTGCCGCGCGGCGCCGGCACTTCGCTTTCCGGCGGCGCCATTCCGCAGGAGGATGCCGTCGTGCTCGGCCTGTCGAAAATGAACAGCATTCTCGAAATCGATCTGCCGAACCGTGTCGCCGTGGTTCAGGCCGGCGTCACCAATCTCAACATCTCCGAATCCGTCTCCGCGGACGGCTTTTTCTATGCGCCCGACCCGAGTTCGCAGCTCGCCTGCACCATCGGCGGCAATATCGGCATGAATTCCGGCGGCGCCCATTGCCTGAAATATGGCGTTACCACCAACAATCTGCTCGGCGTCAGAATGGTGCTTGTCGACGGCACGGTGATCGAGCTCGGCGGCAAGGCGCTGGACGCGGCCGGTTACGACCTGCTCGGCCTCGTCTGCGGCCACGAAGGCCAGCTCGGCATAGTCACCGAGGCAACGGTGCGGCTGATCGCCAAGCCGGAAGGTGCCCGTCCCGTGCTCTTCGGCTTCGAAAGCTCGGAAGAGGCCGGCGCCTGCGTTGCCGATATCATCGCCGCCGGCATCATCCCGGTTGCCATCGAATTCATGGACAAGCCGGCAATCGAGATCTGCGAGGCCTTCGCCCATGCCGGCTATCCCCTCGATGTCGGGGCGCTGCTGATCGTCGAGGTCGAGGGTTCGGAAGCCGAAATGGACGCCACCCTGAAGGATATCGTCGAGATCGCCCGCCGCCATGCTGTGAAGACCGTACGCGAATGTCAGTCGGCCAGCGAGGCCGCGCTGATCTGGAAAGGGCGCAAATCCGCCTTCGGCGCCACCGGCCGCATCGCCGACTATATCTGCATGGACGGCACCGTGCCGCTCAGCCAGCTTTCCCATGTGCTGAAGAAGACCACGGAGATCGTCGATCATTACGGCCTGCGGGTTGCCAACGTCTTTCATGCCGGCGACGGCAACATGCATCCGCTGATCCTCTTCAATGCCAACGACCCCGAGGATGCCGCCCGCGCCGAAGCCGCCGGCAACGATATCCTCAAGCTCTGCGTCGACGCCGGCGGCTGCCTCACCGGCGAGCATGGCGTCGGCATCGAAAAGCGCGACCTGATGCGCCATCAATATTCGGAGGCCGATCTCGCCCAGCAGATGGCGGTGCGCGCCGCCTTCGATCCGGGCTGGCTCCTCAACCCATCGAAGGTCTTCCCGCTCGAAGGGCGCCCGTCCCAATGATCGATCTGATGCCCACAAGCGAGGAACAGGCGGCGGCGATCGTCCTCACACATGCGGAGACGAACCGGCCGCTCGCTATCTGTGGCGGTGATACGCGCTCGGGTTTCGGCAACGCCGTTGCATCGGAAGACCGGCTGCGATCGACCAGGCTTTCCGGCATCATCGCCTACAATCCCGGCGAGATGGTCATGACGGTCCGCTCGGGTACGCCGCTTGCCGAGGTCGAGGCGGCACTGTCCGAAGGCGGCCAGATGCTTGCCTTCGAGCCAATGGATCATCGGCCAATCATGCGCAGATCGGGCGAGCCGACGATCGGCGGCGTCTTTGCCGCCAATGTCTCCGGCCCGCGCCGCCTCATTGCGGGGGCTGCCCGCGACAGCCTGCTCGGCGTGCGCTTCGTCAACGGCAGGGGCGAGATCATCAAGGCCGGCGGCCGGGTGATGAAGAATGTGACCGGCCTCGATCTCGTCAAGCTGATCGCCGGCTCGCACGGCACGCTGGGTTTCATCACCGAACTGACCTTCCGCGTGCCGCCGCGCCCGAAGACGGAACAGACGCTGGTGCTCTCCGGCCTCAACGATGCCGAAGCGGCCAATGCCATGGCGGCGGCGATGGCGCTGCCGGTCGAGATCTCCGGTGCTGCCCATCTGCCGCTGACGGTGACCTGGAAATTCCTTGCCGGCAAATTGCCCGAGGGCGAGGCGACGGTTCTGCGCGTCGAAGGCTTGCCCGGTTCGGTCGACGTGCGCATCGAGAAGCTTGCGGCCGCGATGTCGGCCTTTGCCACGGTGACGCGGCTGGATGAGCCGGAAAGCCGCAGACTCTGGCGAGAAATCCGTGATGTATTACCCTATGCCGACGGCACGACGCGGCCGGTCTGGCGCGTTTCGGTTGCGCCGGGAAACGGCCATCAACTGGTCTCGGCACTCCGCCTCGAAGCCGGCGTCGACGCCTTCTACGACTGGCAGGGCGGTCTCGTCTGGATGAGGATGGAGGCGGATCCTGAAGCAGATCTGGTCCGCCGCTTCATCAAGGCGCTCGGCGGCGGCCATGCGACACTGATCCGTGCATCGGAGGCAGCGAGGGCGGCAACGGCGGCGTTCCATCCGGAGCCGGAGGCGGTGGCGATGCTGTCGCGGCGGGTGAAGGAAAAGTTCGATCCGGCTGGGATTTTTAATCCGGGGAAGATGGGGTGAGAAGATGAGTCTGTGCGCGGGTCACCCCCCTCTGTCCTGCCGGACATCTCCCCCACAAGGGGCGAGATCGGATCGGGGCGACGGCTTCCCCAAACAACGGGGGCACTGCCGGTCGAACACGGCAGAGAGGGACCGATGGCCGATCGTCTTGCCGATCTCCCCCCTTGTGGGGGAGATGTCCGGCAGGATAGAGGGGGGTGCCCCAGGCACAGCGCCCCCTAAGCGGAGGCCCCGCTAGATGCAAACCAATTTCACTCCCGCCCAGCTCGCCGACCCCCACGTCGCCGAATCGGAGCAGATCCTGCGCAAATGCGTTCATTGCGGTTTCTGCACCGCCACCTGTCCCACCTATGTGACGCTCGGCAACGAGCTCGATAGCCCGCGCGGTCGCATCTATCTCATCAAGGACATGCTGGAAAACGGCCGGCCCGCCGATGCCGAGGTCGTCACCCATATCGACCGCTGTCTCTCCTGCCTTGCCTGCGTCACCACCTGTCCCTCGGGCGTCGACTATATGCATCTGGTCGATCACGCCCGCGCCCATATCGAAAAGACTTACAGACGGCCGTTCATGAACCGGCTGACGCGCGCCATTCTCGCGGCCGTGCTGCCCTTTCCCGGCCGGTTCCGGCTGGCGATCCATCTCGCCCGTCTCGGTCGCCCCTTTGCCGCACTGATGCGGGGGGCAGCGCTGCAGCCCTTTGCCGCCATGCTGGCGCTTGCACCGCGCCGCATCCCCGCACCTTCAGACTTTTCAAAACCCGGCACATATCGGCCCGGGGCGGAGCGGCGCGGCCGGGTGGCGATCCTGTCCGGCTGCGCCCAGCCGGTGCTCGATCCCGGCATCAACGCGGCGGCGATCGGGCTGCTGACGCGGTTCGGCGTCGAGGTCGTGGCGCCGGAAGGCGAGGTTTGCTGCGGTTCGCTGGTCCACCATATGGGCCGCGCCGAGCAGGCGCTCGCAAGCGCCCGCACCAACGTCGATATCTGGACGCGCGAGATCGAGAGTCATGGCCTCGATGCGATCATCATCACCGCTTCGGGCTGCGGCACGACGATCAAGGACTACGGTCACATGCTGCGCCTCGACCCCGCCTATGCAGCAAAGGCGGCCAGGGTTTCGGCGCTGGCAAAGGACATTAGCGAATATCTGGCGACCCTCGACCTGCCGGCCCATATGCCGAGGGGCATCACGGTCGCCTATCATTCCGCCTGTTCGATGCAGCACGGCCAGCGCATCACCCTTCAGCCGAAGCAACTGCTGAAGGCGGCGGGCTTCACCGTGCGCGATCCGGCCGAAGGCCATCTCTGCTGCGGCTCGGCCGGCACCTACAACATCCTGCAGCCGGAGATTTCGGCGGCCCTGAAGGCGCGTAAGGTCAAAAACATCGAAGCCACCAAGGCCGATATCATCGCCACCGGCAATATCGGCTGCATCACCCAGATCGCCACCGGAACCGAGATCCCGATCCTGCATACGGTCGAACTTCTCGATTGGGCCTATGGCGGCGCTATGCCGGAAAAATTAACCGGTTTGCCGTTAGGCTGAAGGCAATGCGGGCCCATTCGGGCCGCTCCCGGGAGGTTGGGCGATGTGGCGGGGAATGATTGTACTTGCGGGACTGCTCGGTGCGGCAGGCGCGGCCCGTGCCGACAGCCGCCTATTTTGTTCCGCCGATGACGCGCAGGCGCGCTTCACCCTCGAGAGCGGTTTCGCAAGCGATGCCGGCCACAGGCTCAACCATTTCCGCGGCGCGCTTATTGTCAAGGATCCCGCACAAGCGGCCTTTGCAAAACGTGTGTTCGAATCACAGCATCTGAGCAATCACTGGTCGCGCGATGGCGAACTGCTCCTGGAAGTCTTCGACGGCGGCGGTGACGATACCGGCGGCGCAACGCTGGATCTGGTGGTGGTCGCCGGCGCGCGTGGCAAGCCGGCGGCGAATTTCAGCGGCACCTATTCCCTGGCCATCGATGGCGGCAGCAAACCTTACGCCGCCGCGGGCAAGGTCAGTTGCGGCACGAAATAGCGCCGGGGCAATTCAAACTGTCCTCGCGTCCTTTGCGCCTCTGAAAGGCGTGCAGCGTTGCAGCGGACCGAAATCGGAACGAAAAAACAATAAAAGCGCCGCGCCTCCTACCGGGTTCGCGGCGCTCTGTTCTCTTATTCTGTTACCAGTGGAACGATACGCCGACGTTGACGGCATTCGTGAAGATGTTGGTCTTCAGGTCCACACCGCTATCGATCGGAACGTCGACGCGCGAATAAGTGCCCTTGTATTCGACGAAGGTCGACCAGCGGTCGGTCACCTTGAAGTCGACGCCGGCCTGGGCCTGCAGCGTCACGCCGCCGAATTCATAAGCCCAGGTCTTGCCCTCGGGGCGAATCACTTCGACATGCGGGATGTTGACGCCGATGCCGGCGCCGAGATAGGGCGTCCAGCGGCGGGTGGGATCCTGGAAGCGATAGAGACCGTTAATGGTTAGCAGGTTGAGGCCGTCGGTGAATTCGAAATGCGACCAGCCGGTCTTTTCGAGGGTATCGTCGTCGGCATAGACCTTGTCATGGGTGTAATCGAGCGAGATACCCCAGTTCGGCTTGTTGAAGTTTTCGAGCCACCAAGTGACGCGGCCGCCGTAATAGGGCGGGCTTCCGAAGGATTTGCCTTCCCAACCGGCGGTGAAATGCGTGCCGTCGGAAAGGTCAACACCACTGTGCGGCGCGGTCTGGTAGCCGCCATAGATGGAGAATTCCAGATCTTCCGCTGAAGCCGAGGCGGCTGAAAAGATGGTGAAAAATGCGATGCCCGCAAGAAGGGAGGCGGAGGAGCGCAGCGCAGACGTCATTGAATAACCCCAAATTGCAATATGTCGACTCTGAGGCAGCTTTGGCAGTTTTCCGCCGCAATGTCTAAGCAAAACAAAGGGCGCCTCCAATGGCGCCTTTCGTTTTTTTCTAAAGTGTTGCTCAGCCGCCGAACATCGTGCGCAAAACGTCGATGCCTCTGTCTTCGAACGCCACGTTGCCCTGCTTGTTGCCGGGACCGATGACGATCACCTTGGTGCCGACGGGGGCGCGATCGTAAAGATGCATCACGTCCTCGTTCATCATGCGGATGCAGCCGGAAGACATGTTGAGGCCGATCGTCCAAGGCTGGTTGGTGCCGTGGATGCGGAAGATGGTGTCGCGGCCGCCCTGATAGAGATACATGGCGCGGGCGCCGAGCGGATTGTCCTCGCCGCCTTCCTGGTAGGCGGGGATGATGTGGCCTTTGGCGGCTTCGCGGCGGCGCATTTCGGCGGGAGGCGTCCAGGCCGGCCATTCGGCCTTGCGGCCGATCTTAACGATGCCCGACCAGCCGAAGCCGTCGCGGCCGACGCCGATGCCGTAGCGGGTGGCGCGGTTGTTGCCTTCGACCAGGTAGAGATATTTGTTGTTAGTATCGATGATGACGGTGCCAGCCGCTTCCGTCGTCACCAGGCGCACTTTCTTGCGCTTGAACTGCGGCTTTACGTACTTCGGCATCTGCGCCACGCGCACAATCTGCGCCGGCTGCCGTGCATTGTCGGAAGCCGAGCCGACCGGCGCGGCGAAGGCTGATGTAGAAATCAAGGACAGGACAAGTCCGGCCGCGGCCAGTCCCGGCATCACTTTGATCATAGTCGATTCCCCTCAAGCAAGTCCGCCCGAAGCTACATGATCTTCTGCCCGATTCAAGATCGACATGGCCGGATAAAGCAATTTTGACGAGTGGAGCCGCCTGTCTTAGCGGCTTCATAGAGCATTTCCGTATTTCTCCGAAACACGAAAATGCTCCATCTCGTTGTTTTTACGGAATTCTCAACGCAAAACCGCTGAACACTCTTGCTGGTGCTCCAGCTTTTGCGTGTGCCGTTACATGACGATAACGCGGGTTCCGACGTTGACGCGGTCGTAGAGATCGACGACGTCCTCGTTGCGCAGGCGGATGCAGCCGGAAGAAACGGCGCTGCCGATTGACCAGGGCGCGTTGGTGCCATGGATGCGGTAAAGCGTCGAGCCAAGATACATGGCGCGCGCGCCAAGCGGGTTTTCCGGGCCGCCGTCCATGCGCGCCGGCAGATAATGGCCCTTGGCGGCCTCGCGGCTGATCATCTCGGAAGGCGGCGTCCAGTCCGGCCATTCCGTCTTGCGGGTGATCTTATGGACGCCCGCCCATTCGAAGCCCGGCTTGCCGACGCCGACACCGTAGCGCCGCGCCTTGCCGCCGTCCATGACCAGATAGAGAAAGCGGTTGTTGGTGTCGATGACGATGGTCCCGGGCTTTTCCGTGGTGTCGTAATCGACCATCTGCGGCAGATATTGCGGCTCGATCGGATGGCGGATCGCCGGTATGCCGGGATTGATCGCCGAAACGGTCTGAGGGGCCGGCTGCGGCGCCTGACGTATGATGCGGCGCTGGAAAAGACCACGCTGCTGCGGCTGCACCACCGGGCGCTGATAGACGACAGGCCGGACCTTGCCGCCGAGCTGATTGATCCACGGTCCGGTCAGATCGGGGCTGAGGATGATTGGCGGACGGGTGGCGTAGCGGTCGTCCGCAATGGCGGCCGTGGAGAAGATGCCGCAGAAGGCTGCGGCTAGAAAAAGGTGTTTCATCATCGGACGAACTCTCTACAAATGACCGAAAATGGACTGGCGGGACGGATCCGCTCGCACAGACGCTGCCACCCCATCCGCCAGCGAATGGTAAAGATTGATCCGTGAAAAACCGACGGGCCGAATAAACTTTTCGTCAGGGTTACCGATCGGTTTGGAAAGACGGTTTGCAA
This sequence comes from Rhizobium sp. NXC14, assembly GCF_002117485.1. Classification (NCBI taxonomy): domain Bacteria; kingdom Pseudomonadati; phylum Pseudomonadota; class Alphaproteobacteria; order Hyphomicrobiales; family Rhizobiaceae; genus Rhizobium; species Rhizobium sp. NXC14. Next base: position 866,773 of record NZ_CP021030.1, read on the forward strand.
ATGGTAAAGCCGGAATCATGACTGGTGAGCGAAGCGGATCCCCGAAAATGAAGCGGACATGAGCACGAATGGCATCATCATCGGCGAGGACGGCAGGAGCCGCTGCCACTGGCACGCCAACCTGCCGGACTATCTCAAGTACCACGACGAGGAATGGGGCCGGCCGGTCACCGACGATATCCGCCTGTTCGAGAAGATTTGCCTCGAAGGATTTCAGTCCGGCCTTTCCTGGCTGACCATCCTGCGCAAGCGGGAGAATTTCCGCGCCGCCTTTGCCGGTTTCGATTTCGAGAAGGTTGCCCTCTTCGGTGAGCGGGATGTGGCCCGCTGCCTGGCCGATGCCGGCATTATCCGTCATCGCGGCAAGATCGTCTCCACGATCAACAATGCCAGGCGCGCCATCGAACTTAGGGACGAATTCGGCTCGCTCGCCGGTTATTTCTGGCGCTACGAACCCGGCCACAACGAGCGGCCGGCTGTGGTCGATCGCGACCACATCGTCGCCAATCCGACGACGCCGACATCGGTCATCATTTCGAAGGATCTGAAGAAACGCGGCTGGACCTTTGTCGGCCCGACCACAATTTATGCCTTCATGCAGGCGATGGGCCTCGTCAACGATCATCTGGAGGGTTGTTTCTGCCGGCCCGAGGTGGAGGCGATGCGCGCCGTGCTGGTTCGACCATGAAAGATCTGTCCGTGAAAATATTGTTCGCTGCCCTTGCCCTGTTCTTCTTGCCGGCATTTGCCGCGGCGCAGACGCCGCAGCTCGATCCCGGCGAGAAGCTGGAGAAGCTGCAGTTTCCGGCCGTCACGATGCAACTCAAGGGATGGACGAAATTCGGCAATAGCCATGTTTACACGCTGCCGGTGCGCGCCGGTCAGCATGTGAAGATCGATTTTTCCACCAAGAGCAAGTTCGCCTTCCTGGCGATCTTCGACCTGTCGAAGCCCGATGACGAAGCTTTCTTCGGCACCGATGAGGACGGCATGAGCTACCAGACGACGGTGAAGGAAAATACCACCTGGCTGCTGCGGCCCTATTACTCCAAGGTCTCGCCGCGCCGCGGCCTCGGCGCCCCCTTCAGCATCCTGATCGAGCCCTTGACCGCAGCCCCGCAGCAGCCGCCGGCTGAGCCGGAATCGCCCTCACTGTTTCCGAAGGCGCCTCCCAAGGCGAAGTGAGGCGCGGCCGCGCTATGCGAGCCCGTCAATCAGTTCGCGCAATTCGCCGAGATGGCCGATCTTGCGGAAGCGCGGCGCTCCCGTCGGTTCGTCCACATGTTCCAGCACCCAGGTGAGTTCGTGCGGCACGAAGACGCCGTAGCTGCCGGCGGCGATCGCCGGCACGATATCCGATTTCAGCGAATTGCCGACCATCATCGCTCGCTCCGGCCCGTCGCCAACCTTGGAGAAGATGCGGCGATAGGTGACGGCAGTCTTGTCGGAGACGATCTCGACGGCATCGAAGAAGTCGCCGAGCCCGGATTGGGCGAGCTTACGCTCCTGGTCGAAGAGATCGCCCTTGGTGATCATGACAAGCAGATACTTGCCGGCGAGAGACTCCAGCGTGTCGCGCGCATGCGGCATCGTCTCGACCGGATGGCTGAGCAGGTCGCGACCAGTATCGAGGATCTTGGCGATGACGCTCGCCGGCACCTTGCCCTCGGTGATCTCGATCGCCGTCTCGATCATCGATAGGGTGAAGCCCTTGATGCCGAAGCCGTAGTGGCGAAGATTGCGTTTCTCGGCTTCCAGCAGCCGCTCGGAGATCTTCGGGCCTTCGGCGAAATCGGCAAGAAGCTCGGTAAAATGAGCTTCCGTCAGTCGGTAATATTGTTCGTTCTGCCAAAGCGTGTCGTCGGCGTCGAAGCCGATCGTCGTCAGTGCTCGCGTCGTCACATGTGCACCTCTTGAACTATGGCCGGCAATCTATCGGCCGCCTGTGTCGAGACAAGGGCTAAGTCGAGACAAGGGCGTCAGCCTTCGATGCGACAAGGCCTGGCGTTGAAAAGCGCCGCCGTCGCACTACATCGAATGGGCCTCACCCAGCAGCCAGCCACGGCTGTGCCTGTCGCGCGCAGGCCAATAATCAAAAGATGAAGTTCTTCCGTTCGCAAGTCCCTCTTGCGGCAGACACAAAGGATTTTTTCGACCATGCGTTACAATCAACTCGGAAATACGGGACTTTTCGTCTCGGAAATCTGCCTGGGCACGATGACCTTCGGCGAAGCCAAAGAAGGCAGCATGTGGGGCGCCATCGCCGATGTCGACCAGAAGGCCGCTGACCGGATCGTCGAGCGCTCGCTGGCAGCAGGCGTCAATTTCATTGACACGGCCGATGTCTATTCATCAGGCGAGTCCGAAAGGCTGCTCGGCCAAGCGCTGAAGAACCTCGACATCCCCCGCAAGGACGTCGTCATCGCCACCAAGGTCTATGGCGTCATGGGCGACAAGCCGAACGACCGCGGCGCCTCGCGCGGCCATATCATGGATTCGGTCGAGGCGAGCCTCAAGCGGTTGCAGACCGATCATATCGACCTCTATCAGATCCACGCGACAGATACGGTGACGCCGATCGAGGAGACGTTGCGCGCTTTCGACGATCTCGTTTCGCGTGGTCTTGTGCGCTATATCGGCGTCTCCAACTGGCAGGCCTGGCGCATTTCCAAGGCGCTCGGTCTCTCCGAACGCCGCGGCTTTGCCCGGTTCGAAACGGTGCAGGCCTATTATTCCATCGCCGGCCGTGATCTCGAACGGGACATCGTGCCGATGATGCAGGAGGAAAAGCTCGGACTGATGGTCTGGTCGCCGCTCGCCGGCGGCCTGCTCTCCGGCAAGTATGGTCCGGGCGCCCCCGGCAACGGCGAGGGCCGCCGCGCCAATTTCGACTTCCCGCCGGTCGACAAGGACAGGGCCTGGGCCTGCGTCGCCGTCATGCGCGAGATTGCCGAAAAGCATGGCGTCAGCGTCGCGACCGTTGCGCTCGCCTACATCCTCGCAAAGCCTTTCGTCACCTCGGTCATCATCGGCGCCAAGCGTGTCGATCAGCTCGATCAGAACCTCGCCGCCGTCAGGCTGAAGCTCGACGAAGGCGATATGCAGAGGCTCGACGAGGTAAGCGCGCTGGCGCCTGAATATCCGGGCTGGATGCTGGCAAGGCAGGGAGCCGGCCGACGCCCGGCCGATTTCGAGCCGAAGGACTGATCGTCGAAATCCGGTCCAGCACTTCGCAGGGGCGCCGGAAAGATCCGGCGTCCCCGTTTCCAGACGATCGGCTATTTGCCGTGTGCTTTGAGCCAGGCATTCATCTCCGTAATCTCGGCTTCCTGTGCCTTGATGACGGCTTCGGCGAGTTTGCGCAGATCGGGGTCCTTTCCGTACTGGAGCTCGATCTTGGCCATGTCGATCGCTCCCTGATGGTGGGGGATCATGCTGCGGACGAAATCCGTATCGGCGTCGCCACTGTACTTGATCATCATATCATCGTGCATCTTGTCGTTCGCCTTCTTGAACGCCTGGCTGGAGGCGTCGTGGCCGGTCATCGGCTTGCTCATGTCCATGGGTTTGTCTTCGGCAAGAGCGGGCGAAGCAAGGGCAGCGAGCACTGCGGTGATGGCGATGATTTTCAGAGACATGAGAGTTCCTTCCTCTGTCTGACAATAGGTTTTTGGGCGGCGCCTGCCGCCCGTTCGGCATGAAAGAATCCGAGATCAGAACATTCGGGGAGGGGGCGCCAGCGGAGCAGGGCGATCGTCATCCAGGACGCGGGCAAGCGCCGGCGCGGGATAGGCGAAAACCGGCTTTACACCAGCGGCCGTCATGGCCGCCGGCGGCAGCAACAGACAGGCCGCACAAAGTGGCATTTGCGCCGCCCTGCCGGCAGCGCAGGGATCTTTCAGCGCCTGCGCCTTGCCCGTCGCTCCGGACATGTCCATCCCGGCCATCGCGTGATCCATGGTGGCGGACTTGGGGGCCGCCGGCCCGTTCATCGATGCGCATGTCGGACAGCCTGCCCATGCGGACATCGCGCTGTAGACCAGCCAGCCGAGTACCATCGTCATGAGAGCGAGCGTGCGCATGAGTTTCAATGTAGGCAAATCCCGGCGGAAGCCAAGTCAGTAACGCAAATCTCAATCGTCGACGGCGTCGACAGGCCTTTCACCAGGCGGCAATCACCTTGTGTTCGATCCTGTAATCCCTGCTCTCTTCGCCGAGCGGAGCGACCGGCCATGTCCAGACCGCTTTCGCCGGTGGCGGGGCGATGCCATGCAGCAAGTCGGCCTCCTCATGTGTTTTGCCGTTGCGGTCGATGACGGCATAGGCGATGTCGGTCACGAGGCAATGCCGGCAGCAAAGTCCCGAAAGGCCGCTGAGATGCGCAGCGACCAGCCTCTCCACAGTGTCTTCAGGCATTCGACCCGCCGCCTCTGCCTCATGGCGCCGTTTCACGCCGCGGCCGATCTGCGACAAGAGATTGGCGGAAACCGCGAAATCGAGATAGGGCACGCTACGCAGGAAGCCGAGCGGTTCGGCTTCCTGCCCGGCCGCGAGTTCGTCATAGCCGGAGAGATCGCGCTCGATCAGCCGGACGTTGCGATAGCCCTTGGCCGCAACCCACAGCCGTACTGAGGCGAGATGAACGAGATCGATGAGCACGACCGTGTCGAAATCGCGTACCAGCTCGTCGATCGGCACGTCCCGCAACAGGCCGGAGCCGAGCACGACGGCGGTCCGTTTCTGACGGAGCCCGGCCGCCGCCGCACGGATCGCGTTGCGGCTCTTCTCTTCGTGGTCGGCCCAATTACGGGCGCAGCGTCCAGCCCGCGACCAGAGATTGACGGAATAGCGGATGAACTTTCGATGGCACTTGCCGGTCAGCGGCAACGTCGCGGCATAGAGGAGCGCCTCAGTGATCATGAGCATATCCGCATTCTGAACAATGCCTCTCGTTCAATCGATTCCGGCAGTGCCATCAAGGCCCTTCGCCCTTGCCGCTCCCCGCCCAATCCGCTAGGACACCGCCACTGTCACAGTCAGCGGAATTCCCGGAAATGAACGACAAGCAGAAGAAACCGCAAAAGCTCAAGGCCCGCCTGCCGCGCGGCTTCGTCGACCGCTCGGCCGACGATATCCGCGCCGTCAATGAGATGACGGCAAAGATCCGGGAAGTCTACGAGCATTATGGTTTCGATCCTGTGGAAACGCCGCTGTTCGAATATACCGATGCGCTCGGCAAGTTTCTGCCCGACAGCGACCGGCCGAACGAGGGCGTCTTCTCGCTGCAGGATGATGACGAGCAGTGGATGTCGCTGCGTTACGACCTGACGGCGCCGCTCGCCCGCCACGTCGCGGAAAATTTCAACGAGATCCAGCTTCCCTACCGCACCTATCGCGCCGGCTACGTCTTCCGTAACGAGAAGCCCGGCCCCGGTCGCTTCCGCCAGTTCATGCAGTTCGATGCCGATACCGTGGGCGCGCCTGGCGTCCAGGCCGATGCCGAAATGTGCATGATGATGGCCGATACGCTGGAAGCCCTCGGCATCAAGCGCGGCGACTACGTCATCCGCGTCAACAACCGCAAGGTTCTGGACGGCGTCTTGGAGGCGATCGGCCTCGGCGGGGACGACAAGGCCGGCCAGCGGCTCAACGTTCTGCGCGCCATCGATAAGCTCGACAAGTTCGGGCCGGAAGGTGTGGCGCTGCTCCTCGGACCCGGCCGCAAGGACGAATCCGGCGACTTCACCAAGGGCGCCGGCCTCAATCAGGAGCAGATCGACAAGGTGCTCTTCTTCGTCGGCATCAAGGATTATGCCGAAAGCGCCGGCCGCCTGGCCGAACTCGTCGCGGGAACCTCGAAGGGCGGCGAAGGCGTCGAGGAGTTGAATTTCATCGGTGCACTCGTCACGAGCGCCGGCTATGGCTCCGACCGCATCAAGATCGACCCCTCGGTCGTGCGCGGCCTCGAATATTATACCGGCCCAGTCTATGAGGCCGAGCTTCTCTTCGACGTCACCAATGAAAAGGGCGAGAAGGTCGTCTTCGGCTCGGTCGGTGGCGGCGGCCGTTATGACGGCCTGGTCTCACGCTTCATGGGCCAGCCGGTGCCGGCGACCGGCTTTTCGATCGGCGTCTCGCGCCTGATGACGGCGCTGAAGAACCTCGGCAAGCTCGGAGCGAGCGCGTTGATCGAGCCGGTGCTGGTGACGGTGATGGACGGCGACGTCGAGGCGATGGGCCGCTACCAGTGGATGACCCAGCAGCTGCGCGCCGCCGGCATCCGCGCCGAGATGTTCCAGGGCAACTGGAAGAAATTCGGCAACCAGCTGAAATATGCCGACCGCCGCGGCTGCCCCATTGCCATCATCCAGGGTGGCGACGAGCGCGCCCAAGGCGTCGTGCAGATCAAGGATCTGATCGAGGGCAAGCGGCTCTCCGGCGAGATCGAGGACAATGCCAGCTGGCGCGAGGCCCGCGTGGCGCAGGAGACGGTGGCGGAAGCCGATCTCGTCGCCAAGGTGAGAGATATCCTTGCGGCGCAGGCGGAAGATCGGAAGAGGGCAGGCTCCCGCTTCGAAACTCCATATGATCCCGCTCAAGCCGGTGACACAGATGACGACATTTGAGAGAGAACTCCCCTTCTCCCCTCGGGGAGAAGGTGGCCCGAAGGGTCGGATGAGGGCGCGCCACGGCAGAAGCTGTCCTTCGCTCGCCGCTCAGGACATTCGTCGTTTACACTCCTCATCCCCCTCATCTGCCCTGTCGGGCATCTTCTCCCCGTTGGGGAGAAGAGGGAAGTCAACCCAATGCCCCTGATCAACCTCCCCGAATTCTCCAGCGAGCTGCTTGCCGAATTTGACGCCCGCAACGCGGAGCGCATCGATACGCCGGTCATTCAGCCGGCCGAGCCGTTCCTCGATATTGCCGGCGAGGATCTGCGCCGGCGCATCTTCATGACCGAGAGCGAAACCGGCGCCAGCCTCTGCCTGCGGCCCGAATTCACCATCCCCGTCTGTCTGCGCCACATCGAGACGGCGACCGGCACGCCCAAGCGTTACGCCTATCTCGGCGAGGTCTTCCGCCAGCGCCGCGACGGCGCCAATGAATTCTATCAGGCCGGCATCGAGGATCTCGGCGACATCGACATACCGGGCGCCGATGCGCGCGCCATCGGCGACGCCACCGGCATTCTCGCCCGCCTGCTGCCGGGCCGGCGCTTAGCCGTGACTTTGGGCGATCAGGCGGTGTTCGAGGCGGTCGTCCAGGCGCTCGGCCTGCCGCTCGGCTGGCAGAAGCGACTGATCCACGCTTTCGGCAACATGAGGCAGCTGGAGGCGCTGCTGGCCGGCCTCGTCAGCCCGCAATTCGTCACCGGCCTCGACGATGATATCGCCAGGATTGTTGCATCAGGCGACGATCAGGCGCTCGTCGCCCATATCGAGCACGAGATGCAGGCGACGGGTTACTCGACGAATGCCAGCCGCTCGCCTCTGGAGATCGCCCGCCGCCTCAAGGAAAAGCTCATCCTGTCCGAGACGCGTCTCGACGATGCCGCCTTCCATGTGCTGGAAGAGTTCCTGTCGCTGCACGTACCGCTCGTCAATGCGTCCGCAGCACTTGCCGGCTTTGCCGACGCTGCCGGCCTGAAGCTCGGCAATGCGCTGTCGCGCTTCAACGGCCGCGTTGCCGCCCTTGCCGATGCCGGCGTCGATCTGTCCTGCCTGGACTATCGCGCCGCTTTCGGGCGTCCGCTCGATTATTACACCGGCCTCGTCTTCGAGGTGACGGTGGAAGGTTCGAGCGCGGTTCTAGCCGGCGGCGGCCGCTTCGACCGGCTCTTAACCTTCCTCGGCGCGACGGATCGCATTCCGGCCGTCGGCTTCTCCTTCTGGCTCGACCGCATCGAAACCGAAAGGGCAGCCGCATGACCATCACGATCGCGCTTCCCTCGAAGGGCCGGATGAAGGACGACGCTTCGTCGATATTCGAGCGGGCCGGCATGCCGATTTCGGCGGTTGGCAACGACCGCTCCTATCGCGGCCGCGTCGATGGCTGGGATGATGTCGAGATCGCCTTCCTGTCGGCGTCGGAAATCTCCCGCGAACTCGGCAACGGCACCGTCGATTTCGGCGTTACAGGCGAGGACCTGATGCGCGAGGGCTTTTCCGAGGTCGACAAGCGTGTCGAATTCTGCGCCCGGCTCGGCTTCGGCCACGCCGATGTCGTCGTCGCGGTGCCCGAGATCTGGCTCGATGTCGACACCATGGCCGATCTCGGCGATGTCGCCGCCGATTTCCGCGCCCGCCACGGCCGACGCCTTGCCATCGCCACCAAGTACTGGCGCCTGACCCAGCAGTTCTTTTCGAGCCAGCATGGCATCCAGCTTTATCGCATCGTCGAAAGCCTGGGTGCGACCGAGGGCGCTCCCGCCTCCGGTTCGGCCGATATCATCGTCGATATCACCTCCACCGGCTCGACGCTACGGGCCAATCATCTGAAGGTGCTCCAAGACGGTGTCATTCTGCATTCAGAGGCTTGCCTCGTGCGTGCCCGCAAGGAGAGCCACGTGGACTCGCCGGTCGTGCAGGCGATCGTCGACGCGGTGCGCGCCGCCCTCTAATCTCTACTATCAACGCGAAAGAAAACCCGCCGTCAGTTCAATGACGGCGGGTTTTGCATGCTTGGGAGGAGATGGGATTAGCGGGCGGCGACGGCCTGCAGACCACGGCGTGCGTCAATCGAATAGGCACCGGCACCGACGGTGGCGAGTAGGATGTACGCGCCGGCCAGCGTGATGTTCTTCATAACCATGATCTGGTTGAGAATGTTCACGAGTTCCGTGCCGCTAGCGTAGGGCAGATGGAAGGCAACGCCCGTAAAGACACAGAAGCCAGCGAGCAGCCAGCCGGCAATACGGACCTGGAAGCCTGCGAGAACCGCAAGGCCGGCCAGCAGTTCGAAGAGGCCTGCGACATAGGCCAACAGGGTTGCCGCCGGCAGGCCGGCACCGGCGATCATGCCCGCAGTACCGGCGGGATCGGTCAGCTTCATGAAGCCGGAAAGGATGAACATGAATGACAGAAGAATGCGGGCAATCAGGATGATGGCGTTCGACATGGACATTGTCTCCGTTTGAAGGCTCGGGAGATCTTGGTGCCCTCGGCACGCTGTGGATCTCTGATACCCCTATGTCGCCTATTTCTTCCGTCATGGAAAGATAAACAGAAGGGGACGCTTCGTTCAACAATATGGAACAATACCCTCGCTTGCCTTTCCGGAGCATCGTCTTCTATGGTCGGCCGATAATATGGAGTCTCTTATGGCAGATCTTTCCGCATTTCCGATCACCACGCGCTGGCCGGCGAAAAATCCCGATATCATCCAGCTTTATTCCCTGCAGACGCCGAACGGGGTGAAGGTATCGGTCGCCCTCGAAGAGCTCGGGCTCGCATATGAGCCGCACTATATTTCCTTTGCCGCCAACGAGCAGAAGTCGCCGGAATTCGAATCGCTCAATCCGAACGGCCGCATTCCGGCGATCATCGATCCGAACGGGCCTGGGGGAAAGCCGATCGGGCTGTTCGAATCCGGCGCCATCCTGCTCTACCTCGCCGAAAAGACCGGAAAGCTCATCCCCGCCGATGCCGCCGGCCGCTATGAATGCATCCAGTGGGTGTTTTTCCAGATGGCCGGGATCGGCCCGATGCTCGGTCAGTTCGGGCATTTCTACAAATTCGCCGCCGACAAGGTCGCCAATAATTCCTATCCGGTGGAGCGCTACCGCGATGAATCCAAGCGGCTGCTCGGCGTGCTCGAAGGCCGGCTGAAAGGCCGCCAATGGATCATGGGTGATCAATATACGATTGCCGACATCACCACTTTCACCTGGATTCGCGGCGCAGATATCTTCTATGGCGGCCGTGAGATTCTCGAATATGCGAAATTCCCCGCCGTTTCCGATTGGCTGGAGCGCTGCATCGCGCGCCCGGCAAGCACCAGAGGCCTCAACATTCCTGTCAAACCGGAGTAACGGACGATCCGCCGGACAATGCAAAAGGCCGCCCTGCCGCCCGACCACTAGCGTGGAATCGTGAGGACCATCTTAAGCAAAACCCCAATAACCCCGGTTGTCGGGGCATTACTCATGCCGGAGATTTCCTCAGACATTCAAGGCGGCTTCGATTGCCTGTCCCTTCCAGGGAGTGAACGTCAACCTTTGCAAGAACCCGCATCGGCCGAAATTCGGGATCGCCTCAGATGTGGAGGATCGGCGCGATAGGTCAACCGGAACAAGCAACCCCGTATCAAGGGCGCGATCCGCTTCGCCTGGCGACCGCAATCACGGCGGCATTCGGTCGAGCCAGACTTTTTTGACGCTGGCTTCCACAAATCGCAGATGGCGATGACTCTTTTCACCTCCTTGAACCGTCGTTGTTGCGACCGTCGTCGAGCGGTCGAATGAACGAGGACTGAGAAATGGATCTGGAAGGAAAGCGAATTGTGGTCGTCGGCGGGAGCCGCGGCTTGGGGAGTGGGCTTGCCGAGGCATTCGTTGCTCGCGCGGCCGAAGTCACCGTGGTCGCCCGAAACGCGAGCGCTGTGCTGGGGCCGGCTGAGCAACTTGCCGTCACCGCCATATCGGCCGATGCAACTGATGCCGACGCGGCGTGGCGGATCATGGAGCAGACGCGACCTGATGTCGTCATCATGAATGCCGGTGCGAAACCGCCCATGGAACGGATCGACCGGATTGGCTGGGAGGTATTCACGACCAACTGGAATGTAGACGTCAAGGCCGCGCTGCATTGGGTACAGGCTGCCCTGACCTTGCCAATGGCGCCGGGCGGGCTCGTCGTGCTGGTCTCCAGCGGAGCCGCCGTGCAGGGGTCGCCACTATCGGGAGGTTATGCCGGCGCCAAGCGCGCGCAGTGGTTCATTGCAAAATACGCCGACGACTTGTCGGCGGAACTCGGCCTGGGCTTGCGGTTCCGGGTCATCGTTCCCCGGCAGATGTTCGTTGGAACTGGTGTGGGCGATACCGGAATCGGGGCCTATGCTGCGAAGGCGAGTCGGACATTTGCCGAACAAGCCGCCACCTGGCCGGACATGACGCCGCGGGCTTTCGGTGATACGGTCGCCGAACTGATCGGCGATTCCGGCCTCGCTGAGGCCATGGTCTATGCCGTGCGTGGGGATACGGGTGTGACGGTCATCGAATGACGAAAGACCCAGCTCTCGGGACTGAAGAGAGGAAAACTCTGCTTGCAGACCTGGCCAGGGAAGCGGACGCGCTTCGCCCCCAACTGCATCGTTACGCTGCTCGTCTGGTGGGTTCGGTGATCGACGGCGAGGACGTGATTCAGGACGCGTTTGCCAAGGTATTTGCGACGGCTGGCTCGATCCCACCTGGCACGTCGCTGCGACCGTGGCTGTTTCGCATCGTCCACAATCGAGCCATAGATTCCCTGCGCCAGCGCAGTACGCGCCGGTCGGAGCCGCTTGAGATAGCCTTTGATCTGCCCGATATCAGCGCAGTCGGCGCGGAGGACGCGCTGATCCGGCGGGACACGGTGCGGGTCGCCCTGGGTCATTTTGCAGAATTGCCGGTGCCGCAACGCAGCGCGGTAATCCTCAAGGATGTGTTGGGAGAGTCGCTTGCGGATATCGCAGCGCTGCTCGAACTGAGTGTCGACGCCGTCAAGGCCCATCTGTCGCGCGGTAGGGCGAGATTGCGTGCGATCTCCGACGTGCGGTCTGACGTTGCGCCGTTGCCAAGTCCGGAGGCCCTGAACTTTGCAGCGCTCTTCAACGCCCAAGATTGGGACGCGCTGCGTCGCTTGCTGGCCGATGACGTTCGGCTTCGCCAGGCGCGACGGCCTGAAATCTCGGGTGCCGCCGATGTCGGTCGATTTTTCACCTATTATGCCGAATATCCGCGAGTCAGGGTCGAACCTGCCCGGCTGGAAGGCAGGGAAATATTCCTGGTTTCGGCCGAACCGGCGAGCGGGCCTTCCTATTTCATGCTGCTCGAATGGCGGGGGCAAGAGATAAGCCTAATCCGCGACCATCGCTACGCGACCTATGTCATGGATGGTGCTGATGTCATGCCGGCCGCATCGCGGTGACCGATACTGGTCGAGACGTGCTTCCTCGCGGCCCCCTATGCGCCGCCACTTGCGGACGTTTCGTAAAACATGACTATTCCCGCTATGCCAAAGGGTACGCTGCGATTCCTCTTTGATTTTGCGGCCGGCGGCCGCTTGCGGACGGGTGATGAAGCTACCAATCCAAATTGGCCGCCGGACCGCTTGATGCGATAGTACGGATGGCTGCAATGGGCCCGTCGGTCGTGGGCTGAAAATGTGGAACCGCAAAATCTAGCGATTCCACATTTACGTTATGGCTGGGCCATGAGCGGCCTTTATCTAGGGTCGCCGGTCTTATTGCCGGCTGGTGATCTGCCTTGCGCCTTCGAGCTTGAAGCGAGGGAAGATGAAGACGCCGGTTATGCTGCCGCTGTATTTCTCCTCGAGCCCGTTCGACTCGCCCATGCAGAACAGTGGCTGGCGCAAACCGTTCGGCATGATGATTGTCGTTGAAAAGCAGAAGGAGGAGCAGTGCGTCGCCGCCTGCTCGAACAGTTCCAGCACGCGGGCTCGATCCTTGCTATCGTAGCAGCGGATCAGGTTAAGCAGCCCGCATTCCTCGGCGGAGAGGCCGTGCAGCATCGCGCTCCATTTGCCGAGACGGATCAGGCCGCTCGAAAAATCTCCGGTCCAGCTTTCGGAAACCGACAACTGCGCCAGCATCTGGTGATTTTGATGGTTGTCGTTCAGCGAGCCGGTCATCAAGGGCACGGCTCCATTGGCTTTGGCGATCTTAAACAAGGCGTTCCCCAGTTCGGATGCGGCTCCTCCGCCGCACGCTCGGCAAACACAAAGAAACAGGATCATGGGACGGCGGGCATGATGCCCGCGCCTACTTCGGCGATCGTTGCAGCCATTCGAGTCTCCGGACCTGAGCCCTTCGAACACGCATTTGTGGCATCGCCTTCCCGGCTCGTCTGACAGAGAATGATCGCCGGGCGCGCATCAATTGCAGCCGCGGATTTATAGGAGCTTTTGCACAAACGGCAACGGCTTTTTGAGCCTGTTCGGATCGGCGTTATTTGTGAGAGATGTCGGCATCATCACGCTCTTCAGCCAGAAGTGACCAGTTTCGGCATTTTTCGAACGGTTTAGCATCTATTGCGTGAGAAACCTTCCCGCGGAAGCAATCTCCCGCGCACTTTTCGGCATTGGAAAAAGAGCAGCGACGCAAGCCTGACGAAAGCTTCGAGGTCGGCTGACGCGCTGCACGGGATAAAATAGTGCGCAACGGAACGAATCGCAGCGGACAAAAGAAAAGGGCGACCCGGGGGCCGCCCTTCCTGTTCCGGATGTGCCGGAATGGATGTCAGTGACGGCTTTCGCCTATCACATCATGTCCATTCCACCCATGCCGCCCATGCCGCCCGGCATAGCCGGAGCGTCCTTCTTCGGCAGCTCGGCGATCATGGCTTCGGTGGTGATCAGCAGCGATGCGACGGAAGCGGCATCCTGCAGGGCGGTGCGAACGACCTTGACAGGGTCGATGATGCCCATGCCGATCATGTCGCCATATTCGCCGGTCTGGGCGTTGTAGCCGTAGTTGTCCTGATCCTTGTCGAGGATCTTGCCGACAACGATCGAAGCTTCGTCACCAGCGTTTTCAGCGATCTGGCGGGCCGGAGCCTGCAGAGCGCGGCGAACGATGTTGATGCCGGCTTCCTGGTCGTCGTTGATACCCTTGGCGGAGATCTTGACGGAAGAACGGAGCAGGGCAACGCCGCCGCCCGGTACGATGCCTTCCTGAACGGCAGCGCGCGTCGCGTTGAGGGCGTCGTCGATGCGGTCCTTCTTTTCCTTGACTTCGACTTCCGTCGAGCCACCGACGCGGATGACGGCAACGCCACCAGCGAGCTTGGCAAGACGTTCCTGCAGCTTCTCGCGGTCGTAGTCGGAGGTGGTTTCTTCGATCTGGGCCTTGATCTGGGCAACACGGCCTTCGATGTCGGACTTGGCGCCCGAACCGTCGACGATCGTGGTGTTTTCCTTGGAGATCGAAACCTTCTTGGCACGGCCGAGCATGTCGAGCGTGACGCTTTCGAGCTTGATGCCGAGGTCTTCGGAGATGACGGTGCCGCCGGTCAGGATGGCGATGTCTTCGAGCATGGCCTTGCGGCGGTCGCCGAAGCCAGGCGCCTTGACAGCAGCGATCTTGAGGCCACCGCGCAGCTTGTTGACGACGAGGGTCGCAAGAGCTTCGCCTTCGACGTCTTCAGCGATGATGAGGAGCGGCTTGCCGGTCTGGACGACGGCTTCGAGAACCGGGAGCATCGACTGCAGGTTCGAGAGCTTCTTCTCGTGGAGGAGAATGAAGACGTCTTCGAGGTCGGCGACCATCTTTTCCGGGTTGGTGACGAAGTAGGGGCTGAGGTAACCGCGGTCGAACTGCATGCCTTCGACGACCTCGAGTTCGGTTTCGGCGGTCTTGGCTTCTTCAACCGTGATGACGCCTTCGTTGCCGACCTTCTGCATGGCTTCGGCAATGTCGAGACCGACCTGGCGTTCGCCGTTTGCGGAGATCGTGCCGACCTGGGCGACTTCTTCCGAAGTGTTGATCTTCTTGGCCTTGGCCTGGAGATCCTTGACGACTTCGGCAACGGCGAGATCGATGCCGCGCTTCAGGTCCATCGGGTTCATTCCTGCGGCAACGGCCTTGGCGCCTTCGCGAACGATCGCCTGGGCAAGAACGGTTGCAGTCGTGGTGCCGTCACCGGCGATGTCGTTGGTCTTCGAAGCGACTTCGCGGACCATCTGGGCGCCCATGTTTTCGAACTTGTCTTCAAGTTCGATTTCCTTGGCGACTGAAACGCCGTCCTTGGTGATGCGCGGAGCGCCGAAGGACTTGTCGATGATGACGTTACGGCCCTTCGGGCCGAGCGTGACCTTCACTGCATCGGCGAGAATGTCGACGCCGCGCAGCATCTTTTCGCGCGCGGTGCGGCCAAACTTGATTTCTTTAGCTGCCATGTTTGTGTCTCCTGAATTCGATTTGTTCGGGCAAAAAGCCCGTCAGCCATTTCGGGAAAGCGGATCGGCCGATCAGCCGATGATGCCCATGATGTCGGCTTCCTTCATGATCAGAAGGTCTTCGCCGTTGATCTTGACTTCAGTGCCGGACCACTTGCCGAACAGAACGCGGTCGCCAGCCTTGACGTCGAGAGCGACGACCTTGCCGGACTCATCACGAGCGCCGGAGCCGACGGCGACGATTTCGCCTTCCTGCGGCTTCTCCTTGGCGGTGTCGGGAATGATGATGCCGCCCTTGGTCTTTTCTTCGGACTCGACGCGACGAACGACGACGCGGTCGTGAAGCGGACGGAAATTGGTGCTTGCCATTGTCTAATCCCTCGATCGAATGACATTCGCGGACCGGAGCGGCCCGCATGGATAAGTGTTAGCACTCCTCTCTGGTGAGTGCTAGCGCTCGAGCATTTAGGGATGGCTCCGAGAGGAGTCAATGAGAGCAATCACGAATTTTTGTGCCGGAATTGTGAAGAGGCGGCGAATTATCGGAGGTTACCGCCGATCCTGTCTGGCATAGCAACGTTCCCAGACCTTGCCGTCCCCTCTCGCCGGGATTGCCGACGATCTTGTCTGCCAGGTGAAGAAAATGCCTTGCCATCGCCTTGCGCCTTTGCAATGTCACCGGTGACTGAAGCAAATCGGGAAATTGGAATGGCCAGGCGGATAGGAAACTTCTCGGAGATCACAGATCGCTATGACGTGGTGCTCTGCGACGTCTGGGGCGTCGTTCATAACGGCGTCGATCCGTTTCCAAAGGCAGCCGCAGCCCTTCAAGCGGCGCGCGAGAGCGGCCTTGCCATCGTCCTGATCACCAATTCGCCGCGCCTTTCCTGGCAGGTGGTCGAGCAACTGCGCCATATCGGCGTTCCAGATGGCGCCTATGACCGGATCGTCACTTCGGGGGACGTCACCCGCGGGCTGATTTCCGAGGGGCCGAAGACGGTCTTTCTGCTCGGCCCCGAGCGCGACAAGGCGCTTCTCGAAGGCATCGGCGTCGAGCGCCGGCCGGCCGGTGAAGCGCAATCGCTCGTCTGCACTGGCTTTTTCGACGACGAGACCGAAAAGCCCGAGGACTACACCGACATGCTCCTCGATTTCCAGGCGCGCGACGTGCCGATGATCTGCGCCAATCCCGACCTCGTCGTCGAACGCGGCCATCGCATCATCCCCTGTGCGGGCGCCATGGCTGCCTATTACGAGCAGCTCGGCGGTAAAACCCGCATTGCCGGCAAGCCGCACCGGCCGATTTACGAGGCGACGCTTTCGGCCGCCCGCGAGCTTCGCGGCGATTTTTCCACCGACCGTGTGCTGGCGATCGGCGACGGTATGCCGACGGATGTGCGCGGCGCCTTGAATTTCGGCCTGGATCTTCTCTACATCAGCGGCGGGATCCATGCCAAGGAATACACCTTGAACGGCGAGACCGACGAGGCGATCCTCAACGCCTATCTCGAGCGGGAGAAGGCCGCGCCGAAGTGGTGGATGCCGCGCCTTGCATGAAGAGAAGCCAGCCGATGACCGTCTTCCACCGCAATGAAACCCGCGAAGCCTTGCCTGCCCATCTGAAGGGCGGGGTCATTGCCATCGGCAATTTCGACGGCGTGCATCGCGGCCATCAATCGGTGCTGAACCGCGCGCTCGAAATAGCGAAGGCGCGCGGTATTCCTGCCCTGGTGCTGACCTTCGAGCCGCATCCGCGCACGGTGTTCCGGCCGCAGACACCGGTCTTCCGGCTGACACCCGCGCCGCTCAAGGCCCGGATTCTGGAAACGCTCGGTTTCAACGCAGTCATCGAATATCCTTTCGACTACGAATTTTCGCAGCGCTCGGCCGACGATTTCATCCATTCGATCCTCAAGGATTGGCTAGGCGCCACCGAAGTCGTCACCGGCTTCGATTTCCATTTCGGCCGCGGCCGCGAAGGCGGGCCTGCCTTCCTGATGAATGCCGGCCAGACCTATGGTTTCGGCGTCACCCTGATCGACGCCTTCCGCGACGAGAACGCCGATGTCGTCTCGTCGAGCCATATCCGGGCGCTGCTGAAGGACGGCAATGTCAGCGAAGCCGCCGGCATGCTCGGCTACCGCTATACGGTCGAAGCCGAGGTGATCGACGGCGAAAAGCTCGGCCGGCAACTCGGTTTTCCTACCGCCAATATGCGCCTGCCGCCCGAGGCCGAACTTGCCGCCGGCATCTACGCCGTTCGCTTCCGCCGCCGGGACGGAACGCTCCACGATGCCGTCGCGAGCTACGGCCGCCGCCCGACGGTGACGGAAAACGGCGCGCCGCTGCTCGAAACCTATCTGTTCGATTTTCACGGCGATCTCTACGGCCAGCTCTGCGCCGTCTCCTTCTTCGGCTATCTGAGACCCGAACTGAAATTCGATGGCCTCGATGCGCTTGTCGTCCAGATCAAACGCGACGAGGAAGAGGCGAGGGCGCTGCTGGCGGGCGTGGCGCCATTGGGCGAACTCGATCGCAAGCTTTGCTTCTCCTGAGAGTGCACTGGTCGGAATGTTCCGGGTGCATGCCGGATTCGGCAGTGCCTCGCGATCGTAGGCAGGCAATTTCCTCTCTTCCTTTTCCCGGCAAAAACGCCTATGAACCGGCGCTATGATGAAACTTCGGCTGGCAATGACGATACGAATTATCGGCCCGGCCTTCCGCGCGCGCTAAGCGGCCGGGAGGTCCGGGTTTTCGGCGCTTACGAGCAGGCGCTTCCGCCGCCACCTATTTTCACGTCCGTCGCGCCCTCACGGGGCTGCCAGAAACGATTGTCACACATGACCGAAACAGCCGAAAAGATCGATTACTCGAAGACCCTCTATCTGCCTGAAACCGATTTCCCGATGCGCGCCGGTCTGCCGCAGAAGGAACCGGAGCTTGTTGCCCGCTGGCAGCAGATGGATCTCTATAAGAAACTGCGCGCCTCCGCCGCCGGCCGCGAGAAATTCGTCCTGCACGACGGCCCGCCCTATGCCAATGGCAACATCCATATCGGCCATGCGCTGAACAAGATCCTCAAGGACGTCATCAACCGTTCGTTCCAGATGCGCGGCTATGACGCCAACTACGTGCCCGGCTGGGATTGCCACGGCCTGCCGATCGAATGGAAGATCGAGGAAGAGAACTATCGCGCCAAGGGAAAGGCGAAGCCTGACCTGAGCGAGCCGGCGGCGATGATCGGCTTCCGCCGCGAGTGCCGCGCCTATGCCGAGAAGTGGATCAAGGTCCAGGGTGACGAGTTCCAGCGCCTCGGCATCGTGGGCGACTTCGAAAACCCGTATCTGACGATGAACTTCCATGCGGAAAGCCGCATCGCTGGTGAGCTCTTGAAGATCGCCGCTAGCGGCCAACTCTACCGCGGCTCCAAGCCGATTATGTGGTCGGTGGTCGAGCGCACCGCGCTGGCGGAAGCCGAGGTCGAGTACCACGACTATGAAAGCGACACGATCTGGGTGAAATTCCCCATCGCGAAAGGCCCCGACAGCATCAAGGATGCCTTCGTCGTCATCTGGACGACCACGCCATGGACGATCCCCGGCAACCGCGCGGTCGCCTATTCCTCACGTGTCGCCTACGGCCTTTACGAGGTCACGGCTGCCGAGAATGATTTCGGCCCGCGTCCGGGCGAGAAGCTTGTTTTCGCCGACAAGTTGGCCGAGGAATCCTTTGCCAAGGCGAAGCTGCAGTACCGGCGCCTAGCCGATGTCACGGCTGCCGATCTCGCCGGCATGGCCTGCGCACATCCCCTCCGAGGCCTGGAAGGCGGTTACGAATTTGTCGTGCCGCTGCTCGAGGGCGATCATGTCACTGACGATGCCGGTACCGGTTTCGTGCACACCGCACCCAGCCACGGCCGCGAAGACTTTGACGTCTGGATGGCGCATGCCCGTGAGATCGAGGCCCGCGGCATCGAGACCAAGATCCCGTTCCCGGTCGACGACGGCGGCTTCTACACCGCCGACGCTCCCGGCCTGGAAGGCGCGCGCGTCATCGACGATAACGGCAAGAAGGGCGATGCCAATGATCGCGTCATCAAAGCGCTGATCGAACGCAATGCGCTCTTTGCCCGCGGCCGCTTGAAGCACCAGTATCCGCATTCCTGGCGTTCGAAGAAGCCTGTCATTTTCCGCAATACGCCGCAATGGTTCGTCTATATGGACAAGACGCTGCCGGATGGAACGACGCTGCGCAGCCGGGCCCTCGGCGCGATCGACGACACCCGTTTTGTGCCGGCCGCCGGCCAGAACCGTCTGCGTGCGATGATCGAGCAGCGCCCGGACTGGGTTCTTTCCCGTCAAAGAGCGTGGGGCGTGCCGATCTGCGTCTTCGTGAATGAGCAGGGCGAAGTTCTGAAAGACGAGGCCGTCAACCAGCGCATCCTCAATGCCTTCGATGTCGAGGGCGCCGACGCCTGGTTTGCCGAAGGCGCCAAGGAACGGTTTCTTGGTAACGAGCACGACCCGGCCAAGTGGACACAGGTCATGGATATCCTCGACGTCTGGTTCGACTCGGGCTCGACGCACACCTTCACGCTGGAGGATCGCCCCGACCTGAAATGGCCGGCCGACCTTTATCTCGAAGGGTCCGACCAGCATCGCGGCTGGTTCCATTCTTCGCTCTTGGAATCGGCTGCCACCCGCGGCCGCGCGCCTTATAACGCCGTCCTCACCCATGGTTTCACCATGGACGAGAAGGGCGAGAAGATGTCGAAGTCGAAGGGCAACGTCACCTCGCCGCAGGAGGTGATGAAGGATGCCGGCGCCGACATCCTGCGTCTCTGGGTCATGACCTCGGACTACGCCGATGATCTCCGCGTCGGCAAGACGATCATCCAGACCAATGTCGATGCCTATCGCAAGCTGCGCAATACCATCCGCTGGATGCTCGGCACGCTCGCTCACGACAAGGGGGAGGTCATCGCGCTTGCCGATCTGCCGGAGCTGGAGCAGCTGATGCTGCACCGTCTCTCCGAGCTCGATCAGCTCGTGCGCGAGAATTATGATGCCTTCGATTTCAAGAAGATCGCCCGCGCATTGATCGACTTTGCCAATGTCGAGCTCTCGGCCTTCTACTTCGACGTCCGCAAGGATGCGCTCTATTGCGATGCGCCATCCAGCCTCCGCCGTCGCTCGGCGCTCTATGTCATCCGCATGATCTTCGATTGCGTGGTGACCTGGCTTGCGCCGATGCTGCCGTTTACGACGGAAGAGGCATGGCTCTCACGCAATCCCTCGGCTATCTCGGTGCATCTGGAGCAGTTCGCTCCGGTCGCCAAGGAATGGCGCAACGATGCGCTGGCCGAAAAGTGGAGGAAGATCCGCGCGATCCGCAGCGTCGTGACCGGCGCTCTCGAAATCGAGCGCAAGGACAAGCGCATCGGTTCCTCGCTCGAGGCGGCGCCCGTTGTCTATGTCGCCGATGCGGCGCTTCGCAAGGCGCTCGAGGGCCAGGATTTCAGCGAAGTCTGCATCACCTCTGGCATCACGATCAAGTCAGATGCCGGCCCGGCCGACGCTTTCCGCTTGGCCGAGGTGCCTGACGTCGCCGTCGTGCCGAAGCCTGCCGAAGGCGTCAAATGCGCCCGTTCCTGGCGCATCACCACCGATGTCGGTTCTGATCCGGACTATCCCGACGTCTCGGCGCGCGACGCCGCCGCCTTGCGCGAACTCGGCATCCGCGCCTGAAGATATTTGCCGGGTGAATTGCCATTGCGGCGTTCATCCGGTAAAAGCTGCCTGAAAATGGCCGGATTTTTGCGTCAGGGGGACGGTTGTCCGGTAGGGCGACGATTGCACCGGTGGCTGGAAGGGTTTTCATGTTCGCAACGCATTGGTTCCGTATTGGCGCCTGCCTGTCTGTTGTCATGGCGGGATGCTCCCTTGTGTCCGGCTGCGCCAGCAGCCCGACCTACGGCACCGACAAGACCGCCATGGAGCAGCTGACCGACGATCTTGGCCAGTCCGTGTCTCTGACCGGACCGGAACCGAAGAACAAGGGCGTCAAATATACGCCGCGCCCGACGCTGGTGCTGCCGGCTGAGGGCCAGCGAGAGACCCTCGTCGCGCCGCAGCCGACGGTGGCCAACAAGGACAATCCGCAATGGCTTGAATCGCCGGAGGAGACCCGCGCCCGCCTCGTCTCCGAGGCTGACGCCAATTCGGACAATCCGAATTACCGCTCGCCGCTGGCAAGCTCCGCAATCGAAGGCGGCCGGCGCACGACCGAAGCCCAGACCCAGGCCTATCGCGAGGCCCGCGCCCTGCAGAAGGGCTCCTACGTCGATCAGCGTCGCTACATTTCCGATCCGCCGCCCGGTTACCGCACCGTCGACGACCCGGCCAAGCTCGATGACGTCGGCGAGCCGGAGCTCAAGAAGCAGAAGAAGCGCAAGAAGGACGCGGCAATCGCCAATTCCGGCAAGCAGTGGTGGAACTTCCTGCAGTAGCAGCTTTGGATCGGCCTGTAGCCCATGCTTTTCGCTTGGGTTCATCGATATCACCGGACCGGCCCCTCATCCGCCTGCCGGGATGACGTTGTTGTGCAGGCCCTGAGATTACGGCGCCTCTCTTCGTTCCGCAAAGAATCGCCGCAAAATCTCGGCCGACTGCACCTCATTGATTCCCGAATAGACTTCCGGCGCGTGATGGCAGGTCGGTTGCGCATAGAATCGCACGCCATTGTCGACGGCGCCGCCCTTCGGATCCTCGGCGCCGTAATAGAGCCTGCGGATGCGCGCAAACGAGATGGCTGCCGCGCACATGGTGCAAGGCTCCAGCGTCACATAGAGATCGGCGCCGGTAAGGCGCTCCTGCCCAAGTGCCTCGCAGGCGAGCCGGATTGCGGCGATTTCGGCGTGCGCGGTAACGTCGTTGAGCTCGCGCGTGCCGTTTCCCGAGCGTGAAACAGCAATATCGTCGACAACGACGACCGCGCCGATCGGCACCTCGCCGCGTTCTCCGGCGGCGCGCGCTTCTTCAAGCGCCATCTCCATGAAACGATTTGTCTTCACGATCGCAATAATTTCCACTTAACCGCAGATGCGTGACCTGATAGACAGGCCCAAAAGGCAGGCAAACAGCAAATGACACCCAAAGACAAGCCAAAACGCCCGGGCGCAAAGCCCCTTTCACGGGATAACAGGCCGAAGGCCGGTCCGAAGGCGGGCGGCGCGAAGCCGGCGAAGGCCGCAACCGCGCGCTCGGCGGCGGCCGAAGCCGACAGCGACACCAAGGCCGAACGCATTTCCAAGGTGATGGCGCGCGCAGGCGTCGCCTCCCGCCGCGACATAGAACGCATGATCATGGAAGGCCGTGTGACGCTGAACGGCACGGTTCTCGAAACCCCCGTCGTCAACGTCACGCTTGCAGACCGCATCGAGGTCGACGGCGTGCCGATCCGCGGCATCGAGCGCACCAGGCTCTGGCTCTATCACAAGCCGGCCGGCCTGGTGACCACCAATGCCGATCCGGAAGGCCGTCCGACCGTCTTCGACAACCTGCCGGAAGAACTGCCGCGCGTCATGTCGATCGGCCGGCTCGACATCAACACCGAAGGCCTGTTGCTGCTCACCAATGATGGCGGCCTCGCCCGCGCCCTCGAACTGCCGGCGACCGGTTGGCTGAGGCGCTACCGCGTTCGCGCCCATGGGGAGATCGATCAGGAAGCGCTCGACAAATTGAAGGACGGCATCGCCGTCGACGGCGTGCTCTATGGATCGATCGAGGCGACCCTCGACCGCACCCAGGGCTCGAATGTCTGGATCACCATGGGCCTTCGCGAAGGCAAGAACCGCGAAATCAAAAATGTGCTCGGCGCGCTCGGTCTCGATGTCAACCGCCTGATCCGCATTTCCTATGGGCCGTTTCAGCTCGGTGACTTGCCGGAAGGCCATGTCGTCGAGGTGCGCGGCCGCACATTGCGTGACCAACTCGGCCCGCGCCTGATCGAGGAAGCCAAGGCGAATTTCGACGCGCCGATCTACAATGCGCCCGCCGTCGCTGCCGAAGAAGAGGAAGAGGCTTCGGCACCGGCCGCACCAGCAAAGCGCGAGCGGCCGCGACGCGAGGAGGATAAGCGCGAACGGGCGCTGAGCCGCCTCGACACCAAGCGTGACGATGGCCCCGGCGGGCGCAGAGACGACGATCGCCGCGGCGGCCGCAGGGATGAAGACAGGCCCAGGCGCGCCCAGCCGCTCGGCCAGCGCCGCAGCGCCAATGTCTGGATGGCGCCCGGCGCCCGGCCCCTCGGCGAGAAGGCGGCAGCCAAGGCCGCAAAGAATGCGCAGACCGCGCGCCGGCGCGGCGAGCAGACGCAGGCAAAGGGCACCGGTTTCCACCATATCGAGGATCGCCCGCGCACGCAGATCAATCGCGTGCGCGAGGAGGACGGCGAATGGATTCGCTCGAGCGAGCAGCCCCACCGCAAGGATGAGGGCGAAGGCCGCGGCCACAAGCGCTCGTTCGGCGATCGCCAGGCCCGCGAAGACCGCGGTTATGGCGACCGCCCGGCGCGTGGCGAAGGCCGTGCGGAGCGTTCGCGCGGCGACCGGCCATTCGGCGACAAGCCGCGCGGCGATCGCAAGCCGCGCGCGGATGGTGATGAGCGTCCTCGCGCCGCCAGAGCCTCCACCGGCGAGAGTCGTTCTGAGCGTCCGCGCAGCGACCGCCCCTTCGGCGATCGACCTTCGCGTGGCGATCGACCTTTCGCCGGCAAGCCGCGTGGCGAACGTAAGCCGCGCGAGGAGGGTGACGAGCGCCAGCGGACAGCCAGAAGCTTTGCCGGCGAGGGGCGCTCCGAGCGTCCGCGCGGCGAAAGGTCGTTCGGCGACAAGGCTGTGAGCGGCAAGCCTTCGGGCGATAAGCCGCGCGGCAAGGGCTTTGCTGGCAAGCCCGGCGGACCCAAGAATTTTTCCGGCAAACCTAAGGGCGCCAAGCCAGGCGGTGAAAGGCCGGGCGGGGACAGGCCGGCGGGCGGTCCGTCCAGAGGTGGTGCTCGAGGAAAGGGAATGACGCGCGGTGCGGATCGTCGGCGGTGAGTTTCGCGGACGGCCTCTCGCCGTGCCAAAATCCAACGATATCCGGCCGACTGCCGACCGGACGCGCGAGAGCCTGTTCAACATCCTGAGCCATGCCTATCCGGAATGTGTCGACGGCACCCGGATCCTCGATCTTTTTGCCGGAACCGGCGCCGTCGGCCTCGAAGCCGTCTCGCGCGGCTGTCGTCACGCGCTCTTCGTCGAAAACAGTGTCGAGGGCCGGGCGTTGCTCTGGGAAAACATCGATGCGCTCGGCCTGCACGGCCGTACCCGCATCCTGCGCCGCGATGCGACCGATCTTGGCAGCGTCGGCAATCTCGAACCTTTCGACGTTCTCTTTGCCGACCCGCCCTATGGCAAAGGGCTTGGCGAGAAGGCGATGGCGGCGGCAGCCACAGGCGGCTGGCTGCGGCCGGGGGCGATCGCGGTGCTCGAAGAACGCGCCGACATTGTCGTTTCGGTCCACCCTTCCTATGTTTTCCTCGAAAGCCGCATCTTTGGCGATACGAGGGTGCATTTCTTCCGGTATCAGCCGCAATAGGCGCGGGGGCGGGGCGTGCAGCAGGCAGAGATCATCAGTCCGAAACTGCCTGCGATCAGCGATTCGCCGACGGTCGCTGTCGCCTTCGGCGGCGGCGGCGCGCGCGGCCTGTCCCATATCCATGTCATTGAAACCCTCGACGAACTCGGCATCCGCCCGGTGGCGATTGCGGGTTCGTCGATCGGCGCGATCATGGGGGCGGGCATGGCCGCCGGCATGTCCGGCGCCGAAATCCGTGAACATGCGCTGGCAACCGTCGGCAACAAGACCGCTGTCGTTGCCCGCATCTGGGGCATGCGACCGACGACAGTGCGCGATGCCGTGGCCAAGGGCATCCGCATCGGCCAGTTCAACCTGGAGCGGATCCTCAAAGCTTTCCTGCCGTCGGAGCTGCCGGCCCGCTTTGCGGATCTGCTGGTGCCGACAAAGGTGATCACCACAGATTATTACGGGCAGAATGAGGTGATCATCGAAGAGGGCGAGCTGTTTCCCGCACTTGCCGCCTCGTCCTCCATCCCCGCCGTTTTCATGCCGGTGCGCCTGCGCGGCCGCGTGATGATCGATGGCGGCATCAGCAATCCTGTGCCTTATGAGTGCCTGATGGATCTTGCCGACATCGTCGTCGGCGTCGATGTCGTCGGCGCTCCCGAGGGCGACGGCACCCACATCCCGAACCGCATGGAGAGCATCTTCGGTTCCGGACAGCTGATGATGCAGACGGCGATCTCGCTGAAGCTGAAGCTTTGCCAGCCGCACATCTTCCTGCGCCCAACGGTCGGCCGCACCGGCGTCATGGATTTCCTCAAGGCTCGCGAAGTGCTGGCTATGTCCGTCGGCGTCAAGGACGATCTGAAATTCGCCCTCGACCGCGAGATCGAAGCGCGGCTAAAACGCTAAGGAACCTTGCACGGGCGCCGTTGCCGGCGTCCGCGAGACATGCGCCAGCGGTTCAGCGAGCATCGCTTCGGCTATGAGCTCGGCATCGTCATTGTCGATTTCGAAGAGACCAAAGCGCAGTCGATAGCCCCAGCCTGTCCGATCGCTCGTGAAAGATAGCCGACCGAGCAGCGGCCGGATGGGCGTTTCAATGGCCCGCCACCAGACGACATCCCGCCTCCAAGGGGGGAAGCCGGGGTGAACCTCCACTTGATATGCCGCCGTTTCCTCGACCACGCCGATGGCCGTGAAAGCCTGCAGGCGATCCTTGCCGCCGAACGTCTCAGTCGGCGAATAGTAAATCACGCGGTCCCCTGGCGCGCTCCGCTTGAGCGGAGCGGCCTTGCCGTGACAGACTTGCATGAACCCGGCTGCGCGCCCGATGCGGACGTGGTTTGCTGATGCGACGGCAATCCAGCTGCGGGACATGGTTCAGTCCTCCGCGACATTGTAGACGCGCAAGCGATGCCCGTCCGGATCGGCAGCAACAAAGCTACGGCCGAAATCGAGGTCGGTCGGCGGCAGAAGGATCGCCGCGCTCTTGCCCTGCCATTCGATATGGAGCCTATCGACCATGTCCGCTGTCGCGACTTTGAAACCGACCTCGCAGCCGCCGCCCGCAGCAGCCGGCGCCGGCTGGACGCCCGTCCGGCCCCACAGTCCGAGCGCCAGGCCCGAAGGCAGAATGAACATTGCGAAGGTCGGGCTGGCCTCCACAGGATCTTGCCCGAGCAGCCGCGCATAAAAGCTGGCGCTCTTCGGCGCGTCGGTTACGAAAAGTAGAATGCTGTTGCTGTCGAACACGATAAACCTCCTGTATGTCGGGCAGGAGAATGTTTAGAGAGACATGCTGACAGATTCTGGCAGTAGCCCACTGTTTTCGAACTGCTCGACCGTCGCAGCTCCGGCAACAGGTTTATGCGTCCGCCGTCACATCCGCGGTGCTTGCCAGCGGATTATCCTCGAAACGATCGGCGGAGCGTTTCGGCTTGACCAGCGGTTCGGGCCGCACCGGGTGGGAAAACAGCATGTCGCGCCCCGCCTGCAGCCCTTCGGAGACCTGCAGCACCAGCCGCGCCTCGTCGCGCTTGCGGATATCCTCGCCGATTTCATAGGCATCGACCTCCGAGACGCCGAGCGCCTCCAGCGTCCGCCGTCCAAACAGCAGGCCCGATTCCAGCGTTTCGCGCAGCTCGTAATCAATCCCCTTGTTGCGCAGTTCGATCGAATGGATTCGGTCATAGGAGCGTACGTAAAGGCGCGTTTGCGGATAGTCCGCTTGCACCAGTTCTACCACCTTGTCAGTGATCTCCTTCTTCTGTGTGCAGACGAGCACGATCTTCGCCCGGTCGATCCCGGCCGAGCGCAGCACGTCCTTGCGGGTGCCGTCGCCGAAATAGATGCGGAAGCCGAAGGAGGAGGCCTGGCGGATGCGGTCGGCGGAAAAATCGATGACGGTGACGCTGCGCCCGCCGGCAAGCAGGATCTGGGCGGCTATCTGGCCGAAACGTGAGAAGCCGACCATCAGCACGTCGGCGCCCGCACCTTCGAAATCCTCGTCGAGCTCCTCCTGTTCATCGCGATTGAGCAGCCGCTTCGACAGCGCCGCGCCGATCGGCGTCAGCGCCATGGACAGCGTGACGATCGCCACCAGCAGCGACGCCGTGCTCGTCGACATCAAGCCGACGACGCCCGCAGTGGTGAACAGCACGAAGCCGAATTCGCCGCCTTGCGGCAAGAGGAAGGCGATGCGGATCGCGTCATTGTGCGGAGATCCCGATATCCGGCAGAGACCATAGATGATGATCGCCTTGACGGCCATGACGATCGGCACCGTGACGATGACGAAGAGTGCGTTGTCGACGAGCACGCCGAGCTCCAGCGACAGGCCGACGGCGATGAAGAAGATGGCGAGCAGCACGCCGCGGAAAGGCTCGATGTCGGCCTCCAGCTCGTGCCGGTAGGAGGATTCGGCCAGCATCACCCCCGACAGGAAGGCGCCCATCGCCATCGACAGTCCGGCAAGCTGCATCAGGCTTGCCGATCCCATGACGACAAAAAGGGCGGCCGCGATCATCGCTTCGCGTGCGCCGGTGCGGGCGATGATCTGGAAGAGCGGCGTCAACAGATAGCGCCCGGCGACGATCATCGCCGCCACGGCGCCGACGGCCACGGCAAAATCGGTGAGCGGCGTATTGCTGCCCTTGCCGCTGCCGTCGAGTACGGTAATCAGCGCCAGGAGCGGCACGATCGCCAGGTCCTGGAATAGCAGCATCGAGAAGGAACGCTGCCCGTATCTCGTGTTGACGTCGCCATCGCCCTCAAGGATCTGCATGGCGAAGGCCGTCGAGGACAGCGCAAGGCCGAAGCCGGCGACGATGCTGCCGCGCCAATCGAGAACTTCGGAAAACCAGGAGAGCGCGGTCAGCGCCAGCCCGGTCACCAGCACCTGCGCCGTGCCGAGGCCGAAGATGTCGCGCCGCATCTGCCAGAGGCGGCTTGGCTTCAGCTCCAGTCCGATGATGAAGAGCAGGAAGACGACGCCGAGCTCGGCGACGGCAAGGATCTGTTCGCCGTCGGTGATGCCGTGGAAGACCGGGCCGATGACGATGCCGGCGGCGAGATAACCGAGCACCGTGCCAAGCCCCAGCTTCTTGAAGATCGGAGCGGCGACCACCGCGCCGCCGAGCAGCAGGATCGTTTCGGAGAAAAGGTCGTTGGGCGCTGACATGCTGGCAATTTCTTTCGACGGCGGGAAACATACTGGCAGCCCCGGCAAAGAATCGGCGGCGGCGGCCTTGATGCCAGGGAGAGTGCACAATAAATGGAAGCCGAAGGAAAGGCCAAATCATGTCCTCTGAAATCGATTCCTCGACACTTCTTTCCCGCGCAAGTCAATTGATCGATCTGGCAAGGAAGGCAGGCGCCGACGCTGCCGACGCCGTGATCGTTCGCTCTCGCTCGCAATCCGTCAGCGTCCGGCTTGGCAAGGTCGAGGGAACGGAATCGTCGGAAAGCGACGATTTTTCGCTCCGCGTCTTCATCGGCAAGCGTGTCGCCAGCGTTTCGGCCAATCCGGGCTTCGATCTCCAGGCGCTGGCCGAACGTGCCGTCGCCATGGCCAAGGTTTCCCCGGAAGACCCCTTCGCGTGCCTGGCGGACGAGGCGAACCTCGCCAGGTCCTATCCCGACCTGCAATTGCTCGATGCCACCGACGTGTCCTCCGAGATGCTGCGCGAGGCGGCTCTTGCCGCCGAGACGGCCGCGCTTGCGGTCAAGGGCGTCACCAATTCCTCCGGCGCCGGCGCGTCGGCCGGCCTGGGCGGTCTTGTTCTCGCCACGTCGCACGGTTTCCAAGGCAGCTACATGGCCTCCCGTTTCGGCAATTCCGTCAGCGTCATCGCAGGCGAAGGCACGGGCATGGAGCGCGACTATGATTTCGACAGCCGGCTTTATTACGCCGAGCTCGACGATCCCGCCGAAATCGGCCGCCGCGCCGGCGAACGGGTGGTCAAGCGCGTCAATCCGCGCCAGGTGCCGACCGGCAAGAACGTCACCGTCGTCTTCGATCCGCGCGTCGCCCGCGGTTTTGTCGGCCATATCGCCGGTGCGATCAACGGTGCCGCCGTCGCCCGAAAGACCAGCTTCCTGCGCGACAGGATGGGTCAGCAGGTGCTGAAGTCGGGCCTTTCGATCACCGACGATCCTCTGATCGTGCGCGGGCCTTCCTCGCGTCCCTTCGACGGTGAGGGCGTGTCCGGCGAGCGGCTTGTCATGATCGAAGACGGTGTCCTGAAGCACTGGTTCCTCTCGACCTCGACGGCCCGCGAGCTCGGCCTGCAGACTAATGGCCGCGGCGTGCGCGGCGGCAGCGCCGTCACGCCGTCTTCCACCAACCTCGCCTTGGAGCCGGGCGAGATCTCGCCGGAGGAACTGATCCACAGCATCGGCAACGGTTTTTACGTCACCGAACTAATCGGCCACGGCGTCAACATGATCACCGGCGAATACAGCCGCGGCGCCACCGGCTTCTGGATCGAGAACGGCGAACTCACTTTCCCAGTATCCGAGGTGACGATCGCCTCGAACCTCAAGGAGATGTTCATGCGCCTGACGCCGGCAAACGACATCGACCGCAAGTTCGGCGTCGCGGCTCCGACCCTCGCGATCGAAGGCATGACGCTCGCCGGGCAGTAAAAACGGGCAGGAATGGAATGACGGGATGAGCGATAGGGAAAAGCTCCGCTGGCAGAACGATCTCGCCTTGATCGCCGATGCTGCTAAGGAGGCCGGCGCGGTCGCCTACGGCTTCTTCAACCAGTCTCCCGAGGTCTGGTGGAAGAACGGCGACCGCTCTCCAGTCAGCGCCGCCGATTTCGCCGCCAATAAGACGCTTGAAACGATCCTGCGCAAGGCGCGGCCGGATTATGGCTGGCTGTCTGAGGAAACCGAGGACGATGAAGACCGCCTGTCGCGCGAGACGCTTTTCATCGTCGATCCGATCGACGGCACGCGGGCCTTCCTCGGCGGGCAGCATGTCTGGTGTGTCAGCGTCGCGGTCGTGCATCGCGGCCGCCCGGTCGCCGGCGTGCTCTATGCACCGGCGCTCGAAGAGCTCTACGAGGCCGTCGACGGCGGCGTGGCGCTGAAGAACGGCACGCCCTTCACCGTTTCCGCCGCCGGGCCGGACGAGATGAGCCGGCTTGCGATCGGCGAAGACCTGTTGAAGACCTTTCCGCCGGCGTTCCGTGACCGGGTGAGACGCGAAAAATATGTCCCCTCGCTGGCCTATCGCATCGCCATGGTGGCAGATGGCCGTCTGGAAGCCACCTTCGTCAAGGGCAATTCGCATGACTGGGACCTTGCCGCCGCCGATCTCGTTCTGGCCTGCGCCGGCGGCGGGCTTGTAGACCTCGACGGCAAGTCGATTGTCTATAACAGGGCCGACGTCACCCATAAGGTCCTCTGTGCGGCGCCAGCGCCCCGTATCGATGAGTTCCTCGCGGCCTTCGCCGGGCGACGAGACAGTTGACGTTTCCGTCAAAATCCCGCAGATGAGGTGGCGGAGGAACTAGGCAGAAAGAGAACAAGAAAATGACTGACTCCGGTGACAAGAAACAGCTTTTGCACCTCGTTTTCGGCGGCGAACTCGAAAGCCTCGAAGATGTCCAGTTCCGTGATCTGGACGGCCTCGATATCGTCGGCATTTTTCCCGACTATGCCTCGGCGCTGACGGCCTGGAAGGCGAAAGCGCAGCAGACGGTCGACAACGCACATATGCGCTATTTCATCGTCCACATGCACCGTCTGCTCGATCCGCAGCAAAAGGCTGGGGGCAACTGACCTCGGCAGCCGCAGCCAGCCGAACGGGCCTTCGTGCATCGGGCGCCCGTCGATCCGGATCGTTTGACGCATTCTGAACAAATTGATCGGCCATTCCGGCCGCAACGATAATAAGGGAATGGGTTTGATGTCGATCGTCTTGGGTCGGAGGCTGGCGCGATGAGCTCTCGGATGGCGCGGCTCGGTCTGAGCACATACCGTCTGGCGGGGACCGTGGCTTCCCCGGTCGTCGGCCTCTATCTGACCTACCGCACGGCCAAGGGCAAGGAAGACCGTGCGCGCCGCCTGGAACGCTTCGGCTATCCGAGCGCCAATCGGCCCCAGGGCCCGCTCGTCTGGTTCCACGCCGCAAGTGTCGGCGAAACCAATGCGGTCATACCGCTGATCCGCGAAATTCGCCGCCGCGACATTCATGTCATCCTAACCACCGGCACCATCACCTCCGCCAGGCTCGCCGCCGAGCGCCTCGGCCAGGAGGCGATTCATCAATATGTGCCGCTGGATCTGAAGCCATCCGTCAGCCGCTTCCTCGATTATTGGCAGCCCGATTGCGCCATCATCGCCGAATCCGAAATCTGGCCGGCGACGGTGCTGGAACTCGGCCGTCGCCGCATCCCGCAAATCCTGGTAAATGCCCGCATGTCGGACCGCTCCTTTGCCCGTTGGCGCGGCCGCCCGTCGATTGCTGAGGCCCTGTTCGAGAACCTCGCTCTCGTCATCGCCCAATCCGATGTCGATGCCGAGCGTTTTCGCGATCTTGGTGCCGTTCCCGTCATCACTTCGGGCAATCTGAAGGTCGATACCGATGCGCCGCCTTATGACAGCGCTGTCTTCGCCCGCTACAAGAAGCAGATCGGCGATCGCAAGACCTGGGCGGCGATCTCCACTTTTGACGGCGAGGAAAATGCCGCCGGCATCGTCCATCGCGCCCTGAAGGAGCGCGATCGTCAATTGACGATCATCGTGCCCCGCCATCCCGAGCGCAGCGACGAGATCGAGGCGGCGCTCGTCAAGCAGGGGCTGAAAGTCGCCCGCCGCACACGCGACGATGTCCTCTCCGCCGATGTCGATATCTTTCTCGGCGATACGATCGGCGAAATGGGGCTTTATCTCCGTCTGACCGAAATCGCCTTCGTCGGCCGCTCGCTCTTTGCCGAGGGTGGTCAGAACCCGCTGGAGCCTGCCATGCTCGGCTGCGCCATCCTCTCCGGCGGCAATGTGCAGAATTTCCGTGAGGCCTATCAGAAGCTCGCCCGCAGCGGCAGCGCCCGAATGGTGCGCGATACCGAAATGCTGGCCAAGGGCGTGCATTACCTGCTGACCAACGATGAAGCCCGCCGTAACATGATCGAGGCCGGCGTCGCCACCGTGCACGAGATGCGTGGCGCACTGTCGGCGACAGTGAAGGGGCTCGAACCCTATATCAATCCGCTGACGGTCAAGGCGCGTTTGTTGCCCAGGACCGCGGCCCAGGTTTGAGGAGACGCGATGTCCGGCCCGGCGCATATCAAAGGCATCCTCTTCGACAAGGACGGCACGCTGCTCGACTATGATGAGAGCTGGCTGCCGGTCAATCGCGAGCTTGCCCGCATCGCCGCTGAGGGCGACCCGCTTTTGGCCGACCGGCTGCTGTCCGCCTGCGGCATGGATCCGGTGAGCGGCCATATCGTCCCCGACAGCCTGCTCGCCGCCGGCAATACAAGGCAGATCGCCGAGGGACTCGTTGCCGCCGGGTCGATGGTGGACATCGACGAATTGACGATCCGTCTCGACGACCTCTTTTCCGGCGCCGCTGAATTTTCCGTGCCGGTGACTGACCTTGCCGGCTTCTTCGCAAGGCTGCATCGGCGTGGTTTCAAGCTCGGTGTCGCCTCCAGCGACAATGAGCGCTCCATCCGCCAGACGGCGGAGCGCTTCGGTTTCGCCCACTTTGTCGATTATATCGCCGGCTACGACAGCGGCTTCGGCGTCAAGCCGGAGCCGGGCATGGTGCTCGGCTTCTGCGCTGCGACCGGTCTTCTGCCTGAAGAGGTCGCCATGGTCGGCGACAACAATCACGATCTGCACATGGGCCTAAATGCCGGCGCGGGACTGAGGATCGCCGTGTTGACGGGAACCGGCTCGCGCGATTCACTTGCTGCGGCTGCCGATCATGTGCTCGACGATATCACCGCCCTCGAGACGCTGCTGCCTGATCTGCAGCCGGCCTGATCGGTAAAGGCTTGCATTTTCATCGATTTTAATCTCTCAATCCGGCCGGGAAGACGAAATTCTCTAGCCGGCGGGGAGCGGACGGCAAAATGATTTCAGAAGCGCCGCCGTTCTGGTGGAGGAAAGCCGATTGGCGGGCCTGGCTGCTGGCGCCGCTTTCCTTTGTCTACGGCCGTGTCGCCGGCCATCGCATGGCCCATGCGCGCCGCGCCTCGGTTTCCGTTCCCGTTATCTGCGTCGGCAATTTCACAGTCGGCGGCGCCGGCAAGACGCCGACGGCGTTGACGCTCGCCCGCGCCGCCAAGGCGAAAGGCCTGAAACCCGGCTTTCTCAGCAGAGGTTACGGCGGCTCGCTCGACGTGACGACCGTGGTCGATCCCCATCATCACCGGGCGGTCGCCGTCGGCGATGAACCGCTGTTGCTCGCCCAGGAGGCGCTGACGGTGATTTCCCGCCGGCGCGTCGACGGTGCTCGGCGTCTGGTGGCGGAAGGCGCCGATCTCATCATCATGGATGATGGTTTTCAGAGCGCCCGGCTGGCGATCGACTATGCGCTGCTCGTCATCGACGCGACGCGCGGCCTTGGCAATGGCCATATCGTGCCGGCCGGCCCGGTGCGTGCGCCGATCCGCCAGCAGCTGCGTTCGGCGACGGCGCTGCTGAAGGTCGGCGGCGGCAATGCTGCCGACGCGATCGTCCGCATGGCGGCACGCGCGGCAAAGCCCTATTTCACCGCATCGCTGAAGGTGCGCGGCGACGACCGGCTTGCCGGCATCAAGGTGCTCGCCTTCGCTGGCATCGCCGATCCCGCCAAATTCTTCCGCACCGTCGAATCGCGCGGCGCCGAAATAGCCCTCGCCAAGAGCTTCGGCGACCACGAGCATCTGACCGAGGAGGAGATCGACGACATCCTGACGACCGCCGAACGCCAGGATCTCCTGATTGTCACCACGTCAAAGGATTTCGTTCGTCTCTCCGGCCATCACGGCAAGGCGGAGCAACTGGCGAAAAAATGCCGGGTGATCGAAGTCGACATGGTCTTCGAGGATCATCTCGCCCCGAGCCTGATCATCGACCGGGCGATCGTCGCCTGTCGCGAGCGGCGTTTAAGGGAAATGAAAGTTAAGAGCTAACGCCGCTGGTTCGGCAGCACGCCGGCACGTTTGTCGGCTTCGATTGCAGAAATAACGTCGGCATAGGGCTCCTGGCGGGCGACGCTCCAGTAGCGCAGTTCGTCGAGCGGGATGTTTTTTCCGGTCATCGCACAGACGACATAGGAGCCGGGCGAGAGAATCTGGAAATCGCCGTCGAGATAACGGATCTTCGCCTCGCGGTTTCCGTGCCCTTCGAACAAATTCATGCGCTCCGTTCCCTGCAACTTGTCATCCGTCTGCCTTACTCCCGCAAAGGCGGCTTTGCCAGCTTTTTCAGCTTCTGCCGAAAAGCCGCTCAATGTCGCTGAGCTTCAATTCGATATAGGTCGGCCGGCCGTGATTGCACTGGCCGGAGCCGGGCGTCACTTCCATTTCCCTCAGCAGCGCGTTCATTTCCTCCGGCCGCAGCCGCCGGCCGGAGCGAACCGATCCATGGCAGGCCATAGTCGCCGCCACATATTCGAGCTTGGCCGACAGGCCCGACGCCGTATCCCATTCTGCAATCTCGTCGGCGAGCTGGCGGATCAGGCCATGGACGTCGACCTCGCCGAGCATGGCCGGCGTTTCGCGCACCGCGATCGCCCCGGGACCGAAGCGCTCGATCGCCAGACCGAGTTCGGCAAACTCTGCCGCATGCAGCATCAGCCGGTCGCAATCCTCTTCCGGAATGTCGACGATCTCGGGGATCAGCAGCACCTGCGAGGCCAGCCGCTTTGAATGCAGCGCCTTGCGCATCGCCTCGAACACCAGCCGCTCATGCGCCGCATGCTGGTCGACGATGACGAGCCCGTCCTCGGTCTGGGCGACAATATAATTGGCGTGGATCTGGGCCCGCGCCGCGCCGAGCGGATAACGCCCGGCCGGTTCAGGCGCAGCAGGCTGTGGCGAAGACTGCGTCTCGGCCCGCGCTGTCGGCATCGAAAGTGCGTCGAAAGCGGCTTGGGATCGTTCGCTGAAACCCGTTGCTGGCTGATAGGGGCGGGAGGGCGAGGTCTCCGCCGACCATGGCGCCTGCGAGCGTTGGGCAAAGGGCTGGAAACCGGGGCGGAAGGCGCGCAGCATATCGCTCGCGCCGGTCGTTGCCGCCCGGCTGCCGTCGCGCGCGAGCGCCTCGCGAATGGCGCCGACGATCAGGCCGCGCACCAGGCCTGGGTCGCGGAACCGCACGTCGGATTTGGCCGGATGCACGTTGACGTCGACGAGGGCCGGATCGAGAGCGATCGACAGCACCGCCACCGGATAGCGCCCGGACGGGATCGTCTCGGCATAGGCGCCGCGGATCGCCGACAGGATCAGCTTGTCCTGCACCGGGCGGCCGTTGACGAAGGCATATTGATGGGCGGAGTTGCCGCGATTGAAGGTCGGCACGCCGGCAAAGCCGGTCAGCGTGATCTCCTCGCGCACGGCGTCGAGCGCAATGGCGTTGTCGCTGAAGTCTTTGCCGAGCACCTGCGCCATGCGCGCCAGATGATCGTCGCCCGTTGCCGGAAATTCGAGCGTCGCACGGTCGGAGCCGGACAGCACGAAGCGCACGGCGGGAAAAGCGATCGCCATGCGTTTGACGATCTCGGTAATCGCACCCGCCTCGGCCTTTTCCGTCTTCAGGAATTTGAGCCGCGCCGGCGTGGCGAAGAACAGGTCGCGGACTTCGACGATCGTGCCGGGATTGGCGGCGGCCGGCCTCAGATGCAAGACCTTGCCGCCGGCAACGGCGATCTCGTGGCCGCCGGCGCTGTCGCGCTTGCGGCTTGCGATGCTGAGCCTCGCCACGGACCCGATCGAAGGCAGTGCCTCGCCGCGGAAGCCGAGCGTTCTAATATCCTCGAGCGTTTCGGAGATCTTCGAGGTGCAGTGGCGCCTGATCGCCAGTTCCAGATCGGCCGCGTCCATGCCGCAGCCGTTATCGCTGACCCGCAGCAGCGCCTTGCCGCCGCCTGCCGTGGCGATCTCGATGCGCGTCGCTCCGGCATCCAGCGCGTTCTCGATCAATTCCTTGGCAGCGCTCGCCGGCCGTTCGATGACTTCGCCGGCGGCGATCTGGTTGATGAGCGTTTCGGAAAGCTGTCTGATGGCCATGAGCTATTTTCGAGGATTCGCGGGCGGGAGGGAAGGGGTTTCCGATCGCTTGGTGGAACTGTGATCCGCGGCTCCCCCGCATTCGGGGATCGGTAGTGTTAAGCCGGTTTTAACAGAAAAATGGCATTTTTAATCACACACCTCCAGAAGCCGCGAAATCGAACAGATGTGGGACGAAATGGAATGAGTGCCGGCTTCGAAAAGGCGGACACATCATCAGAGACCGACGCGACGCTCGCCGGGGCCGATCTGCAGACGGCGCTCTTCGATGCGGTGTGCGACAGCCTTTCGGCAGCGTTCATCATCTACGACAAGAACGATCATCTGATCTTCGCAAGCCGCCAGATTCTCGAATTCTTCCCCTTGCCGCCCGAGATGCTGAAGCCGGGCATCCGGCTGCGCGATTTCCTGGGCGCGATCTACGATACCGGCGTTCGCCAGCAATATGATATCAGGCAGAGCGGCTCGCTGAGCCGCGAGGACTGGCTGTCGCAGCAAATCGCTTCGCATTGGCGCGAGCGCTTCGAATCCGTCGAGCGACATGGCGCCGACAGCTGGGTCCGCTTCGTCAAGCGCAGACTGCCGAGCGGTTACGGCGTCACCGTCGTTTCCGATATCTCCGAGGACAAGAAGCGCGAGGCGCAGTGGCGCTCGGACCTGGAGCGGGTGCAACTCACCGAAGACATTCTCGATAACCTGCCGTTCCCGCTTTTCGTCAAGGATCGCAACCTCACCTATGTTGCGGTGAACCTCGCCTTTTGTGAGAAATATCAGAGGAGCGCCGACGAGGTGCTCGGGCGCAAGAGCGGCGATCTCTTCTCACCTGAGATCGCCAAGCGCTTCGAAGAAAGCGATCGTCACGTGCTGGAAACCGGCGAGATGTCGATCTCCCGCCAGCGGCAGATCTCCCGCGACGGCATCGAGCGCGACATCGTCAGCCGCAAGCATCGCATCGGCAAGCCCGGCCGCTATTTCCTGGTGTCGACCATGCAGGACCTGCCGCGCGACGGCGCCGATCTTGAGGAGTTCGATCGTGCCTCGGCGATCACCGCCTCCGCCAATCAGAGTTATCGCCGCGCTTATGTGCCGGTGCCGAGCGCTGTGGAGCGCCGCGAGCCGGCGGCGATGGAGGCGATCGTTCCGGAGAATTTCTCCGGCCGCAAGATCCTCGTCGTCACCGCCGACCTTGCCGCCGAGGCCGCCGCTCTGCGGACGCTGTCGAAATATGGTTTCGAATCCTGCTCGGTGCGTGGTGAGGATGAAGAGGAACGATTCCTGGAAATCGCCACCTCCTCCGGCATTTCGCTCGATCTCTTGATCATCGACAACCAGATGGGCATGCGCTGCCTCGAGCTTTCCGAGCAATACGGCATCCCGGCGCTCGTCATGGACGGCTTCCAGATCGCCAACGAGCTCACCTTCCAGATCGCCCGCCACTTCAATCGCAACAGCCGCAACAACGGTGCCGGCGCCGATGCGGACTGGGAAATCAGCACGTCCGACGAGATGGTCGGCCTGCAGGTTCTCGTCGCCGAGGACAACGATATCAACCAGATCGTGTTTTCACAGATCCTCGAGGGCCTTGGCTATCGCCATATGATCGCCGCGACCGGCGACGAGGTCGTGCGCCTTTGGGCCGAGCACAGGCCGCAGGTGGTGCTGATGGACATTTCGCTGCCGGGTTTCAACGGCTTCGAGGCCGCGCGCCTCATCCGCCAGATGGAGGAAGCCGGCGGCGCAGCCCGCACCCCGATCATCGGCGTGCTCACGCAGGCCTTCGAGCGCGATCGCGCCGAATGCGCCAAATCAGGAATGGACGACGTCATCATGAAACCCGTCAGCCCCGACATGCTCGAGGCGATATTCCAGAAATACCTGATGGAAGACGCTGCACGGGTCCGAGCGAGCGGATGATACCGGTATCCGGCGGCGCGTGTCGTCAACTCCCCAATTTTGGGGCGAATCAGGCTGCCGACGCCACTGATTTACTAGCGAATTGTTAAGAAATCCCGGTCATTCTTTGCCCGGCTGCGGAGGAAAGCTCGGATTTGGATGATGAGATCGGCGGAAACGGCTTCCTTGGCCGTGAGTCATAATGAGCTTCAAGCGATGGCCTATACCGATCCGCTGACCGGATTGGGAAACCGCAATCGCATGCGCGAAAAGGTCCTGCAGATCTCCGCCGAACGTGCCAGCGATCCGGCCCCTTTCACCATCGGCATCGCCAATCTCGACAGCTTTAAGCCGATCAACGATCTCTTCGGCTCCTCGGCCGGCGATGAGATCCTCTGCCAGGTCGCCCATCGGCTGAGGGCCTGCATTCCGGACGGGGCGCTGGTCACCCGCCACGACGGCGACGAATTCGCCTTCGTGCTGCCGTTGATTTTCGAACGGGCGAGCGCCGAGAAGTTCGGCCAGATGATCCGCGAGGTGTTGTCGGCGCCCTA
The DNA here is from genome assembly GCF_002117485.1 of Rhizobium sp. NXC14. NCBI lineage: Bacteria > Pseudomonadati > Pseudomonadota > Alphaproteobacteria > Hyphomicrobiales > Rhizobiaceae > Rhizobium > Rhizobium sp. NXC14. The sequence continues at coordinate 905,691 of NZ_CP021030.1, forward strand.
TGATCTCGGCGACCGCAACGTCCGCCTCTCCGCCTCCTTCGGCTTTGCCATCTACCCCTTCGCCGGCGAGGACTGCGAAGAACTGCTAAAGAGCGCCGACACTGCCCTCTATCGCTCCAAGCGCCGCGGTCGCGGCCAGATCACCGTCTATTCGCGGGAAATCGCCCAGGAGATGAAGCGCGCAACACAGCTGGAGCAGGCGCTCAGAAACGCCATCATCTCCGACGCCATCGACGTTCACTTCCAGCCGATCGTCTCGCTCGCCAACAATCAGGTCGTCGGCTTCGAGGCGCTCGCCCGCTGGAACGATCCCGATCTCGGTTTCGTGGCGCCCGGCGTCTTCGTGCCGCTCGCCGAAGAGCGTGGTTTCATCGACGCGCTGTCGGAGGCTCTGCTTCGCAAGGCTGCTGAAGCAGCCTTGTCCTGGCCGCGTGAACTCTTTCTGTCGTTCAATCTCTCTTCGGCGCAGCTGATGGATCCCGGCACGAGCGGCAGCATCCTGTCGATCCTCGGCCGGGTCGGCTTCGATCCGCACCGCCTGGAACTGGAAATCACCGAGACGGCGGTGATGGGTTCGGCCGACACCGCCCACCGCATCATCGCCGATCTGCGTGCAGCCGGCGTTCGCATCTCGCTCGACGACTTCGGCACGGGCCAGTCGAGCCTCGGTCGTCTGCGCGACTTCATCTTCGACAAGATCAAGATCGACCGCGCCTTCGTCTCGCGCATCAATTCCGACCGCGCCTCCGAACACATCATCAAGGCGATCCTTTCCATGTGCGAAGGCCTGGAACTGGAAGTCGTGGCCGAAGGCATCGAGGATTATGCCGAAGCCGTGAAGCTGCGCACGCTCGGCTGCGGCATGGGCCAGGGCTACCATTTCGGCCGCCCGGCCGATGGCATCGCCACGCTGCGCTTCCTGCACGAGAACTATTACGATATGGTGCCCGCCGAGCGCGTCAGCGCATAAGCAATACCAGCAAAAGTGCGCAGCGGTTTTGCGTCCGGGCTTGCGTGAAGCAAAAAGCCGATACCAGCGGACGTGCGCAGCGGTTTTGCGTGGTGAACTGCGTGAAACATGCAAAAAGCAATGGCGCCCCTAGGAGCGCCATCGCCTACGCTGTACTACCGCGCGCGCGGTTTATTTCGGCGTGGTCGAGCCGGTTGCCGTCGTGTCGGTACCGGTTGCGGCCGGGGCCTTCTCTGCAGACTGCATTGCCAATGTCTTGAACTCGGGCGCAGCCTTCAGCGATTCAGCGGTTTCGGTTGTTGTCAGCTTGAGACTGCCGTCCTGAGTGTTCTGGGCGATGGTGATTTTTTCGATCGGAACGGCGACGTCCTTTTCGCCGATGCCGAGGAAGCCGCCCACGCCGACGATCGCAGCAACGATGCCGCCATCTTTCTTCATGATCAGGTCGTTGATGCTACCGATGCTATCATTGTTGGCGTTGTAGACCGACTGACCGATATAAGTGTTAGCGCTGATCTGGTCCGGAGCCTGCTCCGTCAGATAGGTACCCTGAGCTACATCCGTGCTCGGTTTTGCAGCCGGAGCCTGTGCAGCGTCGCCCGCGGGCTTAGTGACATCAGGGGTGACGGGCTTGGGGGCAGCCGGATCGGCCGGCGCTGCCTGATTGGTCGCGGCGGGATCGGCAGGCTGCGGCGCCGTCTGCGAAAATGCCGCCGGTGCGAAAGCCGTGGCAAACAGCGCGCCAGCGGCAACGGTCGTCAAAAGTTTGCGTGTCATTTCGAACCTACTTTCATTTCCCTAGAGTGATCGCTGACCCGGCAATGCATCATCCTTGCCGCGCCGGTTCGAAGGGAAAATGAGTGGTGCGCCGATTGGTTCCGGTTGAAAACACGGAAAATTTCTCGATTATCACGGAACTTTTATTAGCGAACGGCCCCGGAAACGAAAAAGACGCCCACTCGGGAGCGCCTTGCATTGGCCGAACTGCTGTCAGAGCACATAGACGGGATCGAACACCCCCTTGACCTCGATGCCGAGTTCCAGAAGCGCACCGGCGCTCGGCTGGGCCGAACGGGCGTCCTCGTCAAGTCCTTCCCAGGCCGTCGTCACCGCCAGTCGGTCGGCATTGGCGCCGATGAAGGCGGGGCAGGAGGGCTGGACGGCGGGAACCTTGTAGCGCGAGATACGCAAGCCATCGGGATTGTAGCGATCGACGACGCCGGCGCCCCAGCGAGCATTCCAGATATAGCCATCGGCATCCACCACCGAACCGTCAATGTCGCCGGGCTCGTTCATGCTGTCGACGAGCACGATCGGCTCGCCCGAGGGCAGGCCGGTCTGCGGATCGACCATGACGCGCATCAGCCGGTTGATTCGGGAATCCGTGTAGTAGCCGATGGTGCCATCCGGGGAAAAGCAGATCGAATTCGGAATGCTGATGCCGTTGAAGATCTTTGTCACCTTGCCGCCGGCGACATGGTAGATGGCGCCGGCCTGGTTTTCCGCTCGCTTGCTCATGGTGCCGATCCAGAGCGCCCCCGACGGATGGGTGCGGCCATCGTTCGAGCGGTTTTCCGGCCTGTCGTTCTCCAGCGCCGCATAGAAGGTGAGGTTGCCGCTCGCCACATCACGCACGAAAAGCCCTTCCTCCGTCGCGATCAGCTGCCGTCCGGCATCGATGCGGGCCAGCACGCTTGCCATCACGGGCAGCGGATGGACCTTTTTCTCCCCTGTTGCGAGTCTGAGCTCGTGCAGCTCTTTGCCGAGGATGTTGAACCACCAGACGGTATCGCTGTCCGGATCATAGGTCGGACCTTCGCCGAGAACGGAATTGGTGTTGCAAAGGGTCTTGCCTTCGAACTCGTAAATGTCGGTCATACGTTCACGCTCCCATGGCTGCATCATAGGCGTAAATGGTCGCCTTGGCGCGCTCGGCAACCTCTGCCGCAGTCATTCCGGGCTTGTAGAGGCTGGTGCCGAGGCCGAAGGCTGAGATGCCGGCCCTGGTGTAATCGGCGAAATTCTTGTCCGACACGCCGCCGACGGCGGCAATCGTCAGTTCCGGCGGCAGGATCGCGCGGATCGCCGTGATGCCGGAAGGGCCAAGCACGCTCGCCGGGAAGAATTTGAGACCGGTGGCGCCGGCGCGTGCGGCCGCTAAGGCCTCCGTCGGCGTAAAGACGCCCGGCATCGTCACCATACCATATTCGCGCGCCCGGATGATCACGTCCGGTTCGACATTCGGGGTCACCAGCAGCTTGCCGCCGGCCGCATTCAGGTTGTCGACAGCCTCGACCGTCAGCACCGTACCGGCGCCGATCAGCACCTCGGCCGGCGCCATCTTCGCGGCGATCTCGATGGATTTGAACGGCTCCGGCGAATTGAGCGGAATCTCGATGGCCGTCAGGCCGTTTTCGATCAGGGCGCCGACGATGCTCTCGGTCTCGTCGGGCCGGATGCCGCGCAGGATGGCGATCAGCGGGCGCTTCATGTCGGGGAAGGGGATACGGTTCATCGTGTCAGCTTTCTCAATTCGGCCAGATGGCTTCGGCGGCTGCCGATAGGCCGCGGCGCACGGCCGCGTCGGCGTCGATGGCGGTGAAGGCAAGGGAGAGGGTGTTGAAGGCCTGCTCATAGAGCGCCTGCAGGCGTCCGGAGGCGACGAGGGTGATGCCAGTGCCGTTGGCGGCATCCTGCAGCGCGCCGGCAATTTCGAGGCCGATCAGCGTGCCGGAGAGCCGGGCCTGCGCGGCCGCGGCGGAGATCCCGTGCAGCAGCTGGCCCGAACGGGCGGCAAACAGCAGATTGGAGGCAAGTGCGGGACGCGCAAAGGCCGCCGATACGGCCGCTTCGAAGGCAGCCGCATCCGCCGGCTGTTGTTCGGCACCTGCCACGGCATGCGACAGGATCGTGTTTTTGCTGATCACGTCGAAAAGTTCGCCGGTCATGAAAGTCGAAAAGCCGGCGACCTTGCCGTCCGCGACATGCACCCATTTCGAATGCGTGCCGGGCATGCAGACTGCCTGCGCCGCGGAGTTCGCGCGGCCGAGCGAGCCGAGAAGCTGGGTCTCCTCGCCGCGCATGACATCGGGCCTCGCCACATCCCGCTGGGCAAGGCCCGGCAGGATGCGGATGTCACGGCTTTCACCCGGCACGCGGACCGCCGCGGTGAGGATCGAGGCGAGCGGCGCCGGCACGTCGATATAGCCGGCTTCGACCCAGCCCTGCCTTGCACCGGCCATGCCGCAGACGATGACAGGCAGGCCTTCCGGCGCTTCGACAGCGGCGAGATGTCCTGACAGCACGGTGGAAAAGCCGATCTTGGCCGCGCTCGTCATGCCTTCACCGCTGCGGCGTTCGGCAAGGATGCCGCCGTCCCTGTCGATCAGCCAGAGCCGGAAACTGCTGGTGCCCCAGTCCACCGCGACGTAAGCGGGATTAGCCATTACAAAACGCCTCCATCGACGATCAGGGACTGAGCGGTCATCGCAGCCGCGCAGTCGGATGCAAGAAACAGGCAGGGACCGACGATGGCATCCGCCTTGAGCGGGAATTTCAGGCATTGCTGCTCGACCGAGCGGGCGATGCTTTCCTCGGTGAGCCACAGCTGCATCTGCCGTTCGGTGACGACCATGCCGGGCAGAATGCAGTTCACCCGGATATTTTCCGGCCCGAGCCGGCCGGCCATGCTCTTCGTCAGTCCGACGACCGCCGCCTTCGCCGCCGCATAGGAAGGAAAGCCGCCCATGTTCAGCTTGAAGGCGATCGATGACATATTGACGATCGCGCCGCCGCCGGCTGCCCGCATCGACGGCGCCACCGCCTGCGAGGTGAAGAACACATGCCGCAGATTGACCGCCTGATTGTTGTCCCAATAGGCCTCGGTCACCGCGTCGAATTCGTGGCGGTCATCCCACGCTGCATTGTTGACAAGCACGCGGATCGGCCCGGATGTCTGAACGACGACATCGACCGTGCGCCGGATCGCCTCGATGTCGCGCAGGTCGGCATGGTGGAAGAGCACCGGATGCACCGTTTCCCGCGACAGTCTTTCCGCGAGTTCGCTGCCGGCCGTCTCGGCAATGTCGATGAAGGAGACCTTGGCGCCCTGGCGTGCGAAACCTTCGACGATCGCGGCACCGATGCCCGATCCGCCGCCGGTCACGAGCACGGCGCGATCTTTGAACTCGGGAAATTGTGCTGCCACTGCGCTCACCGTTTTCCTCCCTCCCAGATGTTCCATTATTCGGAACTTAATTTGACTATGTGGAATTATCGGATTATGCTGGTCTTCCTGTCAAGGGCGCACGCTCGCCGGCGCGGATCGATTCGATGGCACATAGACAATGACTTCAGGCGACGGCATGGCCCAGGCCCGCGAGACCGGCACCCTCGGCAAATTGATGGTTCTCCTCGATCTCGTCACCCATGCGGATACGCCCCTACGCTTCACCGATATCCTGACGCTCGCCGGCCAGCCGCGCGGCACGCTGCATCGCCAGCTCAGCCACTTGGTGGAGGAGGGGCTGCTGGAGCTCGATGGCGACGGCCGGTATGCGCCGGGCCTGCGCCTGCTCGATTTTGCCGCGCGCAGCTGGGCGCGCAACGAATTTCGTCTGATTGCCGAACCGCATTTGGCCGAACTCCAGCAGGCGACCGGCGAGACGGTGCATCTCGGCGTTCTCAGGGGACAGTCGATCATCTATCTCGACAAGGTCGAAGGCCGCCAGCCGGTGCGCATGTATTCGCAGATCGGCAACGCATCACCATGCTACTGCACCGGCGTCGGCAAGGCCGCCCTGTCGCTGCTGCCGACAGAAAGTCTGGCCGACGTCCTCGCCAGCCTGAGCTTCACCCGGTTTACTGCCGCGACCCATGTCTCGGCTGAAACGCTAGCCGCCGAAATCCGCGAGATCGCCAATCAGGGTTATGCTTTCGACTGCGAGGAGCACGAGGCCGGCATCCGCTGCGTCGCCGCACCCGTCTGGTCGGAGGATCGAACCTTTATCGGCGGCATTTCGATTACCGGGCCGGCCTATCGCTTGTCGATGGAACTTCTGCACCAATGGGCCGTTCCCGTTAAGCTGGCGGCGGGAAAGATCATGGAAGGCATGCGTGTCCGTCTCGGCCCGCGCCGCTGACGGGACAGTCATCTGCCGTACCATTGCTGGACGTGATCTGCGGAGCATGCTTATGACGAGCGCGATATGAGCTTTCAAGCGAATCGGGACAACTGTTGCGCGAAAAATTGCACTCAATCATGGGCCATACGCGGAACGCCGAGTGCCGAGCCCATTTTTGTCCAACCAGAGATCGTAATTTCCTGATACAGTCCAACCAACTGCGGCGGCAGAATTCGCGTGGGATTTCCCGACTGCTGTGTCGAAGATGAAGAAATGTGATGGCACCCTTGTCACAGGCATCCACTGAAGAAGACGATTATATCAACGAAATCGCCGGCCTGAAGACGCAGTTCGATATTTTCCGTTTCTTGAAACGCGTCACGGAAGCCTATCGCAGTCGCGTCTTCATGGTTCTCAACTTGCCGCCGATCACCTCTCTCGACCTGCAGGCCAACACCGTCATCACCAGTTGGCCGGCCGAGCTTCTGGCGCTCTACGACCAGGAAGCGCTGATGGTGAACAGCCCGGTTTTAAGGCGGCTTAGAACATCGACGCGGCCTTTCTTTTACGACATGTCGCGGGAGGCCTGGGCGCGGGACGACGGCAAGTCCGTCCTGGTCACGGGGTTGTTCGAGCGTTTCAGGATGATACGCGGCGCCTATTTCCCAACCCACGAGGCCTCCGGCCTGCGCGGTGCCGTCTCCTTCTCCGGCGACCGCGAACCCTTCAGCGCCGCCGAAATGCGCGAGCTTTGTTATATCGCCATCCATGTCTTTGACAGGCTTGCCGAAATCCGCAACCTCGATACGCGCATGACGGATTCGCTAACCGACCGAGAGATCGACTGCCTCAACTGGACGGCGGCCGGTAAGACCAGCGCCGAGATTGCCGAAATCCTCACGCTGTCGGAGCATACGGTCAATCATTACCTCAACCGCGCCACCAAGAAGCTCGACACGGTCAACCGCACCCAGGCGGTCGCCAAGGCACTGCGGATCGGCCTGATCAAATAAGTCGCAAAGATGGCGGCGCGCCGTGGCCGTCCGCTCAGCGCTTAGGCAGAACCGGGATGTTGCCGCGGCGCTTCTCGGCGCTTTTCCCGATTTTTTCATCTGGCACGCTTTCTGCATCTCCTTTGCCAGAGGTCCAGAGGGGACTTTGATGACCAGCGCCAGGAAATGGCGCGGCCGACACACCGCTGCCCGACGCCGACGCCGCTTCTCTCCCGGCCTTCGGCGTCGGTGGCGGTTGTTGCCTTTTGGCACCGCTTCTTGCGGAGCTGTTTACGATTTCCCCTTCCCGGTCACTTTTCACTGGCCTTTTTTTCGGCTTGCGCTAATTCGCCCCGCATTGCGCCGGTTCTTGGGGAGAGAGACCGTTGCGGCCATCAGGGCGAGAAGCCCGGCGGACTTGATGGCCGCAGCGGATTCGCGGGATCCCCGCCGGCGTTTTCGCAGCCGGCAAATTGATTTTCCTCCCGATGATTTTGTTTGGCGAAGACGTGCGGCTCCACTATCTCTACCGCATGATTTCATCCCTTGGTCGGAATCGGCCGAGGCTAAAATCATGTGCGCGCCTCGAAAGACGCGTGGCGCCGTAGTCTGCGAGAAAAAGCAATGAGGGTGGAATGACCGACGTCACCAAGGAACAGGTTCTCGAAACGCTGAAGACCGTGCGCGGACCGGATCTCGAACACGACATCGTCTCGCTCGGCATGGTCTCCGATGTCTTCATCTCCGACGGCAAGGTCTATTTTTCCATCACCGTTCCGGCCGAACGCGCCAAGGAGCTGGAGCCGATGCGGCTCGCCGCCGAGCGCGTCATCAAGGAGATGCCGGGTGTCAAGGGTGCGCTCGTCACGCTGACGGCGGACAAGAAGGCGGCCGCCGCGGCGCCCGCTGCCCGCCCGGCCCCGAACCCGCCCCACGGTCATGCCGGTCATGATCATGGGAGCCACGCGCATGCGCCGCAGCAACAGCCGCCCCGCGCCGGCAAGATCGGTGTCCCCGGTATCGGCGCCATCATTGCCGTCGCCTCCGGCAAGGGCGGTGTCGGCAAGTCCACCACCGCCGTCAACCTGGCGCTCGGCCTGCTCGCCAACGGTCTCCGGGTCGGCATTCTCGATGCCGATATTTACGGCCCGTCAATGCCGCGGCTCTTGAAGATCTCCGGCCGCCCGACGCAGATCGATGGCCGTATCATCAATCCGATGGAGAATTACGGCCTCAAGGTCATGTCGATGGGTTTCCTCGTCGACGAGGAGACGGCGATGATCTGGCGCGGACCGATGGTCCAGTCTGCCCTGATGCAGATGCTGCGCGAAGTGGCATGGGGCGAGCTCGACGTTCTCGTCGTCGACATGCCGCCCGGCACCGGCGATGCGCAATTGACGATGGCCCAGCAGGTGCCGCTTGCCGGCGCCGTCATCGTTTCCACGCCGCAGGATCTCGCCCTGATCGATGCCCGCAAGGGCCTCAACATGTTCCGCAAGGTCGAGGTGCCGGTTCTCGGCATCGTCGAAAACATGAGCTATTTCATAGCGCCCGACACCGGCACCCGCTACGACATTTTCGGTCATGGCGGCGCCCGCAAGGAGGCCGAGCGCATCGGCGTGCCCTTCCTCGGCGAAGTGCCGCTGACGATGAACATCCGCGAAACGTCCGATGCCGGCACGCCGCTCGTCGCCTCCGATCCGAACGGCGTCGTCGCCGGCATCTATCGCGGCATCGCTGCCAAGGTGTGGCAGCAGCTCGGCGGCCAGCCCCAGCGCGCGGCGCCGGCGATCGTCTTTGAATGACGTCTCTGTTTATGGGCAGGACTTCCGGGCCGGAGCGCATGACAGCAAAGCGCTGAAGCGCCGAATCACCGTTGCGACCACCTCGAATTGTGCGGGAAATGTGGTGAAAAGCCGCGCTTCACGGAAGATGTCTTGATTATTTCACGGCTTTGCTTCATATGCCGCGGCGCCATGATGGCATTGCTGCAGATGCTCAATGACGGCCGTCTTCGTTTCGAAGGTCCCGGACCGCCTGCAAGGTCGAAGGGATTGGTAACTGCGATGCGGTGGAGCACAATGCGCATGCTGGCTTTCGAGGCCGGATGCAGCCGGAGTTGTATGAACTTTCTTGATCCGCTTCCGTTTGGGCCTGGAACGAGCCACCCTCGCATTGCCGCGATGGCGGACGGATGGAAAGGCTTGCAATGAAGATGATGACCGCGAAGTGTCGTGAGCATCGGAGACGCTGCCGGTGATCACCGCTTACCGTTCCAATTGCAAATCGGTCGAGATCCGCGATCTCTCGCAGCCGGCATCCTTTCCCGAGGATGTCGTCTGGATCGATATGCTCGAGCCGAGCCGCGAGGAGGAGCTTTATGTCGAGAAGGTTCTCGGCATCGAGGTCCCGACTCGCGACGATCTCAAGGACATCGAACCGTCGGCTCGCCTTTATATCGAAAACGACGCCGTCTTCATGACCGCTTCGCTCGTCTGGAAGGCGGACACCGACGCGCCGACGCTGACCGATGTCGCTTTCATCCTGGCCGGAAACCGCCTGGTCACCATCCGCTACGCCCAACCGAAATCCTTTGCGCTGTTCATCGCCGCCCTTCACCGGCTGCCGGAAAACTGGCGCAGCGGCGCGGCCCTTCTCGCCAAGCTGCTGGAGACGATCGTCGACCGGACCGCCGAAATCCTCGAAACCTCCGTCTCGCGCATCGACATCTTGTCGACGCATGTCTTCGGCAGGGCGAATAAGGTCCGCAAGCCTTCGAACTACCTCGAGCAGAAATTGCGCGATATCGCCGGTCATCACCGCATGATCAGCAAGCTGCGCGACAGTCTCGGCTCGCTTTCCCGGCTTCTGACGTTCTTTTACACGGTCCCGGCGATCCAGCAGGACCGCGAGGCGAAGGAGCTCTGCCGCACCGTCTCGCGCGATATTCAATCGCTGTCGGAGCATGCCTCCTTTGTCGCCGGCAACATCACCTTCCTGCTCGACGCCTCACTCGGCCTCATCAACATCGAACAGAACTCGATCATCAAGATTTTCTCGATCGCCTCCGTCGTGTTCCTGCCGCCGACATTGGTCGCTTCCATCTATGGCATGAATTTTCAGGTCATGCCGGAACTGGCCTGGGCGGCGGGTTATCCCTATTCGCTGGCCTTGATGGTAATATCAGCCGTCATCCCCTTTTTCTTTTTTCGCTGGAAAGGCTGGCTCTGAAGAGCCTGTTGAAATTTCATGTCCGAAGAGAGCGATCCGCACGAACGCCACATGACGCCGCGCAAGCTGTTCTATCTCGCGCTCGGTTCCGTTGGTGTCGTCTACGGCGATATCGGCACGAGCCCGCTCTACGCATTCCGCGAAGCGCTGAAGCCCGTCGCCCATGACGGCGTCACCCGTTTCGAGATCATCAGTCTTATTTCCCTGATGATCTGGGCGCTGACCATTATCGTCACCATCAAATACGTCCTCTTCCTGCTGCGCGCCGACAACGACGGTGAGGGCGGCACGCTGTCGCTGCTCGCCCTTCTGATGAAGACCGCCAACGGCCATACCGCACTGCTGATGCTGCTCGGACTGATGGGCGCTGCCCTGTTCCTCGGCGATGCGATGATCACGCCGGCACTTTCGGTGCTGTCGGCGGTCGAAGGTCTGAAACTCGTCACGCCCAGCCTGGCGGAATATATCGTGCCGATCTCGGTGGTGATCCTGGCGCTGCTCTTCGTCGTGCAATCGCGCGGCACCGGCGCCGTCGCCAAGTTCTTCGGGCCGATCACTGCTCTCTGGTTCCTCGTCATGGCCGCCGCCGGCATCTCCCATATCTCGGACGATTTCGGCATCCTCGCCGCCTTCAACCCCTATTATGCTGTCAGCTTCCTGCTGCATGAGGGCTTTTACGGCGTCGTCGTGCTCGGTGCCGTCTTCCTGACCGTAACGGGTGCCGAGGCGCTTTATGCCGACCTCGGCCATTTCGGCCGCCGCCCGATTCAATGGGCCTGGTTCCTGCTGGTGTTTCCGGCGCTGACGCTGAATTATCTCGGGCAGGGTGCGCTCGTCCTCGGCAATCCGATGACGATGTCCGACCCCTTCTATCTGATGTATCCGCAATGGGCGTTGCTGCCGGTCGTCATCCTGGCGACGGCGGCGACGATCATCGCCAGCCAGGCCGTCATAACGGGCGCCTTTTCGCTGGTGCGCCAGGGCATCAACCTCGGCTTCCTGCCGCGCATGGAAATCCTTTTCACCTCAGAAACCAACACGGGACAGATCTTCGTGCCGTCGGTCAACGCCGTGCTGTTCTTCGGCGTCATCTTCCTGGTGCTGAGCTTCAAGACCTCGGACGCATTGGCGACCGCCTACGGCATCTCAGTCACCGGCGCCATGGTCGTCACCTCGATCATGGCCTTCGAATTCGTCCGCGCACGCTGGAACTGGTCGCTGCCGGTCGCCGTGATCGCGCTCGCGCCACTCGTCGTGCTGGAAATGATCTTCCTCGGCGCCAACCTTCTGAAGATCCACGATGGCGGCTATATCCCGATCCTGATCGCCACCGCCTTTACCGTCGTCATGTGGACCTGGCGCCGCGGCACCGCGATCCTGATGGAGAAGACCCGGCACACCGATATTCCGCTCGCTTCCTTCGTCAGTTCCATCGAGCGCAAGAGCGAGCATTCGCCGGCCCAGGTTCCGGGCACGGCGATCTTCCTGACCAGCGATCCGGAATCGGCCCCCGCCGCCCTGCTGCACAATCTCAAGCACAACCACGTGCTTCACGACCGCAACGTCATCCTGACGATCCGCACCGTCAATAAGCCGCGGGTGGCGAGCCAGGACCGCTACAAGGTCGAGCAGATTTCCCCGCGTTTCTCCCGTGTCGAACTGCTGTTCGGCTTCATGGAATCGCAGAACGTCTCGCAGGCGCTCGCGACGCTGCGCAAGACCGGACTGAAGTTCGACATCATGTCGACCTCCTTCTATCTCGGCCGTCGCAAGCTGGTGCCGGATGCCAAGTCGGGCATGCCCTACTGGCAGGACCGGCTCTACATCGCGCTGGCCAACGCCGCCGCCAACCCCTCGGACTATTTCCGCCTGCCGGCCAACCGGGTGGTGGAGCTGGGCTCGCACGTTATTATTTGATGGATGGGAAGTGATTGCTGACGTCAGCGCCCGCGCTTTGGATTTGCCCTTCCGCCACCTAAGGTCCGTCATGCTCGGCCTTGAGCTGCCTTGAGCCGAGCATCCACACCGCACCCACCAGCAGCTGAGGCATGGGTCCGCGGCTCAAGGCCGAGGACGACGGAGATTGGGGATTCGTTGCCGTCGAACTCGCCCCGCAGGTTCAGGTCAACAGGCATAGCGCCACCACGAGCGCAGCGGCTCCTGGTGGACGAAGTTATCAGCCATATTAGAACATCCAAAAACTCACACTGCTACTTTCCGGCACGCCTCGTTAACCAGACATCAAGGTTAATGAGAGATTTTCGATAGCATGTTCCCGCGTTCCATGCCCGGAGTTCGTGTTGCGTCGAAAGAGCCCTTCCCGTAGCAAGCTGCGTCTTCTTCCCGAGAACTGGGTGTCGCCCGTCATCTTCGGACTTGCCGGCTGGCTGATCTTCCCGAGCGTTGCCTCCCACGCCGATCTCGCCACCATGCTTGCCGGTCTCGACCGTGAGGGGGAGAGCTGGCGCATGGTGCTGACCAATTCGCCGGCCGGCTCCATCCATCAGGCCGAGCTCGCCTTCGCCGATCCGGCAGCGACCGGCTCGATCGCCTCAGGCGCCGGCATGGTGCTGCCCGACGGCCGCAAGGTGGCTTTTACGGCCAAGGACAAGGGGCACGAGGACACGCCGGACGAGGACCGGGTCATTCGCGGCACGAAGAAGGGCCGCGTCGTCGCCATCGAGAAGATGCAGCCGCCGAAAGACTTTTCCGCCGGCTCCATTCTTGAGCGCACCAAGATGCTGTTCACTCCGAATTTCGATCTCAAGGACAGGTCGGCTTTCGTCAAGCCGAAGATCCAGGGTAGGGAAATCGAGATCGCCACCTCTTTCTATAGGAAACAGCCGGTGAGGCCGGAGGTCGGCGTGCCGGCGATGCTCGCAAGCCTCGTCACCAGCAACAAGGCCGACGTGCTTGCCACCGCCTATGCGCCGGCGGCACCGGATTATGCCCGCCACTCGCCGTTCGATTCGATCCTGACCGAACCGGAAAGCGGCCGCTTCGTCCCCCAGATCGGTCCGGGCGACCACGCCTGGGCCGCAAGCGTGCTGCCGCCGAGCGTCTTTTCCGCCCGCGAGCAGCAATGCCTTGCCTCAGGCATATATTTCGAGGCGCGCGGGGAGTCGGTGAAGGGCCAGGCGGCCGTCGCCCAGGTCATACTCAACCGCGTTCGCAACCCCGCCTATCCCAAGAGCATCTGCGGCGTCGTCTACCAGAACGAGGATTGGCGCAACCGCTGCCAGTTTTCCTTCGCCTGCGACGCCATCAAGGACCGGGTGAATTCGCAATATCACTGGCGGGTCGCCCGCGATGTGGCCATGGCGGTGACATCAGGCAGGATCTGGCTGCCGCAGGTGGGTTCGGCGACGCACTACCATGCCGTTTACGTCCGCCCGAAATGGGCAAAGACCATGGAAAAGGTCGGGCGCATCGGTCTTCACGTCTTCTATCGCACCTATGGCGGCGGCTGGAGCTGAGAGAAGGCGTTGGGCGATGCCGATTTTCCGCCCCCAAAAGCGGATTCTTTCCGTCGAATTTGCGCGCTCGGCCGGAAATCGACTTATCCCTTTGATTTCACAAATTTATTTTCTGGCTGGACAGAAGCCGTCTACGCCTTGACTATACCAAGCCCTAAAACTATGTTGCGCGCGACTTCAGAACGGGCCGGAAGGTTCTCAACCTTCGCGTCCGGGGTCCGAATGACCGGGGTAGCGGGAGTGCGGGCGACGGGCAGGCGAGGAGAGATCCATGGCGGACGACCGCGAGGAAAGTCTTGAGAAGCGCCGTGCGCAGCTGGAAGCGGAACTCGCGACCAAGCGCGTAGAGGCGAAAGTGGAAGAGGCAAGCGAAGCCCGCGCCGAGGAAAGCCGCAAAGGTTATGCCCAGGCGATGAAGCTTTCCAGCGAGTTCATTTCCGCGATCGTCGTCGGCGCCGTCCTTGGCTATCTTCTCGACCGTTTTGTTGGCACGGCGCCTTGGGGGTTGATTGTTCTTCTGCTTCTCGGATTCTGTGCCGGCGTTCTGAACGTGCTGCGTTCTGCGGGGGTGGTGGCCCACCCTCTGGACAAGGACGACAAGAAATAGGGGGCCGGTCCCGGTCCAGTGCAATGACCCCGCGTCCTGCGGGCCAAAGAGAGAGAACAAGCGGTGTCTAACGATCCGACTCATCAGTTCCTGATCCAGAAGATTGTGCCGATCGAAATCGGCGGAATTGATTTTTCGTTCACCAACGCATCGCTCTTCATGGTCGCTTCGGCAGCCGTTGCCGCAGGCTTCCTTTATTTCTCGACCTCGAACCGCGCCATCGTGCCCGGCCGTTCGCAGTCGGTCGCGGAAATGTCCTATGAATTCATCGCCAACATGCTGAAGGAGGGCGCGGGCAAGCAGGGGATGAAGTTCTTCCCGCTGGTCTTTTCGCTCTTCATGTTCGTGCTGACGGCGAACCTGCTCGGCATGTTCCCCTATTTCTTCACGATCACCAGCCAGATCATCGTCACCTTCGCGCTGGCGATTCTCGTCATCGGTACGGTGCTCGCTTACGGTTTCTATAAGCACGGCTTCCACTTCCTGAATGTCTTCGTGCCCTCGGGCGTGCCCGGCATATTGCTGCCGCTGGTCGTCTCGATCGAAATCATTTCCTTCCTGTCCCGTCCGATTTCGCTCTCCGTTCGTCTTTTCGCCAACATGCTCGCCGGTCACATCACGCTGAAGGTGTTCGCAGGCTTCGTCGCCTCGCTTGGAACCCTCGGTGCGGTCGGTGTCGGCGGCGCCGTTCTTCCTCTCATCATGACCGTCGCCCTGACCGGTCTCGAGTTCCTCGTCGCCTTCCTTCAGGCTTACGTCTTCGCGGTGCTGACTTGCATGTACCTCAACGACGCAATCCATCCGGGCGGGCACTAAGGATAACGACAACGACGTCTCCAGGGCGTCAGTCATTCGCCGCAACAACCATTTCAAAGGAGTTCAACATGGAAGCGGAAGCAGCAAAGTTCATCGGTGCAGGCCTGGCTTGCTTTGGTATGGCCGGTACGGCTCTCGGCCTCGGCAATATCTTCGGCAGCTACCTCTCCGGCGCTCTGCGCAATCCGTCTGCCGCTGACAGCCAGTTCGGCCGTCTGGTATTCGGCTTCGCCGTTACGGAAGCTCTGGGCATCTTCTCGCTGCTCGTCGCTCTCCTCCTCCTCTTCGCTGTCTGATATCGGCGAATAGATGGATCACGGCCTGCGACCGCAAGCCGTGATCCTTTGCATTTGCAGTCCACCTGGAGGTGAGCATGTTTTTTGTGACCCCGGCTTACGCTGAAGAAGCACCGGCGGCAGCGACCGGCACGGATGCGCATGCCGCTCCGGCCGCAGGCGAGGTCCATACCGAGACCGGTGTTGCCGAAGGCGAACACGCCCGCGGCCCGTTCCCGCCTTTCGATTCGACGACCTACGCCTCCCAGCTGCTCTGGCTGGTGATTACGTTCGGCGTCTTCTACCTCCTTATGCAAAAGGTCATTGCGCCGCGCATCGGGGCCATCCTCGACCAGCGCCACACGCGCATCTCCCAGGACCTGGAAGAAGCAGGCCGCCTGAAGGCGGAAGCCGATGCCGCCGTCGAGACCTATGAAGGCGAACTGGCCGCTGCCCGCGCCAAATCCCACGCGATCGGTTCCGCCGCCCGCGACGCCGCCAAGGTCAAGGCCGAAGAGGATCGCCGCACCGTCGAGGCCAGCCTGTCGGAAAAGATCAAGGCTGCGGAAGCCCGGATCGCCGACATCAAGGCCAAGGCCTTCGCCGACGTCGGCACCATTGCCGAGGAAACGGCAGCCGCCGTCGTCGAACAGCTGATCGGCAGCAGCGCTGCGCAGGCAGATGTCGCCGCCGCCGTCGCGGCCGCCAAGAAGGAGGCTTGATCGATGGAATTTCATTTCGACGCGACTTTCTTCGCCTTTGTCGGCCTCGTCCTCTTTCTGGCGCTGGTCGTCTATCTGAAGGTTCCGGGCATGATGGCACGCTCGCTTGACGACCGCGCCGACCAGATCCGCAATGAATTGGCCGAAGCCAAGCGCCTGCGCGAGGAAGCCCAGCATCTGCTCGCTGAATACCAGCGCAAGCGCAAGGAAGCGGAAGCGGAAGCGGCCCATATCGTTGCCGCCGCTGAGCGCGAAGCCGAGATGCTGACCGCCGAGGCGAAGAAGAAGACGGAAGAATTCGTCGCCAACCGCACGGCGCTCTCGGAGCAGAAGATCAAGCAGGCCGAGGCCGATGCGATGAAGGCGGTGCGTTCCGCCGCCGTCGACCTTGCCATCGCGGCCGCAGAAACGGTGCTCGCCAAGAAGGCCGACGGCAAGGTCCAGTCCGAGCTCTTCGGCAACGCCGTCGGACAGGTCAAGACACGGCTCAACTGAGCAGTATCGACTGGAATAAGGAAAGGCCGGGCATGTCCCGGCCTTTTTCTTTGGTGATAAGGCCTGTTCTTTGCTTGGCCTCGTGCGGAGGCAGCGCAGCGTCCCTGCTCCGGCGTCCGCCCCTCATCGGGCTGCCGCCACCTTCCCGCTTGCAGGGAGAAGGGGACATGCAGCAACCTTTCTGTCCCTTCCACTCTGTCCTTTTGCAGCTCGCTCTCGGATGGCCTTACGAGTGGACGTGTCTGCGAGAGCTAGACTAAGGGGAACGGAGAGGGCGGTATATCCCCTTCTCCCGCATGCGGGGAGAAGGTGGCGGCAGCCGGATGAGGGGCTGATCGCCAGTCCAAAGGCGGAATATGCCGATCTTTTTTCGGCGACTATTCCGAAAGCAGTTCGTCCATCTCAGGCTCGTCGCCGTCCTTCCGCAGTGGCCGAAAGCTCATCCGGTGCAGGGAGCAGGGGCCGTGCTGTTCAATGCCGGCGCGGTGCTGCGCCGTGCCGTAGCCGGCGTGGGCCGCAAAACCGTAATCGGGAAATACATGATGCGCCCGCGCCATCATCCGATCGCGCGTCACCTTGGCGACGATAGAGGCGGCGGCGATAGAAACCGAGCGGGCGTCACCCTTGACCACGGCCTGTCCTGGGCAATCGAGGCCGGGCGGCACATCAAGCCCATCTGTCAGGACGTAGCTTGCGGGAATGGCGAGGCTGCAGATGGCGCGGCGCATCGCATCCAGGCTTGCCTTGCGTATGTCCGTTTCGTCGATCCGGGTCGAGCTGGAGGAGGCGATGGAAACCGTCGCGGTCGCCAGGATCTGCACGAAGAGTTCTTCGCGCCGCTGCGCCGAGAGCTGCTTGGAATCGTTGAGGCCTTCAGGGATGCGCTTCGGATCGAGGATGACCGCAGCGGCCACCACGGGCCCCGCCAGCGGCCCGCGGCCTGCCTCGTCGGCGCCGGCGACCGGCCAGTGGCCGGCCTTGCGGGCTTTGAGCTCAAGCTTGAAATCCGGCACGAGAGGGACCGTGTCGAAAAGCAGGGGAGAATCGGGTGGCGTGCGACGTTTCATGCGGCTGAACCTCGCACGCCAACCCGATTTCCCGCAAGTCCCCGGATCAGGGCGGCGGCCGGGGACGGTCCGGCGGATGGAGGCGGTCAGGGCCATCCGCGGAAATTGCGCTCGGGGCTCGAAAACAGGGCGGATTTTCTGAGCAGCCGATGCGCAAGCTTAAAAAATCAGAGCAGAGACAGCTGTACGCCGCTGCCATCCGGTGGCACGAACAGATCGTCGCGCAACGGCACGCTGCGGCGTGTCAGCTCGAAGCGTCTCGCCGCCATTTCGAAGCGCCGGGCGATCTGCCAGGCATAGGGACCGGCGCCCTTCATGCGCTTGCCGAATTCGGCGTCGTAATCCTTGCCGCCGCGCATCGAGCGCACCAGCGACATCACGTGCCGGTAACGATCGGGATAGTGCTGCAGCAACCAGTCGCGAAAGAGCGGGCTGACTTCAAGCGGCAGCCTGAGGATGACATAACTCGCCTCGGTCGCGCCGGCAGCCTTCGCCGATTCCAGAATGCGCTCCAATTCGTGGTCGTTCAGCGCCGGGATCAGCGGAGCGGCCATGACGGCAGTCTGAATCCCTGCCTCAGACAGCGCATGAATGGTCTCCAGCCGTCGCGGCGGCGTGGCGGCGCGCGGTTCCATCGCCCGGGCAAGCTTGCGGTCGAGCGTGGTGACCGAGATGCCGACGCGCACCAGGTTCTTGCCGGCCATCTCCTGCAGAATGTCGAGATCGCGCAGGATCATCGCCGACTTGGTGACGATCGACACCGGATGGTTCGCCTTGTTCAGCACCTCGAGGATGCCGCGCATAATGCGCCATTCCTTCTCGATCGGTTGATAGGGGTCGGTATTGGTGCCGATCGCGATCACCCTCACCTTGTACCCCGGCTTGGCGAGCTCCCGCTCCAAGAGCTTCGCCGCATCGGGCTTGGCGAAGAGCTTCGTCTCGAAATCGAGCCCCGCCGAAAGCCCCATATAGGCGTGCGTCGGGCGGGCGAAACAATAGATGCAGCCGTGCTCGCAGCCGCGATAGGGATTGATCGAGCGGTCGAAGGAAAGGTCCGGCGATTCATTGCGTGTAATCGCGGTGCGCGGCTTTTCGATCTGAACCACGGTCTTGAACGGTGGCAGTTCTTCCAGCGTCTGCCAACCGTCGTCGAAGGTCTCCCGCTGCAGCGCTTCGAACCGGCCTGTTGGGTTCAGTCCCGCTCCACGCCCGCGCCGCCGGTCAACCTCGACCCGAAGACCGGAGGACACGATCATCGCATCGGCAATATCTGCCGTATTGGCAGGCGCGAATGCGGCCTGCCCTGCCAGGGACTGCTCTCTCATCGGATTCTCCCGCAGCGGAAAGCCGTTGTCTCCGCCCGTTTGTGATGATTAAATTCCTATCGATAAAACGAGAACAATGCAAGAACAAAATACGCAAAACGGTGCTGGCAAAAAATTGTGCGGCGCATTATGAATAGTCGATGTTGACGGTTGTTCTCGAATGCCAGGATCAGGAATCCGAACTGGCGCAGACCTTATCGGTATTGGTGGCAGGCGCGGTGGAAGGGCTCGTCAGCGATGTGATCGTGCTCGATCACGGCTCGCGAGACGGCACCTCGCGGGTCGCCGACGCCGCCGGCTGCCGGTTCCATTCACAATGGGATATCAAGGACATCGTGCGCTCCGCCCGAGGCGAATGGCTGCTCTTTATCGAGCCGGGCGCCAGGCCGCAGGCCGGCTGGATCGAT
Organism: Rhizobium sp. NXC14; assembly: GCF_002117485.1. Classification (NCBI taxonomy): domain Bacteria; kingdom Pseudomonadati; phylum Pseudomonadota; class Alphaproteobacteria; order Hyphomicrobiales; family Rhizobiaceae; genus Rhizobium; species Rhizobium sp. NXC14. The sequence goes on from NZ_CP021030.1 coordinate 925,197, forward strand.
GAGATCGCCGAATATGTGGCGCTGAATAAGACACCAGCGCGCTTTGCCGCCTCGCGCGGCTATCGACGCCCGTTCTTCCAGCGTGTTGCCCGCGGTCGACCGCCGCTGGAGCTTGGCTTGTTGATGCCGAAGAACCTGGCGCTCGCCGCTGCCAGAAGCGGGATGCCTGTTGCCGACTTCGCCAAGGGCCAGAAGCCGCGCAAGCTTGCAAGTGAATTGATTCCTTCCTGGGTGGCGCGTGCCACGCGGTAGAATGCCCATCGCTGCATCGAGCCTGTCTGAGAGATTGTCCCTCTCCTAACCCTCTCCCCGTAAAAGCGGGGCGAGGGGACGTGCCCAGTGCAACGTCGAGATGGAGGAAGCCGGTGCGGCATATCCCCTTCGCCCGCAAGGGGGAAGGTGGCGGCAGCCGGATGGCTGGTCTCGTCGCAAGCGCGCTTTGGTGATTACGTCCCGCCATCGTGCAAAGATGGCGCCCAATCGGATTTCGCGCTATACTTCACCTATGGCGCCGCCGAAGCGCCGCGCTTCGCAACGGATGCCGTGGAATGCCGGTGAACGGCAGAACAGGTCGGCGAAAAATCTCCTCTTCTGCCGGGTTTCCGGCGAAAGGAGGTGCGTCATGCCAAGCGGTAGGATTTACCGCATGCGCGGTAGGATCTGCGGCGTACGCGGTAGGATCTACGGCCTGCTGGCCGTCATATTGCCGACATTGGTGATCGCGCATCCGAATTCGGCAGCATCGCAGACGATGCTCAGTTGCGCAGGCCGACCCGACGTCATCAGTTTCCTCGACAGGAATTTCGGTGAGAAGCTCACCGCCGTCGGCCTGATCAACCAAAACGCCGTTCTCGAGGTCTATGCCGCCAAAAGCGGCACCTGGACGCTCGTCGTCACGGATGTCCACGGCATAAGTTGCATTCTGCTGTCGGGTGATGGCTGGGATTCGATGCCGGCTCTGCCGGGCATTGCCACATAACACAGGCCAGCGCGTCGGCCTCGAAAGTCTAAATCAGGTTTTCGACGGCGCGACCGCGGCACTGTAACGGCAGCGCCAGTCTATTTCTTTGCGCCGCGTTTCAGATGCTCGTCCAGGCGCGGCATGATCTCGACGAAGTTGCAAGGCACGCTGCGATAGTCGAGCTGTGCTTTCAATATGCCGTCCCAGGCGTCCCGGCAGGCACCGGGCGAGCCGGGCAGGGCGAAGATGAAGGTGGAGTTGGCAACGCCCGCGGTGGCGCGCGACTGGATTGTCGCCGTGCCGATCTTGTCATAGGAGATACGGTGGAAGACAGCGGAAAAGCCATCCATGCGCTTTTCGAACAGCGGCTCCAGCGCCTCGGGCGTCACGTCTCGGCCGGTAAAGCCGGTGCCGCCCGTGGTGATAACGACATCGATCTCATCCCGCTCGGTCCAGGCTTTGACCTGAGCGGCGATTTTCTCCCGGTCATCGGGCACGATCGCCCGCTCGACCAGCATGTGGCCGGCCTCGGCGATCCGCACCGCCAGCGTATCGCCGGACTTGTCCGTCTCCGGCGTGCGCGTATCCGAGACGGTGAGGACGGCTATGCCGACGGCGATGAAGGGCCGTTTTTCGTCCAAACCTGCCATCACATGCCCCCCGAAACCGTTTCCGTCGCCTGGAAATACCAGTCGGGCCGCGCCTCGTGAAGAGCTGCCGTCGCATGGCGCGCGGCGGCCATATCGGCGAAGATCCCGAAGCAGGTGGCGCCGGAGCCGGACATGCGGGCAAGAAGAGCGCCCTCAGCCTGCAGCATCGCCGAGATCGCCGCGATTTCGGGCACGGCTTCGCGTGCCGGTGGCTCCAGGTCGTTGCGAGCCGCGCCGATCGCCGCAAGCCAGCCTTCGGTGTGTGCGAGCGTCAGGGGTGAATTGTTCTTTGCCGTGAGCCGGCGGAAAACCTCCGGCGTCGAAACCCCCTTCAGCGGGTTGGCCAGCACCATGGCAAAGGCCGGCAGATTGGGCACGGCTTCGATCTCCTCCCCGATGCCGCGGGCAATCAGCGGCCGGCTCTCGAGGCACATGGGCACGTCGGCGCCGAGCTTCAGCGCCAGCGCCGCCAGCGTCTCCACCGGCAATCGCAAGCCCCAGAGGCGCATCAGCCCCCGCAGGGTCGCCGCCGCATCGGCCGAGCCGCCGCCGATGCCGGAGGCAATGGGCAGGTTCTTCTGGAGATGGATGTGAACAGGGAAGGCAAGGGCGCCGACAGCCTCGCGCAGGAGATCGCGCGCTCTGATTACAAGGTTGGTGTCGCCGTCGCCGGCAAGCGTCTCTCCGAAGCGGCCCGACAGGGTGAAGGCGTCGGCCTGCGCGGGCAGGAAGCCCAGCCGGTCGCCGCAACCTGCGAAGGTCACCAGCATATCGAGCATGTGATAGCCGTCCGGCCGTTGGCCCGTCACATGCAGGGCGAGATTGATCTTCGCGCGCGCCTCTTCGGTGACGCCGAAAGCGTCGGCCAAGCCCTGCTCAGGCATAGGTCGCGCCCGTCAGGACTTCTTGTCGACCGGCGGCGGCATGACCGGCGCCGGATCCGGCTGCTTCTTGTCGGCCGCCTTGGCATCGTCGCTAGCGGGCAGGCCGTTTGCGATCTTTTCCTTGATCTTCGGAATTTCGGCCGCTTCAGGCTCGGAGGCGAGCGCCCGGTTCCACTGGTAGACTGCTTCGAGCTTGCGCCCGACCCGCCAGTAGGCATCGCCGAGATGGTCGTTGATCGTCGCGTCGCCGGCCTTGATCTGCGCAGCCCGCTCCAGCTCGTCGACGGCGTCGTCGAAGCGGTTAAGGCGGAAATAGGCCCAGCCGAGCGAATCGATGATGTAGCCGTCGTCAGGGCGAAGATCGACAGCCTTCTTGATCATGGCGAGGCCTTCGTCGAGATTCCGGTTCATGTCGATCCAGGAATAGCCGAGATAGTTCAGCACCTGCGGCTGGTCGGGGTTGAGCTCCAGGGCTTTTCGGAAATTCGGTTCGGCCTGGTCCCACTTCTTCAGCCGCTCATAGGCAATGCCGCGCTGGAAGAAGACGCTCCAGTTGGCGCGGCCGGGGATTGGGCCGATCACTTCGACCGCCTTGTCGTAATTGGCGGCCATCGCCTCGTAGTCCTTGGCGTCGGAGAGCACGCTGCCATAGGCGAGGTAGCTGCGGATATCCTTCGGATCGGAGGCGATCAGCGCCTGCAGGTGCTTGCGCGCCTCGTCGACCTTGCCGCCCTGGGCAAGGGCGAGGCCGAGTTGAAGCTCGGAGATGCGCCGCATCGGCGAATCTTCCGGCACCTTCTTATAGAGGGAGATGGCGCGGTCCATCTGGTTCTGCTTTTCGGCGATGCCGCCGAGCAGCACCAGTGTATCGGCGCTGTTGGGGTCGAGCGCCTTCGCGGTCTGCAGGTAGAGAGAGACGATATCCTCGGCGCCATCGCGGTTCAGAGCACCGCCGACGGAGAAGAGCACGCCGGCGGCGCCTTCTTCGGCCGTCTTGACCTGCTGCTCCTGCTTCTCGCCCTTCTCGATGCTGTCGCGCAGCGCATTCAGCGGCGCGTAGTTCGGCAGCAGGTTATCGCCGACGGAAACCGCATCGAGCGCCTTCTGCTTGTTGCCCTGCGCCGCCTCCAGGCGGGCAAGCGCCATCACCGCGCGCATGAAGGTGTCGGGCGCCGTCGCCCCGCCTTCCTTGTCGAGCACGGCGTCGTTGAGATGCTGGCGGGCCGACTTCACATCGCCGGTAACGACGGCGATCGCGCCGGCATTGTAGTTCTGAAAGATGCGGAACCAGTCCGGCCCCTTCATCTTCTCGACCATGGCGAGCGCTTCCTTGCCGCGGCCGGCGCCGACGCGGGCCCAGGCGAGCAGCAGGTCGTTCATCATCCGGTCGAGATCGTTCGGACCCTTATATTTCAGGATCGACTCGGCTGTCTTGTAGTCGTCGCGGCGCACGGCATCCATGGCGCGCACGATCGTGGTGATACGCTCGACCGAAGGATCGCTCTTCAGATCATTGGCGTATTTGACGCCTTCCTTGATGTCGCCGTTGAGCAGCAGCGAGATCATCAGCCGCTGACGGATCTCGGGATTGCCGGGCTCGATCTGCAGCGCCTTCTTGTAGAGCGCGATCGCGGTCTCGTAATCGTGATCGACATCGGCTGTGCGCGCGGCGAGGAAGGCGCCTGAGAACGTGGTGACGTTATCGGCATCGAAGAAGCTCTCGGCTTTGCCGGCATCGCCCGCCTTGGCCGCATCTTCGGCACTCACGCCGGCAACGCCGCCAAGCGAAAGGACAGCCGCCAGCGCTGCGCTCGTAAGGAGACGGATGGCAATTCTCTGCCGCATTAGAAAACCTTTCTTCGAGAGCGTCCGGCCGCTGCCGGTCGCAAATCAGTCGTCATCACTGAGTCATAACAGGATGGCTTTTTTGGAGCGGCGCTGCAAGAAAATCAGCCTCGATCGGGGCGTTCGATCAATTGACGCGCTCGATGCAGAAGTCGATCACTTCCATCAGAGCGGATTTCCATACCGTATCGGGTAGCGGCGCCAGCGCGTCCCGCGCGATCGTGCCGTAATGGACCGCCCGGCCGATCGTGTCGCTCAGCGTGCCGTATTTGGTGATCAGCCCGAGCGCTTTTTCCAGGTTGGCGTCGCTGCTATTGCCGGCCTCGATCGCATCGCGCCAGAAGGCGCGCTCTTCCGTCGTGCCGCGGCGATAGGCGAGGATGACGGGCAGCGTGATCTTGCCTTCGCGGAAATCGTCACCGACATTCTTGCCGAGATCGGCGGCCTTGCCGCCATAGTCGAGCGCGTCGTCGACGAGCTGAAAGGCGAGGCCGAGATTCATGCCGTAGGATTTCAGCGCATTGCGGCCGGAGCGGCCGGCATCGGCGACGATCGGCCCGACTTCGGCGGCGGCCGCAAAGAGAGCCGCCGTCTTGGCGCGGATGACGGAGAGGTAATCGTCCTCCGTCGTTTCCATGTTCTTGGCGACGGAAAGCTGCAGCACTTCGCCTTCGGCAATCACGCAGGCCGCGGACGACAGGACGTCGAGCGCATCGAGCGAGCCGACATCGACCATCATGCGGAAGGCCTGGCCGAGCAGAAAGTCGCCGACCAGCACGCTTGCCTGGTTGCCCCAGATCATCCGCGCCGTCGATTTGCCGCGGCGCAGGTCGCTTTCGTCGACGACGTCGTCATGCAGCAGTGTCGCCGTGTGCATGAATTCGACCGAGGTGGCGAGCTTGACGTGGTTTTCGCCGCGATAGTCGAACAGCGAGGCGGCCGCCAGCGTCAGCATCGGCCGCAGCCGCTTGCCGCCTGATGAAATCAGATGGTTGGCCACTTCGGGGATCATCTGCACGTCGGAGCCGGCCTTGGACAGAATGAGCTGGTTCACCCGCTCCATGTCAGCCCGGGTGAGATCGACCAGCGGCTTGATGGATGCCAGTTTGTTTTTGCTTTCTTCAAGCGGTATGACCACGCCCAACGACCCGGACTCCTGTTCACTCATTGCATCTGACAATAGAAAGGGGCGATGGACGCGGCAAGGGGTGAATTGTCGCGCCAGCCGAAATTGGAAGGAAAAAGACGGCAAATGCATGAACTTATCCGCGCCAACGATCCCGTTCTGCTCTCCTTCGCCGAGAGCCTGATGAAGGATGCCGGAATTCACTGCTTCATCGCCGATCAGGGCATGAGCGTGCTGGAAGGCTCGCTCGGCATGCTGCCGCGCCGCCTGCTGGTGGATGAGGACATGGCCGACCGGGCCCGCCGCATTCTGATCGATGCCGGCCTCGGCGGCGAGCTGCGCGACAGGACGTGAGCGGACGATGACCGGCGGACCGGCTGAAACCATCGATGCCTTCCATCGCGGCGCCTTTCATCTGGTGCAGCCGAAGGGCAGGGGTCATCGCGCCGGCATGGATGCGATGCTGCTGGCCGCCCTCGTCGCCGACGATCGCGCGATCAGGGTGGCCGATCTCGGCGCCGGCGCCGGTGCCGCCGGCCTTGCCGTCGCCTCGCGCCTTCCTAAGGCGCAAGTGGTGCTCTTCGAACGCTCTGCCGAGATGGCCGAATATGCCCGCCGCAGCATCCTGTTGCCGGAAAACGCCCATCTCGCCGCCCGCCTCAGTGTCGTCGAGGCCGATGTAGCGCTGACCGCCAAGGCGCGCAACGATGCCGGCCTTGCCGATGAAAGCTTCCATCACGTGATCATGAACCCGCCCTTCAACGATGCCGGCGACCGGCGCACGCCCGATGCGCTGAAGGCCGAAGCCCATGCGATGACTGACGGCTTGTTCGAAAGCTGGATCCGCACGGCAGGCGCCATCATGATCCCGGGCGGGCAATTGTCGCTGATCGCCAGACCCCAGTCGATCGCCGAGATCATCGATGCCTGCGGCCGCCGCTTCGGGGGCATCGAGGTGACGGCCATCCATCCGCGCCCCGGGGAAAATGCCGTCCGCATCCTGGTGACCGCCATCAAGGGCTCACGGGCGCGGCTGTCGCTGCGCGCGGCCCTCGTCATGCACGAAGAGGGAAGCCACAAATTCTCCCCTCTGGTCGACGATTTCAACAATGGCCGGGCGGCCTATTCCAGGCTTCGATCGTCAAACGCTAGCCGGTGACGAAGTCGAAGAGCAGCTTGACGTTCAGCCCGGCGATCACGACGGCGATCACATAGGCGATGCCGCTCAGCCAGCGCGGCGCCACGAGTTCGCCCATCTTGGCCCGGCTGGCGGTGAACATTACCAGCGGGAAGACGGCGAAGGAAAGCTGCAGGCTGAGCACGACCTGCGTGAGGATCAGCAGTTCAGCCGTGCCCTGGTTGCCGTACCAGATGGTGACGACCGCCGCCGGCACGATGGCGATAGCGCGGGTGATCAGCCGGCGCACCCAGGGTTTCAGCCGGATCTTGAGGAAGCCTTCCATGACGATCTGGCCGGCAAGCGTCGCCGTCACCGTCGAGTTGAGGCCGCAGCAGAGAAGCGCGATGCCGAAGAGCGTCGGGGCGATGGCGAGGCCAAGCAGCGGCGACAGCAGCGCATAGGCGTTGCCGAGCTCGACGACATCGGTCTTGCCATTGGCATTGAAGGCGGCGGCTGCAAGGATCAGGATCGAGGCATTGATCAACAGCGCGAAACAGAGCGCGACGGTGGAGTCGATCGTCGCATAGGTCAGCGCCTCCTTCTTCTCGGGGATCGTGTGACCATAGGCCCGCGTCTGCACGATGCCGGAGTGCAGATAGAGATTGTGCGGCATGACGGTCGCACCGAGGATGCCGAGCGCCAGATAGAGCATTTCCGGGTTGGTGACGATCTCGGTCGTGGGGAAGAAGCCGGTGATGACGGCGCCCCATTGCGGATCGGCAAGGAAGATCTGCACGCCGAAGCAGAGCGCGATTACCCCAAGCAACGCGATGATGAAGGCTTCCACCCAGCGGAAGCCGAGCCTCTGCAGGAAGAGGATCAGAAAGACATCCAGGGCGGTGATGAGAACGCCGAGCTCAAGCGGAATGCCGAACAGCAGATTGAGACCGATTGCCGTGCCGATCACCTCGGCAATGTCGGTCGCGATGATGGCGATTTCCGCAAAGGCCCAGAGCGGCACCGAAACCCATTTGGGAAAGGCGTCGCGGCAGGCCTGTGCGAGGTCGCGGCCGGAGGCGATCGCCAGGCGCGCGCAGAGTGATTGCAGCACGATCGCCATCATGTTGGAAAGCAGGGCCACGGTGAGCAGCGCATAGCCGAATTTCGAGCCGCCGGCGAGCGAGGTCGCCCAGTTGCCCGGGTCCATGTAGCCGACGGCGACCATGTAGCCCGGCCCGGCAAAGGCCGCCGCCCGGCGCCACATCGAGCTGTGACGCCCCGTTCCGACAGTGCGGTAGACATCCGACAGCGACGCCTCGCCGCGTTCGTGCCGCCAGCCGCTGTTTGCATTGGGATTGAGAGCGTCCATGCCATTTCCACCTAGTTATCGTCCGTGCACTATGACCGATTAGAATGATAATGCAAGTCATTCGCAACAAGAAAATCAATCGGGTGTTTTTCAGGAACGCGGGCATTGCGTTTGTCGTTCCAGCGCATACATGGATGCGATTGCGAAGTGACGATCGTGCGACCCGAAGCGAAGGATGGGAAATGGCCGGATTCTTGAGAAAGCTGCTGCCGAAACGGTTCCGCAGGGAGGGCCTCACCATTCCCGTCGTCAGGCTGCAGGGTGCGATCATCAGCGGCGGCGGCCAGTTCCGCCCCACCCTCAATCTCGCCAATGTCGCCCCCGTCCTGGAAAAGGCCTTCGCCAAGAAGGAGGCGCCGGCCGTTGCCATAACAATCAATTCGCCGGGCGGCTCGCCGGTCCAGTCCCGACTGATCTTCACCCGCATCCGCGAGCTCGCCCGCGAAAAGCAGAAGAAGGTGCTGGTCTTCGTCGAGGATGTCGCCGCTTCCGGCGGTTACATGATCGCGCTTGCCGGCGACGAGATCATCGCCGACGCCACCTCGATCGTCGGCTCGATCGGCGTCGTCTCCGGCGGTTTCGGCTTTCCCGAACTCCTGAAGAAGATCGGCGTCGAGCGCCGCGTCTATACGGCCGGCGAAAACAAGGTGATCCTCGATCCGTTCCAGCCGGAAAAGGAAAAGGATATCGAGTACCTCAAGAGCCTGCAGCTCGAAATCCACCAGGTCTTCATCGCAATGGTGCGCGAGCGCCGCGCCGGCAAGCTGACGGATGATGCGACGGTGTTTTCCGGCTTGTTCTGGAGCGGCACCCGCGGCCTCGAGCTTGGCCTCATCGATGGCCTCGGCGACATGCGCCAGGAATTGAAGCGGCGCTACGGCCAGAAGACCCGGCTGGAACTCGTCACCGCCGGCCGCGGCCTCTTCGGCCGCCGCATTCCCGGCGTATCGCCTGTTACACTCGAAGGCGCGGGGGCAGGTCTCGCAACAGGACTTGTCGAAGCGGCGGAAGAGAGAGCATTGTGGAGCCGCTTCGGGCTTTGAGAGGAGCAAGAGAGGGGCATGGCACAGCTTATCACGATCCTGGTCCTGGTGTTCTCAGCCTGGTGGCTCTACCGCCGCTTCGTCTCCGATGCCCGCAAGCTCGCCGAAAAATCGCGCCGCGCCGAAAAGGAACGCCAGACCGGCGCGATCGGCACGCTGGTCAAGGACCCCGTGACCGGGGAATATCGGCTGAAGCGGGATGAGGAATAGATACAGCCTTGGATTTGCCTCATCCCGCTGCGGGTCCGCCGCGCAAACGTAGGTGGGCTGGGCACCCCCCTCTGTCCTGCTGGACATCTCCCCCACAAGGAGGGAGATCGGCTGGGCGTGACGGCTTCCCCAAGCAACTGAGCATTGTGATTGTCGCTGCCGTTAGGGAGGGGGCGATGGTCAAGCCTCTTGCCAATCTCCACCCTTGTGGGGGAGATGTCCGGCAGGACAGAGGGGGGTGCCTAGCCCACCATCGCTTGATTGAGGTTAGGCGCAGTTAGGTTCCGCTTCCACATCGACGTTCGATCCCGACCGCTGCAAAACCCTTGACCCCTGCCGCCCTCCATGGCACCTGTCGCGCCGATAATTCCCAAGCCAGCGGTGCCATCCCATGTCAGCTCTCCCAGACCATATGAACCCGAAGCGCTCCTTTCAGGCGCTGATCCTGACCCTGCATAGCTACTGGGCGGACAAGGGTTGCGCGGTGCTGCAGCCCTACGACATGGAGGTCGGCGCCGGCACCTTCCACCCGGCAACGACCTTGCGCGCCCTCGGCCCCAAGCCGTGGAAAGCGGCTTACGTCCAGCCCTCCCGACGCCCGTCGGATGGCCGCTATGGCGAAAACCCGAACCGGCTGCAGCATTATTACCAGTATCAGGTCATCCTGAAGCCGAATCCGCCCAATCTGCAGGAGCTCTATCTCGGTTCGCTCGCGGCGATCGGCCTCGATCCGCTGCTGCACGACATCCGTTTCGTCGAGGACGATTGGGAAAGCCCGACGCTCGGCGCCTGGGGCCTCGGCTGGGAATGCTGGTGCGACGGCATGGAAGTCTCGCAATTCACCTATTTCCAGCAGGTCTGCGGCATCGAATGCGCGCCGGTCGCGGGCGAACTGACCTACGGCCTCGAGCGCCTCGCCATGTATGTCCAGGGCGTCGACAATGTCTACGACCTCAATTTCAATGGCCGCGAAGGCGACGAGAAGATCAGCTATGGCGACGTCTTCCTGCAGGCCGAGCAGGAATATTCGCGTCACAATTTCGAATTCGCCAATACCGAAATGCTGCATCGCCATTTCGTCGATGCCGAGAAGGAGTGCCGGGCGCTGCTCGATGCCGGCGCGCCGGGCCAAAGCGACAATCAGCGCCTGCACAAATGCGTCTTCCCCGCCTATGACCAGTGCATCAAGGCCAGCCACGTCTTCAACCTGCTCGACGCACGCGGCGTCATCTCGGTCACTGAGCGCCAGAGCTACATCCTGCGGGTGCGCACGCTTGCGAAGGCCTGCGGCGAAGCCTTCCTGCTGACCGACGCCGGCGGCGTCAACCTGTCGAAAGAGGCGGCATGACGCAAAAGCCTGCCAGCCGTATCGTCCATATCAACGGCTGGCCAGGCACCGGGAAGCTGACTATCGGCCGCTTGCTGGCGAAAAGAATCGGCGCGCGGCTTATCGACAATCACACGCTGCTTAATCCAGCCGAAGCGCTTTTCGCCCGCAGCAACCCTCTGCATTTATCTCTGCGTGAGCAGATTCGGCGAGCTTTTTTCGACCATGCCGTGCGCGCTGATCCGGCTGAAAGTTTCGTCTTTACCGATGCTCTTGCCGATGACGAGCATGATAGTGCGATGTTCTACTGGTATCGCGATCTGGCTGCCGCCAGAGGCGCGGATCTGGTCGCGGTTCTCCTCGATTGCGCGCCGGAGGAGAATGCCAGGCGCCTCATCTCTCCCGGCCGATCCGAGGCGCTCAAGCTGACCGATACGGCGAGGCTGCAGCAGCTCCGGGCAAACTACAGACTGTTGCGCGGACTGGCTGAACGCACAGTTGAAATTGATACGACGGACCTTTCGCCGGCGCAGACGGCGGCTCGAATTCTCACGCATATCGGCGTTTGACGACAGCCGGGTATCCTGCGTAGTCTTTGTACAAACATTACTTCGTTGCAGGGGATTCGCGATGTATATTGCGCTTGGCGTCATCGTTCTGGTCGCACTCTATGTCGTCTTCATCTACAACGGCCTGGTTCGCTCTCGGCAGATGGCGGAGGAAGCCTGGTCGGGCATCGATGTGCAGTTGAAGCGCCGCGCCGATCTGATTCCGAACCTGATCGAGACAGTCAAGGGTTATGCCGCCCATGAAAAGTCGACGCTCGAGGAGGTGGTTGCGCTGCGCAACAAGGCGCAGGCCGTGCCATCGGGCGATGTCGCCGGCAGGGCTCAGGCGGAAGGGCTGCTCGGCCAGGCGCTCGGCCGGGTGATCGCGCTCGCCGAAGCCTATCCCGATCTCAAGGCCAACCAGAATTTCGCCGAGCTGCAGGCGTCGCTTGAAACCATGGAAGGTGAGCTGCAGATGGCGCGGCGTTATTACAATGGCGCGGCCCGCGACCTGAACGTCAAGGTCGAAAGCTTCCCCTCCAATCTTGTTGCCGGCCAGTTCGGTTTTGCCAAGCGCGAGTATTTCGAAATCACCAACGAGGCCGATCGCGCCGTCCCCAGCGTCAAATTCTGACGATCCGGCATTTTGCCTTTGCGAGAAAGCGGTTAAGAGCAAAGGGAGATGGCGACGCGATTTAGCCTCGCTCATGGACGGAAGACATAGCATGACACGCAAAGCCAAACTCACGATCATCCCGCCGGGCCGGCCGCTTTCGGGCCGCGCGATGCCACCGGGTTCGAAATCGATCACCAATCGCGCCCTGCTGCTCGCCGGTCTTGCCAAGGGCACGAGCCGGCTGACCGGTGCGCTGAAGAGCGACGATACCCGTTATATGGCCGATGCGCTGCGCGCCATGGGCGTTGTGATTGAAGAGCCTGACGACACGACCTTCGTCGTCACCGGTAGCGGCAGGCTCATGCCGCCGAAGGCGCCGCTCTTCCTCGGCAATGCCGGCACGGCCACACGCTTCCTGACAGCGGCTGCGGCTCTGGTCGACGGCACCGTCATCGTCGACGGCGATGAGCACATGCGCAAGCGCCCGATCGGACCGCTGGTTCAAGCGATGCGCACGCTCGGCATCGACGTCGCAGCTGAGACCGGCTGCCCGCCGGTCACCGTCAGAGGCACGGGCCGCTTTGAGGCCGATCGAATCCTGATCGATGGTGGGCTGTCCAGCCAATATGTTTCGGCGCTGCTGATGATGGCAGCCGGCGGCGACCGTCCGGTCGACATCGAACTCGTCGGCGAGGATATCGGCGCGCTTGGCTATATCGATCTCACCACCGCGGCGATGAAGGCCTTCGGCGCCAAGGTCGAAAAGACCAGCACCGTTACCTGGCGCGTCGAGCCGACCGGCTATCGCGCCGCCGATTTCGTCATCGAGCCTGATGCATCCGCCGCGACCTATCTCTGGGCGGCCGAAGTGCTGAGCGATGGCAAGATCGATCTCGGCGTGCCGAACGATGCCTTCACCCAGCCGGATGCCAAGGCCTACGAGACGATCGCCAAATTTCCGCATCTGCCGGCTGAAATCGACGGCTCGCAGATGCAGGATGCCGTTCCGACCATCGCCGTGCTGGCCGCCTTCAACGAGACGCCGGTCCGCTTCGTCGGCATCGCCAATCTGCGCGTCAAGGAATGCGACCGCATCCGCGCCCTGTCAACCGGACTCAACAATATCCGCGAAGGTCTGGCCGTCGAGGAGGGGGACGATCTGATCGTCCACTCCGATCCTGCTCTCGCCGGTCAGACGTTGCCGGCCGAGATCGACACCTTTGCCGACCACCGCATCGCGATGAGCTTCGCACTTGCGGGCCTCAAGATCGACGGCATCACTATTCTCGACCCCGATTGCGTCGGCAAGACCTTCCCCGCCTATTGGCGGACGCTTGCCGCGCTTGGCGTGACCTATCGGGATAAGGATTGAAGCAAGGCGCAGCCGGGGCAGCCGGCGGGGAGACAGGGATGGGGCGTCGGTTTTTGGGGTTTTGCTTGGCGCTGCTCCTGATGGTCGCCGCCCCGGCGGCCTTTGCAGCCGAGGTGATCGACAGTTTCGCCTCCGAGATCGCGCTCGAAAAGAGCGGCGTGATGACGGTGACGGAAACCATCACCGTCAATGCCGAGGGTAACCGGATCAACCACGGCATCTTCCGGGATTTCCCGCTCTATTTCACCGACGCCGGCGGCCGTCGCCGCAGCGTCGATTTCGACATGGTCTCGGTCACGCGCGATGGCGCGAACGAGCCCTGGCACACGGAATCGATATCCGGCGGTATCCGCATTTATGCCGGCTCCGCCGAGGTGACGGTGACGCCGGGCCGTCATCGCTACGTCTTCACCTACCGGACCAACCGCCAGATCCGCTACTTCGACGATCACGACGAACTCTACTGGAACGTCACCGGCAATGGCTGGATCTTTCCGATCCGGTCAGTCACCGCAACCGTGAACCTGCCGCCTGATGTCAGCGCGACCGAGACGACCTTCTTTACCGGCCCGCAGGGCGCCAGGGGAAAGAATGCCAGTGTCAGCGAAAGCGGCGCCGGCATCGTCTTTTCCACCACCGCGCCTCTTGGCCCCAATGAAGGCCTGACCTTTGCGATCCGCATGCCGAAGGGCTCGATCGATCCGCCGAGTGAGGATATGGAAAGCACCTGGTGGCTGAAGGACAACCGCAATTATTTCATCGGCTTCGGCGGCCTGACCCTGGTTTTCGCCTATTACCTCAGATCCTGGCTGAAGGTCGGCCGCGATCCCGCCCGAGGCGTCGTCGTGCCGCGCTGGGATGCGCCAGACGGCATCTCGCCGGCGCTGGTCAACTATATCGACAATAAGGGCTTCTCGGGCGGCGGCTGGACGGCGCTTGCCGCAACCGCCCTCAATCTTGCGGTGCGCGGCTATGTCAAGCTCGAAGACCTCAAGGATTCGATCATCATCCGCGGCACCGGCAAGCCGCTCGGCAAGGAGAAATTCCGGGCCGGCGAGACAGAGCTGCTGAAGGCTGCCGGCGGCGAAGGCCGGACGCTGACGATCGACGAGGCGAATGGTGAGCGGGTGAAAACGATCGGCCAGTCCTTCCGTTCGGCGATCGAGAGGGAGCATCGCGGCAAATATTATAATTCCAACATCGGCTACACCACCGGCGGCGTTGCGCTGAGCGCCGCCGCCCTGGTGGCGTTGTTCGTCTTCGGCTCACTGGAGCCGGATACGATCGCGCTGATGCTGATCCCGATTGGCATTTCCGTCTTTATTGCCGTCTTCATCGCCGGTTTGGTCAAGTCGCTGCACCAGGGCAGATCGCTGTTCGCCAAGGTCATGGCCGTCATCGCCGCAGCGGTCGGCGTTTTTGTCGGCATCGGCATTCTTTCCATTATCGTCCTGACGCTTGCCTCGTCGCTGGTGGAATTGCACGAGACGCCGATGCTCTTTGCCGTCGGCGGCATCGTGCTGCTCAATGTCCTCTATTTCTTCATCATGGGCGCGCCGACCCCACTCGGCGCCAGGATGATGGACGGCATTGACGGCTTGCGACAATATCTGACGCTGGCCGAGAAGGATCGCATGAATATGGCCGGCGCCCCACAAATGTCGCCGCAGCATTTCGAGACGCTGCTGCCCTATGCGGTGGCGCTCGGCGTCGAAAAGCCCTGGTCGCGCACCTTCGAGACCTGGCTTGCGGCCGCTGCCGCTGGCGCGGCCGCAGCCTATGCGCCCTCCTGGTATTCCGGCGATTTCAACAGCGGCAGCTTCTCCGATCGCATTGGCGGCTTCTCCTCGTCGATGGCCTCCACCATCGCGTCGACGATACCCTCGCCGCCGCCATCGAGTTCATCCTCCGGTTTTTCCGGCGGCGGCTCCTCCGGCGGCGGTGGAGGCGGCGGCGGAGGCGGGGGCTGGTAAGCTTTCCCGCTTGACCTTTCGGCCCTTGGCCCTTAACCGCCTGACGGAACAGGAAAGGGGTCGCGCATGAAGGTTCTGTTGATCGGATCGGGCGGACGCGAGCACGCGCTCGCCTGGAAGCTGGCGCAATCGCCGTTGATGAGCGAATTCTACGCCGCCCCCGGCAATCCCGGCATTGGCGAACATGCGATCCTCGCGCCCTTGACTGTCGAGGATCACGAAGCGGTCGCCTCTTTCTGCAAGGACAAGGCGATCGACTTCGTCGTCGTCGGGCCCGAGGCGCCGCTCGTCGCCGGCCTCGCCGACCGGCTGCGCGCCGACGGCCTGGCAGTCTTCGGGCCCTCCGCCGGTGCCGCCCAACTCGAGGGCTCCAAGGGCTTCACCAAGGATATCTGCGCCCGCTACGGCATCCCCACCGGCGCTTACCAGCGCTTCAACAACGCGCCGAAAGCCAAAGCCTATATTCGCGCCCAGGGCGCTCCGATCGTCGTCAAGGCCGACGGGCTGGCCGCCGGCAAGGGCGTGACTGTTGCGATGACGCTCGACGAAGCGCTCTATGCCGTCGAAGACTGCTTCGAGGGCGCTTTTGGCGCCGCTGGCGCCGAAGTTGTCGTCGAAGCCTATCTCGATGGCGAGGAAGCGAGCTTCTTCTGTCTCTGCGATGGAAAACATGCGCTGCCGCTGGCGACCGCCCAGGATCACAAGCGGGTGGGCGAGGGCGATACCGGCGTCAATACCGGCGGCATGGGCGCCTATTCGCCGGCGCCTGTGATGACGGCCGAGATGGTCGAGCGCACCATGAAGGAGATCATCGAGCCGACGATTCGCGGCATGGCCGAGAGCGGTCATCCCTTCTCCGGCGTATTTTTCGCCGGACTGATGATCACGAAGAAGGGGCCGGAGCTCATCGAATACAATGTCCGCTTCGGCGATCCGGAATGTCAGGTGCTGATGATGCGGCTGAAGAGCGATCTGCTGCCGCTGCTGCTTGCCACCGCCAATGGTACGCTCGATCAGGTGAGCGCCGAATGGAGCGACGATCCGGCGCTGACGGTGGTCATGGCTTCGAAGGGCTATCCCGGCACCTATGAGAAGAACACGCCGATCGAATTCCTGCCGGAGGCAGGCGAGGGCGAGAAGGTGTTTCATGCCGGCACGGGCATGAAGGACGGCGTGCTGGTCGCAACCGGCGGCCGCGTGCTGAACGTCACGGCATCGGGCGGCACGGTTGCCGAGGCGAAGGGCCGCGCCTATGCCCTGCTGGATAGGGTTCGGTGGGAAAACGGCTTCTGCCGGCGCGACATCGGCTGGCGCGCGATCGAGCGCGAAAAAGCCTCGAACGACGCATAAATCGTCGCGTTCCTTAAATTTTTAGCCTTTCCCCTGACGGGATGGAAACGAAGCTGCGCTATACCGCTGTCGTAGTGAGACGGAGGTGCGTTGATGCGTCAGATTTTCCTCGGTGCGGCAGTCCTGCTGATGGCAGGCTCGGCGATGGCCTCCTCGATCGAGGTGATCGGCAAAACGGCAGGACGTGCCGAAGGCAGCATCGTCACTGAACGCTGCACTGCTTGCCCGCCGCTACAGGCCGAGCAAAGCCGCAAGGACTATACGGTGCCGGAACTGAAACCCGGCGTCCTCCAGGCAAGCGAAGTTCGCGACGTCGGCGGCGAAACGAAGATCTTCCGCACCGAAGCCTGGATGGGCGGTTCGCCCGTCGTCTTCGTCAGCAAGGCAACGCCGGAAGCCTTGGCAGCCGCCGAACCTTCGATCTCGCCCGCGCCAGGCATCGACATGAACGCAACGACTGCAGCCGTCATTGGCGGCGATGCCAAGCCGGTTGCCGCCGGCATGGTTGAGCAGCCGCCGGCTCCCGATGTTTCCGAATTCAAGCTGCGCTTCTAAAAAACCACGGCATCAGAGGGCTGTGTGCCCTTAAGCCAATTTGAGTCGCTGCGACAGTTCCCTGCCCCTGCCCGATCAAGGTTTCGATCGCTTGGGGTTCCACTGCGGTGGAGCGGATGCACCCTCGAAGAGAAGCGGGGGTGCATTCCTGCTTTGAGGCCCCGGCAGATCCGCAGAGCGAAAACGAGCGATATTCGACTATGAGGGGAAACTCACCGCTTGTCTTAGTAACTCAGCCCCCTGATTTTTAGGGAAATTCGCGTCAGTTCGAATAAAATTAAAGCTTTCTTATTGAGTCACCTTCAATTCTTATTCGCCGGTCGCAGCATGTTGTTTAGCAGCGGTAGACGCGTCCTTCTCAGATGCGCTCGCACAGGCGGTAGAAGACCGCACCGGAATGTATTCGCTCATTCCCTTTGCGAGGAATCATGAAAAATTTGAAAATATCGAAGCAGCTCATATTGCTGATCGTCGGCTTGATGGTGGCCTTTGCGATCGCGACGTCCCTGCAGATCCGCTCCTCGGTCGATGCGATTTACAAGGAGCGTTACGACATGCTCCGGGCCGAGGTTCAGTCGGCGATCTCGGTTCTGAAGCTTTACCAGGCCAAGGTCACCGCAGGCGACATGACGTTGGAGGATGCCCAGAAGCAGGCTTACGCCACCATAAACGGCATGAAATACGATCCGGACGGTTATTTCTTCGGCTATAGCTACGATGTCCAGATGATGTTCCACTACGATGCCTCGAAGGTCGGACAGAACCTGAAGGGCCAGCCGGACAGCAAGGGCAAGCTTTACCGCGAAGAGTTGGTCAAGCTCGGCCGCCAGGGCGGCGGTCTGGTCGAATTTTATTCCACCAGCAAGCCGGGCCAGCCGGCCGGCGATTATCGCAAGACGGCCTACGGCCAGGCCTTCGACCCCTGGAAGGTCGTCGTTGTCACCGGCGTCTATATGGATGATCTCGATGCCCAGATTAACAGCACGATCCTGACCGCGCTCTCCGGCAGCATCGTTCTCTTCGTCCTTGCCATGGCGGCTGCCTACGTCGTCATTCGCGGCATTTCTGGCCCTCTCAACAATGTCCATGCCGCCCTGAAGGCGGTCTCCGAAGAGGACGTTTCCATCACCATCCCGCATACCGGCATGAACAATGAGGTCGGCATGATGGCGAAGGCGACGCTGTCGCTGCAGGAAAAGATCCGCGAACGCCATCAGATGTCCGATCGCGAGGCGGCCCAGCAGCTGGCGCTGGAAAGCGAGCGCGAAAACAACCTGCGCCAGCAGCAGGACGAGACGGCGCTCCAGGCCCGCGTGGTGGCGACGATCGGCCAGGCGCTGGAACTGATCGCCCGCGGCGACCTTACGGTCCGCTGCGCCGATCTCGGCCAAAAATACGCCGCCCTTCGCGATAACTTCAACGATGCGCTGTCGCATCTCGAGGCCGCCATGGCCAAGGTCAGCGCCAAGGGCAGTGATATCGGCACCAGCAAGGAAGAGATCCGCCGCGCCTCCAACGAGTTGTCGCAGCGCACCGAGCGCCAGGCCGCAAGCCTGGAGGAAACATCCGCCGCCCTCGATGAGCTCACGGTTGCCGTCCGCCAGACGGCCGATGGCGCCCATGAGGCGAGCAAGCGCGTGCATGCCGTCAGTGCCGAGACCACCCACAGCGATGCGATCGTCAGCCAGGCGATCGAGGCGATGAGCGGCATCGAGAAATCGTCTTCGGAGATATCAAAGATCATTGGCGTCATCGACGAGATCGCCTTCCAGACCAACCTCCTGGCTTTGAACGCCGGCGTCGAGGCTGCCCGTGCCGGCGAATCCGGCAAGGGTTTTGCTGTCGTCGCGCAGGAGGTGCGCGAACTTGCCCAGCGCTCCGCCGCCGCGGCAAAGGAGATCAAGGACCAGATCGCCCGCTCCTCCAGCCAGGTCGAACACGGCGTCCGTCTGGTCGGCGAGGCAGGCGAGGCGCTGAAGCGCATCTCCGACCAGATCAAGGCCGCCAACGAGATCGTCGCCAAGATCGCCCACAGCGCCTCCGAGCAGGACACGACGCTGCGCTCGATCTCCTCGTCGGTGAACCAGCTCGACGCCGCCACCCAGCAGAACGCCGCCATGGCCGAAGAGACCACTGCATCGGCCGAGACGCTCGCCAGCGACACCGACGAATTGATCGATCTCATCCGCGGCTTCCGGGTCGGCAATGCCGGCGCTGCTCCCGTTGCACATCAGGGTCGCCGCGCGGCCTAAACGGCGCGGAGGCAACAAGCCTTTTTATCACGAAATTCTTAGCGGCCGTCGGTTCTCCGGCGGCCGTGTCATTTGGAGGCCTATCGTGCGATGCGCTCGATCAGCCGCTCGATCTCCCGATCGGAAAACACTTCGATGCCGGCCGCTTTCAGTGCTGCCGCCGTGACGCCGCTGCCGGCCTGCCGGCGGCCGGAAAACGTGCCGTCATAGATGAACCCAGACCCGCAGGACGGGCTGCCGTCGATGAGCAGCGCAAAGCGGCAACCGGTCTGGCGTGCGAGTGCCACGGCATTTCCGGCCGCCTGCTGGAACTCTTCCGTCACATCGCCGCCCGTCAGCTCTATAACCCGAGCCGTGCCGGCCAGAACCTCTTCGCCGGTCGCTCCATCCGCGATCTCCGCCGGCGGCCGCGGCACCGGCATGCCCGCGGATATCTCCGGACAGATCGTCACCAACCGCCCTTCGGCCCGCCATCTCTCGATCGCCGGGTGAAGCAACGGCTTCGCCCGCCCGTCATAACGGACGGCGTGCCCCACGAGGCAGGCGCTGACGAGAATCTTGTTTTGCATGGCTGCTTGAGTAACCGCATTGGGGCGGTGATGCTAGGGTTGGATCATCGATGTATGGTGACCGACCAAAACAAACCGCACAAGCAGAGTGCTTGGCATGGATGCTCGGGTCAAGGCAGGTCAAGGCCGAGCATGACGGAGAGATGGGCGGCACTGTTGGCAAGAAAGGACGTCTGCATCTTTCCCATGAAAAGCTGGCTGCGCTCTGGGAAACTGAATTCGAAGTCGCTGATCGTATTGCGTCTGCGGCGCCGCATTTGGCGCAGTGCTCACTCCCCACTCCGTCATCCTCGGGCTTGACCCGAGGATCCATGCGGCAAGCACAGCGTTCGCGTTAGCACTGGCGAGAGCACCCAGCTCAAAATCCGCTCACCCCGAAATCTTCGAGAAATCAGCCACCGTTCCCGTTGCCTCGCGGATCAACCGCAGCAGGGCAAGACGGTTGGCGCGGATCGCGGCATCCTCGTCGTTGACGAGCACCTCTTCGAAGAAGCGGTCGACCGGGCCGCGCAGCTTGGAAAGCGCCTCCATCGCCGAGCGGAAATCCTCCGCGGCAACGGCGTTCGCCGCATCCTCCGAGGCACTCGTTATGGCGGCGAACAGCTCCTTCTCGGCATCGAGCCTGAAGAGCGCCGGCGAAACGCCGTCGGCGATGACGGTGCCCTTCTTCTCCTCGGCGGCGAGCAGCTGCGTGGCGCGCTTGGTGCCGGCAAGCAGGTTCTCGCCGTCCTCCGAGGTGATGAAAGCCGTCAGCGCTTCGACGCGGCGCGCCACCATCAACAGGTCGTCGGCTTCAGGCGTCAGCACGGCATCGATCAGATCGTGCCGGGCGCCCTGATCGCGCAGATAGACTTTGAGACGATCATGAAAGAAGGAGAGCAGATCACCATCCTTGGTCGTCGCCAACAGCGGCAGGCGGATCCGTCGCTCGAGCAGAATGCGGACGACGCCGAGGGCTGCTCGCCGCAGGGCGAAGGGATCCTTCGAGCCCGTCGGCTTTTCGTCGATCGCCCAGAAGCCCGTCAGCGTGTCGAGCTTGTCGGCCAGCGCCAGCGTGATCGCCACCTTGTCGTCCGGCACGCGGTCTGAGGGGCCTTGCGGCTTGTAATGGTCCTCGATCGCCGCGGCGACGGAGGCGTTCTCGCCCTGCAGCACCGCATATTTGCGGCCCATCAAGCCCTGCAGTTCCGGAAACTCGCCAACGGCTTCGGTGCGCAGATCCGCCTTGGCGAGCACGGCGGCGCGATCGACGAGAGCCGCGTCGGCGCCGATAATTTTCGCGAGCTCCGATGCCCGCGCGCGAATGCGTGCGACGCGCGCGCCTTGTGTGCCAAGCTTGGCATGGAACGTCACCTCGAGCGCGTCGAGCTTGGCCATGCGCTGGTCGAGCGGCTTCATCAGGTCGAGGCCGAATTTTGCCGCAGATGCTTTCAGCGTATCGAGATCGGGCATATCGCCCTGGTCGCGCTTCCAGAAATGCAGGGCATCCGAAAGCCGGGCGCGCACCACCTTGCCGTTGCCGTGGACGATTTCCTTGCCGCCGTCGCTCGCCTGGATGTTGGAGACGAGAACGAACCTGTTCGACAGCGTCTCTTCACCCTGCCTGCGGGTTACGAAACACTTCTGGTTGGTCTTGATCGTCAGCCGGATGATCTCCGAGGGGATGGAGAGATAATCCTCCTCGAAGCTGCCCATGAGCACCTGCGGCCATTCGACGAGGCCGGAGACTTCCTCCAGCAGGCCTTCGTCTTCCACCAGCTCGAGGCCGTTGGCGAAGGCAATGTCGCGGGCATCGTGCAGGATGATATCCTTGCGCCGCTCGGCATCGAGGATGACCTTGGCCTTTTCCAGGCTCGCCGCATAATCGTCGAAGCGCCGCACGGTGATCGCGTCGGGCGCATGGAAACGATGGCCGTAGGTGATGTTGGAGGCGGTAATGCCGTCGATCTCGAAGGGGATGACGGTGGTCTCTTCATGTTCGGGGCCGAAGGTGCAGACGATCGACTGCAGCGGCCGCACCCAGCGCAGCGCGCCGGGCCTGGAGGAAGCCTTGCCCCAGCGCATCGATTTCGGCCAGGGGAAATCGCGGATGATGCCGGGCATCACTTCGGCGACGATCTCTTCCGTCGAGCGGCCGGGTTTGGAAATCACAGCGACGTAGAAATCGCCCTTCTTCGGGTCGCTCACCACCTGGGCCTCAGAGACGGACGAAAGGCCGGCGCCGCGAAGAAAGCCCTCGATCGCCTTCTCGTTAGCGTCGGTGCGCGGCCCTTTGCGCTCCTCGCGCACATCGGCCGAGCGCGCCGTCAGGCCGTGAATGTCGAGCGCCAGCCGTCGTGGCGTCCAGTATTCGCGCGCGCCTTCATAGGACAGGCCGGCTTCGACGAGCGCATCGGTGACGAGCTTCTTCAAGTCGCCCGCAGCCTTGCGCTGCATGCGGGCCGGAATCTCTTCGGAGCGAAGTTCGAGAAGAAGGTTTGGCATGTCACTCTTTTCCTTGCGCCCGCGGCAGGGCGATCCAAAAACGTTGCTTCTGCTATCAAAGAATGCCGCATCTGCACAACCGCAAAAACGGAACAGAGCAATGGGGTAGTGGGCAACGGTTGGCGTTGTGCCGTGTAGCCCCAACCCGTCAACTTCCGCTGTGGAAACCCCAGTCGGGCATTGCCTTGCCGCTTTTCGCCGCTATGGTCCCGCAACTTTCGTCGACATAGGGAATCCCATGGCCGCAGACCTCCGTTTTCTCGCAGCCCGCATCTCCTCCGAAATCAATGCCCGGCCCGACCAGGCCAAGGCCGCCATCGAGCTGCTCGACGAGGGGGCCACCGTGCCCTTTATCGCCCGCTACCGCAAAGAAGTGACGGGCGGGCTCGATGACACGCAGCTGCGCGATCTCGCCGAGCGGCTGGTGTACCTGCGCGAGCTCGAGGCCCGGCGCGACACGATCGTCGAATCGATCACCGGCCAGGGCAAGATGACTGAGGAGCTGATGGCCAAGGTCGCGGGTGCCGCAACCAAGGCGGAGCTCGAGGATCTCTATCTGCCCTATAAGCCGAAGCGGCGTACCCGCGCCGAAATCGCCCGGGAACGCGGCCTCGGCCCGCTTGCCGAGGCGATCCTTGCCGATCGCGGCCGGGAGCCAGCGGTGCTCGCTGAAGGCTTCGTCACGGCTGATGTGCCCGACGTGAAGACGGCGCTCGAAGGCGCTCGCGACATCATTGCCGAAGCCATTGCCGAAAATGCCGACCTGCTCGGCAAGTTGCGCGCCCATATGCGCCAGGCTTCGCTGCTGAAAGCCAAGGTCGTCGATGGCAAGCAGGCGGCGGGTGAGAAGTTTTCCGACTATTTCGATCACTCGGAACGCTGGGCGACCGCGCCCGGCCACCGGGCGCTTGCCATGCTGCGCGGCTGGAACGAGGAGGTGCTGACGCTGACGATCGAGGCCGATGCCGAGGCCGCCTCGCCGAATAAGCCGGTCGAACGGATGATCGCCGCTGCCTACGAGATCGGCACGAGTCGCCCCGGCGACCGCTGGCTGATGGAGGTCGCCAGCTGGACTTGGCGGGTGAAGCTTTCCATGTCGCTGTCGCTCGATCTGATGCGTGAGCTGCGCGAAAGGGCCGAAGAGGAAGCAATCCATGTCTTCGCCCGCAATCTGAAGGACCTGCTGCTGGCCGCTCCGGCCGGTTCGCGCGCAACGATGGGGCTCGATCCCGGCATTCGCACCGGCGTCAAGGTCGCTGTCGTCGACGGCACCGGTAAGGTGGTGGCGACATCGACCGTCTATCCCTTCCAGCCGAAGAACGACGTGCGCGGCGCCCAGATCGAACTCGCCTCGCTGATCCGCAAGCACAATGTCGAGCTGATCTCGATCGGCAACGGCACCGGCAGCCGCGAAACGGAAAAGCTGGTGGCCGACATGCTGGCCGATCTGCCGGCCCCGAAGCCGACCAAGGTCATCGTCTCGGAAGCCGGCGCCTCGGTCTATTCCGCCTCGGCGACCGCAGCGGCGGAGTTTCCCGATCTCGACGTATCGCTGCGCGGCGCCGTCTCCATCGCCCGCCGCCTGCAGGATCCGCTCGCCGAGCTCGTCAAGATCGAGCCGAAATCGATCGGCGTCGGCCAGTATCAGCACGATGTCGACCAGCAGAAGCTGTCGCGTTCGCTCGATGCAGTCGTGGAGGACGCAGTGAACGCCGTCGGCGTCGATTTGAACACCGCCTCGGCGCCGCTGCTCGCCCGTGTCTCCGGCCTCGGCCCGTCGATCGCAGAGGCCATCGTCCGCCACCGCGACAGCGAGGGCCGCTTCGAGACGCGGCGCGATCTGCTGAAGGTCGCACGCCTCGGCGGCCGCACCTTCGAACAATGCGCCGGCTTCCTGCGCATTCCGAACGGCAAGGAGCCGCTCGATGCCTCCTCGGTGCATCCCGAGGCCTACGGCGTCGCCAAGAAGATCGTCGCCGCCTGCGGCCGCGACCTGCGCACGCTGATGGGCGATAGCGCCATCTTGAAATCGATCGATCCGCGTCAGTTCATCGACGAGAAATTCGGCCTGCCGACGGTGAAGGATATCATCGCCGAGCTGGAAAAGCCCGGGCGCGACCCGCGTCCGAGCTTCAAGACCGCGACCTTCGCCGAGGGCGTCCACGAGATTTCCGACCTGACGCCCGGCATGGTGCTCGAAGGCACGGTCACCAATGTCGCGGCCTTCGGCGCCTTCGTCGATATCGGCGTGCACCAGGATGGCCTGGTGCATGTGTCGCAACTCGCCGATCGCTTCGTCAAGGACCCGCATGAGGTGGTCAAGGCGGGCGATGTCGTCAATGTGCGGGTCGTGGAAATCGATGCCAAGCGCAAGCGCATCGGCCTTTCGATGCGCCGCGACGATGGTTCTTCTGCGTCTCAGGCGCGGGGTGATTCTCGCGCAAGTCAGGGCGCCCGGCCGCAGAATGAGCGCCGGCCCGCAGCTCCGAAAGCGGAGGGCCAGGGTGCTTTCGGCGCTGCACTCGCTGAAGCCATGAAGCGAAAATAAGGATTTAGCCGGTATTCTGGCAAAAATGCCACAGTTTGGCAGCGTTCTGCGCTGACTGCTAAATCCGGCGCTTGTAAGGCGAGTGAGAGCTATTAAGTTGATGTGACCATCCTGTCACATTTGCGAGGCGTCCATGGCGTCGGCTTTCTTATCGATCGTCCAGCAAATCATCCGCAAGGGTTCGTTGAAGCTTACCCTTGCCAACGGCGAGACCCACGTGATCGGCGACGGCACCGGCGACTTGGTGGTCGCCCGGCTTGCCGATCAGGATGCTGAAGACGCCATCCGCCGCGACCCGACGATGAAGCTCGGCGAGATGTACATGCAGGGCCGGTTCATTCTCGAACAGGGCAACATCTACGACTTCCTGTCGCTGGTGAAGCAGAACACCACCAACGAGATCTTCGACTTCAAGATGGCGGCGCTGCTCGTCGGCCGTATCGCCTGGCAGCAGCTGAAAAGCCGCGTGCCGATCAATCGTAACAAGCACAATGTCGCCCATCATTACGATCTCTCGGCCAAGCTCTTCGATCTTTTCCTCGACGAGGACTGGCAATATTCCTGCGCCTATTTCAACCCGCCGGGCATCAGTCTCGACGAGGCGCAACTCGCCAAGAAACGCCATATCGCAGCCAAGCTGCTGCTTAAGCCCAACCAGCGCATCCTGGAAATCGGCTCCGGCTGGGGCGGCATGGGCATGTATCTGGCGGAGGCGACGGAGGGAGCCGATTTCACCGGTATCACGCTGAGCGAAGAGCAGCTGAAGGTCTCCCGCTTACGCGCCGAGAAACGCGGTCTTTCCGAGCGGGTACGTTTCGAGCTGCAGGATTACCGCACCATGACGGGCAGGAAGTTCGACCGCATCGTCTCGGTCGGCATGTTCGAGCATGTCGGGATCGGCAACTACGGCAATTTCTTCCGCAAGGTCTCGGACCTGCTCGACCACAACGGCGTCATGGTGCTGCATTCGATCGGCCGTCCGAAGCCGAGCTTTGGCACCAATGCCTTCATCGAGAAATATATTTTTCCGGGCGGCTACATCCCTTCCGTCGGCGAGGTGCTGCCGCCGCTTGAAAAGGCCGGGCTGCTGGTCAAGGACGTCGAAATCCTGCCGATGCATTACGCCTATACGC
This sequence comes from Rhizobium sp. NXC14, assembly GCF_002117485.1. Taxonomy (NCBI): domain Bacteria; kingdom Pseudomonadati; phylum Pseudomonadota; class Alphaproteobacteria; order Hyphomicrobiales; family Rhizobiaceae; genus Rhizobium; species Rhizobium sp. NXC14. The sequence continues at coordinate 951,132 of NZ_CP021030.1, forward strand.
TGCGCCACTGGCGCGAGCGTTTCGTGGCGCGCAAGGCTGAGGCGGTGGCCCTTTACGACGAACAGTTCTTCCGCATGTGGGAATTCTATCTCGCCGGTTCCGAAATGGGCTTCCGCTGGGATGAGCTGTTCATCCTGCAGATCCAGATCGCCAAGAACCAGTTCGCCGTTCCCGACAACCGCAACTACATCGCCGAGAATGAAGCCAAGCTGAAGGAATTCGAGGCGCGGCGGGCGCCGCTGGAAAAGGTGACGTTCTGAACCGCCGCAGCGTTTGGAATGAAAGGGAATGCGGATGAGCAGTGCGTTTCCCGAAATATATCTGGTTCGACACGGTGAAACCGAATGGAGCCTGTCCGGGCGCCATACCGGGCGCAGCGATATTCCCTTGACGGCGAATGGTGAAGCCGCCGCTCGAAAACTTGCCGAGCGGCTGGCCGGCCTTTCCTTTCCCGCCGTCTGGTCGAGCCCGTCGGCGCGAGCCCGCAACACCTGCGCGCTCGCCGGCTTCGGAGCGGACGCGGTGATCCGCGACGAGCTCGCCGAATGGGACTATGGCGCCTATGAAGGTGTCACGACGAAGGCGATCCTGGCGGAACGTCCCGGCTGGCAGCTCTTTCGCGACGGCTGCCCGAACGGCGAAACGGCTGCCGATGTCGGTGCCCGCGCCGATGCCGTCATCCATGCGCTTCGCCAAGCGGCAGCGCCCATCCTGATCTTTTCCAGCTCGCATTTCCTGCGCGTGCTGGCCGCCCGCTGGCTCGGCCTGCCGCCGCAGGGTGGCGCGCATTTCGTGCTCGATACCGCCAGCATCAGCGTGCTCGGTTATGAGCACGACCTGACCGAGCCGGTCATCCGCCGCTGGAACCAGAGATAGGGCAAATTCCATAGCTGGCGTCGGCCCGTGCGGCCCCCTCATCCAACCCTTCGGGCCACCTTCTTGGATAAGAAAAATGTAGGATATTGATGCCTGCCGGGCGGGTGGCCGCCCGCCCGGCAGCTGGTTGTCGGATCGTCACCTTCTTAGCCGTTTTGGGCTGTGGGGAGCAGGATCGCAACCGGCTCTTCATCTGGCCCGTGTGGTTGCAGGAACCTTGGGGTTCGTATCCAAGACAGGGACGACGAAGATGACCGATAATAGCATGATCTGTGCCGGAATCGATGTCGGCAAAAGCCATCTCGACATTGCCCTCCATCCCGGTAAGGCAAGGCTGAGGGTCACGTACGACACCGCTGGCCTGAAGGCGCTTGACGCCTTTCTTCGAGAGCATGACGTCAGCCGCATCGGCTTCGAAGCCTCCGGCGGCTATGAATGGCGGCTGCTGGCGCATCTGCGGGCCGGCAAGCGGCCGGCGGCGCGTCTGCAGCCGGCGCAGTTGCGCTTCTTTGCCAAGAGCCGGCTCAAGCGGGCCAAGAACGATCGGCTCGATGCCGTGCTGATTGCGCTCTTCACGGCAAGTCTGGAGCAGTTGCCGGCGCTGCCGGACGCACGCTTCGACAAGTTGGCCGCCGAACTGACCTATCTGGAACAGATCGAGCAGCAGATCGCGCTGGTCAAGACCTTTGCCGAGACCGCCTTGTCGGAGGCGATCAAACGCCGCCACCTGCGCGAGGTCGCCCGCCTCGAAACCTGCCGCAAGGCCCATCTGCTGCGGCTCGAAAAGACGGTTCGCGACGATTGCGACTTGGCGCAACGGCTCGATCTGCTGATCTCCATCAAGGGGATCGGGCTGCGCAGCGCCCTGTGCTTGATCATTCGGCTGCCCGAACTCGGCCATGCCAGCCGCGCCGAGATCGCCGCCCTTGCCGGCGTCGCACCCTATGACGACGATAGCGGAAAGTATCATGGCAGACGCCGCATCCAGGGTGGTCGCGAACGCCTGCGAAAGAGCCTATTCATGTGCGCATTCACGGCAACCCGGCACAATCCGGATCTCGCCGCTTTCTACACGCGCTTGCGTCAGAACGGAAAGGAGCACCTGTGCGCCGTTATAGCCGTCGCCCGAAAACTCATCGTTCTCGCCAACACAATCCTCTTTCGAAAGACCGAATGGACGCCACAACACCGCAAGAATTAAACATGGTTGCTCCCCGAGGGGAGAAGGGGGCGTGCCGCGAGGTCTCAATCCCCTCTTCTCCCAAGCGGGAGAAGGTGCCCGTAGGGCGGAAGAGGGGGGCCGCACGGCATGAGTTTCATGAGTTTCACTGTGGTTAACATTGGGGTAACGACATCAGGATAAGTCTAGCGGCCGCCGCTCTCCGCGGCTTTGTTTTTGCGTTTCCTGGAGTGCAGACGTGTCTCATCGATCAGTCGTATCGATTTCTTTTCTTATTGCTTTTTCATCCGTTGGTTCGGCCACCGCGCAGGAAAGCGGCCAGCATTTCTGGTCCGGCGACTGGTATCTGAGCGTTGGTGTCGCCGGCTTTTCAGCGCCGAAATTCGAGGGTTCACGGCGTTATGAATTCCGGTTCAGCCCGCTGATTTCGGCCGGCCGGCAGGGCTCGGCTCCACGCTTTTCCTCGCGCAACGACAATCCGTCCTTGGCCCTCATGGATAATGGCACCTTCCGCGCCGGTATCGTCGGCAAATTCGTGCCTTCGCGCGTTGAGGGCGACGGTCACGAGCTGAAGGGCATGAAGAAGGTCAAATGGGGAGCGGAAGCCGGTGGCTTCGTCGAAGTTTATCCGACCGATTTCCTGCGCGCCCGCGCCGAAGTTCGCCAGGGCATCCGCTCGCATGACGGCGTCGTTGCCGATCTCGCCGTTGATGCCTTCACCGATATCGCCCCCAACCTGCAACTGTCAGGCGGTCCGCGCGCGACATTCGCCACCAGCGGCTATTATGATGCCTATTACGGCGTCAACGCCAAACAGGCGGCGGCGAGCGGGCTTGACCAATACAAGCCGTCATCGGGCATCCAGTCCTATGGCGCCGGTGCGGCTCTGACATGGAAGGCGACGGAAAACCTGTCGGCCAGCTCTTTCCTCGAATATAAGCGCCTGGCGGGTCCGGCGGCCGACAGCAGTCTCGTGCGGCAGCGCGGCTCGAAGAACCAGGTGCTCATCGGTGTCTCGGCGACCTACAGGTTCAATTTCTCTCTGCAGTGATCAAATCATGTCGCCCGGAACTATGCCGCGGTTCCGGACGACATGCATCACAAAGAGCCAAAGCGCATTACAGGAATCAGATTTGATGCGACACGCTTCTGGCGCCGTCGCGATCGCTTCTTGACCGGATCGCCAGCCCGCCGCTAGATGGATGGCATGCAAGATACCGGCGAGTTCAACGATCGCGTCTCCGACGCACCTTCCGATAACTGGGTTTACCGGACCCTGCCGCCATGGCTCTGGCCTTATGCGCAGCTTGCACGCTGGGATCGCCCGATCGGCTGGGAGCTCTTGATGTGGCCGTGCTTCTGGTCGGCCACGCTCGCCTCCAATGCGGCGATCGGCCAAGGGCTTTATTCCGGCAGCCTGCTGATGTCCCACCTTTTCCTCTATTTTATCGGTGCCGTCGCCATGCGCGGCGCCGGCTGTACCTATAACGATCTCGTCGATCACGAGATTGACATGGAAGTGGCGCGCACCCGTTCGCGTCCGCTGCCCTCGGGCCGCGTCACCCGCGGACGCGCGAAGATCTTCATCGGCATTCAGGCGCTGGTCGGCCTCTTCGTGCTCTTGCAGTTCAACTGGTTCACCGTCTTTCTCGGCCTGCTTTCGCTCGGCATCGTGGCACTTTATCCCTATGCCAAGCGCTTCACCGACTGGCCGCAATTTTATCTCGGCCTTGCCTTTTCCTGGGGCGCGCTGATGGGCTGGGCCGGCATTCTGGGCGGCCTCTCCTTTGCCGCCATCCTGCTTTATGCCGCCTCCGTCGCCTGGACGATCGGTTACGACACCATCTATGCACATCAGGACAAGGAGGATGACGAGCTGATCGGCGTGCGCTCCACCGCGCGTCTCTTCGGCGATAAGACGAGGCAATGGCTGATCGGCCTTTATGGGCTGACGCTGGTGCTGATGTTTGCTGCCTTCGCGCTCGCCGGCGCCAATCTCATCGCCTTTCTGGCCTTGTTCGGCGCGGCCGGCATGTTCGCCTGGCAGATTATCCGCCTTGATATCAACGATCCCGCCCAATGCCTGGCGCTCTTCAAGTCGAACAACCGCGTCGGCCTGACCATATTCGCCGGGCTGTTCTTTTCGCTGCTCTTTGCCATTCCCTGAATGGAATGGTTCGTGAAACGATAAACCCGGCGCGAGGGCCGGGTTTCGCTTCTTCCAGATCTTCCTGCCGAGATGGCACAGTCGCGATTTCGGTCAGTTGCGGGCAATGATTTCCTTGCCTTCGATCTTCATGGCGACGCCCAGCTGCCCGGTGGTGCGACGCACGAGAAAGCGCGGACGGCGATTGGCGAAGTAGGAATGACGGCGACGCGGCTTGAGGTCACTGGTGCGCAGCGCCCCGATATGGTCCTCGAGCGGCCGGGCGACGCCATCTGCCTCGACCATCAGCATCGGAATGCGGAAGGCCTCCGACCAGCTGCGCCAGTCGGCGGCGATGTCGCTGAGATCATGGGCAACGAGCAGCGGAATGCAGAGCTCGGGATCGGCGTGGTGAAGTTCGAGCGTGACGGTGACCTCGCCGTCGCCATGGTCGATGGCGCGGGCGGCGACACCCTTGAAGACGCGCCTCGGCAGGGCAATCGAGAGCGGCAGACCGCTGGAGGGAAGGACTTTCCGCAGCACTGCGCCACGTTCGTCTATCGTGATGCTGACATCATCCGAACAATCATGGATGGCGTAGCTGATTTGCTGCGGGAAGCGGGACGGATCGAGACGCAGCGTCGTGCCAGCCCAAACGGGCTTCAAAACGGGATTGTTCATTTCATTCTACCCTTGTCTTACCTGAGAGCCGGTTTGCGGTCTTCTCCTCGGGACTTTTCGTCCTCTATGGCCGACAATAGGCGGCCCCCCTTCCGTACTGCTTAAAAATTGCGGTTAAGAAAACTTTGCCTCCCCTGATGGTTATCAAAACCGAATCCGGCAGGGTTTCCGGAAGGTGAACGGCTGGCTGACCTGAAATGGCGCAGTCGAAAGGTAAGTCTCGGGTAAGCTTTGCGTGGCAAAATGGGCTTACCAGCAGTTTGTCGTTCTTTTAGAGATTTTGCCGAAAAGGGCGCTTTTCATGATCACGGCCTCCCTCGCTTACACGATCCTGTCGAAGGACATGACGTCGAGCTTGAACAAGGTCGCCTCGCAGGCGACGGTCAAGAAGGATGCCCAGTATTACGCGGACAATATCAACAAGGTCAAAGACGTCGACGACTTTCTCGGCGATTACAAGCTCTACAGCTACGCCATGAAGGCCTATGGCCTTGAGGATATGACCTATGCCAAGGCCTTCATGAAGAAGGTGCTCGAAAGCGATCTAACGGACCCGAACAGCTACGCCAACAAGCTCTCCGATACGCGCTACCGTGAATTCGCGGCCGCCTTCAACTTCAATGCGCCCGAGAAGGACGTTCAGACCGACGCGCAGGAAGACGAGCTCATCGGCCTCTACAAGCAGTCCTTCGTCGATGCCGACAAGGCGGCGGCCACCGAGAGCACCTATTACAGCAACAATATCGACAGCGTGCAGACCGTCGACGACCTGGTCAACAACACCCGGCTGCGCACCTATGTGCTGAAGGCCTTCAAGATCGATCCCACCTATGCCTCGAAGGATTTCCTGCGGCAGGTGCTGACGAGCGATCTCAGCGACCCGACAAGTGTCGTGAACGCGCAGGGCGGCGACAAGTACAAGGCTCTTGCCGCCCAATTCAGCTTCAATGCCGACGGTACGGTCAACGGCAGCGCCCAGACCGCGACGCAGAAGGCGTCGATCATCGAGACCTATACGCTGAATAACCAGTCCGTCATCATCGACAATTCCGTCGGTTCCGATGTCGTCTATGTCAGCAAGACGGCGGCCGAATACAACCAGGCCTATTATACTGCCAAGATCGGCACGATCACCAATGTCGACGATCTCGTCGCCGACAGTCGTCTGACGTCCTATATCAAGACCGCCTACAGCATGGGCGCCGATTTCACCGCGCCGGCGCTGCGCATGGTGTTGACCGACCCCGGCTACGCCCAGCTGATGGGCTTCACCAATGTCTACAACGCCTTCAATTTCAAGGCCGACGGCACGACATCGACAACGGCGCGTGCACAGACGATCGCCCAGTCGAACAAGCTGAAGGACGCGGCGGCAAGCACCGCCAATTATTATAGCGTGACCTCGCGGTCGAGCAGCATCACCAATGTCGACGACCTGCTCGCCGACAGCGTTCTGGCACGCTATATCAAGGATGCCTACGGCCTCGGCAGCAGTTTCAGCAATGCCGAGCTGAAGAGCATTCTGACGGACTCGACCTATGCCGCCGCCCAGGGGCATGCCGATCTCAATGCCGACTTCAACTTCCAGGCTGACGGCTCGATCAACGGGTCGGTGATTCAGACCGACGCGCAGCGCAAGTCGACCACCGACAAATCGGCGGCGAACGCAACGCACTTCAACAGCATGATCGGCAATGTCACCAATGTCGACGACATCATGTCAGATCCCGTCGCCGTCAGCTATCTCAGAACCAGCATGCAGATCGCCGACAGCGTCTCCGACGCAACGCTGAGGAGCTTCCTCGTCGATCCCTCGGCGGCCAGCGCCCAGGGCTACAGCGACGTCCACGATCTGTTCAATTTCAAAACGGACGGCTCGGTCGCGACCCTCTATGCCACGCAGAGCGCGGCGCAAAGCGCCAGCACGGCAAGCAAGGCCGACGATGCCGCCGTCTATTACCAGGCAACCATCGCCGGCATCTCCAATGTCGACCAGCTGCTGGCCGACCGGCGGCTGAATAATTTCATCCGCAACGCTTACGGCATCCCCTCGACCGTCAGCGATGTCGATCTGCGCGCTATCCTGACCGATCAGAGCGGCACCGGCACCTATGCCGACGTCGCTGCCGCCTTCAACTTCAAGGCGGACGGTTCGCTCGAGGACGGCATGGCGGCACAGACGTCCGCCCAGATCACCAACACGAAAATTGCCGCCACGGCGCGCACGGACGACTATTCCGCCCGTATGGCGACGATCTCCAATGTCGATGATCTCATCGCCGATCCTGCAATCACCACCTTCCTGAAGAGCACCTACAATCTGCCGTTCGATATCACGGACGCCGATCTCAGGAGCATCCTGACTGATGCGACCGCCGCCGCCGCGGCCGGCTATTCCGACCTCAATGCCGATTTCAATTTTGCCGCCGACGGATCGCTTCCCGTCGTCAGCTCGATCCAGACCGCAGATCAGGCGCAGACCACCAACGACAACTACATGGCGCGCTATGACGACGAGCGCGACGAGGCGATCGAAGAAGTTGCCGACAATTACAAGAGCATGATGGCCGACAGCAGCAGCCTCTTGAACTTTTCCGACGTCAAGACCGTCAATGATTTCCTGCGCACCAATCGAACGGCCGATTTCACCAGGAGCAACGACAACCTGCCGGATCTCTATCATGTCGCGCTGCAGGCCTTCGGCTTGACCGATCAGGACGTGCCGCGCTCGATGATGCGCAAGATCCTGACGAGCGATGCCTACGATCCGGACGGCTATATCGCCTCGCTCAAGGACGAGCGAATTACCAATCTCGCCCGCGCCTTCAATTTCGGCCCCGACGGCAAGGCGGCCGCACCCCTCCAGGCGCTGCCCGACGCGACCATGGCCAAATACGCCACCGACTACAAGGCGCATGTGACCATGCTGCTGAAGGCCGGCCCGGTAAAGGACAAGGCATCGAAGGACGCAACCGCCGAGGTGGATTATTTCGCCAAGGGTATGGCGAAAGTGCAGTCGCTCGACGATTTCCTCGCTGACAGCCGCCTGACCGATCTGGTGTTGAAGGCGAACAACCTCGACCCGAAGGATTACGACAAGGCGACGCTGAAGAAGATCTTCACTTCCGATCCCGACGACAAGAAGAGCTACCTCAACACCAAGGCCGATGCGCGCTTCAAGGATATCGTCGCTGCCTTCAACTTCGACAAGGACGGCAATCTGACCCGTGCCAAGATCGGCGCCATCCAGAACAAGGCGGCCGAGGACAATACCCAGGAGCTCTACCTGCAGCAGACGCTGGAAACCCAGCAAGGCGAAAGCAACGACGGCGTCCGCCTGGCGCTCTATTTCAGCCGCAAAGCCTCCAGCATCACCTCAATCTATTCGCTCCTTGGCGACAAGGCGCTTTATCAGGTCATCACCACGGCTTACAGCCTGCCGTCACAGATATCGGGCATGGACGTCGCCAAACAGGCCGATCTCATTAATCGTTTCGTCAAGCTCGAGGACCTCCAGGATCCGAAGAAGGTGGACAAGCTGCTGCGGCGCTTCACCGCGATGTACGACGTCCAGAACAGCACCCAGCAGTCGCCGGCCCTGCAGATCCTGACCGGCGGCGGCACGCAGCAGGCGTAAGGTGGTTCGAGCAACGGGAAATTGCTCCGAGTTTCCCACGATCAGCAGGCTCAAGCCAAGACAGCCATTCGTACGGACGGCTGCTCCTCACCCTAACCCTCTCCCCGTAAACGGGGCGAGGGGACTTGCCCTGCGATGAGGTTGTCGGGAGACGGAGAGGCTGCGGCATATCCCCTTCGCCCCGCGTGCGGGGGTCCGAAGGGCGGGTCGAGACCCGTGGCTCGACCCCGGTCGGCGCCGGCAGGCGGATGAGGGGCAAACCTCATATTTCGAGACTGACCACCTTCCCAGGGTTCATGATACCAGCCGGATCGAAGGCGCGCTTGATGCGGCGCATCAGCTCGATTTCGATCGCCGGGCGGATTGCCGCCAGTTCGTCGCGCTTCAGCTGGCCGATGCCGTGTTCGGCCGAGATCGAGCCGCCATGGGCGAGCACCAGTCCATGCACGATGTGGTTCATTTCGCGCCAGCGTGCGATGAAGGCGGCCTTGTCGGCGCCGATAGGCTGGGAAATATTGTAGTGAATATTGCCGTCGCCCATATGGCCGAAGGCGCAGATGCGGGCGCCCGGCATGGCTGCCATGACGACTTTCTCCGCCTCGGCCATGAAATGCGGGATCTTCGACACCGGCACGGAGACGTCGTGCTTGATTGAACCGCCTTCCGGCTTCTGCGCGTCCGACATGCTCTCGCGCATGTGCCAGATCGCCTTCTGCTGGGCGACGGAGGCGGCGATCGCGGCGTCCTGCACCAGCCCGGTCTCGAAGCCCTGTTCCAGCACGCCGTTCATCATCCGCTCCGCCGTCTCGGCCGAATCCGAGGTCGAGATGTCGATCAGCACGTACCAGGGGTAGGCCGCATCCAGCGGATCGCGCACGCCGTCGATATGACGGGTGGTGATCTCGACGCCGAAGCGCGGCATCAGTTCGAAACCGGTGAGCGAGGTGCCGCAGAGGCTGGCGGCAAGGTTGAAAAGCGCAAGCGCATCTTCGACCGAATTGAGGCCGGCAAACGCCACCTGATGACCGAGCGGCTGAGGAAACAGCTTCAGCACCGCGCCGGTGATGATGCCGAGCGTGCCTTCGGCGCCGATGAAGAGATCGCGCAGGTCATAGCCGGTATTGTCCTTCTTCAGGCGGCGCAGGCCGTCCCAGATCTCGCCGGTCGGCAGCACCACTTCGAGGCCGAGGCAGAGCTGGCGCATATTGCCATAGGCAAGCACGGCCGTGCCGCCGGCATTGGTGGAGAGATTGCCGCCGATGCGGCAGGAGCCCTCCGAGCCGAGCGAGAGCGGAAACAGCCGCCCATTCGCTTCGGCCGCTTTCTGCACATCGGCCAGGATCGCGCCGCCATCGGCGACCAGCACGTTGGCCACCGGGTCGACGTCGCGGATCCTCGTCATGCGTTCGAGCGACAGGATGATGTCGGCCTGCCCCGTGCGCGGCGTCTGGCCACCGACGAGGCCGGTATTGCCGGTCTGCGGCACGATCGCCGTTTTGGTCTCGGTCGCAAGCTTCATGATCTCGGAGACCTCCTCGACCGAACCTGGCTTCAGCAGGAGAGGGGAGGAGCCATGGTAGAGCCCGCGATTTTCGATCAGGTGCGGCGCCAGATCGGCCTCGCCGCGCAGCGCATATTTTTCGCCGACGATTGCGGCGAAACGGTCGAGAAGATCGGCGGAAATTCCGGGACTGCTCATCGGGTCGATCCTCTTTCGCTTTCATCGGGTCTGTCAGTCACGCGGAGCGGCGGCTCTTTGCAGCCGGTCGTTGATGGCTTCGCCGAGCCCGTCGTCCGGGATCGGCGAAAAGGCGATGCTCGATACGCCGCTGGCATCGGCCCGCTTCATATAGTCGAAAAGATTGGCCGCCGCTTCCGCCAGGTCGCCGCGTGGGCTGAGATCGAGGACGACGCGTGCCGTGTGTGCGCCTTCGACCGCCGCACCGCCGAAGGCGATCAGCGCTTCGCCCGGTTCCACTTTGGTCGCATTGAGGCGCACGCTGGCGCCCGGCGCATAATGCGAGGCGAGCATGCCGGGCGCCTCGATTGCCGCCGATGCCTTTTTCGCGCGCAGCAGCGGCTGGCCCGCGACGCGCTCGATCTCGCGCGCCGCCAGTCCGCCGGGCCGAAGCAGCCGCAGCCGGCCGCCCTCCGCCTTGACGATGGTCGATTCGACCCCGACGGCGCTCGGACCGGCATCGAGGATCAATGGAATTCTCGCCCCGAGATCGGCTTCGACATGGGCAGCACTTGTGGCGCTGATGGCGCCTGACGTATTGGCGCTCGGCGCCGCGAGCGGCCGCCCGAAGGCACCGATCAGCGTGCCGGCAAAGCCCTTGGGCACACGCACGCCGACGCTGTCGAGACCGGCGGTCGCCAGAGCGTGGATCGGGCTTTCAGCCTTCAGCGGCAGCACCAGCGTCAGCGGGCCGGGCCAGAAGGCTTCGGCGAGCGCCCGCGATACCGGGTCGAACTCGGCATGGTGCTCGGCCATATCGAGATCGGCCATATGGCAGATCAGCGGGTTGAAACGCGGCCGTCCCTTGGTCTCGTAGATGCGGGTGATGGCTGCCGGATTGGTGGCGTCGGCCGCAAGGCCGTAGACGGTCTCCGTCGGCATGGCGACGGCAAAGCCTTGGGAAAGAGCGGCACAGGCCGCTTCGAGCGCCGCCTGCCTGTCTGCTCTGATATCGATAATGCGTGCCATATGCTGCCCGTCTCTGGTTCCGGCAGTCATTAGGCTTTCCGCCGCTTACGATCAATCGCCTTGTTCGCTCACAATTGGCGGATGATTTCGCGCAGCTGTTCGTTGCGGGCGCCGAGCAGCAGGATGTTGCGGATCGCTGCCTGCGGATCGTGGGTGCGAAAGAGCAGCCCGTTGCCGCGCACCGAGCGGTCGATCGTCATCTTTTCGGAGGACTCCTCGCCCGGCTTGATCGCGACGGCAAAATACATCCGCGAATAGCCGACGTCGATCCGTTCGAAGAAGTTGTCGTTGTCGCCGATTTCGGAATAGAAGTTGGCGATGTAGAAAGCCCAGCTGACCTCCTCGTAGCGGGCGAATTTCGTGCGCGCTGCGGTGACGTGGCAATAGCCGAGATGCGGGCTGTCCTCCAGCGTCCGGTGGAAGATCATCTTCGGAAACTGGATCGAGTGATGGAAGCCGTTGATGTGCTGATGCGTCTTCTCGCCGGCCGCCTGCAGCTTGCGGCCGGTCTTTGCGGCGACCTCGTCATGGGTGAGGTAGCGCCTTTCCTCGGCCAGCCAGTGGCGCCGGTCGCGGGGGATGCGGCCGGTGCGCAGGAATTCGGAATGGGCGGCGACCAGTGGCCGCTCCTGCGGCCGGATTACTTCTTTCGCGTCGAAATAGCGGAGTCTGGCCATGGTTTACATGCTTTGTCGGTCTGAGGTCGAAAGCAGGATAAGAGCGTATGCTTAACGCAGCATTAAGATGCGGCCGTCGCATCGGCCGGAAGCCGGCAATGTCGTAAATGCGACAATCGCCGATACCGGAGAGCCGCCTTCTTTGCCAATCCGGTCTTTACGCAATGTCGCAATTGACGATAATTGCCTGCAGAGTCGGAGATCGGGTCGACCGGGAAGGGCTGTTTTGAAGCCTCCGCGCTTCCTGTCGTCAATTTCGAAGCCGATGTCGCATTACAACCAAGCGGCGGGAATGCCAGGTGATTAAATGGCGCCATGAACAATTCTCCCGCAGGAGAAGGTTAGCAGGCGCGCTTCCATAGCCTTCCGCTGAAGGCGGCAGCCGGTGCACGAGGACATGAAGATGGATATTCGCAGCAACGTTTTACGTCAGCTCAAGAACCGCCGCGAGGGCTTCAGCCTCGAACAGCCGTTCTACACCGACGAGGATTATTTCAAACTCGACATGGAGATGATCTACTATCGCGACTGGCTGTTCATGGGCCATGATTGCGAGTTGCCGAAGCCGGGCGCCTATTTCACCGTCCAGATCGGCACCTATCCGGTCGTCATCGTCCGCGGCCGTGACAATGTCATCCGCGCCTTCCACAACAGCTGTCGTCATCGCGGCTCGCGAGTCTGCACCAAGGAGCACGGCTCTTCCGTGCGTCTCGTCTGCCCCTATCATCAGTGGACTTACGATCTCGACGGCAAACTTGCCTTTGCCCGTCACATGGGCGACGATTTCGACAAAACCGGCTTCAACCTGAAGCCCGTCCACTGCGAGAGCGTCGCAGGCTATATTTTCATCTGCCTTGCCGACGTCGCCCCCGATTTCAAGCCGGTGCGCGACACGATCGAGCCCTATATGGCGCCGCATCGGATCGGCGAGACCAAGGTGGCTTTCCAGAGCACGATCATCGAGAAGGGCAACTGGAAGCTCGTCTGGGAAAACAACCGCGAGTGCTACCACTGCGCCGCCAATCACCCGGAACTCTGCCGCACCTATCCGGAAGCGCCGAGCGTCACCGGCACAGACGGCGGCGCCGACGATCCGGAGATTGCAGGCCATTGGGCGCGCTGCGAGGCAGCCGGCCTGCCGAGCAAGTTCCAGATCTCGCCGGATGGCCAGTTCCGCACCGCCCGCATGCCGCTGATCGAGGATGCCGAAAGCTACACCATGTCGGGCAAGCCGGCCGTGCAGCGCCGGATCTCCGACGACATCTCGATCAATCGTATCGGCACGATGCTGCTCTTCCACTATCCGACGACGTGGAACCATCTGCTCGGCGACCACGCCATCTCCTTCCGGGTGCTGCCGCTCAGCGCCAACGAGACGGCGGTGACGACCAAGTGGCTCGTCCACAAGGACGCCGTGGAAGGCGTCGATTACAATCTCGAGGAGCTGACCCACGTCTGGACCGAGACCAACGACCAGGACCGCCGGATCGTCGAAGAGAATGCCTTCGGCATCCACTCGCCCGCCTATGAGCCCGGTCCCTATTCGGCCGTGCACGAGGGCGGCGTCATGCAGTTCCTCGAATGGTACTCGAACTTCATGGTGAACCGCCTGCAGGGTGAAACGGCGAAAATCTCCGCCGTCGCCTGAGCGCGCCGGTTGACCCCGCTTATCCAAAAGCGGCCCGTTCCGGCCGCTTTTGGAACCATTTTCTCCCGAAAGCGTTGCAAGACCAAGCGGTTATCGCTGCTGAATGGAGAGAAAGAAATGATCGGCCTGAGAAACAAAATTGCGACCGCGGTATTGGCCGCCGCCGTCGTGCTGACGGGCTTCGTGCCGTCGCAAGCAATACAGATGCCGGCCGCGCCGCAGGTTGAAAAAACCTCGGCTGTCGAGAACGTCCAATACTACCGCGATTATTATCGGCCTTACCGCCGCGACTACTACCGGCCCGGCTATCGCCCCGGCGCCTACTACCGCCCCGGCTGGTATGGCGGCTATCGCGGCTATTCCTACTACCGCCCCGGCTATCGCCGCTATAACGGCTACTGGTATCCGCTCGCCGCCTTCGGCGCCGGCGCGGTCATTGCTGCTCCGCGCTACGCCGCGCCCGCGCCGCACATGGGTTCGGCTCATGTCGCCTGGTGCGCGAACCGCTACCGGTCCTACCGCGCCTACGACAACACCTTCCAGCCTTATAACGGCCCGCGCCAGCAGTGCTATTCGCCTTATTGATAGGTCCCGAATGCTGCCCGTCACCCTTCCCCTTTCCTGCAAACGGAAGAGGGGAAGGGCCAAACATGGGGAGCGAAGTGTAGGGCCGTGGCACGAAGCAACGGCGCAACAACTCAGTGAACGACGGTGATCACCGGAATGCCTGCTTCCTTGGCGGCACGGATAAGCGCGTACCGTGCGTCCTCAGCAGGAAGGTCCCCGTGGATCGCATCCCGGCAAGCCTTCACCGCGGTCAGGTATTCTTCCCCGTCGTCGAGCGGCCAGCAAGCCGTGAGCATCTGGGCCGCCTCCCAAAGGCTCGCGACAAGCTTGTATTTTTCCGGCCCGTTCACAACGAGCATCAGCGGGCTGAATTCTCCAGGTGTGTGCCACTTCATGACATCAGGCCTCCCCACGGTGAACATATTAGTAACCGTGCAAGAACCGTTCCGCGCGAGGTGGTGGCATGAAGCAGCTGATCACGCGGGCACCGATCTCCGGGATTGCCCGCCATCGCCGAGGCCATAAACAGATGGACGAAGCGTCGCAATGCTGACAGTGGCCGCGTCCCGCATGATGCGATAGGCGCAACGCCGCGCCATCCGCTGCGTCGGCGGCGAATTGGCAAGAACGTTAACCTACTCTCGGCCTTGAGCTGCCTTGAGCAGAGGATCCATGTCCGGTGCTGGTGGAGGAGGCCTACATGAATCCTCGGGTCAGGCCAGGTCAAGCCCTGGGATGACGGAGCGTTGGGTGAGCTCTGTGGCAAGTACCGCGACGTTTGACGGAATAGGAGCGAGCTCGCACTCCGAGAGTCACGCCGAACCTTTCACCCTCAAAGAATATCCACCCGCCGCAGCAGCCACCAGGCGAAGACGATCGAGGCGATGATCAGGATGACGGCGTATCCCGTGCCGTAATCGCCGACGGCGAAGGGCAGGTTGGCGGTGTTCATGCCGAAGAAACCTGTCACCAGCGTCGGCGGCAGCAGGAAGGCCGTCATGATCGACAGCAGATAGAGGTGGCGGTTGGTCTCTGAGGATTGTTTCGAATCGATTTCTTCGTGCAGCAGCCGGGCCCGGTCCTGCAGGGCATAGACATCGTGGTCGACCGTTTCCAGCCGGCTCGTCAGCCGCCGGGCCACATCGTCGAAGCCGAAGGGCATTTCGTCCTCGTCGGCTGCCCCGGCGCGGCGCATCAGCGCCAGCACGGTGCGCAGATGCCGGTGCAGCCGCACCACGGTTCGCCGGACCGGCGCCAGCCGCCGGCGCTCGTCGCGCGGCGCATTGTCGTAGACGATATCCTCGATCTGGTTGAGTTCCTCGGTGAGTTCGATGACGATCGCGATCAGCGTCCGCTGGAATTCGATCACAAGCAGTTCGAAGAGATCGACCGGTCGCGAGAATTTGCCTGGATTCTTCTCGATCAGCGTGCGCGCCCGCTCGACGCTGCGCAGCGGCTGCAGCCTTGTGGTGATGATGAAGCGGTCGGACATGGCGAAATGCAGCCAGCCGAGATTGTTGATGTCCTGGTCGAAATCGCGCTGGCAATCGACGAGCGTGCCATAGAGCATCTGCTCGTCAACGGTCAGCGCCGCATGCGTGTCATGCGTCGTCAAGGCCGATCTCGCCTCCTCCGTCAGTCCGTCGAGCGTCTCGAGCAGGGCCGGCACACGGGCGTCGACGAGGTTGAGATGCAGCCAGTAGAAACAGTTCTCGGCGATCAGATCCGCTACCGTCGCGGTGTTGGTCAGCCGCACCGCCGTCTTTTCATCCGGCGAGAAACGATAGGCCCAGACGAAACCGGGTATGTTGACGGGCAATGTATCCATCGGTCGCCGATCCTTTGCGAGGGCGATATATTGTCTTCAGTTCTCCATGCCGTCCATGGGCGCCGCGGTGCAAGAAGAAAGCGCCATGCCGGTGGAATTATCGCATTGCGTCGTATGAATCAAAATTGACGTTTACGTAAAAATCAACTAGCCCTTGCCGGGGGGGCTTTGCATGAGGTGCAGGCACCCGACGGAGGAGAAAGCATGTACAAGGCGCCCGTTGAGGAAATCGCGTTCACATTGAAGCATGTAGCTGGCATGGGCGAGGCGATGTCGAAAGGTCTTTTTGACGATCTCGGCGAGGATCTCGTCGACGCAATCCTGGACGAGGCGGGACGTTTTGCCACAGAGGAGGTGGCGCCTCTCGCCGAGATCGGTGACCGCCAGGGCGCCCGCCTCGTCGATGGCGAGGTCCGGCTGCCGGATGGCTGGCGTGATCTCTACCGCAGCTGGATTGCAGGTGGCTGGAACGGCCTGACGGCGCCAGAGGCTTTCGGCGGCCAGGCCTTGCCTGACATGCTGAATGTCGCGGCTCTCGAAATGTGGAATTCCGGATCCATGGCCTTTGCGCTCGCTCCGACGCTGACCATGGGCGCCATCGAGGCGGTCAGCACCCATGGCAGCGCCGCGCTCAAGGAGAAATATCTGGCGAAGATGGTGTCGGGCGAGTGGACAGGCACCATGAACCTGACCGAGCCGCATGCCGGTTCCGATCTCGGCGTCCTGAAGGCCCGTGCCGAACGTAGGCCCGACGGCAGCTATCGCATATCGGGTCAGAAGATCTTCATCACCTGGGGCGAACACGACGCTGCCGACAACATCATCCATCTGGTGCTGGCGCGGCTGCCGGATGCACCGGCCGGCACGCGCGGCATCTCGCTCTTCCTGGTGCCGAAATTCCTGGTGAACGACGACGGCTCGCTTGGGCCCCGCAACGATCTCTTCTGCCACGCGCTGGAGCACAAGCTCGGCATTCATGGTTCGCCGACTTGCACGATGATCTATGGCGACGGCCGGTTCGGCGACGAAAAGGGGGCGATCGGCTGGCTGGTCGGCGAGGAGAACAAGGGGCTCGCCTGCATGTTCACGATGATGAACAATGCGCGCCTCGCCGTCGGCATGCAGGGCGTGGCGATCGCCGAGGCCGCCACCCAGAAGGCCCTTGCCTATGCCAGGGAGCGCACGCAGGGCAGGGCGCCAGGTTCGACCGGGCCCGGCATGAGCCCGATCGTCGACCATCCCGATGTCGCTCGCATGCTCCTGACCATGAGGGCGCTGACGCAAGGGGCGCGCGCCATCTCCTATGCCTGCGCCCATGCGATCGACATGTCGCGTCGGGCCGGCGACACCAGCCGCCACTGGAAGGAGCGCGCCGCGCTTCTGACGCCGATCGCCAAGTCGTTTTCGACCGATGCCGGCGTCGATGTCGCCTCGCTCGGCATTCAGGTGCATGGCGGCATGGGTTTCATCGAGGAGACGGGTGCGGCCCGTTATCTCCGCGACGCCCGCATTGCGCCGATCTATGAGGGCACCAACGGCATCCAGGCAATCGACCTCGTCACCCGCAAGCTGCCGCTCTCCGGCGGCGATCAGGTCATGGGCTTTATCGGCGAATTGAAGGCGATCGCCGAGGCTGTCGAGCGCTCCAATCTCGATGGTTTCGGCGAAACTGCCGCGAGACTCGCCGTCGCGATCGCCGATCTCGACGCGGCGACCGCCTGGCTTCTGGCAGTACTTGCCGATGACAAGGCCGCCGAGGCGCTTGCCGGCGCCACCCCCTATCAGCGCCTGTTCGGCCTCGTGCTCACCGGCTGTTACCTCGCCAAGGGGGCTCTGGCCGAAAGCGGCGACGGCAAGGGCGAGGGCCGTATCGCGCTCTGCCGCTTCGCCGCTGAAAACCTGCTCGCCGAGACCGCGGCCTTGCGCGACCGGGTGGTCAACGGCGCGGCAAGCCTTGCCGCCGCCCGCATTCTGCTTGCCTGACGAGACCCCATAAGTTCCGAGGAGATCCAATGACCGATCACATCATCGTCGAGCAGCCTTCCGCCCATCCCGGCGTTCAGCTGATCCGCTTCAACCGGCCGGAAAAGAAGAACGCCTTCACACGGGCGATGTATCGCACCATGACCGAGGCGCTCACCGCCGCCAATACGGACGCGAATATCAGAGTGACGGTCTTTCTCGGCACCGAAGGCAGCTTCTCGGCCGGCAACGACATCGGCGATTTTCTTGCCACGGCCATGGGCGGCAGCATGGGAGACGAGCTGATCGATTTCCTCTACGCGCTTGCCGGATCCGAAAAGCCGCTGGTGTCAGGGGTCGACGGCCTGGCGATCGGCATCGGCACCACCCTCAACCTGCACTGCGACCTGACGATCGCCTCCGACCGCAGCCAGTTCCGCACGCCATTCGTCGATCTGGCTTTGGTGCCGGAAGCGGCTTCCAGCCTGATCGCGCCGCGCGTCATGGGCCACCAGCGCGCCTTTGCCATGCTGGCCGCCGGCGAGGCCTTCAGCGCCGAAGAAGCTCGCGAGGCCGGCCTCATCTGGAAGGTGACGACGCCGGACGAGGTGGAGAATGCGGCGCTGATCGCGGCCGCGAAACTCGCCGCCAAGCCGCCGGAAGCCTTGAGGATCGCCCGTGATCTCATTTGCGGCTCCCGGGAAGAGGTCATCGCCCGCATCGATGTCGAGGCCCGCCATTTCGCCGCGCGGCTGAAGAGCGCCGAAGCGCGCGCCGCCTTCGAAGCCTTCATGCGCCGCTGAACGGCGGTCCGGCAGCAAACGGATACCGATTAGACCATCGGCACGTTGAACACCTCTCCGGCCCTGAGCGGCCGGAACCGGTCCGAGGCAATCTCATGCTCGCTCATCGCCTCTTGCAACGCTCTTACCGGCGCGTCGACCGCTTCATTCGTCAGCTGGAACGTGGCGAAGTGGTGCCCGGCCACATAGGCCGCATTTGCCAGCTTCATCCCCATCACCGCCTCCTCAGGATTCTGATGCTGCCCTTTCATGAACCATCGTGGCTCATAGGCGCCGAAGGGTAAAATCGCCAGGCGAAAACCGCCGTGTTTCCGCTGCGCCGCTTTGTAATTGATGCCGCGGTGAAAGCCCGTATCGCCGACGTGATAGATCTTGCCGGCTGGTGTCGACAGGACGAACGAGGCCCAGAGCGCCATCCGGCGATCGGCGCCGCCGCGGGCGGACCAATGATGGGCCGGCTCCGCATCGATGCTTATGCCGGCGTGCGAAATGCGCTCGCCCCAATCCATCGCTGTCGTTTGCAGATCGGGCACGGCGCGGCGCATGATCGTGTCATTGCCGAGCGGCGTCACGATCCGCGGCCGATGCTTCGCATGCAACCGTATCAGCGTTGCGATATCGAGATGGTCATAATGATTGTGCGAGACCAGCACGAGATCGATCGGCGGCAAATCATCGAAGGCGATGCCCGGTGGAACGACGCGTCTGGGGCCGGCAAAGGTGAAGGGGCTGACCCGCTCCGACCACACCGGATCGGTGAGAATATTGAGCTCGGCGACCTGCACCAGCAGTGTTGCATGCCCGACCATGGTCACCCGCAGATCCCCGCCACCGACATGGGGATCCGGCTTGGCGGCCGGATATGGACTTGGGACCGACCGCGGCCACCGGTCACGGCCGCCGCCGAACTGCCACCGCAAGAGCTCGCGGAATCCAAGTGGCTCGATCCCTTCGGGATTGAAGAAAAGCGTGCCGTCGAAGTGATCGGACACCGGGCCCGCATAGTAGGGATTGCGTCTTTTGGTCTTGCGCATTGAGAATCGGTTTCCGTGGTCGAGGACAGGAAGTTTAAGCCTGTCGGCTTGCAATCTGAATCCTATCCTCGATGAACGTGTCAGGCTGAGGCCGGAAACTCATTGACCTTGCGCAGCAGGCTGTCGACCAGCCGCTCGGGGAGGTAGCGGCGAAGCGAGCGGACCTGGCGCGATTGCTTGCCTGCGGAGTAGCGCAGCTTCGGCTTCTTCGCGGTTGCGGCTTTCACGACCATGTCGGCGACGACCTCGGGCGCATCGCCCGTTTCCACCCACTTGCGCATCAGCGCTTCGCTGCGGGCGCGCTCCGAAGCATAGACCGGAAGAGGTTGGTCTGCTCGTGTCAGATTTTCCTCGAAGGATGTTCTGGTGACGCCGGGTTGGACGAGAACAACACGAATGCCGAAGTTGCGCACTTCATGATCGAGCGATTCGGAATAGCCCTCGAGCGCATGTTTGGTCGAAGCATAGAAGGCATTGTAGGGAGCCGGGATGAGGCCGAGGATCGAGCTCATGTTGATGATCCGGCCGCTCTTCTGCTTCCTCATGACCGGCAGCACGGCATTGGCGACGCGCGCGACGCCGAAGACGTTGACGTCGAAAAGCCTTTGGGCCTGGGCGATCGAGGATTCTTCCGCGCCGCCGATGAGGCCGACGCCGGCATTGTTGACGACGAGGTCGAGGCGGCCGGTTTGCCGGACGATCTCCGCAACAGCCGCCTGCACCGAGGCTTCATCGGCCACGTCGCAGATCAGCATCGTTATCCCGGGCCTATTGGCCACCGGTTTGCGGCTGGTGCCGAACACGCGGTAGCCGGCCTTGACCAGCGATTGCGCCGTTGCGAGGCCGATGCCAGAGGACGCACCGGTGACGAGTGCAACGCTTCTGTTTTTGTCGGTCATATTGTCAGCTTTCAAAAGGGTGGATCATCTTTGACCGATCTGTTACTATCTTTTCGATATCGTGTCACTATCGAAAAGATATTGAATGAAAAATAATTCGATTCCCCAATGCCCGGTCGCCCGCGGCCTTCAATCCGTCGGCGATGCGTGGAGCATTCTCGTCTTGCGCGACGCCCATACGGGCCTCACTCGCTTCGACCAGTTCAGGAAGAGCCTCGGCATCGTGCCGACCATGCTGACCAAGCGTCTCAAGGCGCTGACGGAGGACGGTCTGCTGGAGAAGCGGCTCTATTCCGAACGGCCGCCTCGCGAAGAATATGTCCTCACCGAAGCCGGGCGCGATTTTCTGCCTGTGCTGATGATGATCGGGGCTTGGGCACACCGCCATTGCGATGGCGAACTCGCCCGCTATATCGACGTCGAGTCAGGAGCAGAGATCGAGCCGATCGCAATCGATGCCGTGACCGGCGCAAAGCTTGGAACGCGACCACTGCGCATGAGCTTGCAGCCGGAAAGCGAGCCTGGCGACCGATAAAATGTTCTCGACGCTCCGGAATCGCGATCGCGCCGGGGCGAAGCGGCCTATTTCTCCAGCGTCGCCACGACCTCGACATGCGAGGTCCAGAGGAACTGGTCGATCGGTGTTACCCCGGTGATGCAGTAGCCGCCCTCGACGAGGATCGCGAGGTCGCGCGCCAGCGTCAGCGGGTTGCAACTGACGGCCGCGATCTTCTTCACGGCTGAGCGGGCAAGCTCCCTGCACTGAAACTCCGCGCCAGCGCGCGGCGGATCGAAGACGACGGCGTCGTAGGGCTTGAACTCCTGCGTCATCACAGGACGGCGGAAGAGATCGCGCTTTTCGACGCTCACCGGCTTCAGCCCCTGTGTCTTGCGGGCGGCCTGGTCGAGTGCGGCGAGCGCCGCTGCCTCGGCCTCGACCGCATGCACGCGGCCGATCCGCGCCAGCCTCAGCGAAAACGTGCCGGCGCCGGCAAAAAGATCGGCGATCCGCTTGGCCTTGCCGACATGGGCGAGCACCAGCTCCGCCATCGCCTCTTCCGCCGGCTTGGTCGCCTGGGCGAAGCCGCCGGCCGGCGGCGAAACCTCGACGCCGCCGAAATCGATGATCGGCTTGGCCGGCTCGACGAGGATTTCGCCGTTCAGCGTCACGCGGGCGATGCCGCGCAGGCCGAGCACGGTTTCGATCGCCTTGCGCCGCTGCGGGTCGGAGAGTTTCTTGATCTCGTCGATCGCCAGATCGAGACCGGAGAGCGTTTCCAGCACGGCGACCCGGAAGGGTTCGGCATTGGTCGCGAGCGAGGTGGCAATCGCCTTGATCGCCGGCAGCCGGGCGACGATCCCTGCCGACGAGATCGGACATTCCTCGATGGCGACGATATGATGGCTTTCGGCCTGGTTGAAGCCGATCAACATATCCTTCTCGGTCTTGCGCGCCGCAAACACGACGCGCCGGCGTTCGCCCGGCCGGGCCGGAACGATCTCGCCGACCTCCGGCGTCAGCCCTTTGGATTTCAGCGCATCGACGACCAGCTGCCGCTTGAAGGCGCGGTAGGGGCCATCCGCCAGGTGCTGCAGCGTGCAGCCGCCGCAGGTGCCGTTGATGCCATCAGGGCCGAAATGCCGGCAGGCCGGC
The DNA here is from genome assembly GCF_002117485.1 of Rhizobium sp. NXC14. NCBI lineage: Bacteria > Pseudomonadati > Pseudomonadota > Alphaproteobacteria > Hyphomicrobiales > Rhizobiaceae > Rhizobium > Rhizobium sp. NXC14. The sequence continues at coordinate 973,431 of NZ_CP021030.1, forward strand.
TCCTGCCGGTCGGGCGAGGCCGTCGCGATCGACATGATCGTGCCCTGGTTTTTGACACGGGCGATCGCCACCGTTTCCCCCGGCAGGGAAAAGGGCACATAGACCGGCCCGCCGGCGCTGCCGGCAATGCCGTCGCCCTGGGCGCCGAGCTTCTCGATGGTAACGGTTTCGGTGCTCACGGTTTCAATCCTGCCAGAAGAAATTCCTGATTGCCGTCGCCGCCGGCAATCGGGGAGGGGATGAGGCCGAGGCTATTCCAGCCCATGTCCTCGGTGAACCAGCGCTCCAATTCCGCAGCGACGGCGGGAGCAGACGAGGGGTCCTTCAACAGTCCGCCCTTGCCGATCGCCTCGCGCCCGGCCTCGAACTGGGGCTTGACCAGCAGCACGGCGACAGCACCCGCCGCAGCGAGATCGAGCGCCGGAGCCAGCGCCAGCTTCAGCGAGATGAAGGAGACATCGGAGACGATGAAGGTGGCGGGCTCGCCGATATCGTCGGCGCTGAGACTGCGGGCGTTGAGGCCTTCGCGGTTCGTCACCCGCGGATCGCCGGATAGCCGCGGATGCATCTGCCGATGGCCGACATCGATTGCGGTGACGTGCCGGGCGCCCCTGAGCAGCAGCACTTCGGTGAAGCCGCCGGTGGAGGCGCCGATATCGAGACAGTGATGGCCGGCCGGATCGAGCCGGAAATGGTCGAGAGCGGCCGCAAGCTTCAGCGCGGCGCGCGAGACGTAAGCCTGTGCCGGGTCGTCGATCTCGATATCGGCATCGTCGCCGAAGAGCGCGCCGGCCTTGGTTACCACCTCACCGGCGATCCGGACCGTGCCGCGCTGCACGGCGTCGCGCGCCCGAGAGCGGCTGGCAAAGAGGCCGCGGGAGACGAGAAGCTGGTCGAGGCGTTGGCTGTTTTGATCGGACATCGGCTGTGAATGACCGGCAAAGCCGCCGCTTGCAAGCATTTTATTCCTGCCGGTTGCAGGGCAATTCCTGCGATCCGCGATTTAAACAAATTTAAAGCCTGTCCGCATAGGGTCGGCACGATTGCAGCGGTTGGTCCGAACCGCTTCGTGCCATGAAGGCGCAGGCGTCTTCCGCCGATCATGTTTCCAATTCCAAGTCTCTGCGGTTGCGCCTTGCGCGCGACTGTCTCTCGCCGCGCCGACTGTCGCCAGGAGAACTCACCGATGTCTGTTAAAAACATATCCTTGAATGGGAAGCTTGCGGCCACGTTCGCAGCCCTCATTCTGATCTTCGTGTCCGTTTCGTCTTTCGTCTATTCCAAGGCGACGGCATCGGCGGCCGCCTCCACCGAGCAGGAAAAATCGGAGCTGCTCGTCAACCAGATCGACGATGCGCTGCAGGCCATGCTCGAGCAGGCGGTCAACCTGCGCGGCTTCATTCTCTTCCGCAGCGACAGCACCTATGGCGATGTCTTCGCCAATCGCGAGCGCATGCTGAAGGCAATCGCCGCCGCCAAGCAGACCGCGGCCGGCGAGCCGCAGCTGGTCGAGATGATCGACGGCATGCAGAAGGCGGCCGACCTTTATTTCCATGAACTTGCCGAACCGCAGACCAAGGCGCGCAAGGAAACCGACATGCCGATCGAAGAGGTCGTCAAGATCGGCGTCAACGCCGCCAAGGGTCAGCTCGACGGTTTCCGCCAGGCGTCCGCCAAGATCAAGGCGACCGCCCGCGAAAAGTCGAATGCGCTCGCTGCGATCCGGGCTGATGCCAACAGCGATCTGACGACGACGCTGCTTGCCGGTGGCATCGTCGCCTCGCTTGCCGCCGCCCTTCTTGCCTGGCTGATGTCGCGCACCATCGTCCGCCCGGTCGTCGGCATGACCGCTGCCATGGACCGGCTCGCCGGCGGCCAGAACGATATCGAGGTTCCGGCTGTCGAACGCGGCGACGAGATCGGCCGCATGGCCAAGTCGGTCCTGGTCTTCAAGCAGGCGGCGATCGAGAAGCTGCGTCTTGCCGGGGAAACCGACCGCATGCGCGACGATGCAGAGCGCCAGCGCCAGGCAAGCGATGAGCAGAAGGCGCGCGAAGAAGGCGAGCTCCGCTATGCCGTCGACGCTCTCGCCGGTGGCCTTGCCGGCCTTGCCGTCGGCGATGTCGCTGCCCGCATCCAGACGCCGTTCGCGCCGCAATATGACAGCCTGCGCAACGACTTCAACCACGCCGTCGAAAAGCTGCAGGCGGCACTTCAGTCAGTCGGCCGCAATGCCTCGGCGATCAATGCAGGCGCTGGCGAAATCCGCTCGGCTGCCGACGATCTTGCCCATCGCACCGAGCAGCAAGCCGCAGCCGTCGAAGAGACCGCTGCAGCGCTCGAGCAGGTGACGACGACGGTGCGCGACAGCGCCAAGCGCGCCGAGGATGTCGGCAATCTCGTCGAGCGCACCCGCCTCGGCGCCGAAAAATCCGGCGATGTCGTCCGCAAGGCGGTCTCGGCCATGCAGCAGATCGAAAAATCCTCCGGCGAAATCTCCAACATCATCGGCGTCATCGACGACATCGCCTTCCAGACCAACCTCCTGGCGCTGAACGCCGGCGTCGAAGCGGCACGCGCCGGCGAGGCAGGCAAGGGCTTTGCAGTCGTCGCCCAGGAAGTGCGCGAGCTGGCGCAGCGTTCCGCCAAGGCTGCAAAGGAAATCAAGGACCTGATCACCAATTCCGGCACGCATGTGCAAACCGGCGTCACGCTGGTCGGCGAGACCGGTAAGGCGCTGGAAGCCATCGTCGCCGAGGTGCAGGAGATCAACCGCAACGTCAACGCGATCGTCACCGCCACGCGCGAACAGTCGATCGGCCTGCAGGAGATCAATACCGCCGTCAACAACATGGATCAGGGCACGCAGCAGAATGCGGCGATGGTCGAGCAGCAGACCGCTGCAAGCCATGCGCTTGCCCAGGAAGCAAGCGCCCTGGACGAGCTGCTGCGCCAGTTCAAGCTCGGAACCGAGCTTGCCGCTCCGGTCCAGAGGACGGCAGCCGCAACGCCGGCCTCGCGCCCCATCGCGTCACCGGCCCGCGCACTCGCCAGCAAGGTCACCAAGGCCTTCGGCGGCAAACAGGCGAGCGCTGCGGTTGCGGTTCAGGAGGACTGGACGGAGTTCTGAGAGCGCGCTTTCGGAAGGAAAGGCTAAGGAAGAGGGCGGCGCAGTGATGTGCTGCCCTTTTTTATTGAGAAGATTGGCATAGGTGCGAGCAGGAACCGCCCCTCACCCTTACCCTCTCCCGTAAATGGGGCGAGGGGACGTGCCCTGCGAAAGGTTAATGGAGAACGGAGAGGGTGCGGCATGGTCCCTTCGCCCCGTTTACGGGGGTCCGAAGGACGGGTCGAGACCCGTGGCTCGACCCCGGTCGGTGCCGGCAGGCGGATGAGGGGCGGCGCAACCCTCAAAAATTTGCCTACCCCGCAACCCCAACCGCAACACCGCGCCCTAGCGCCCGGAACACCGTCGAAACAATCCCGGCGCGATCCAATCCCGCATGGGCATTCATCGCTTCGGGCTTGGCCTGCTCCATCCAGATGTCGGGCATGACGAGCGAACGGATCTTCAGGCCGTTGTCGAGCAGGCCTTCGCTCGAAAGGTACTGCATCACCTGGCTGCCGAAGCCCCCGACCGAGCCTTCCTCGACGGTGATCAGCATCTCGTGGTGGCGGGCGAGCTGGCGGATCAGGTCGTGGTCGAGCGGTTTGGCGAAACGCGCGTCGGCGACCGTTGTCGACAACCCGGCGGCGTCGAGATCCTCGCCGGCAAGCAGACAGTCGGCAAGCCGGGTGCCGAAGGAGAGCAGCGCCACCTTGGTGCCTTCCTTGACGATGCGGCCCTTGCCGATCTGCAGGATTTCGCCGCGCGCCGGCATGTCGACGCCCACACCTTCGCCGCGGGGATAGCGGAAGGAGATCGGGCCGGCGTCATAGGCGGCGGCCGTGCGCACCATATGTTTGAGTTCAGCCTCGTCGGCCGCCGCCATCACCACGAAGCCGGGCAGGGTGGCGAGGAAGGCTGTGTCGAAGGAGCCGGCATGGGTCGGCCCGTCGGCGCCGACGAAGCCGGCGCGGTCGATCGGGAAACGCACCGGCAGGCCTTGGATCGCCACGTCGTGCACGACCTGGTCGTAGGCGCGCTGAAGGAATGTGGAGTAAAGCGCGGCGAACGGCTTGTAGCCTTCCGCCGCGAGGCCGGCGGCGAAGGTCACGGCATGCTGTTCGGCGATACCTACGTCAAAACAGCGCGACGGAAAGGCCTCGGCGAGTTTGTCGAGGCCGGTGCCATTCGGCATGGCGGCGGTGATGCCGACGATCTTGTCGTCAAGTGCGGCTTCCTGCACCAGCGCTTCGGCAAAGACGCTGGTATAGCTCGGCGCATTCGGCTTGACCCGCGCCTGCGCGCCGGTGATGACGTCGAACTTGTTGACGCCATGGTATTTGTCGGCCGCGGCTTCCGCCGGCGGATAACCCTTGCCCTTCTGGGTGACGACATGGATCAGCACCGGTCCGCGGGCGTTATCGCGCACATTGCGCAGCACCGGCAGCAGGTGGTCGAAGGAGTGCCCATCGATCGGGCCGATATGATAGAAGCCCATCTCCTCGAACATGGTGCCGCCGGTGACGTAGCCGCGCGCATGCTCGACGGCGCGGGTGATTGCCCGGTCGATGTTCTTGCCGAGATAGGCCGTCAGTTTCTTGCCGAAATCGCGGAAACCCATATAGGTGCGCCCCGAGGCGAGGCGGGCGAGATAGGCACTCATCGCCCCCGTCGGCGGGGCGATCGACATGTCGTTGTCGTTGAGAATGACGATGAGGCGGGCGTCGAGGGCGCCGGCATTGTTCAGCGCCTCATAGGCCATCCCGGCCGACATCGCCCCGTCGCCGATGACGGCGATGACGCGCCGGTCGGTCTTCTCCAGATCGGCGGCGATCGCCATGCCGAGGCCGGCCGAGATCGAGGTCGAGGAATGCGCCGCCCCGAACGGATCATATTCGCTTTCGGCCCGGCGGGTGAAACCGGAAAGGCCGTTTTCCTGGCGCAGCGTGCGGATGCGGTCGCGCCGGCCGGTGAGGATCTTGTGCGGATAGCATTGGTGGCCGACATCGAAGATCAGCCGATCGTTGGGCGTATCGAAGACGCTGTGGATGGCGATCGTCAGCTCGACCACGCCGAGGCCGGCGCCGAGATGACCGCCGGTGCGCGACACCGCATCGATCATTTCGTCCCGGACTTCGCGGGCAAGCTGCGGCAGCTCGCGATCCTCGAGCTTGCGCAGGTCGGCTGGATAGATGACCTGGTCGAGCAGGGGAGTCTTCGGCAGTTGTGTCACGGGCGGGTGCTCTTTCTTGCTTTTCCTCGTTTCGCTTTATTCGATTAGATCGGGGCAAAACAAGTGCATTTCAGGAACCGAAGGTTTTCACCTTAGAGCATGGCGGAAAAAAGTGTGAGCGGTTTCGGAAGATATCACTTTCTATTTCTGTGAGTTGCATTTGCCTGATTTTGCCCGGGCGATCGAATGCGCGAAGCGCTGGCGAACAGCTTGAATATGACACGGAATGGTAGCAATGTTGCCGGACTGACTGGGGGACGGGTCATGGGAACGATTGTTGCAGCGCATGCCTACGTGAATAACGAGGTCGCCTATGTGGCCTGGGACATCGATGCCAAGATCGACGGGTGCCTCGGGTTCGAAGTCGTCCGCGTTTATCTCGACGAACAGGGTAACGTGTCGATAAGGTCCGACGGCAGCGAGGACCGGGTGACCTGCGCCGCCTGGATCGCCTTCAAGGGGCAGCGTAATCCGCATTGGCTGCCGCAGACGACGTCGCTCTGGCCGGTGCAGAAGCTGTCCTGGCGCGACCTGACGCTGCGCAAGCGCCGCAACGAGATGAAGCGCCGACCGGACGAGGTCCGCGTGCGCTATGAAATCCGCCCGCTCGGCGACCTGAAGCCGGGCATGCAGGCCGCGCCCGATCCGACGCCTGAGATCGTCGAAATCAACAAGCGGGATGAAAATGGCCGGCCGATCAAAAAGCTCGACGGCACCTTCGAGAAGATCGCGGTCAAGGCCTATGAGGGGCCTCCGCGGCCGCTCGGTTATCTCGGGCCGGCCGTCGCCTCCAATCCGGTGCATGTGACGCGCAAGCGTGGCCAGTTCGAGTCCACCTTCACCAACGGCATCCTCGCCGCCCAGTGGCTGCGAAACGTGCTCTTGGAAGACGGCGTCAAACAGCCGAACGAGCTGATCGACATGATCTCCAATCCGGAAAACGGCATCCGCAAATATCTTGCCGGCGATGTCATTCCCATGCTCAAGGACTTCATGAATGCGCCTGGCCGGTTCCTTGTCGCGCTCTACGAGCTCGAGGATGAGGAACTGCTCGACCTGCTGCTTGCCAACAAGGACAAGCTCAGCCTCATCCTCGCCAATACCGGAAAGGTCGGTGACAACTGGGATGTGCGCAATGCCCATGCACGTAACGCGTTGATCGAGGCCGGCGCTGAGATTCACCACCGCATGTTCAACAATTCGAGTCAGATCGGCCACAACAAGTTCGTCGTCCATATTCCGCCTGGCGGCGCGGATCGCAGCGTCTTCACCGGCAGCACCAACTGGACGGCGACGGGCCTTGCCGGCCAATCCAACAATGCGCTGATCGTCAGGAACGATGCCGTTGCCGCGGCCTATGTCTCCTATTGGGAGCGGATGCTGGAAGACAATGCAACGCTGGAAGAGCCGGTCGAATTCGATGACGGTATGCCCGACAACCAGCAGAGCAAGGCGTTCCGTCGCTCGAACGAGACGCCGTCCATTGTGCCCACCGGCAATGGCGCTTCGGTGGAAGCATGGTTCTCGCCGAACATGCAGAGCCGAAGGAAGCGCAAGGATACACCGCCCGACCTTCGCGAGGTCTACCGGCTGATGCGCCGCGCCGAGCATGCGGTGCTGTTTCTGGCCTTCTATCCCGGACAGTCCGGCAAGGATTGCATCGTCGGCGAGGCGATCGACATCGGCCTCAAGGATCAGAAGCTGATCGTCACCGGCGCCGTTTCCAGCCCCCAGGCCATGCCCAACTATGTCCCCAGCAAAAAGAACGATCCCGACGACGAGGACGACGATGTCCACGCCATCTCGCCGCATACGTTCGACGAGGCCAACGTCTCGATCGTCCGCGCCTCGCGCATCGACGACCGGCAACTGCTGGCGGATTTCGGCGCGGAGGAACTGACGGCCAAGAAGGTCGGCGCCATCATTCACGACAAGGTGCTGGTGATCGATCCCTTATCGGATGACTGCGTCGTCGTCCTCGGCAGCCATAATCTCGGTTTCAAGGCCTCCTACGCCAATGATGAGAACATGCTGATCGTCAAAGGCGACCGCGCCCTTGCCGAGGCCTATGCGGTGCATATCCTCGATGTCTACGACCACTACCGGTTTCGTGCGGTCGAGGCGGAACTGAAGCGTCAAGGCAAGAAAGGCTGGTCGGGCTTCCTCAACGTCGACGACAGTTGGCTGGACGGCTACGTCAATCGCACGAAGGGGGCGCTGACGCGCTATTTCGCGGTGGGCTGAATTCCCGAAGCTGACGGTGGCGATCCCGCGCCGTCATCCCTCCGGCAGAGGCACGAATTCTTCTTCGTCACCCGGCACGATATCGAAGCGGCCGGTGCGCCATTCCTCCTTGGCCTTTTCGATCCGCTCCTTCGAGGACGCCACGAAATTCCACCAGATATAGCGTTTCGAATTCAGCGCCGCGCCGCCGAAGAGCATTAGATGACAGCCGTCGCCGCCGGTTTCCAGCGTGATAGGATCGCCGGGCCGGAAGACCAGCAACTGATCGGCGGCGAAGCGATCGCCTGCGATGACCACCTCGCCCGACAGCACGTAGACGGCGCGCTCCTCATGGCCGGCGCCGAAGGGAAAGCGGACGCCCGGCTGCAGGTTGAGATCGATATAGAGCGTGTCGGAGAACGTGCCGACCGGCGATGTCATGCCTTCGAACGAACCGATGACGACCCGGCCGCGCACCCCTGATGTTTCGATCAGCGGCATGTCGGTCTTTTCCGTATGGGCGAAGGAAGGATCGATCTCCTCCTTGTCGTCGGGCAACGCGAGCCATGTCTGCAGCCCGGACATCAGCAACGGATGGCCGCGCAGATTGTCCGGCGTGCGCTCGGAATGGACGATGCCGCGGCCGGCCGTCATCAGGTTGATGTCGCCTGGACGGATGACCTTTTCCGTGCCGAGGCTGTCGCGATGGCGGATCTCGCCGTCGAACAGATAGGTGACGGTGGAAAGGCCGATATGCGGATGCGGCTTGACGTCGAGCGCCTCATTGGGCTTCAGGATCGCCGGTCCCATGCGGTCGAAGAAGATGAACGGCCCGACCAGCCGCCGCTGCCGCGTCGGCAGCGCGCGCCGCACCTGGAAGCCGCCGATATCGCTGCTGCGCGGAATGATCAGGTTCTCGATCGCATCGCAGGCGAAGGCATCGCCGGGCAGGGGATCTTTACCGGGAAAGAAGGACATGAGGGATCTCCGCTTGCAGGGACGTCGACCACAGATAGTCCCTGCAGCGCCGCGCGTCCAACAGGATGTGCCGAAGAGGCTCCATGATGTCAGATTGCGGTGAAGCCGTTATCGACGAAGAGATGAGCGCCATTGACGAAGCTCGATTCATCGCTGGCGAGATAAAGGGCGGCGCGCGCCACGTCTTCCGGTTCGCCGATCCGTCCCTGCTGCGCGGCGATGGCGGCATCCGAAACATCGACGCCGAGCGCCTGCAGGTCGGCGACCTCGCGCAGCCCGTGCGGCGTGCGGATGAAACCGGGGCAGACGGCGTTGCAGCGGATGTTTCGGTCGCGGAACTCGACGGCGATGGCGCGGGCAAACATGTGCACCGCGCCCTTGGTGGTGTCGTAGAGCACTTCCATCGGGGTGGCGGCGACCGCCGAGATCGACGAGGTGCAGACGATCGATCCGCCGCCGGCGGCGATCATCTTCGGCAGCACCGCCTTGGTCATCAGGAACATCGAGCGCACATTGACGGCGTGCAGCCAGTCCCATTCCTGAAGCGTCGTCTCCAGGAAAGGCTTGATGACGATGGTGCCGGCATGATTGAAGAGGACCGTCACCGCGCCATAGCGTTCCTCGACGCCGGCCACGGCGGCATTGACGGCGGCTTCGTCCGAGACATCGGCCGTCCAGCAGTCGGCCTCGCCGCCGGCATCACGGATTTGCTTCACGGTCTCGGCGGCCGCCTGACCATTGCGGTCGATGATCGCAACGCGCGCGCCTTCGGCCGCAAACAGCTTCGAGGCAGCACCCCCCATGCCGGTCGCGCCGCCCGAGATGATGGCGATTTTGCCCTTCAATCTGTCCGTCATTGTTTGTCCCCTGATGGTTCCGGAAGGGGATCATAGATCGACCGGAAGCCGATCGCCAAGCGTCTTCAAGTGCCGCGTTCGCTACGCTCAGGCGCCGTCCAGCGGCTCGACGCCCTGTGGCCTGCCGGCGCGGTCGAGCCTGATCTTCTCGATGCGGTTCTCGGCCGCCGAAAGCAGCGTCTCGCAATGTTTCTTCAGCGCTTCGCCGCGCTCATAGATTTCGATGGATTCATCAAGCGCCACGTCGCCGCGTTCCAGCCGGGCAACGATGCTTTCGAGTTCGGCGACCGCCTTTTCGAAGGAAAGGCCTGATACTTCAGGCTTGGCGCTGTCAGTCATTCTCAACCCTTCATCATTCTCAGAATATGCATGCCCGCCGATTCGGCCAGCCCTTCGAGATCATAACCGCCTTCGAGCAGGCTGACGACCCGGTTCTTCGCGTGCCGGTCGGCCAGTTCCAGAACTCTGCCCGTCGCCCAGTCGAAATCCTCACCCGTCAGATTAATCTGCGCCAGCGGATCACGGTGATGCGCGTCGAAGCCGGCGGAGATGATGATCAGATCCGGCCGGAAATCGTCGAGCGCCGGCAGCACGCGCGATTTGAACGCTTCGCGGAAATGGTCGCTGCCGACATTCGGCGAAAGCGGCGCATTGACGATGGTATTGTGCTTGCCCTTCTCCTCCTTAGCGCCGGTGCCGGGATAGAGCGGCATCTGATGCGTCGAACAGAACAGCACCGAGGCATCGTCCCAGAAGATATCCTGGGTGCCGTTGCCGTGATGCACGTCCCAATCGACGATGGCGACGCGCTCGGCGCCGTGCCTCTTCTGCGCATGGCGGGCGGCGATCGCCGCATTGTTGAAGAAGCAGAAGCCCATCGCCGTCATCTTCTCGGCATGGTGCCCGGGCGGACGGGCGGCGACGAAGACATTGTCGGCCTGGCCGGAAAAGACGTCGTCCACCGCCGCCATCGCGCCGCCGATGCCGGTCAGCGCCGCCTGCAGGCTCTTGACGCTGGCATAGGTATCGGCTTCGAGCTGGTTGATCCGATCCTCTTCCTCGGGAATCTCCCTTATGACAGCGGCAAGATGCTCCTCCGGATGGGCAAGCAGCACCGCATCCTCGCTCGCCTGCGGCGCCTGCCGGCGCTCCAGCCGTTCGAAATTCGGATGCTCCAGCGCGACGTTGATGGCGCGGATCCGGTCCGACCGCTCGGGGTGTCCGGCGGGCGTCACATGTTCCAGGAAGATCGGGTGTTCGTAAAGACGGGTGCTCATGGAGACACTCTATCGGCCGCTTCTATCATGTTCCACAGCAGATGGGGCATCGCCCGCCGATTTCAACAAGTGCTCCCGCGGCGCTTGCCCACGCTCGGGGACGCGAACCGTTGCTCGCAATATTTGCTCCGATCGCATCGTCATACCCGCGGCGCGCCTTCGAGAACCTGCAAGCCAGGCTCTAACGCTTTGAATCAAATCTGTTTCGATCCAATGAATTATGCAGTAATGTCGGTTTGGGGGAATGTTGTAAGGCAGTATTGTTGATGAGTGAGTCAAAGCGTCCTGGGGTGACGGAAATACGCGTGCCGTTTCGCGATGTCGATATGAACGGCAAGATGTTCCTGGCTTCCTATATTTCTTACGCTGAATCCGTCATTGCGAGCTTCTGGTCGGCACGGCCCGATGTAGACGACGAACCGCTCTATAGCGCCAGCAAGATCTCCTGCATGCTTCACCGCCCGCTGCACCATGACGAGCCGGCAATCTTCACCGCCGCCATCGACAAGATCGGGGTGCGCTCCATCGGCTTTTTGGTTTCGATCGACACGGGGGAGGAGCGCGCCGCCGAGGTCGAGATCATCTGGCAGGCCCGCAACAGAGAGGACGAGCAGCCGGCCTCCCTGCCGGAGGAAACGCGCGACTGGCTGTATGGGTTTTTGGATTAGGGGCGTTGCGGCAGGTAGCGATGAAGGACGAGCGAGAGACCGGTCGGTGGGACGCCGACGACGTCGTGACGTTCATGTATGGAACACAGAGCCGCGCAGCTTCTGGCGCTGCGGCATTTTTGGAAAGCACTTCTCTCGGCCTGGCGCAATAAGAAAAACACTTTCTTTTCCCCGCATCGTGGAGATGAACCTCAAGAGTAAGAGCCCGGTGCTTCGGTTTTTACGCAGATGGTTTTCTTGATCTCCGCGATGCGGCTCGGCTTTCCGCCGGCTGAAATTTGGGGCTCTCGTCACCTCGACGCCATGCTGGCCACCAGATCGCTGAACCTCTCGCCCTGAATGCCGACATGCGTTCGCAGCAGGCGGCGGGCGGCATCTCCATCTCCGGCAAAGATCGCGTCGACGATGGCGCAATGTTCCGAGAAGGAGGTCGACAGGCGATTGCGCACGCGCAGCTGGAGGCGGCGGTACGGCCGCAGGCGTCGATGCAGTTGCTGGCATTGCTCCTCAAGGAAATCGCTGCGGCTTGCCGCGTAGATCGCCTTATGGAATTCCTCATTGTCGTAATAATAGGCATCGCTGTCGCCGGCGCCGGCCGATTGTTCGCATCGGCTGTGGGTGGCGGTGATCGCTTCCCGGGAGGCCTTGTCCAGCCGGCGCGCGGCGAGCGATCCCGCCAGGCCTTCGAGTTCCGCCATCACCTCGAACATCTCATAGATCCGGTGCGGCCCGGGATCTATCACGATCGCACCGCGGCGCGGGCGCATTTCGATCAGCCCGATGGCGTCAAGCTGCATCAACGCCTCGCGCACCGGCGTTCGCGAAACGCCGAACCGATTGGCAAGCACCGTTTCATCAAGCCGTTCACCGGGGGCGAACTCGTAGGAAAGTATCGCGTTTTCAATCTCATCCCGAAGCCACCGGCCGGCATTCTCTGACATTTGTCTCGCATCCTTCATACACAAGCGCCATTCTTGTATACACGAATGTTGACGCCGTGTACGAAAGATGACACTCTACATACTACCGATGAAGCCCGGCGATGGGAAGCAGATGGTCTGAATGGCCGCACAATACGGCTGGTCTTCGGAAGAGAGGAGAATGGCATGCCCGAGGCGTCTTTCTTCACCGACATGCTGCAAAGCATCACGGATCACGGTCGCCAGCTTTTGTTTTCCGGCTCGCGCAACACACAGGCCGCCGCCAAAGCCGATCTTCAGACCCTCTGTGAAATGCTGCTGTCGAGCCGGGGCGAAGCATCCGGCATGGCCCTTGCGGCCGAGATACTTGATCGCTGGGAGGCCCTCGACAGCGAAGGCGCGCAGGCATTCCTCCAGATGCTTCACGAAAAATTCGGGCCTGATGCGAGCAAGCTCGACCAGGCGATTGAACGCTACCGCACCGACAAGAGTTCGGCCGCCGTTATTGCGCTCCACCAGGCAGCCGAGCCGCGGCGGCAGGAGCTTCTGCGCCGGTTGAATCACGCGCCGAACGGCACCGCCACGCTCGTTCGCATGCGTCAGCAACTGCTTGCTTCCAAAGACCGATCAGAAGCCTATGACGCGCTTGATGCCGACTTCACACATCTGTTCGGCTCCTGGTTCAATCGCGGCTTCCTGACGCTGCGACCCATCGACTGGTCGACGCCGGCAAACATCCTGGAGAAGATCATCAAATACGAGGCCGTGCATGAGATCGCCAGCTGGGAGGAGTTGCGCCGTCGCTTGGCGCCGGCCGACCGTCGATGCTTTGCCTTTTTCCACCCGCGACTGGCCGACGAGCCGCTCGTCTTCGTTGAGGTGGCGCTTACCCGATCCGTGCCGAAGGCGATCGCCGATGTGCTCGATGAGGGCAGGGAGCAGATCAATGCCGACGAGGCGACGACGGCCGTCTTCTATTCGATCTCCAACTGCCAGGATGGCCTGCGCGGGATCTCCTTCGGCAATTTCCTGATCAAGCAGGTCGTGGAAGACCTGCGCCGGGACCTGCCCGGCCTGAAGAATTTCGTCACACTGTCGCCGGTCCCGGGCCTTGCCCGTTGGCTTGCCAAGGTCCGCGCCTCGGCAGACGGTCTGGTTCTATCCGAAGCGGCCCTGAAAACGCTGGCCTTGCTCGACGATCCGAACTGGCCCGGCAAGGAGAACGGCGCGGCCGAAGTGGAGCGCGTATTGCTGCCGCTTGCGGCGCGCTACTTCCTGACCGAGCGGACGCCGAAGGGCCGTCCCGTCGATCCCGTTGCCCGCTTCCATCTCGGCAATGGCGCGCGGCTTGAACGATTGAATTTCCTCGGCGACCGCTCGCCCAAGGCTATCCAGCAGGCGCACGGTCTGATGGTCAATTACCTCTACAAGCTCGACGACATCGTCGCCAACCACGAGGCGCTGGCGCAGCGCGGCGAAGTGATCGCCTCGCCCGCCGTCAAAAACCTGCTCAGCCAGAGCGATGACGGCCGCCGCGGCGGCCATGGCCAGCAGGGCTCTCGAGCATTCGTACAACTGATGAATTCCACGCTTGGAGGAGGGCGAAAGTGAGCAACCATCTTTTCGACGCCATGCGGGCCGCCGCGCCCGGCGACGCAGCGTTCATCCGGATCGATAGCACCCGCATATGGACCTATGACGACGCCTTCGCTCTTTCCGGCCGCGTCGCCGGCGCGATGGACACGCTCGGCATCCGCCCCGGCGACCGGGTTGCGGTGCAGGTCGAAAAAAGCGTCGAGGCGCTCATCCTCTATCTCGCCTGTCTTCGCAGCGGTGCCGTCTACCTGCCGCTCAACACCGCCTATACGCTGGCCGAGCTCGACTATTTCATCGGTGATGCGGAGCCGCGTCTGGTGGTCGTCGCCCCGGCCGCCCGGGAAGGCGTGGAGTCCATCGCCAAACGCCACGGCGCGATCGTCGAAACGCTCAATGCCGACGGCAGCGGCTCTTTGCTCGATCTTGCGCGCGACGAGCCGGCCGACTTTGTCGATGCCTCGCGCGCCGCCGATGATCTGGCCGCGATCCTCTACACCTCGGGAACAACGGGCCGTTCGAAGGGAGCGATGCTCACCCATGGAAATCTGCTCTCCAACGCCCTGACCCTGCGGGACTACTGGCGCGTCACATCAGATGACCGGCTGATTCATGCCCTGCCGATCTTCCACACGCACGGGCTCTTCGTCGCCACCAACGTCACGCTGCTCGCCGGCGCCTCGATGTTCCTGCTGCCGAAGTTCGACGCCGATGAGGTCGTTTCGCTGATGCCGCAGGCAACGATGCTGATGGGCGTGCCGACCTTCTACGTGCGTCTCCTGCAAAGCCCGCGCTTCGACAAACAGGCGGCGGCCAACATTCGCCTGTTCATCTCAGGCTCGGCGCCGCTGCTGGCAGAGACGCATACCGCGTTCCAGGCGCGGACAGGCCACGCGATTCTCGAGCGCTACGGCATGACCGAAACCAATATGAACACGTCGAACCCCTATGACGGAAAGAGGATTGCCGGGACGGTGGGCTTGCCGCTGCCTGACGTGACGGTGCGGGTGACCGATCCCGCCACCGGACAGGTGCTGCCGCCTGAAGAAACCGGCATGATCGAAATCAAGGGGCCGAACGTCTTCAAGGGCTATTGGCGCATGCCGGAGAAAACCGCGGCCGAATTCACCGCCGACGGTTTCTTCATCAGCGGCGATCTCGGCAAGATTGATCGGGACGGCTATGTCCACATCGTCGGCCGCGGCAAGGATCTGGTGATTTCGGGCGGCTACAACATCTATCCGAAAGAGGTCGAGAGCGAGATCGACCAGATCGACGGTGTCGTCGAAAGCGCTGTGATCGGCGTGCCGCACCCGGATTTCGGCGAAGGCGTCACCGCCGTCGTCGTGCGCAAGCCTGGCGCCGTCCTGGATGAAAAGAGCATTGTCAGCGCCCTCCAAGACCGCCTCGCGCGCTACAAGCAACCCAAACGCATCATCTTCGCCGACGACCTGCCGCGCAACACGATGGGCAAGGTTCAGAAGAACATCCTGCGGCAGCAATACGCCGATCTTTACACCAGGACGTAAGGCGACCGCCCTCTGGGAGGAGGCGTGTCGGCATCCGCATCAAACTTGAACGCAACAGCTACGGCGCTGGAGGCACCGGAGGGAGGGGAATCATGGGTATTGAAATACTGGCCATAGGCCTGCTGGTCGCGATGTTCATCATTGCGACGATCCAGCCGATCAACATGGGCGCGCTCGCTTTTGCCGGCGCCTTCGTCCTCGGCTCCATGACAATCGGCATGAAGACCGGCGATATTTTTGCCGGCTTCCCGAGCGATCTGTTCCTGACGCTCGTCGCCGTCACCTACCTCTTCGCCATCGCGCAGATCAACGGCACCATCGACTGGCTGGTCGAATGCGCCGTGCGCCTGGTGCGTGGACGCATCGGCCTGATCCCCTGGGTTATGTTCCTCGTCGCCGCCGTCATCACCGGTTTCGGCGCGCTTGGGCCGGCCGCAGTAGCCATTCTCGCCCCTGTGGCCCTGAGCTTTGCCATTCAGTACCGCATTCACCCGGTGATGATGGGTCTCATGGTGATCCACGGCGCCCAGGCAGGCGGCTTTTCACCGATCAGCATCTATGGCGGCATCACCAACCAGATCGTGGCGAAGGCCGGCCTGCCTTTCGCTCCGACGTCGTTGTTTCTCTCGAGCTTTTTCTTCAACCTGGCGATATCAGTGCTGGTGTTCTTCGCCTTCGGCGGCGCAAAGGTCATGAAGCACGCGCCGGCAACATCACCTGGCCCCTTGCTCGAACTGCATCCCGAGGGCGTGTCGGCCTCGATCAGGGGCCACGGCGGCACGCCGGCAAAGCCGATCCGGGACCATGCCTACGGCACGGCGGCCGATACGGCGGCGACGCTGCGTCTGAACAATGAGAGAATCACCACCCTGATCGGCCTGACGGCGCTCGGCATCGGCGCCCTGGTTTTCAAGTTCAATGTCGGTCTGGTCGCCATGACCGTCGCCGTTGCGCTGGCGCTGCTGTCCCCGAAGACCCAGAAGGCGGCCATCGACAAGGTCAGCTGGTCGACCGTGCTTTTGATTGCCGGCATCATCACCTATGTCGGCGTCATGGAGAAGGCCGGTACGGTCGACTATGTCGCGAACGGCATATCCAGTCTCGGCATGCCGCTGCTGGTGGCGCTCCTGCTTTGCTTTACCGGCGCCATCGTCTCGGCCTTTGCATCCTCGACCGCGCTGCTCGGCGCCATCATCCCGCTTGCGGTTCCGTTCCTCATGCAGGGACATGTCAGCGCCATAGGCGTGGTCGCGGCCATCGCCATCTCGACGACGATCGTCGATACCAGCCCCTTCTCCACCAATGGCGCCCTCGTGGTTGCCAATGCGCCGGATGACAGGCGAGAGCAGGTCCTCAAGCAGTTGCTGATCTATAGCGCGCTGATTGCGATTATCGGCCCGATCGTCGCCTGGTTGGTGTTCGTCGTGCCGGGGCTGGTTTGACGGCCACCGCCGAACCCATCGCTTTCCGCCCCGGACCATCGCCCGCGGCGGCGAAAAACCTGAACGGCGTGGTGTGCGGGCGGGGCGGCCGGCTCAGTATTCCGAACCGCTTCTATTGCTTAGATCGTGACGTTCCGTGCCATTCAATGGTGGATTGAAGACGCTGACGAGGATGAGATCCTCATCCTTGCCACCCCGCAAATAGTGCCGATCGTGTTTGTCGAGAACGTAGATATCGCCGGCGCGGATGGGGAAGACATTGCCGTCCATATCCTCGACCTCGCCTGCTCCCTGGATGCAGTAGCAGGCCTCCAGATGGTTGCGGTACTGCAGCAGGGCTTCGGTGTTGGCGCGAACAACGGTGTGGCAGACGGTAAACCCCATCCCGTCATCCCTGGTCAGCAGACGATGGCTTGTGCCATTGCCCCAATCGACGAAACGCTCGGTCTGCTCGACTTCTCTCAGGCTTCTCACAAACATGTTCGTCTCCTCGCGAATGGCTGAGATGTTTTGATCTCCGTGATCCATTAGGCACTGCAGCCGCGACTCTTTCAAATGATCTAATTTGAGAGACTTGTTAGAATATTCTACATATAATCTGGCGCGGGCCGAGGGCGATCGGATATTCTCCGGCATGTTCCGAGTGATACTAAAAGATTCGACATATCGGGCGGCCAATGGATCCTGCTGCTTATGTGAGGAATTCGAACATATGCAACTGCCGCCGCTGAACGCATTGAGAGCCTTCGAAGCAACCGCCCGGCTCATGAGTCTTTCAAAGGCCGGAGACGAACTGCACGTGACCCATGCCGCGATCAGTCACCAGATCAAACATCTGGAGACATGGATGGGACGCAAGCTGCTGCAAAAATCCGGACGCGGCGTTGCACTGACGCCGGCGGGCGCCGAATATTACCTGGCCGTTTCGGGCTCGCTGGTCGCCATCGCCCACGCCACCGGCAACGTGCGCAGAGACCACAATATGCGTTCGATAACCGTGGGATGCATTCCTTCGATCGCGTCGCGCTGGCTGGTTCCGGCACTTCCATCTTTTCGGGAGAGCGATCCTGATCTTGATGTCAGGATCGTCTATGCAAAAGCGGAAGAGCGCTTCGATGATGAAAGCCTGGATGTTCTCATTACCATGGGAGAAGACGTGTCAGGGGGACGGGAGAGCCGCCTGCTTTTCTCCAGGCGCAACCAGCCGGTGGCCAGCATTCATTATCTGGCAAGGCGAAACTGGATGGCCGACGGCGTTCCCTTTGCGGCAGCCGAACTGCTGCACGATGAATCCATGGACGGCTGGAAAGAATGGTTCCGAAAGGCTGAGATAACGGCGCCCGACCCGCTTCGCGGGCCGATATTCCAGGACTTCAACATTCTTGCCACGGCGGTAATCGCTGGGCATGGCGTCGCACTATGCCCTGTCGAAGTGTTCCGGCGAGAGATCGATCGCGGCGACCTCGTTGTGCTCTCGGACATTTCGACGGCAGAGACTCAAGGCTATTACCTGATCACCAGCTCCTGGGCGAAGAAGCCGGTTCGCCGCTTTGCGGAATGGTTCACGGCGGAGTGTCGATCCGGCGGCCCGCCGACCATGGAATAGGCTGGAAACCACGGGGCCTGGCTCGTTTTGACCCGAGCTGAAATGTCATGAAAGTTTCATATTGGTGCTATTGCGGCGATTGAAAAATAATCTACACTTTTGATCAGGAAACGCGATTTCCTGAAGCAAACGAAAGGAAACTGATTGGATTCATATCTTCTGACGACCATGCTCGTTGCAGGCCTCCTCGCTTTCGCCGTAACCGCGGTAAAAGCCGGAACAACTGCCCAGACCACCGCAAATACCAGGCGCAGTCCCGATTCGGGTGGCGATGGCGGAATTGGGTTCGAGGTCTCTGATGACGGGGGCTGCGATGGCGGCGACGGAGGTGGCGGGGACGGTGGAGGAGACTAGATCAAACGGAAATCGATAGCATGCCCGACCGCCTCAAGGCGGTTTTTTGTTGCCCGAACTCCACTCCGTACCAGGCCTCCAAATAGGCCGGAATGTCAGGCCCGCTCGAGGATTGCGGAACTGATCTGACGGACGAATAGACGGACGGATCCAACACGCAATCCAATTTATGGGTCGTCACAGGAAACTTGAGCCCTATGTCTGTCGAGGCGGGCTGGGCGAAGGTGTTGGAGACAATCAATATGGCTAAATCTGCGGCGGGAAACCCGTATATTTACGGGATCGACGCACTGCGTTTTGCATGTGCCCTGATGGTGACAGTGTTCCATCTCGGATTTACTTCCTGGGCCTCGCCTTTATATCTCAGACCGTACAAAATGCCGACGATCGAGAATGTCGCCCAGCCCGGATGGGTCGGCGTCGAATTGTTCTTCGTCATATCGGGCTTCGTCATCGTCAATTCCGCCGCTTCCGCCAGTGCCCTGTCATTTCTCAGGGGGCGTATTCTGCGGCTCTATCCGGCGGTATGGATCTGCGCATCGCTGACGCTGATCGTCATTGCCACACAGGACGTCAACTGGCGCATCCTCATGAACTATCTGCGCTCGATCACGCTCTATCCCGTGGGGCCCTGGATCGATGGCCAGTATTGGACCCTGGCATGCGAGATTTGCTTCTACGCCATCGTCTTCATCATGTGCGCGACCGGGCAGAAGACGAGGATGTCCGCCCTGGCGCTCGGCCTGTCGCTGGCCAGCGCGGCTTTCATCGCGCTGTCTTACGCCGTTCCCGATGCAGCCATACAGGACATGTTCACCGAGACCGCCTGGCGGGCCATCCCCTTTTACTACGGCTGCCAATTTGCCGTCGGCATCTATATCTGGCTGCTGTCCCAAGGCCGGATGAGTGGGATATCCTGGCTGGGCTTCTTCTGCGCCTTGGCGGCGGGGGGCGCCCAGATCTACATGGCCGGAGAGAACAGCAGCGACCGCACGCTCGCCGCAGCGGGTCATTCTTTCTCCTCCTTTCCCGCAATCGCAATCTGGCTGGCTGGATTGATATCGATCGTCGCAAGCGTCGGCTATGCCAAGCGGATCAGCCGTCTGCCAACCTTGTTGCTTCGATCGGTGAAAACCTTCGGCGCGATGACCTATCCGCTCTATCTCCTGCATCTCGCCATCGGCGTCCAGCTTCTCGACTGGCTGACCGCCCGCGGAATGGCGCCGCTGCTGGCACTGGCTTTGGCCGTCGCGATCATCTGCGCCATGTCGCTTGCCGTATGCAAATGGGGAGAGCCGCCGATGCGGACCCTTTTGCGAGGATTGCTCGATCGACTTGGGCAACGGGCTGCCGTTTTTCTGGCGAGGGAGTCTCGGGTCTAGGGGTAAAATTGAGGAGAGGGAGTAGGCCCGAGGCGCAATGATGTCCGAATTCCCCCTTCTCGGCTCTTGCCTCGACCTTGACCCCACTCTCCGTCCTGCTCGGGCTTGCCCCGAGCATCCATGCGACATCCTCTAATACGCAGTGGCCACCTTCGGTGGAAGGCGGCCACTGACGGTACGGATAGGCCCTAAACGCTCAAGCGCGCGCCGGCAGCAGGGGATAGCCGACCATGACCGCGCGGCCGAGGAGGGCGGCGACGACGGCCTTGATCACATCGCCCGGGATGAAGGCCATGGAGCCGACGAAGGCTTTCGTGAAGCCGAGGCCTGCGACGGTGGCGAGATAGGTGATGCCGAAGGCGTAGAGCACGACGATGCCGCCGATCATGGCGGCGAGGAAGAAGCTCACCGTCTGCACCAGGCCGGATTGCCCATGGTTGACCAGGCGCTCGCTGAGATAGCCGGTGACGAAGGCGCCGAAGATCCAGCCGACGAGGAAGCCCGCTGTCGGCGAGGCGAAGATCGCCAGGCCGCCGCGGCCGCCGGAAAGCACCGGCAGGCCGATCGCGACGAGCAGCAGCACGATCAGCACGGCGATCGCGCCGCGCCGGGCGCCGAGCACGACGCCGGCCATCATGACGCCGAGCGACTGGGCGGTGATCGGCACCGGAATGAAGCCGAGCGAGATCGGCGGCAGCAGGCCGAGCGCCACGATGATCGCGGCAAAGAGGGCGGTAAGGACGAGGTCGCGGGTGCTCATCATGAACTCCGTATTAAAAGATCGTTAACTTCCATGCCGCCGAATGCGGCGCGCGTCAATCGCCGCGGCGACATTATCCGCGTCCTTCAGCGTCAGAATGATCAGCGGCGCAAGCATACTTGTCGGCCGGACCTTCAGCCCACGCGCCCTGTGCGCCTCGCGGATCGCCTGGTAACGGTTGACGATCTCAGGCACGAAGCGCAGCACCAGTCCGAGAGCAAGGCCGATATCATCGGCCTGAACCCCGCCGGTGCGTTCGAGCGGGCTGGCAAGCGCCGTCACCTCGTCGATGAACTCGGTAATTGAAGTCGTCGCCGTCACGCTGGCGGCGAGAAGCATCAGCGCCGTCAACCGTAGCACGGGCACGAGCGCCGCCTGCCAGGGATTGAAGATGAAGTTGAAGAGGGCGACGACCGCAATCGTCATGAAGATCGGCCGCAGCCGTCGCAACGCCTCGCCGAGCGGCAGGCCGACCGTGCCGTAGAGCACCGCCGCCACCAGCACGGCGCCCGAGAGCAGGAGGAGATTGTGGCCGATGAACAGCAGGATGGCGAAGGCCGTCAGCGACAGGAGCTTTGCCCGTGGCGAAAGCCGGTGCATCGGGCTGTTGCCTTCGACGTAGAGCGATTGCATCAGGCGGCGATCTCCCGATAGCGGGCGACCGCTTCGGCCGCAGGCGCATCGGCGGCAAGCCGCCCTTCGTGAAACACGAGCACCCGATCGAAACCGGCAATCAGCTCAAGGTCGTGGGTGATGACGATGGCGCTTTCCGGCAGTCCGGCGATGATCCTCTCGACCAGAGCCCGGTTTTTGAGATCGAGCTGGTTGGTCGGCTCGTCAAGGATGAGAATGCCCGGGCCGGTCGCCAGCACCGAGCAGAGCGCCGCCAGCTGGAGCTCGCCGCCGGAAAGCTCGTGCGCCCGGCGATCGGCTAGCGCCTCGGCGCCGAAGCGGGCCAGCACGCCTTGGACCCTTGCCTCGATCTCAGCCTTGCTGAAGCCGCGCCGCTTCAGCCCGAAGGCGATGTCGTCCTTGACGATCGGTAGGATGATCTGGTTCTGCGGCGACTGGAAGATGAAGCCGACATCGGCGCCAACAGTCTTCTCGTCGGCCGTGTCGCGGCCGTTGACCATGACGCGGCCAGTGGTCGGCTTGGTCAGCCCATTGATCAGCCGCGCAAAGGTTGTCTTGCCCGAGCCATTCAGTCCGATGATGCCAATCCGTTTGCCGGTGATGCCGAGCGTCAGCGGCTCGAGCGCCACCCGCGCCCCGAAACTGACACCGGCGCCTTCGAAGCGAATATCCAAACTAATTCCCTCGCATTTTCTACCGGAGGGGTTGCCGATGCCCCTCATCCGCCTGCCGGCACCTTCTCCCCGTAAACGGGGCGAAGGGACCATGCCGCGCCCTCTCGGTTCCCCGCGGGCCCCTCGCAGGGCACATCCCCTCGCCCAGTGAGGGGCAGCCATTGGCGCCAACCCGACAGCACTGCTTCTACAAAGAGCAAATCTCGCTGTCGATATCGGGTGGCTAGGAAGATTTTCCGCGTTATGATGGATGCATGACGAATCTGCTGTCCAATTCCGATGCCCGCCGTGTCTTTCTTGCCAAGCAGGGCCTCAGCGCCTCACCGAACCGTGCCTTGACCAAGGCCGGCCTGCTGCAGTTGATCCACGATCTCGGCTTCGTCCAGGTGGACAGCATCCAGACGGTGGAGCGGGCGCATCATCAGATCCTGTTTTCCCGCAACCAGACCTATCGGCGCGAGCATCTGAAGGCACTGCTCGAAAAGGAGCGCGCGCTGTTCGAGCACTGGACGCACGACGCCTCCATCCTGCCCAGCGCCTTCTTCGTCTATTGGAAGCACAAGTTCCGCCACCAGGAGAAAGTCCTCGTCGAGCGCTGGCGCAAGTGGCGCGGCGAGGGTTTCGAGGCGGCTTTCGAGGAGACCTATGAACGTGTGCGGCGCGACGGCGCGATGCTGGCGCGCGATGTCAAGGCCGATGGCCACGTCTCCGGCGGCTGGTGGAACTGGCATCCGAACAAGACGGCGCTCGAATATTTCTGGCACACCGGCAAGTTCGCCATCGCCGGCCGCTCGAATTTCCAGAAGATCTATGATCTGACCGAGCGCGTTATCCCCGCTGAATTCCGCGAGCCGGAGGTGAGCCGCGAAGACTTCGTCGATTGGGCCTGCCGCAGCGCGCTTGCCCGCCTCGGTTTCGCCACCCACGGCGAAATCGCAGCCTTTTGGAACCTGGTCTCGCCCGACGAGGCCAAGGCCTGGGTATCAGCCCATCGTGACGAGCTGACCGAAGTGCTGATCGAACCGGCGCCCGGCGGCAAGCCTCGCCCCTCCTGGGCCTTTGCCGACTTTCTCTCGACGCTTGACACCTATCCGGACGCTCCGCCGCGCATCCGCGTACTCAGCCCCTTCGACCCGATGATCCGCGACCGCAGTCGCACCGAACGCCTGTTCGGCTTCTTCTATCGCATCGAGGTCTTCGTGCCCGAAGCCAAGCGCGAATATGGCTATTACGTCTTCCCGCTGCTCGAAGGCGACCGCCTGATCGGCCGCATCGACATGAAGGCGGACCGCAAGAAATCGACCCTCGATGTCAGGCGGCTTTGGCTGGAACCGGGTGTCAAGGCTTCAGCCGGGCGGCTGGAGAGGCTGGAGGCGGAGCTGGATCGGGTGGCGCGGTTTGCTGGCGTGGAGAAGGTGGTGCTTTTGGAGGGGTGGAGAGGATAATTTCCTCGAGAGAGCGCATCAGATTGCCCCTCACCCTAACCCTCTCCCCGTAAACGGGGCGAGGGGACGTGCCAAACGTTGAGATGGAGGACGCCGGTGCGACATGTCCCCTTCTCCCCGCGGGCGGGGAGAAGGTGCCGGCAGGCGGATGAGGGGCTGCCATCCGGCTTTCGTTTGACCCTCAGCAGATCTCCGTCTTGCTGATCTTGATGCCGAAACCTTCCAGGCCGACATAGTGGCGCTCGCGGCTGGTGAGCAGCTTGATCGAGCTGACGCCGAGATCCTTAAGGATCTGGGCGCCGAGGCCGATTTCCAGCCATTCGCTCTCGCGCGTCTGCGCCTCGGCATGGGCTTCGCGGCCCTGGTTGCGGGCCTTGCGGCCATTGTCGTAATGGCCGACGCCGACGGAGCCCTCGCGCAGATAGACAATGATGCCGCGGCCTTCGGCGGCGATCTTCTCCATGTAGAAGTCGACCGGGCTGTTCTTGCCGAAGAGATCCTCGGCGACATTTTCCGGATGCAGGCGCACCGGAATGTCGACGCCGTCGCGGATGTCGCCAAAGACGACGGCGAGATGCTGCATCGGGTCCCAGGGCAGGGCATAGGTGTGGGCCTTGGCCTTGCCGAACGGCGTGTCGATGTCGAAGCTCGCGCCGTGCTCGACCAGCGTTTCCTTGCGCTGGCGATAAGCGATGAGGTCGGCGACGGAGACGAGCTTCAGCCCGTGTTTCTCGGCGAAATCGACAACCTGCGGCCCGCGGGTGACGGTGCCGTCGTCATTGACCAGTTCGGAGATGACGCCGATCGGCGGCAGGCCGGCGAGCCGGCAGAGATCGACGGCCGCTTCCGTATGGCCCGAGCGCATCAGCACGCCGCCTTCGCGCGATACCAGCGGGAAGATATGGCCGGGACGGACGAAATCGGCTGCTCCGACATTCGGATTGGCAAGGTTGCGCACAGTCAGCGTCCGGTCGTCGGCCGAGATGCCGGTCGTCGTGCCGTGCTTGAAATCCACCGAGACGGTGAAGGCGGTCGTGTGGGCCGAATCGTTTTCCGCCACCATGGCGTTGAGGTTGAGGCGCTTGGCCTCTTCCTTCGGCATCGGCGCGCAGACGATGCCTGAGGTGTGGCGCACGATGAAGGCCATCTTCTCCGGCGTGGTGTGGACGGCGGCGACGATCAAATCGCCCTCGTTCTCGCGGTCATTGTCGTCCATGACGACGACGATTTCGCCGGCCTCGAAGGCCCTGATGGCGTCGACGACGCGCTTCTGATCGTAAGACATGGACGCTCCTATTTCAGACGGCCTGTCTGGCCGCGGTCGCGAAGATAATGATCGGCAATGGCGCAGGCGACCATCGCCTCGCCGATCGGCACGGCGCGAATGCCGACGCAAGGGTCGTGCCGGCCCTTGGTGCGCACGTCGACATTCTTGCCATCGGCGTCGATCGACTGGCGTTCGGTCAGGATCGACGAGGTCGGCTTGACGGCGAAACGCGCCACGATCGGCTGTCCGGTCGAGATCCCGCCGAGAATACCGCCGGCATTGTTGGAAAGGAAGATCGGCGTGCCGTCATTGCCCATGCGCATCTCGTCGGCATTGTCTACGCCTGAGGTTTCGGCGGCGGCAAAACCATTGCCGATCTCCACACCCTTGACGGCATTGATCGACATCAGCAGCGAGGCTATGTCCTGATCGAGCTTGGAATAGATCGGCGCGCCGAGACCTGCGGGCACGCCTTCGGCGATCACTTCGATAACAGCGCCGATGGACGAGCCAGCCTTGCGGATGCCGTCGAGATATTCCTCCCAGACCGGCACGATTGCCGCATCCGGCGAGAAGAACGGGTTTTGTCCGACCTGGTCCCAGTCCCAGTTGCTGCGGTCGACCTTGTGTTTGCCGATCTGCACTAGGGCGCCGCGCACGGTGACACCCGGCACGACCAGGCGGGCGATGCCGCCGGCCGCAACCCGGGCGGCGGTCTCGCGCGCCGAGGAGCGGCCGCCGCCGCGATAGTCGCGAATCCCGTATTTGAGGTCATAGGTATAGTCGGCGTGGCCGGGTCGGTATTGCCGGGCGATCTCGCCATAATCCTTGGAGCGCTGATCGGTGTTCTCGATCAGCATGGAGATCGGCGTGCCTGTCGTAATCATCGTCTCGCCGTCGGCATCGAGCATGACGCCGGACAGCACCTTCACCAGGTCGTCCTCGCGCCGCTGCGTCACGAAGCGGGATTGGCCGGGCTTGCGCTTGTCGAGCCAGACCTGCAGGTCCTTGAGCTTGAAGCGCAGCCCCGGAGGGCAGCCGTCGACGACGCAGCCGAGCGCCGGACCGTGGCTTTCGCCCCAGGTGGTTACGCGGAAGAGGTGACCGAATGTATTGTGCGACATGTGTTCCCACGGCGGCGCCTGAGCGCCGGTCGCCGCCGGCCGCGCCATTGCTTGAAAAGGCGCGACACTCATAGGCCAAAAAACCGCCGAGGCAAAAGCCTTTCTTTGCGTCAAACCGGCAGCGGCGGAAATGCTGTTTCGCTCCTTTGCGGCAGCATGGCCGTCAGGAAGCCAGCCGCCATCCAGTTCCGGCCGCAGAGGCGGTGAGATCAGCGGGGGAAGCGCGTGGTTAACGCAGCGCCTTGATTATGTTTAAAATGCCATTCATCAATTGGGCGGGAAAAGCCATTCTTACGGGCAATTTTCGCCATATTCAGGAGATTATCTGTGGCCAGTGTTCTCGTGCAGCGTTTCAAGAGGATTGTTGCCATGCGTTTCGTCGTCGCCACGCTTTTGGCCACAGCAAGTTTCCTGTCGCCGATGAGCGGTTTTGCCGAGAGCGCCGATGTCGAAGCGACGATCAAGAAGGTCGACACGGCCAATCTCGTGCTGACGCTCGACGATGGCAAGACCTATCAGGCGCCGGAGGAATTCAATTTCGACGGCCTCGAAGCCGGCGTGAAGGTCATCGTCTTCTACACCGAGGTCGACGGCAAGCGCGTCATCAACGATCTCGATATCGTCAAGTAGGCAGTTTCCGGAGAATGGTCGTGTGAGGTTGGCGCCAATGGCTGCCCCTCACCCTAACCCTCTCCCCGCTTGCGGGGCGAGGGACTTGCCCCACGAGAGCGAATGGACCGGAGAGGGCGCGGCATGTCCCGTCGCCCCGCGAGCCTGGGTCCGAAGGACGGGTCGAGACACGTGGCTCGAGCCCGGTTCGGTGGCGACAGCCGGATGAGAATCTGTGTTGGCTGTCAAGGCGGATTTGGTGTCCAGAGACGGTTCTGAGATAGAAGGCAGTTTGCCAGCACGAGCAGCTTTCGCATGATGGCGACAAGGATGACCTTGGCTGGTTTTCCTGTGGCTTTGAGCGTGTCTGCGAAACGAGCAAGCGCGGGATTGTAGCGACATGCCGACAAGGCGGCCATGTAGAGCGCGCGCCGGGGTGCGGGCCTGCCGGCGCGGATGGAACGACGTCCGGTTCGTCGGCCTGTTTGCCCGAACATGTCCCCAACTCGTCCATGCCGGCCATCAAGGCCAGGGCCGTGACGCGGCCGATGCCGGGAATGGAGGTGAGGATCTCGGCCTTGCGGCAGAGCTGCGGATCCTCGCCGACACATCGTTCGATCTCTTTGTCGAGACGTTCGACATGCTGTTCCAGCCGTCGCACAAGGCGGTTGAGTTCGCCGCGCAGAAAGGCAGTGGTGGCAGCCTTGCTGCGATTCTGCAGGGCGGTGATGTCGCATTTGGCTGCCGATCGTGCATTGACCAGCTCCTGCAAGGCCTCGATGTGAGGACTTGGCGGCGTGTCGGCCGGCGGGCGCAGGCTCTCGGCCAAGAGCGCCAGGAAACGGGCATCTAGCCGATCGGTCTTGGCGAGATAGCCGCAGGCGCGGGCAAACATGCGCGCGCGCAACGGATCGACCACGGCGACGGCAAAGCCATCGAGCCAAAGCGAGTGATGGGCGGGCGATGGAACTTACCGGTTGCCTCCATCACGATGCTTTTGGGCCGATGCCTGGCCAGCAGCCGTTTCAGCTGGTCGATGCCGGTCTTGTCATTGCTAAACCGCCGGCTTTCGCCCAGCGGATGCAGATGAACATCAAGCCACTCTTTACTCACGTCCACACCGGCATAAACTACCGGCATCGCGTCTTCTTGGAACGAAACCTTGCCTTGCATGCGGGACTTGCTCCCCATCATCTGTTCAGGACAAACGCGAGGACGGCCGGACCAATCTCATCCCCGGTTCAAGCCAAGGGGCCTGCGGTCCCGGCCGTCCGCACTCCGGCGGATGGCCATCCGCCGGAGTGCGCACCGATCATCAATCAGCGCGAATTGAACATGCAAGGGGCTCATATTGGCGATCTCCCCCGGGCCGAACAACTCGCTCCCATCCCAATCCGACCAACACTGAGCGCAGAGCCCTGCGATGCCTACAGCCAGACGATTGTCCGCTCGCGCGTATCGATCCTGACGATCCGGTCCTGTGGTATACCGCCTTCGGCGGCGGTGCTCTTCGGCAGGTCGGCAATCGCCTGGAACAGCGTGCGGATGACGCCGCCATGGGTGACGCAGACAGTCGGGCGATCGACGGAGTGCAGCCATGCGCTTGTGCGCCAGGAGAGGATCTCGTAGCTCTCCGCATCGTCGCCGGGTGGAATGAAATCCCATTTCGAGGCATTGCGTTCGGCCACCCGCTCGGCCTGCGTCGCCCTCAGTTCCTTGAGCGTCGAGCCCTCCCAGTCTCCGAAGGAAATCTCCACCAGCCTCGGATCGGTGCGATAGGCAAGCGGCGGCAGTCCCATGGCGGCGCGCATGATTTCCATCGTTGCGCGCGTGCGTCCGAGCGGGCTTGCGACAAAATCGAATTCGCCAACCGTATCGCCGAGGATCTTGGCCAGCTCGATGCCGTTCTGACGGGCCTGTTCCAGGCCGATGGCGTTCATCGGAATGTCCTTCTGGCCCTGCAGGCGGCGCTCGGCGTTCCAGTCCGTCTGACCGTGTCTGATCACATAGATAAGCACGGTCCAGACTCCGGAGGCATTTAGTCCTTGACGACCGAAATATCCGGCGCGTCGACGGCCTTCATGCCGATGACATGATAACCGCTGTCGGCATGGTGCACTTCGCCGGTGACCGAGCGCGAAAGGTCGGACAGGAGATAGAGGCCGACATCGCCGACTTCCTCGATGGTGACGGTGCGCCGCAGCGGGGCGTTATATTCGTTCCACTTCAGAATATAGCGGAAATCGCCGATGCCGGAGGCGGCGAGCGTCTTGATCGGTCCGGCCGAAACGGCGTTGACGCGGATGTTCTGCGGCCCGAGGTCGACGGCGAGATATTTGACGCTGGCTTCGAGGGCGGCCTTGGCGACACCCATGACATTATAATTCGGCATCACCTTCTCGGCGCCGTAATAGGTCAGCGTCAGCATCGAGCCGCCTTCCGTCATCAGCTTCTCGGCGCGGCGTGCGACCGAGGTGAAGGAATAGACGGAGATCTGCATCGTCTTATTGAAATTGTCGGGCGAGGTGTCGATGTAGCGGCCGGTCAACTCGTCCTTGTCGGAAAAGCCGATCGCATGCACGAGAAAATCGATCTTGCCCCACAGTCTTTCGACATTCTCGAAAACCGCGTCGATGGTGGCTTCGTCGGCGACGTCGCAATGGCCGACGAGCGTCGCTTCGATTTCGGCTGCGAGCGGCTCGACACGCTTCTTCAGCGCATCGCCCTGATAGGTGAGCGCAACTTCTCCGCCCTGCGCATGAATGGCCTTGGCAATACCCCACGCAATCGAACGATTGTTGGCGACACCCATGATGACGCCGCGTTTGCCTGCCATGAGGCCGGATGCTTGAGCCATATTTCGCTCCCTAGGATTCTGATCGATCCTGCCTATGGCATAGGCCGTTAATCGGTTCAAGCTTGGCCTGGATCATCAACTGTTAGGGATCGTAACAAAGGGTGCGAATGTCATAAAAATTTCATAGGAACAGGCCTTCGCGCATGCTCCGCATGAGATCTGTGATCTTATCGTCGGGTTTTTCCCACAGGATGATGCGCAATTCGACGACGAGATCGCCTCTGCTGCCGTCTTCCCGCGGCAATCCCTGGCCGGGAATCGCGATCGTCTTGTCCGAGCCCGACCATGCGGGAACGGTGATATCAAGCGGCCCGGCCGGGCCTTCGATGCGCGCCTCG
Organism: Rhizobium sp. NXC14; assembly: GCF_002117485.1. Classification (NCBI taxonomy): domain Bacteria; kingdom Pseudomonadati; phylum Pseudomonadota; class Alphaproteobacteria; order Hyphomicrobiales; family Rhizobiaceae; genus Rhizobium; species Rhizobium sp. NXC14. The sequence goes on from NZ_CP021030.1 coordinate 1,003,306, forward strand.
GTGCCGAGCACGGCATTCTCGATACTGATCGGCAGCACGGCATGCAGGTCGAAACCATCGACGGTGAAGCGCGGATCGGGGGCGATGCGGATATTGACGACGGCATCGCCGCGCTGCATGCCCGGCAGCTTGAAGCCCTGTCCCTTGAGCCGGATCTCGTGACCATCCGTCGTGCCCGCCGGCAAGGCGAAGCCGATTTCGCGACCCTCCGGCAGCGACGCGGTGATCCAGCAGCTCTTCAGCACGTCGTCGATCGTGACCGTCGCCGTCGTCACCTCGTCCGGCGCTTTCTCGAGGCCGCTATCCTTGGCGCCGGTGAAACGGCGTACCAGCGATGTCAGGATGCTGAGCGGCAGCGACAGGTTGGCGGCATTGTTTGATGTCTCGCCGGGTTCCTCCTCGGCTTCGGGGGCCTCGCCATCCACACGTTTGCCCGCTTCGGACTGTGTCTGGCCCTGCGTCTGCTGGGACTGCGTCTGCTGGGCGCGGCCCTGCGCCTGGCCGCCCGCCGCAGCGCGTGTCTGCGCGCCGAAAATGCGCTCGACCATCTCCTCGGCACCTTCGCCGGTGCCGGCCTGCTGTTTTGGGCCCTCGGCCGCGGCCTTCTGGGCAGCCCGCGCAAGCTCTTCCATCACCCGCTCGGCATTGGCCTGCGCCGCCTTGGCGCGGGCCGCAGCCTCGCGCGCGGCCTGGCGCTGCTGCATGATCGTCTGTTCCTGCTTCTTGGCTTCCGCCGCCCGCATGGCATTGTCGAACAGGCTGCGTTTGCGCGGGTCTCTCAGCGTTTCGTAGGCGCGGCCGATTTCGGCGAAGCGGGCAGTCGCCGTCGGATCGTCCTGATTGTGGTCGGGATGGGCTGCTTTGGCCATGTTGCGCCAGGCCGCCTTGATCTCTTCTGCCGCCGCGTCGCGCTTGACGCCCAGAATTTTGTAAGGATCGCGCATGTCAAAACCGCCGGTGTTGCGATGCGGGTGACGCCTGTCCTTGCCCGGCATCCCCGCCCAATCTCGAAGTCCAATATCAACATGTGAGGCGCCACCGACCGCAAAGGCAGGCAGAGCCACTCTCGACACCGATCGTGCGGCCGAGTTGCTAATCACTTCTTATTTCCGTGGAGAGATGGGGAGTGTTTTGCCGTAAATGGTTAGCTCTTTGCTAAGCATTCGCGATAAAGCCGGCGGCCGTTAACTGTCGCGCGCCGAATCGGTTCCGGCAGATCAAATTTCCCGCCGGACATTAACTTTCACGCCGGAAATTAGCTTTCCGGCTGGAAGCTCAGCAGCTGCCAGTTGCCGCCGCCGACGAGGCAGGTCTTGCCGTAGAATTTGGCGATCCCGACATAGGAATGCCGCGTCGTGCGGAACTGCCGGCAGACCTGGCCCGATTCGTTGTTTTCGACGATCGTATCGATGACGCCGGCGCTGCCGGTCGATGCATTCGCCCAGGGAAGCGGCTGGCCTTCGAGCTTGTGCACATCGGCCGAGGTCACGGCGTTGCGCACTGTCATCTCGTCCGAAAGCGTGTCGGTGCTCGGCGGCGTCTGCGGCACGGTGCCGGTGGCCACCGACCGGTCGACCTTGGCTTCGCTCAAGAAATCCATCCCGCCCGCGAGGCAGCCGGACAGCGACAGCATTGCGGCGCCGACAACCAGGAAGACGCTGCTGCGTTGCCGCAGGCCCTTTGTATGGCGATATGACTTTGCTATGACTTCCACCCTGCGTCCTGTCCAGTTATCAAAAGCTGGGCGAGTTTTGAATAATCCGGGGCATTTGAACCAATATGTCGGCAAACGAGTTAACAAGCGGTGACTTTACCGAAAGTGGCGAGCCCTTCAAGCTCTTTGCCGAATGGCTGAAGGAAGCGGAGGCCTCCGAACCGAACGATCCCAATGCCGTGGCGCTGGCAACGGTCGATGAGCATGGTCTTCCCAATGTCCGCATGGTGCTCCTGAAGGGATTCGACGATGACGGTTTCGTCTTCTACACCAATTTCGAGAGCCAGAAAGGTCGCGAAATCTTGGGGCAGAAGAAAGCCGCCATGTGTTTCCACTGGAAAAGCCTGCGCCGTCAGGTGCGGTTGCGCGGACCTGTCGAGATCGTGAGCGACGCCGAAGCCGACGCCTATTTCAAGACGCGGGCGCGCGGCAGCCGCATCGGCGCCTGGGCCTCCAAACAATCGCGTCCGCTCGAAAGCCGATTCGCGCTGGAAAAGGCGGTGGCGGAATACACCGCCCGCTACGCCATTGGCGAGATACCCCGGCCTCCCTATTGGTCGGGCTTCCGCATCCGGCCGACCTCGATCGAATTCTGGAAAGATCAGCAGTTCCGCCTGCATGACCGCATCGAATTTCGTCGCCCATCCCCAGTCGGGGCCTGGGAAAAGGTACGGATGTATCCTTAGCTTACCCTCTACCGGCCCATCAGTTTCAGCGGAATGCCGGAAGCAAGCGCCGAGACGTAGCGCCGCTTCTGGTAGTAGCCGTTCAGCGACATGCGCGGGAGATAGCCGGTCTTGCCAGTCGCCGGCAGCCCCGGCTGCGTCGTGACCGCGACCGAAAAGCCCAGCCGGCCGGCAAGTGTCTCCTCCCGGGCGGTCGCCGCCTCCGGCGTGCCGTAGGGATAGGCTATCGCGGCGGGACGGGCGCCGGTCAGCGCCTCGACATAATCGGCCGAAACTTCCATCTCGATCCGCGCTTCGGCCTCCGGCAGGCGGGCAAGCGCGCGATGGCTGTTCGTATGGGCGCCGAGCGTTGCAAGCGGATGTCGGGCGAGCCGCTGCAACTGCACCGGTCCCATCACCAGATCGCGCACGATATCGGTCGGCTCGATGCCGTGTTCCCGGGCCAGCATATCGAGGGTGGCAACGGCGCGCGCCTCGTCGAAGCGGTGGATATACCCGGCGAAGCGGTCGAAGGCATCCCATTGCTGCCGCGGGTCGGCGAGGGCCAGCCGCTCGCTGCCGTGGCCGAAATCGAAGCGGATTTCTTTTGGCCGTCGCAACAGGACGGCGAGCGTTTCCCACCAGATGCTGTGGGAACGTTCGGCATAACCCTTGGTGACGAACACCGTGAAAGGCGCCCGATGCCGCTCGAACACCGGCAGCGCATGCTCCATGTTGTTGATGTAGCCGTCGTCGAGCGTAAAGGCCGCAAACGGCCGGCCGCCCTCGGGTTCGGCCAGAAGCGCCGGCAGCTGGTCGAGCCGCACGAAGCGAAAGCCGTCGCGCGTCAGTCGCCTGAGCGCCGCATCGAGAAAATGCGGCGTTATTTCAAGATGCGCGTTCGGCGCAAAGGCGTGGGGCTCGTGCGGGCGGACATGGTGCAGCGTGAAGATGACCCCGCGCCCGCGCGCCTGCCGCATCAGGCCGGCCGCGGCGATCAACGAGGATGCCTCGAGCCCGGCGCCGATCGCCACGCGTTTTGCCAGTCGCTTCAATTGCCCCGTCATGCGCCGCCCATTGTCGTTTGCCACAAACTAGCAACGGCGGCTTAAGCCTTGCTGAATCCCGCTTTCACACAGCTTCTTTCGTTTTCTGTTAACCAAGGCGATGAAAAGACTAGAAAAATCGTAGGCGTTGCCGCAAAGTCGCGCCAAACTTCCGGCTTCTGTCACATTACGACACATGGCCGGCCCATCGAGAGCCAGCGCATCAGGGGGAACTCCATGAGAAAGCTATTGGCGGCTGTTTTGACCGTAACGCTGGCCGTTTCGGCGCCGCTTGCGGCTCTTGCCGGCAGCGCCTCGCTGGTCCTCGATGCCCGCACGGGCAAGGTCCTCGCCTCCGAAAACGCCGATACGCTGAACCATCCGGCGTCGCTGACGAAGATGATGACGCTCTATCTCACCTTCGAGGCGCTGAAGCGCGGCAAGATCGCCTGGGATACGCCGATCCAGATGTCGAAATACGCTGCCGCGCGGCCGCCGACCAAGCTCGGCGTCAAGGCCGGGGGCACCATAACGGTGCGCGAGGCAGTTTATGGCATGATCGTCAAATCCGCCAATGACGCCGCTGCCGCGATCGGCGAGACGCTCGGCGGTTCGGAGGCCGGCTTTGCCCGGATGATGACGGCCAAAGCCCGCCAGCTCGGCATGAGCCGCACCGTCTTCGTCAATGCCTCTGGCCTGCCGGACAGCCGCCAGGTGACGACGGCGCGCGACATGTCGACGCTCGCCGTGGCGCTGATCAAGAATTATCCCAATGAATACCGCCTGTTCTCGACGGCAAGCTTCAGTTTCCGCGGCAAGACCGTGCGCGGCCACAACAATCTCATGTACCGCTACCAGGGCATGGACGGCATCAAGACGGGTTACACCAACGCGTCCGGCTTCAACCTCGTCAGCGCCGTCAGAGACGGCAACCGCCGCGTCGTCGGCGTCGTGCTCGGCGGCCGCACCGCCCGCAGCCGCGACGCCAGGATGGAAGCGCTGCTCGACCGCTATCTCGGCCGCGCCTCGTCATCCGGCGGCGCCAGGCTGATGGCGAGCGTCGGCGCCAGGGAACCGGTCGAAGTCGCGTCTGCGGCTGACTCTTCCGATGTTCCGGTGCCGCTCAACGCCCGGCGCCCGGACGAAGATCCCGCAGGCAAGAGCCTGGCTTATGCCGATGACGCCGTCGTGCCGCTGGAACGTCCTGTCGCCATGGACGAGATCCTGAATGCCGGCAAGACCGGCAAGGCTCCGGCCGAGAAAACCGACGGCACCTGGCAGATCCAGATTTCGGCGGCCCCCAGCGCCGATGCGGCGCGTGCGCTTCTTGCACAGGCCCAGTCGGAAGGCGGCGCACCGCTGGTTTCCGCCTCGCCCTACACTGAGGCGGTCGGGCAGGGGGCGAACCGGATCTATCGCGCCCGCTTCGTCGGCTTCGCCAGCAAGGACGCCGCCGCCTCCGCCTGCGATGCGCTGAAGCAGCGCTCCTATGACTGCGTGCTGCTGCCCGACCACAGCTGATCCCAGCGGCATCATACTCGGCTCTGGACAAGCAGCGGGAATCAGCGTCTCCTCCATAAACAAAAGGAGAACATCCATGCTGCGCCGTCTCGCCGACCAGTTCGAAGCCGCTTCCGCTGTCCATGTCGCCGAGAGCGGCATCGAGCGGGATGACGACTGGTTCCTTTTGAAGCTGCAGGAGGAAATGGGAGAGCTCACCCAGGCCTGGAACCGGCTGACCGGTCGGGGCCGTGCCAAAGGCCGCTCTCCCGAGGATATCAGGCGCGATCTCGCCGACGAGACTGCCGACCTGCTCGGTCACCTCCTGCTGTTTGCTCGCCGTAACGACATCGACATCGCCGCCGCGGTCGAACGGAAGTGGCGGTTTCAGCCGGCACAGACGACCTAAGCGCCACGTCAGCTGTCCGATCGACTAAGAGAGCTGGCCCAACAGGCTCACGAGCCAGAACGAAACTGCCGAAATCATTGCCGCGGCCGGCAGGGTGATGATCCATGCGATCACGATGTTGCCGGCAAGCCCCCACCTGACGGCGGAGACGCGCCGGGCGGCGCCGACGCCGATGATGGCGCCGGTAATGGTGTGGGTGGTCGAAACGGGGATGCCGAGCCAGGTGGCGCCGAACAGCGTCAAGGCACCGCCCGTTTCGGCGCAGAATCCTTGCATCGGGTTCAGCCGGGTGATCTTCGAGCCCATCGTATGGACGATGCGCCAGCCGCCGAACAAGGTGCCGAGCGCCATCGCCGCCTGGCATGAAATCACCACCCAGAGCGGCACGTGGAAGCTGCCACCGAGATAGCCTTGCGAGTAAAGAAGCACGGCAATGATGCCCATGGTCTTCTGGGCGTCATTGCCGCCGTGACCGAGCGAATAGAGCGATGCCGACACGAATTGCAGAAAACGGAAGGACCGGTCGACGGCAAAAGGCGTTTGCCGGATGAAGGTCCAGGTCACCGCCAGAATGAGGAACAATGCCAGCAGGAACCCGATCATCGGCGACATGACGATGGCGCTCGCGGTCTTGAGAAGGCCGCTCCAGACGATCGAGCTCAACCCTGCTTTGGCAAGGCCCGCACCGACCAGCCCGCCGACCAGGGCATGGGATGAACTGGAGGGAATACCGAAGATCCAGGTCACGACATTCCAGACGATGGCGCCGATCAAGGCCGCGAAAATCACCTGCGGTGTCACGATCGCCGGATCGATGATGCCGGTCCCGAGCGTCTCGGCCACATGCAGGCCGAAGAACAGGAAGGCGATGAAATTAAAGAATGCCGCCCAGAAGACCGCATATTGCGGCCTCAGGACCCGTGTCGAGACGATTGTTGCGATCGAATTGGCCGCATCATGCAGCCCATTGAGAAAATCGAACAGCAGCGCGACGCCGATGAGGCCGACAAGAAGCGGAAGAGCGAGGGCGGCATCCATCAGACATTCTCGATCACGATGCCGCTGATCTCGTTGGCGACGTCCTCGAAACGGTCGACCACCTTCTCCAGCTCGCCGTAGATCTCGCTGCCGATCAAATAGGCCATCGCATTGCCGGCGCGGTGCCGGCGAAACAGATCCTTGAGCCCCTGCTCGTGCAACTCGTCGGAGCGCCCTTCCACCCGCGTGACCTGTTCGACGATGGCAGAAAGCCGCGGCGCATTGGCGTTCATGCGATCGAGCAAGGGAATGGCCTCGGCGATGAGATTGGCAGCTTCCACAACGGTCTTGCCCATCTCCTGCATCCCCGGATCGAAGCTGGTCTGCTCGAAGAGCCGGATGGTTTTGACGGTCTTGTGCATCATGTCGATCGCATCATCCATGGATTGGATGAGATCCTTGATGTCTCCACGATCGAAAGGTGTGATGAAGCTACGCCGGACGGCCTGCATGACTTCGCGCGTTATATCGTCGGCCTGATCTTCCAACCGCACGATCGTTTCGCATTGATGCTCGATCTCTACTCCCGACAGCAACCTGTCCAGAGCCTGTGCGGCGCCGACGATCGTTCTGGAATGTTGTTCGAAAAGGACGAAAAACCGGTCTTCGCGCGGCATCAATTTCCGAAACCAACCCAGCATGAACACCTCGTGATTTTTGATCTGCGCTATGGATGACGAGCCGTCCTAAACCCTATCCCGTTGAAGAGATAGGGCCGAGTTTCGGTTTGTGACAGTTTTATGACAGTTGTGGCGCGACAGGAACATGGCCGTTATCGGCCGCCGACCCTTTGCGGCATCCGCAGTCAGCCGACCTTATACCGGTAAAACGTGGTGTCCACGGCCATCAGCGGGAAGGAGCGGGGCAGGGCGCTCTTGGCAATCTCGGTAAAGCCGTTCTTCTCGTAGAAGCGATGGGCGGCAACGAATTTGTCCGTGGTGCCGAGGAAGATGTCGGTGAGGCCGGCATCTCTGGCGTGGTCGAACAGGCGCTCGAGAAGCCGCGCTGCCACGCCGTGCTCGCGGCCGCGAACCTCGGCGGCGACGAACATCTTGCGCAGCGCTGCCTGATTGTTACCGATATCCTTCAAGCCCAGCGTTCCGACGATCGCGCCGTCCTTGACGGCGACCCAGAACTGACCTTTGCCGGATTGGTAGAAATCCGGGATGACCCGGAGATCCGGCTGCGCATCGGCTGTGATGTCGATGCCGAACTCCTCGCGCTGAATCGGCAGGATCACCGACAGCACGTCATCGGCATCGCCGGCGGCAAAGGGTCTGATTTCGATCTCTGCCATGAGGAAATACTCCGCCTCAGGTCTGCGTGCCGCCGACGGTGATCTGATCCATGCGCAGATGCGGCTGGCCGACGCCGACCGGAACCCATTGGCCGGCCTTGCCGCAATTGCCGATGCCGGTATCGAGCTTCATGTCGTTGCCGATCATCGACACCCGCTTCATCGCATCCGGGCCATTGCCGATCAGCATCGCCCCCTTGATCGGCGCGCCGAGCTTGCCGTTCTCGATCAGATAGGCCTCGGTGCAGCCGAAGACGAATTTGCCGGAGGTGATGTCGACCTGACCGCCGCCGAAGGAGACGGCATAGATGCCCTTCTTCACCGAGGCGATGATCTCTTCGGGCGTCTTGTCGCCGCCGAGCATATAGGTGTTGGTCATGCGCGGCATCGGCACGTGGGCATAGCCCTGGCGGCGGCCATTGCCGGTCGGCGCCATGCCCATCAGCCGGGCATTCTGCCGGTCCTGCATGTAGCCGACCAGCTTGCCGTTCTCGATCAGCACGTTGTAGCCGGACGGCGTACCCTCGTCGTCGATCGTGATCGAGCCGCGGCGGTTGTCGATCGTGCCGTCATCGACGACGGTGACGCCGGGCGCGGCGACGATCTGGCCGAGAAGGCCTGCAAAGGCCGACGTCTTCTTGCGGTTGAAATCGCCTTCCAGCCCGTGGCCGACGGCCTCGTGCAGCATCACGCCCGGCCAGCCGGAGCCGAGAACGACGTCCATCGTGCCGGCCGGCGCATCGATCGCTTCCAGATTGACGAGCGCCTGGCGCAGCGCCTCGTCGGCGCCATATTGCCAGCTGCCCTCGGCAATGAAATCGCCAAAGCCGATGCGCCCGCCGCTGCCGTGAGAGCCGCTCTCCTGCCGCTCGCCTTCGCCGACCACGACGGAAATATTGATGCGGGTCATCGGCCGGATGTCGCGGACACGGTGGCCGTCGGCGCGCAGGATGTCGACGACCTGCCAGCTCGCCGCGACCGAAGCAGTCACCTGCCGCACCTTGTCGTTCTTGCTCCTGAGATAGGCGTCGATATCCTGCAGGACCTTGACCTTCTCCTCGAAGCTCGGCTGGCCGATCGGGTTCTGGTCGCCGTAGAATTTCTTGTTGGTGCCTTGCGGGGCTGCAGCATAGGAGCCGGAATAGCCGCGCGTCACCGCGCCGACGGCATCGGCCGCCCGCTTCAGCGCCGCCACCGAGAGATCGCCGGCATGGGCATAACCCACGGCTTCGCCGGCAACGGCGCGAAGCCCGAACCCCTGTTCCGTATTGAAGCTGCCGCCCTTCAGCCGGCCATTGTCGAAGGTCAGCGCCTCGGCCTGGGCATGCTCGATAAACAGCTCGCCGTCATCGGCGCCGGCGAGCGCTTCGGCGACAAGGCCGCGCATCGTGGCCTCGTCGGCATCGAAAAGCGTCAGGAGATCGGTGGTCATGGTCTGGCTCCAATGGCATGCGTTCGGGAATGCGCTTGCGCCTTAGATAGGGCTCAACCTTATAAGGAGTGAAGCCCTGTCTTCGAATTATTCTTTGTTGGGCAGAGCGATCTTGGAAATGGAATGGCTTCGAAAGAGATGTAAGCGTTTTATCGTTTCGCGCTGGGTGGCGGCGCGGCTGTTTTGAGATGATCAGTTAGGGGCCTATTTGCTTGAAATGATGAGACGTGGTGCGAGTGGAGTTGTTCTCGCTCTTCTTTTTCCGGTGACTGGCCTAGCGGCCGACAACGATCTCGAGGACTGCCCCTCACCCTAACCCTCTCCCCGTAAACGGGGCGAGGGGACTTGCTCTGCGAGGGTGAGGTGGGAACCGAGAGGTCCCGGCATGGTCCCTTCGCCCCGTTTACGGGGAGAAGGTGGCGGCAGCCGGATGAGGGGGGCGGACCCATGGTAGACGGCCGCCAGCCTCACGGCAGCGCGTCAAAACCTTCGGCGAAGCCCTTGAGGTCGACGGGGATGCCGATGCCTTCTTCCGGGGTCTGGAAGACGATGAAGGTGGCCTGGGCGCCGCTGCGGAAGGTCTTCAGCAGCTCGTCCTCGAGCACGACTTCGGCATAACAGCCGTCGGCGAAGCAGCGGACGAAGTAGGCGCGGCCGATATCCTTGCCGTCGACATTGAGGCCGAGGCCGTTCGGCAGGAGCACGCCGAGCGGCGCCAGCACGCGCAGGATCTTCGATTTGCGGTCGGCCGTCTTCAAGACGACGACGGAAAGCCCGACCTCCGGCCGGTCCTCGGCGATGACATTCTGCATCAGCGCGCATTGCTCGGTCGCCGCGCCGGCCGGCTTGTCGCAGACGACAGACCATGCGCCGTGATTGGATTTCACTGTGCCCGGCGCCTGCGGCTGGGTCTGGCCGGGCGTCACCTGGATATTCGGGTTGGCAGCCGGGGGCTGCTGGGCCAGGGCAGGGGCGGCCGGTGCAGGGGTGGCCGGTGCAGGGGTGGTGGGCGTGGCCGGGGAAGGGGCGGGTTGCTGCGCGAAGACGGGCGTCGTCGCTGCGGCCGCGATGCTTGCAGTCACGAGAAGCGACCGCGCGAGGGAACGGAAACCCATGGAAACCTCTGGATATCGAATCATTGCGGCTATTGTTGAAGCTGCCCACCGGAAATGAAAAGCCCCACCCCGTGAAAACCGGGGGACTGCGGCAGAAATTGGACCTTTGTCATATAATGTACGGCGGGCGGATCGGCCGGAAAGGGCATTTTTCATATGCCGATGAAAAACTTGGGATGTTTTGCCGTTCGGCCTGCCTGTGCTTTAAGCAAAAATGCCGCATAGACAATTGCTCCTGCCTGTTGCGGCAAATGCCAAACTGTGGTTTGAAGCGCTGAAGATGGCAAGGATTCTGCGTTCGATTTAGCAGGTCAAGCGCTCGAGGGAGATAATAAGGTGATGAAGAAGGCTTATGCAGCCCTGACCACGCTGGTCTGTCTGCTTTTTGCTTCCGGCACATATGCCGACCAGCCGACGCCGTGGCAGGCGACGCTGCAGCCGGCGGCGACGCCGATCATGCGGGAAATTCATTGGTTCGAACAATATACCCTGTGGTTTATCGTTCCGATCACGCTCTTCGTCCTGATCCTGCTCATCGTCGTCTGCTTCAAGTTCCGCGCCAGCGCTAACCCGGTTCCGTCGCGCACGAGCCACAATACGCTGATCGAGGTCATCTGGACCGTGGGGCCGGTCCTGGTGCTGCTCTTCCTCGCCATTCCCTCCTTCAACCTTCTGACAGCCCAGCTGACGCTGCCCGAAAATCCTGACGTGACGATCAAGGCGACCGCCACCCAGTGGCAGTGGAACTATGAATATGAAGGTTCGGGCGACAGCCCGCTCGCCTTCGATTCCTACCTCTTGAAGGATCAGGATCGCGCGGCCGCCGGCAAGGAAGACAAGTCGGTCTATCCGAGACTGCTCGCCGTCGACAACGAGCTGGTGCTGCCGGTCAATAAGACGGTCCGCGTTCTCGTGACCGCGGCACCGACCGACGTCATCCACGCTTTCGCCATGCCGTCCTTCGGCATCAAGATCGACGCCGTGCCGGGCCGCCTGAACGAGACCTGGTTCAGGGCCGAGCGCGAAGGCCTGTTCTATGGCCAGTGTTCCGAACTCTGCGGCAAGGACCATGCGTTCATGCCGATCGCCATCCGCGTCGTCTCCGAGGACAAGTACAAGCAGTGGCTGACCACGGCCGCCAGCGACCTGCCCGGCGCCTACAAGACACTCATGGCCACAACCGATGGTCCCGCAAAGACCGTCGACGTTGCCGAAGCACAGTAATTAAAGGGGATCGGGACAATGGCTGGACCTTCCGCTCACGACGATCATTCTCATGCCCACCACGACCATGCGCATGATGATCACGATCACCATGATCACGGGCACAAGCCGAGCTTTATCAATCGCTGGCTGTTCTCGACCAACCACAAGGACATCGGTACGCTCTACCTGATCTTCGCAATCATCGCCGGCATCATCGGCGGCGCGCTGTCGGTGGCCATGCGCATGGAGCTGCAGGAGCCGGGCATCCAGATCTTCCACGGCCTGGCCTCGATGGTCTACGGCTATGAGGGCGATGCCGCGATTGACGGCGCCAAGCAGATGTTCAACATGTTCACGACGGCGCACGCGCTGATCATGATCTTCTTCATGGTCATGCCGGCGATGATCGGCGGTTTTGCCAACTGGATGGTGCCGATCATGATCGGCGCCCCCGACATGGCCTTCCCGCGCCTGAACAACATCTCCTTCTGGCTGATCGTTCCGGCCTTCGCGCTGCTCTTGCTGTCGATGTTCGTCGAGGGCCCGGCAGGCGCTTACGGCACCGGCGGCGGCTGGACGATGTATCCGCCGCTGGCAACGAGCGGCACGCCCGGACCGGCGGTCGACCTGGCGATCTTCGCGCTGCATATCGCCGGCGCCTCGTCGATCCTCGGCGCGATCAACTTCATCACAACGATCCTCAACATGCGCGCCCCCGGCATGACGCTGCACAAGATGCCGCTGTTTGCCTGGTCGGTGCTGATCACCGCTTTCCTGCTCTTGCTGTCGCTGCCGGTTCTGGCAGGCGGCATCACCATGCTGCTGACCGACCGCAACTTCGGTACCTCCTTCTTCTCTCCGGAAGGCGGCGGCGACCCGATCCTCTACCAGCACCTGTTCTGGTTCTTCGGTCATCCCGAGGTCTACATTCTCATCCTGCCGGGCTTCGGCATGATCAGCCACATCATCTCGACCTTCTCGAGGAAGCCGATCTTCGGTTATCTCGGTATGGCTTATGCCATGGTCGCGATCGGCGCCGTCGGCTTCGTCGTCTGGGCCCACCATATGTATACGGTCGGTCTGTCGCTCGATGCGCAGCGCTACTTCGTCTTCGCCACGATGGTCATCGCCGTCCCGACGGGCGTGAAGATCTTCTCCTGGATCGCGACGATGTGGGGCGGCTCGATCTCGTTCCGCACCCCGATGATCTGGGCGATCGGCTTCATCTTCCTGTTCACGGTCGGCGGCGTCACCGGCGTCCAGCTTGCCAATGCCGGTCTCGACCGCTCGCTGCATGACACCTATTACGTCGTGGCTCACTTCCACTACGTTCTGTCGCTCGGCGCCGTCTTCGCGATCTTTGCCGGCTGGTATTACTGGTTCCCGAAGATGACCGGCTACATGTACAACGAGTTCCTCGGCAAGCTGCATTTCTGGGTCATGTTCATCGGCGTCAACCTGGTGTTCTTCCCGCAGCACTTCCTTGGTCTCGCCGGCATGCCGCGCCGCTACATCGATTATCCGGATGCCTTTGCCGGCTGGAACTATGTTTCCTCGATCGGCTCCTACATCTCGGCCTTCGGCGTGCTGATCTTCCTCGTGTCGGTCTTCGAAGCCTTCGCCAAGAAGCGCCTCGCCGGCGAAAATCCGTGGGGCGAGGGTGCGACGACGCTGGAATGGCAGCTGCCTTCGCCGCCGCCCTATCACCAGTGGGAACAGCTGCCGCGCATCAAGTAAGACGTGCGGAAAACCGGACGCCGCACTCGAGACGGCGTTCGGCATAAGTAAATTCAGGACGGAATGATGACGGTTATCGACAATCACGAGGCGCTTGCAGAGGACGGCGAAATGTCGGAAGCGAGCGCGCGCGATTATTTCGAGCTCTTGAAGCCACGGGTCATGTCGCTCGTGGTCTTCACCGCCTTTGCCGGCCTGGTGCTGGCCCCGGGCCACATCAACCCTGTCCTCGGCCTGATCGCGATCCTTTGCATCGCCGTCGGCGCCGGTGCCTCGGGCGCGCTGAACATGTGGTACGACGCCGACATTGACGCGGTCATGAGCCGCACGGCCAAGCGCCCGATCCCGGCCGGCCGCATCGCCCCGTCGGAAGCGCTCGCCTTCGGGCTAGTGTTGTCGGGCTTTTCGGTCGTCATTCTCGGCCTTGCCGTCAATTGGCTGTCGGCCGGCATCCTCGCCTTCACCATCTTTTTCTACGCCGTCATTTACACCATGTGGCTGAAGCGCTCGACGCCGCAGAACATCGTCATCGGCGGTGCCGCCGGCGCCTTTCCGCCGATGATCGGCTGGGCTTGCGTCACGAATTCGGTGACGATCGAGAGCACTGTTCTCTTCCTGATCATCTTTCTGTGGACGCCGGCGCATTTCTGGGCGCTTGCCCTCTTCAAGATGCGCGATTACGAGGCCGTCGGCGTGCCGATGCTGCCGAACGTCGCCGGCGAGCGGATGACCAAGCATCAGATCGTCGCCTATGCGGTGCTGACCGCCATCTGCGCGGTGCTGCCCTCCGTCCTCGGTTTCGCAAGCTTCGGCTACGGCCTGGTTGCCGCCGCTCTCGGCGCGATCTTAATCACCTGTTCCATCGCCGTCTGGCGCATGCCCGACGGCGATCTGAAGATGATCCCGGCAAAGAAGCTCTTCGCCTTCTCGATCTTCTATCTCTTCGCCATCTTTTCCGCGCTGATGATCGACCGGCTGGCCGCCATGCTGGTCTCGCAAGCAGGAGGCTCGTTCTGATGGATCTCGTCAAGCTCACCGAAAAGCAGATGAAGTCGCGCCGCAACCGCAACATCGCCCTCGGGCTCGTGCTGGCCGGCCTCGTCGTCCTGTTCTATGCGATCACGATCGTCAAGATCGGCGGGGGAATGGCCGGATGAGCGAAAAAGCCGCCGCACCCAGGAAGCAGGGCCGCAACAACGGCGCGGTCGTTTTGATGTGCCTGAGTTTCGTCTTCGGCATGGGCGCGATGAGCTATGCCGCCGTGCCGCTCTACCGCATCTTCTGCCAGGTGACCGGCTATAACGGCACGACGCAGCGCGTCGAGCAGATGTCGAGCGTCGTGCTCGACCGCAAGATGCGCGTGACCTTCGACGCCAATGTCGCCCCTGGCTTGCAGTGGAATTTCAAGCCGGTCGAGCGCGAGGTCAATCCGAAGATCGGCGAAACCATCCAGGTCAATTTCGTCGCCGAGAACCGCTCGAACGAAACCCAGCGCGGCCAGGCGGTATTCAACGTCACGCCGGGCGAGGCGGGCGCCTATTTCAACAAGGTGCAATGTTTCTGTTTTACGGAAACAGACCTGAAGCCGGGCGAGAAGCTGGAAATGCCGGTCGTGTTCTATATCGACCCTGAAATCGTCAAGGCGGTGGAATCGAAGGATATCCACACGGTGACGCTGTCATATACGTTCTACCCGAAAGAGGGTCCGAAGCCCGTCGCTTCGAATGAGGGTGGAGCGGTAAAGATTGAAAAGAAACTTTGATCAAGGCTCGTTTCCGGCTAAGCCGGGAGCGAAGTGAGGAAGACATCCGGGGATAGCCACATGGCCGATGCGCATCAGAAGAACCACGACTACCACATCATCGATCCGAGCCCATGGCCGATTCTCGCCTCGCTCGGCGCCTTCATCATGGCGATCGGTGGCGTCTGCTACATGCGTTACCTGAACGGCGGCTCCTTCAAGGTCGCCGGCGCCGAACTCGCCAATCCCTGGCTCTTCTACATCGGTCTCGTGCTGGTTCTCTACGTCATGTATGGCTGGTGGGCCGATACGGTGAAGGAAGCCCATGAGGGCTCTCACACCCGCGTCGTCTCGCTGCACCTGCGTTACGGCATGATCATGTTCATCGCTTCGGAAGTGATGTTCTTCGTCGCCTGGTTCTGGGCCTATTTCGACGCCAGCCTGTTTCCGAACGAGGCGATCCAGGCCTCGCGCATGGCCTATACCGGCGGCGTCTGGCCGCCGAAGGGCATCGAAGTCCTCGATCCCTGGCACCTGCCGATCTACAACACCGTCATCCTGCTGCTCTCCGGCACGACGGTCACCTGGGCGCACCATGCGCTGCTGCACAATGATCGCAAGGGCCTCGTTCAGGGTCTGACGCTGACCGTGCTGCTCGGCATCCTGTTTTCCTGCGTGCAGGCTTACGAATATGCCCACGCTCCGTTCGACTTCAAGAATTCGATCTACGGCGCGACCTTCTTCATGGCGACCGGCTTCCACGGTTTCCACGTCCTCGTCGGCACGATCTTCCTGCTGGTCTGCCTGCTGCGCGCGCTGCGCGGCGACTTCACCCCGAAGCAGCATTTCGGCTTCGAGGCAGCCGCCTGGTACTGGCACTTCGTCGACGTCGTCTGGCTGTTCCTGTTCTTCTGCATCTACGTCTGGGGCGGCTGGGGCGCTCCGGTGGCCGCAGGCTGATCGGGAGCGATGTTCAAGCGAAAGGCGGGCCTCGGGTCCGCCTTTTCTGTTTTTGGCTCCACGCACCGTGATCGCAGGGCTTAATCCACGGCGCGGCCCCTGACGTCCCGCTACGATTGAGTGAGAATCACCAAGGTCTCCGGCAACACTCCGTCATAATCCATCGCATCCGCCGCTTGCTTGGACTTCATAAATTCCTCCAGGCGGCCCATGTCGGGAACGTCCATGACGAGGCCAACGCGATTGGACGCCTGTGGATCGACAAATGTACGAATGTTTGTGCAGCCGAGGGGCTCGAAGACCTCTTTGCGGCGCGGTGAAGTGAGCCAATGCTTGACGTCCTTGACGTCGTGGTAGGCCAATATGGTAGGCATAGCATCCTCCTCTCAAAGCCAAATGGAACACTACGCCGCGATTGATCACATTGATATTACCCGGATGGGCGGGGCGCATCGTCGTCGGCAAATGGCAGAGATGTCGATGGTCTCTTAGCTTTCGGCCCCAGCTTCGCACCCGGAAGAGGTCATGGTGTCATTTGCTGCCGAACTCGGCGTCGATGCTCGGGTCAAGTCGGTCAAACCTGAGCCTAATGGAGAGTGGGACGTGCAATTGGTCAGAGGCGGACACTCATCCCATGCTTGGGCATCGACAAAGCATTTGCATGATCCGGAAGAGATCAAGAATGCTCCATCCCTAGAATTCCCGAATTCGCAGAGGAGTAGGCAATTTGCAGATCCCCGATCGTTTTCATATTGCCGAGACGGATGGATGGTTGGTGAACCATCGGATGAATTCCGCTCTTCCCGGCTATCTCATGATCAGCTCCAAGACGGATACGAACGATCTTTCCGATTTGTCCGAGGCCGCGTTGAAAGAGCTTGGTCCGTTGCTGGCGACAGCTCAGGACCTACTGAAGCGGAAATTTGGAGCGCAGCGCGTTTATATCGGCCGATATGGACATTCTCCCGGCTATCCCATCCATTTTCATATCATCCCGATCTATGATTGGGTGGAGGAACTGTTCTGGAAAGACAGCCGCTATCGCGTGCTGCAGAATTTTGCTGACGGTCGGGGGGAAACCCCGACGGACGGCGCGGAACTAACGTTGTTTGTCTGGCGCGAGTTTTGCGAGCGCGCGAAGCCGCCCCAGGTTGAAGGGCGATCTGTCATTGAGACCATAGAAGTGCTGCGGGAGGCAATGCGACCTTGATTGCCAAACGCCTCCTACAGCTGTTGACGATTTATCGCCATCAACGTCCGCCAGCGATCCGTTCGAAGGCCGAGGGGGCGGGTATGCCGAGGTCGAGTTGGTGGCGGATCGCTTCGGCGCATTCCAGCGCGGTCAGCACCGACGTATCGACCTCCATATCGTAGATGCCAGGCCGATGCACCTCATCCTGCCAGCGCTGCACCGGTTCTGGGACCGGCACGTCTTCGGATGCTCTTGCATAAAGTGTCTCGCGCCCCTCTTGCTTGATCTCGCGCCGCTGCACGATGCTCTCGATCGGACAGCGCACGCCGACGAACAGCACGGGATACCCCTCCAGCCGCCGGGCGCAATCGGCGAGAATACCGAGCGGCTGCGAGTAGCTGTCGTGATGGCCGAGATCCGCCACAACATTGAGCCCCAGGCCGGCATGAATGGCGATCGATTCGTAAAGGGCTGCGTAGAGGAACGGCACGAGCGCCTCGAGATCCGGGCGCTCGCCGCCGGGCCTCAGGCCAATGCCGGGCAGGTAGCGCTTCGGCGTCATGTTGTTGTAGGCGTCGACGCCGAGGTTGATCCACGGACCTTCGAATTCGTCCTGAATCGCGCGCGCAATGCTGGATTTGCCGCTTCTCGGCGCCCCGTTCAGGATGATGATCTGTCCGGCATGGCTGTCATTGGTCATCAGTCTTCTTCTTCTGTTTGGCGCGAATCATTACAGCGCCGCGTGTCTTCTCAGACACGCAAAGGACGCCGTAACGCCTTGAATTGCTGCATCATTCCTCACATCGATTCCGATCGGAGGAATTATGCAGCGGCGAAACCGCGCAGGCATTTCCATTCGGGATGCGAATACTTTATGGGAGAGTTAAGGCAGCATCGAAAATGCCGCGGCCGCAAGTGGCCGTACAGAGGAGCAGCATGAGCGACGACAGCGCGCAATTTCCCCCTCTAGATCCGGTAAAAACCGGTATCAAGGGCTGCTGCCCTCGCTGCGGCCATGGCAAACTTTTCAATGGCCTGCTGGGCCTGCAGCCGCGCTGCGCCTCCTGCGGCCTCGACTATTCCTTCGCCGATTCCGGTGACGGTCCCGCCGTCTTCGTCATCCTGATCGTCGGCTTCATCATCATCGGCATGGTTCTGTGGCTGCAGGTCAATTACGGGCCGCCGATCTGGGTGCATATCCTCATCTTCGGGCCGCTGACGATCATCCTGTCGCTTCTGACGCTGCGCTGGTTCAAGGGCATCCTGATTGCCATGCAGTACCGCCACAATGCCCGCGAAGGACGTCTGAGTGACTGACATCGATCGCGCCGCCCCGCGCCGCCGGCTGCCTGTGATAACCGGCATTTTGGTGCTGATTGCGCTGGCCATCCTGCTGTCGCTCGGCACCTGGCAGCTGCAGCGCCTCCACTGGAAGCAAGGCCTGCTCGCCGATATCGCCGCGCGCCAGGCTGCCGCGCCGGTGCCGCTCGCCGACATCGAGGTACTGGCGGCCTCCGGCGGCGATATCGAATACCGTAAGGTCACTGCCACCGGCCGCTATATCAACAACAAGGAACGGCACTTCTTCGCCACCTGGCGCGGCCAGACCGGCTTTTACGTATATACCCCGCTCGAGCTTGCCGACGGGCGCATCCTCTTCGTCAACCGCGGCTTCGTTCCCTATGAGAACAAGGAGCCCGAAATGCGCGTGCAGGGCCAGCTGACGGATCAGCAGACGGTCACGGGCCTGGCGCGCGCCAAACTTGCCGGCAAGCCCTCCTGGCTGGTGCCTGACAACGACGTCCGCAAGAACATCTTCTACTGGAAGGATCTCGACGTCATGGCCGAGAGCGTCGGTCTGGAGAAGGCGCGCGTCATCCCGTTCTTCGTCGATGCCGATTCCACGTCCAACCCGGCCGGCCTGCCGATCGGCGGCGTCACCCAGGTCGATCTGCCGAACGATCATCTGCAATATGCCCTGACCTGGTACGGACTTGCCGCCGTGCTCGTCGCCGTGGTGGCGATCTCCTGGTTCCGAAAACCCGGCAAGGCGCCGCGGCAATAGTATCGCTTCAATTCCCGGCCATATTGGGCTAGAGGTCCCTTACTCCCACGCTGGATGGAATTTTGACGGAACGGACATGAATATTGCGGCGAAACCTCCCTTGACGATCAGGCTCTGCGGCCCTCGCGGCTTTTGCGCCGGAGTCGACCGCGCCATCCAGATCGTCGTGCTGGCGCTGAAATCCTATGGCGCGCCGGTCTATGTGCGCCACGAGATCGTCCACAATCGTTATGTCGTCGAAGGACTGGAGGCAAAGGGCGCCGTCTTCGTCGAGGAACTGGACGAGATCCCGGCCGAGCATCGCGCCCAGCCGGTGGTCTTCTCCGCCCATGGCGTGCCGAAATCGGTGCCGGAGGATGCGGTGAGCCGCAATCTCTTCTATCTCGACGCCACCTGTCCGCTGGTTTCCAAGGTCCACAAGCAGGCGATGCGCCACAATCGCCTTGGCCGCCATGTCGTCCTCATCGGCCACGCCGGCCACCCCGAAGTGATCGGCACGATGGGGCAGTTGCCGGAAGGCGCGGTTTCGCTGATCGAGACCATCGAGGATGCCGACGCCTACGCCCCCGCCGATCCCGACAATCTCGGCTATGTCACCCAGACGACGCTGTCGGTCGATGATACGGCCGGCGTCATTGCCCGCCTGCAGGAGCGCTTCCCGAATTTGACTGCGCCGGCGGCGGACTCGATCTGTTACGCCACGACCAACCGCCAGGAAGTGGTGAAGCAGGCAGCCCCCGGCTGCGATCTCTTCATCATCGTCGGTGCGCCGAATTCGTCCAATTCCAAGCGCCTCGTCGAAGTGGCGCTGAGGGCAGGGGCGAAGAAATCGATCCTGGTGCAGCGCGCCGCCGAGCTCGGCTGGGAGGAAATCGGCGCGATTTCGACGCTCGGCCTTTCCGCCGGCGCCTCGGCGCCTGAGGTGATCGTCAACGAGATCATCGAAGCCTTCCGCGCCCGCTTCGATGCCCGCGTCGAGCTGGCCGAGACGGTGCAGGAAACCGAAAACTTCCTGGTCAATCGCGAATTGCGCAGCATCGAGCTGACGGCGGCCGACATGGCCTTCGTCAACGGCTAGGCCGCCACCCGCGTCCCGGTCATCTACCATCCACAATACAGAGACGAGACCTCACTTGGCAGTCTACACCGATATCGCCGAAGACGATCTGAAATGGTTCCTGACGGAATATGATGCAGGCACGCTGCTCTCCTATAAGGGCATTGCCGAAGGCGTCGAAAACTCCAATTTCCTGCTGCATACTTCCAAGGCCCCGCTGATCCTGACGCTTTATGAGAAGCGCGTGGAAAAGCGCGACCTGCCGTTCTTCCTCGGCTTGATGCAGCATCTTTCGGCCCGCGGCCTCTCCTGCCCGCTGCCGTTGCCGCGCCGCGACGGCGCGCTGCTCGGTTCGCTCTCCGGCCGCCCGGCCGCGCTGATTTCCTTCCTCGAAGGGATGTGGCTGAGGAAGCCGGAGGCGAAGCATTGCCGCGAGGTCGGCAAGGCGCTGGCCGAGATGCATGTGGCGGGCGAGGGCTTCGATCTGAAGCGCCCCAACGCGCTGTCGATCGACGGCTGGCGGGGGCTCTGGGAGAAATCCGAGGCGCGTGCCGATGAGGTCGAGCCCGGCCTGCAGGGCGAGATCCGCAATGAGCTGGATTTTCTCGCCGCCGTCTGGCCGAAGAGCCTGCCGTCCGGCGTCATCCATGCCGACCTCTTCCCCGACAACGTCTTCTTTTTGGGTGATGAGCTCTCCGGCCTGATCGATTTCTATTTCGCCTGCAACGACCTGCTCGCCTATGACGTCTCGATCTGCCTGAATGCCTGGTGCTTCGAGAAGGACGGCGCCTACAACATCACCAAAGGCATGGCGATGCTCGATGGTTACCAGAGCATCAGGCCGATGAGCGGTGAAGAAATCGCCGCCCTGCCGGTGCTCGCGCGCGGCTCGGCGCTGCGCTTCTTCCTGACCCGGCTCTATGACTGGCTGATGACGCCGGAAGGCGCCATGGTCACCAAGAAAGATCCGCTCGAATATCTGCGCAAGCTGCGCTTCCACCGCCAGATCGGTTCGGCCGCCGAATACGGGTTGAGCCTATGAAACATGTCGATATCTTCACCGACGGCGCATGCTCCGGCAATCCCGGTCCCGGCGGCTGGGGCGCGGTGCTGCGCTACGGCGAGGTGGAAAAGGAGCTTTGCGGCGGCGAGGCGGAGACGACCAACAATCGCATGGAACTAATGGCGGCGATCTCGGCGCTGCAGGCCCTGAAGAGCTCTTGCGAGGTCGACCTCTATACCGACAGCGCCTATGTCAAGGACGGCATCTCCAAGTGGATCTCCGGCTGGAAGAAAAACGGCTGGAAGACATCGGACAAGAAGCCGGTGAAGAATGCCGAGCTCTGGCAGGCGCTGGAAGAAGCCCGCAACCGCCATAAGGTGACGCTGCACTGGGTCAAGGGCCATGCCGGCCATCCGGAAAACGAACGTGCAGATGAACTCGCGCGCCGCGGCATGGAGCCTTTCAAGAAGGGTAAGGCGGTTTCGTTTTAAGGGATACTCGGGCTGGACCAGGCTCGACCCGAGCATCCACGCGACAACCAGCAGCTGGGGCGTGAATCCTCGGCTCAAGGCAGCTCAAGGCCGAGGATGACGGAATGCGTGGTGACGTCCCAGCCAATCGCGACCCCAGGGGGGCTTCATCGACATGAACATTGTCACGCCTGAAACTTTCCACATATCTGTCTCGACCGTGAGATCTTTTGTTCAGGAGGCGAGTGTGGCTTCCATACCAACTGTAGACGAGCTGAAGTCGACAATCACTCGCCTGGAGAGCAGGTATCGCGGGCATGATGAGGCCAGGGCGCTGTTTGAAGTCTATGAAAAGCTCTGCGAGCGTTTCGAACAGGATCTGGCCGACGAGCGCGATCTGTTGCTCAACAAGGCAGCCGCGATGATGATGATAAAATATTCGATCGAGCAGAAAGGATGATACCCTCCCAACGATTGACGCTAGCACTTCTGCTGTAGCGGACAGGGTGGGAATCTTGCTGTTTTCGAAGGGCAGAGCAAAGCCCGCAATCGACATGACCCGATGTGCTATCAGCCGATATCGACGCCTGGGCGGGTAGGCACAGATGGCGCCGCTTTACGAACGCGAAAATCAGAAAAGCGATTGAGCAATCTTCAGTACAGCCACTGGCTTCTCACATCGGGGAATATCCCTATAGCGACCCAGAATAGTGGCGTCGTCATATCCGGTAGCGAATACGAAGGGTACCCCGCGTTTGGTCAGCACGTCGGCGATCGGATAGGCCATCTCCCCCTGAAGGTTGATGTCGAGGACCGCGCCGTCGAGAGACGGGTTTTCATCGATCAGGTCCAGGGCTGCATCAACCGTGGCAGCGGGCCCGATAACCTCTGCGCCACCGCTCCGTAATAACTGGGCGAGATCCCGAGCGATCAAATATTCGTCTTCCACGATCAGCAGTCGCCGTCCGACGAGGGTTGTAGTCATGAGTCGCGCCTCCGGCTTCTGCTGCGATCCAACGGCATGTCGATAGAGCAATGCAGCGCGTTCTCACCTAGCTCAAATGACGTCTTTGCGTTGAGGCTATACGGCAGCGCTCGCTCGATGAGCTCACGGCCGTACCCACCTGAGCCGTTTGCCTGGTGGCCATTTCCGTTGCCGCCAGTTTCAAGCCATTCGAGGTGAAGCCTCTGCGTCTTTTGGTCGGAATACGTCCGCCAAGTCACCTTCAGGTCACCTTTGTCAGTGGAAAGCGCGCCGTACTTGCGCGCATTGGTCGCGAGTTCATGGAGAGCGAGGGCGAACGTCTGTACGATCCAATGCTGGATACGAACCTCGGGCCCAATGAGCTGGATGCGGTCAGGCATATCCTTGGCGCCAAGCGCGTCAAGCTCCATTGCGACAAGCGATTGAATCGTGATCGGTTCTTGATCCGCCCGGGACAACAGTCCCTGAACCCGTCCGAGAGCCTCGAGCCGACGACTGAATTCATCTTGAAAGGCCTCAGTCGGACCGGTTATCGCCATGGTTTGACTGGCAATTGAGCGCACGACGGCGATCAAGTTTCGGTGCGGTGCTGAAGTTCCGCGACCATGACCTCCATGCGCTCGCCGTTTTCTTTCAGTCGTTCGCTCCGTGTTGGATTTCGGTTGCGACCCCCTTTAGTTCGGTGATGTGCATTGCCCCCGCTTGGACGACCTGCCGTTCGGAAAGTTGCTCGGCTGCTTTCGAGAGAACCCGAACGTCCCGGATCAGGCGCGATACAAGCAGTCCGATTGTCCCGAGCGCCGCCAGACAGACGAAGAATCCAGTGAGCGCCGCAAACGCCGCCGGACCCAAGAACTCTTGCAGCAGTAGCGACCGGGGTACAGCGACCGCTGCCGTCCAGCCAAACTTTTCGGAACGGCTTCTGGCGTTCGCCGTTTTAAAACCCTCAAGCTCTCTGCCGTCATACGTAATGTCTAGGCTGGCTTGGTTCTTAAATTGTGGGTTTGCAGCTTTGGCTCCGATGAATTTTTTCGGATTTAGCCGGCGCGCGACGATTTTCCCTTCTTGATCGATGAGAACGGGCGACCATTCGGGCGGGAGTTGCTGTTCATCGATGATGCGCTGAAACCGCTCGTAAGGGACGCCCAATGAGATCACATAATTTTTGCCCTGCGGGAAGGAGGTTGTCATCTGCACAAGGCCGTCCACATGCCATCTGCGGGTCTTTGGAAGAGAGGCCGTACGATAGGCGTTTGCATATTTTCGAGGTCCCGCATCCACTCGGACGGCAGAACCGGATATCCAGTGCCCGGTGGGACAGTCGTATCGAAGAGATCCTTCGAAGAGCCCGAGTCGGTCAAAACGAAAAAATATCCGAACGGCTGGATGAGCGCGCGCGCGCGTTTCTCGTACGAATTGATATCGCCGCTTTGGAGGCTCGGCGCGATCGCTAGCCCGCGGGCCAGCGCGACGACTTTATCGAGTTCATATTCGGTGGCCTTGATGATGGCGCGTGTCGTCGCCACCATGCTCTGGTCGAGCCGCGCTTTCTGCTCGTGCCAGGAGTACCAGCCCGCCAGTGCGCCCGTGAGCAACGCGCCCCCGGTGCTGATCGCGGCGACGGCGATGGCCCATCCGCGGAGAGACCAGGACTCTTCGCGAGAGCGCTTAGACAGGGAAAATGCGAGCCGCCCGAGGGCCATTCTCTCCCTCAAAATTTCCGGCCATTTCGTTACAGATTGACCTAAGATAGTGACGCCCATGTCTGCCAAAGGCAAGCGCCGGTTCGACGTTGAGTATGAGCGCGATGTGCGCTCATCACGGCTACTGCTTTATGGGAACGTCGGGGAATGCGGCAACGCGGAGCGTCGCTTGAAAGCTGACCGGCGAATTGCTCCAACTCAGTGGAGTGATGGATAAAGGCGCACTCTCGCCAGCAAATGTCAAAACCGCACAGACGGTTGGCCCTAAGAGTTTGATGCACTATTGTTTTCTTCGTGCGCTCCGAGCGAACTGTTGCGGCGCTTGAGGAGAATGGTATGGCGGACTTCAGTCTCTCACTTCAGCTGGCAGATGTGAACGTGATTTCAGATGCTGTTCGGACTTGGTTCCTGCATAATCACGCCGCGCCAACGGAACAAGCAATGCAGCTGCTTTGCAGCGCGGCAGTCGACCTATTTAACGAAGGACATAAGACGCGCGAAGAGCTGGTCACGCTGCTGATCATGAAGTTTGATAACAGTCATTCGCTGCAGGTCAACGTGCCGACGTCCACGTCACATCACTGACAGTTATCTGGCCATGAAGGAGAGCCGGCATTTGATGCACATGACATGGCGTCCAATGCAGCCAATTTTTCCAGGCGCCGGGCCGCGCGGAGCGTCGCTTGGGAGCTGACCAGAGCCTCCGCACGACCCGACTCTTGGGGCGCATGCTAAGAGGAGGGGCACTTCGCGGTAACCTTCCTCCCGCGATCCGATGAGCTAACCTGATTCCGTCGCGGCGGTTCCTGTACGAAACCAGACAAAAAAGGCCCCGTTAAGCGGGGCCAAGGCGTTCAACGGAAAGATCGGATCTGAATAGCTGTAACCGCAGTAACGCAACAAGGTTCCACCAGCAGCCCATGGTAGTGGGAGAGAAGCCCCGCCGAGGCGGGGCAGAAAGGTGGGGTGTACTGACGCCGCTTGTGCGTCGTATAAAGTATCTTCCCTATTAGATTTCTTTTGACAATAAAGTATACAATTGACAAACGCGTAATTTGAGAGACTGGATTGTTCATTGGGGCGCTCGGCAGAGCCGGTCCCTCTCTTTGCAATATTGAGTCGCAGGTTGGTTCAACCAGCGGGTCTATTTTTTGGTTTCGCACGAGAACACAAATTGACTTCTACTTGCAGCAACATTCCCTATCATAGGGGCGGGCTGCTCAGCGATAACTTGCTAAACCCCGAGCATCGTATCTCCTGTGCGTTGGGCGGCCATCCCCCTATTCGACTTCGGTCGGGCAATCGTTGCGGGTCGGGCCCCAGCTGCGTCCACTGATTACGGTCTCGGGCCAAACCTACATGATCGCCAGGCGCGGGAGAGAAAGCCGAATGGATAGTCCTGCTGGCGTCCATGACCGCTCGATTTCAATGTTAAGGCTCCGAGCTATCCTTTGCTCCAGGATGGTTCCAAAGCCGGAAGAAGCCGGACTTGGATCCGCGGGGGGCGGTCCGTTCGTTTCAAGCCAAACGAACTCCACGGTGTCGGGCGCGAGTGCGGTTGTGATCTCGACGGCCCCGCCGTCGACAGAGAGCGCTCCGTACTTTGCCGAGTTCGTCGCGAGTTCGTGAAGCAGCAGCGCGAGGTTGGTGATCTTCGCCTGGCCTACCTCGACGTCATCCCCATGGAAATTCCATTGCTGATTATCATCGCGGCCATATGGCGCAAGGATGTTCGAGAGAAGCTGAAACAGCGTGGCTGGCTGATCTACAACGGAATGTTCCGTTAGACTTGGCAACGTTATCTCATGTGCGCGGGCCAGAGACATGAGCCTCTCCATCGTGCTGGAGGCGAGATCGCCTGGCGTAGCCGCGCACCGGGCGCCGAGGGTGAGAATGCTGCCGATGATTGCGAACAGGTTTTTTACCCGGTGATGCATTTCCCTGAGGAGCAGTTCCCGATGTTCGGCTGCCCGCCTCCGCTCCGAGATGTCGCGGGCAATCTTGGACGCTCCGACAATTTCGCCGCTGGCGTCTCTGATCGGGGAGATTGTCAGAGAGATGTCGATCAGTTTGCCGTCTTTGCACCGCCTTACCGTTTCAAAGTGATCGACGCGCTCGCCTGCTTGAATGCGGTTAAGTATGGCCGGTTCTTCATCGAGGCGATCGTTCGGGATGATGATGGTGATAGGCTGGCCTATTACCTCGTCTCCAGAATATCCGAATATTCTCTCGGCACCTTTGTTCCACGTCGTGATAACGCCGGACAAGCTCTTGCTGACAATGGCATCATCTGACGATTCGATGATGGCCGCAAGAAAGGCCGCGGCCTCGTAAGGAGGCCGAGAGCCCGCGGTGGCCTGCACTTGTCCATCACCCAAGCCCATAATTTACTCCAGTTGGCGCCAGAACGACTCTCACGGCCGCCGATAAGAAAGATACAGGATCGCCGTATCAGGTAGAAATGATTTCCTCAAACGCAATAGCGGGGCAGTGCATCGGGCGGCCTGCGCCAGTGAAGCCCGATGCTGCCAGTTGCCCATTTTGCAATTGCCATCGAAATCAAACACTTTCCGCGGTACTGCGCGGATACGCACAGATGTCCTGCTCTCCCGGCGAGATTGTTTCGATTTGTTATTCCCCGCGTTTAAAAGAGATGATGTGGAGCCCATCAAAGGAGGCGAGCCATGCCCAAAATAATTCAGAGGGGGATAACGAACAGATTGCTGCTCCGGCTTCCTGGGGATGCTTTTGAGCACATTGCGCCCCATCTAAAACGCGTTGAACTCCCAGTTGGCCGTCCGCTGGTTGAATCCGGGAAGCCAATCGAGCGCATCTATTTCATCGAGAGCGGCTTGGCCTCTATGGTAGCTGTGAGTTCAGATCGAAACAGTCTGGAGGTCGGCCATATCGGATACGAAGGTATCAGCGGATATCCCGTACTGCTCGGAACCGATCGAACGCCGAACAGAACTTTCATGCAGGTTGCGGGCTCTGGCCTTGAGTTGTCGACCAGCCGCTTTCTCTCTCTCATGGCTGATCGCGAAACCCATCTCACCTTCCTCCGCTACGTTCAAACCAGGGAATTGCAGCTGGCGCACTCGGCCTTGGCGGCGGGGCGCTACAAAATGCACCAGCGATTGGCTCGCTGGTTACTCATGTGCCATGACCGTATTGTCGTCGACGACATGCCCCTTACGCACGAATTTTTATCCTTGATGCTTGGGGTCAGACGTTCCGGTGTGACCGATCAATTGCACATCCTGGAAGGAATGCACGCAATCAAATCGACGCGAGGCAACGTGCGAATTTTAAACCGCCAGATTCTTCTGGATGTTGCTGGCGCGTCGTACGGCGCCCCCGAGGCAGAATACGAGCGCCTGATCGGTGCCAACATGTTAGTCGATGAGCGGCCGGCAAGACTTATTGGGATGGGTTGGAATAGGTAGCAAGATTTCTCAAATTCTCGGTCGGCGAAAAAGAGGCCCCGCCGAAGCGGGGCAGGGTGTTGACTACACGGGATCGCACAGGGGGAACGTCCGTGCTTTCCTGCCGCTCTAACAAAGCGGAAGCGGCCAAGTTCCTGTGCGATATCGGGCAGCGAATATCCCGCTTGTCGCACCAGTCATTGCGGCTGGTTCGGGTTCCAGATTCTGGAGCGCCCTCGTTCAGCAGTTTCTTCCCTATCCCTTCCCGTTCTTTCCGTGGATGCCGACGAGCGGTCGGTGCGATGGCGTACGGGTCCTCCGAAGGCTGCGCGTCAATGAGTCCACGTCCCAGTCTCACTGCAGCGGCGCCGTTGCTGCGGCCTGGATCAGCCGATGCAGATATTCGAGCTTCGAGACGACGGGCGACGAGAGCACGAAGGGATAGGCGTCGGGCTGGCCCATGCTGCGCTGGATGGCGTTGATCGCGATGCTGAGCGGCACCCAGGCGCTGACGAGTTGCTCGGCGCTCTTCGCCCTATAGGGAATGAAATCGACCTCGCCTGCTATTTCCTCGTGGCCGCGCGGATCGATGGCGATGCCGAAGGCGCGGGCGGTCTCCAGCGTGTCGACGATGTGGAGGTAATGCGCGAAGCATTCGGCAAAATCCTCCCAGGGGTGCGACGAAGCATAGGCGCTGATGAAATTGCTCTGCCACCCCAAAGGCGGACCGTTGGAATAGTGGTTTTGCAGGGCGGCCGCATAATCCAACCGCTCGTCGCCGAAGACGGCGCGGAAATCGTCGAGGCGGTTCTGGTCTCGCACCAGCTTGTTCCAGATGAAATGGCCGGCCTCGTGGCGGAAATGGCCGAGCAGCGTGCGGTAGGGCTCGTTCATCGAGCTGCGCGCCTGTTCGCGCGTCGCGTCGTCGGCTTCGGCGGCGCGGATGGTGATCAGGCCTTCCTCATGACCGGTCATGGCCGGCACGACATTGCCGTTGCCCTGCAGGGAATCTTCGAGGAAATCGAAGACCAGACCGCCTTGCGGATCTTGGCCGCGATCGGGATGCGGCAGCTTCCAGCGCAAGAGCGAATAGAACAGATGACGCTGCGCCTGACCGATGCGCCGCCAGCGATCGATGCCGTCCTGAGTGTCGGTATTCGGAACCAGCCGGTTGTGGCGGCAGGCGGTGCAGAATTCACCGTCGCTCTCGACGTCTACCAGCCAGTTGCAAATGTCGAGGCCGGCATTGGCGCAGAAGCGCACGTGCCGGTCGGGGTCGGAAACGAGCTGCCAGACCATTTCGTCGCGCGGCTCCAGCGCATGCATGGCAAGGTCGCCCGGGAGGAAGCCGAGACGGTGATTGCAGCGGACGCAGTGCCGGTTATCGAAGTGGACGACCTGATCGCAATTGTCGCAGGCAAAGAGTTTCATCGTTTTGATCTCTGCAAAGCAGGGGGCGGATGAAAAATGCCCGCCGCGTGCGTGCGCGGCAGGCATGGTTCATCCGGGTTGAGCTGGTGATTCAGAGCCGGTCGACGGCGCCTTTGAGCTTGTCCTTGACCTTGCCTGTTGCGACCTGTCCCTTGCCTTTGGCTTCCTGGACGTCGCCCTCGGCCTGCATGTCGCGATTGCCCGTGGCCTTGCCGGCGGCCTGCTTGGTCTTGCCGGCAATTTCGTTTGCCTTGCCTGAAATCTTGTCGCTGGTGCTACCCATCTGTGATGTCTCCATGCTTCGGCGTCGGACCTGTCGTCCGCGCGGAAAGGGAACGTCACTGGCGGCTATTCGTTCCCGCGACCGCCAGGGAGCCGCGACCGCCAGGGAGCCGCGACCGTCAGGCGTGGCCGGCCTCGGCCGATAGCATGGCGGCGTTGATGCCCATGCCGGCAAGCGCCCGCTCGTATTTGTCATCGAGGTTGCGGTCGAAGATGAGTTCCTCATTGGCCGGGCAGGTGAGCCAGCCATTGTTGGCGACCTCGTTTTCGAGCTGGCCGGCCGCCCAGGAGGAATAGCCGAGCAGCATGGTCGCGCGCTTCGGCCCGGCGCCCTTGGAGATGGCGCGCACGATGTCGAGCGTCGCCGTCAGGCAGATGTCGTCGCTGACCGGGATCGAGGAGTCGCTGGCATAATCGTCCGAATGCAGCACGAAGCCGCGGCCGCTCTCCACCGGGCCGCCCGTCTGGATCGGGAAGTCACGCGCCCGCTGCGGCAGCACGATCGGTTCTTCCTGCTTGATCATGTCGAGATGCAGGAGCACGTCGGTAAAGGTGAGGCTCTGCGGCCGGTTGATGACGAAGCCCATGGCGCCGGCATCCGAATGCGCGCAGATGTAAATCACCGTGCGCGCAAAATTGCGGTCTTCCATGCCTGGCATGGCGATGAGGAACTGGCCATCGAAGAAGCCGCGTTCCCGTCTGTTCTTCAGCGTCGATAAGGACATCGTTCCTCCTGCTGCCAGACCGCACCAAGGCCCCGACAAGAGAAAGATGGGCCAATGTCACAAATCAATCAACCGAAAATGAAGATTTAAATGGGCGCGGCTTCTGGCGGCCGGAGAGCACTTTCGGTAAACCGTTGTTCCATGATGATTATTAGCTTGGTCCCGCGCAGGTTTTTAATTGCGGCCGTCTCAGGGACCGCTGTTCTTATGCCCCTTTGCCAGGCCCATGCGGAAATGAGCGCCTGGGCCGAGGCCGAGGGCGGCCGCATGCGCCTCGTGGCGTTGGCGCCGGATGCCGGCGGCAAAATTCGCGCCGGCCTGCAGATCGAGCCGAAACCCGGCTGGATCACCTACTGGCGCGAACCCGGCAACAGTGGCATTCCGCCTCAGGTCACCATAGCGCCGGCGACCGGCGTCACGCTCGACGCCATTGGCTATCCCGTGCCGAAGCATTTTTTCAACGGCGGGATCGAGGATATCGCCTATGACGCGCCGGTGACGCTGCCGCTGTCCCTGACAGCGGCCGGCAAAGGCGAGGTGAAGATCGACGCCGCCGTCTTCATCGGCATCTGCAAGGATATCTGCATTCCCTTCCAGGCGAATTTGAGCCTGAAGCTCGGCCGTGCCATGCAGTCGCATCCGCAGGAAGAGGCGATCCTTGCGGCCGCTGATGCGACGCTGCCGAAGCCGCCTTCGGATGATTTCAAGGTGACGGCGCATGCGATCTCACCTGACAGGAAGACGCTGTCGCTGACGCTCGCTCTGCCGGGTGACGGGAAGAGCGCCCCCGATATCATCGTCACCGGCCCGAGCGGTTATGCCTTCACCAAGCAGAGCGGCGGCAAACGCGATGGCGCCACCTTCAAGACCGATATGGCAATCGGCAGGCTGCCCAAGGATTACGATATTTCAGGCAAGCGCTGGGACGTGCTTGTCATCGATGGCGACAGGGCGATGGAGACCACGCTTGCCTTTGACTGATCGGCACTTATAGTCGCCCCATCCCCGGCGGCGCCCGCCGCACAGCCCGAACCCACAGAACCCGAGGAGAAAACCATGACCATCGCGATCGGCGACAAGCTTCCTGCCGCCACCTTCAAGGAAAAGACCGCCGACGGCCCGGTCGAAATCACCACCGAGCAGCTCTTCGCCGGCAAGCGCGTCGTGCTCTTTGCCGTGCCGGGCGCCTTCACGCCCACCTGCTCGCTGAACCACCTGCCGGGCTATCTCGAAAACCGCGATACCATCCTCGGCAAGGGCGTCGACGACATCGCCGTTCTCGCCGTCAACGACTGGCATGTGATGGGCGCCTGGGCGCAATCCTCCGGCGGCCTCGGCAAGATCCACTTCCTCGCCGATTGGGACGCCGCCTTCACCAAGGCCGTCGGCCTCGAAGCCGACCTCTCCGCCGGCGGCCTCGGCCTGCGCTCCAAGCGCTATTCGATGCTGGTCGAAGACGGCGTGGTGAAGTCCCTCAACGTCGAGGAAAGCCCTGGCCAGGCGACGGTTTCCGGTGCGGCGGCGATGCTGGAGCTGCTCTGAGTTTCGGTAGGCATTGGGCACAAAACTGCCCCTCACCCTAACCCTCTCCCCGTAAAAACGGGGAGAGGGGACGTGCCCTGCGGAAGGTAACTGGGAACGGAGAGGTCGCGGCGTATCCCCTTCTCCCCGCGAGCGGGGAGAAGGTGCCGGCAGGCGGATGAGGGGCCGCTGTGATGGCTACCCAGGTTGAAATCGACGTAGCGCGGTCGACAGTTTTGGCTGTCAAATAGCCGCACCTCCCTGTCCCATCATAACAAATCAGGACGAGCTCCCGCCTCAATCTTGCCGCAATCGTTATAACATAACCGTAATGTTATTACATTGTAGGACGAGCCATGCCGCGAAACCCCGATCGCCTTCCCATCAGCCTCATGGGACAATCGGCCCTATCGAGGGTGCTCGGCGTGGCACTGGTCATTGCCGTCCTCTGGCTCACCATCCATTTGGCGGTTCTGCTGCCATGACGCCGTTGATCCGTCTCGACGATCTCACCGTCGCCTATGACAGGCATCCCGCCGTCCATCATGTCTCCGGCGCCTTTGCGCCGGGCAGCCTGACGGCGATTGCCGGGCCGAACGGGGCGGGCAAGTCGACGCTGTTGAAGGCGATCATGGGCGAGCTTCGCCCGGCCGAGGGCAGGGTCGAGCATCGGCTCGGGCGGGCGGAATTCGGTTATCTCCCGCAGGCGGCCGAGATCGACCGCCGCTTTCCGATCTCGGCCATCGACACCGTCATGCTCGGCGCCTGGAAGACATCGGGCGCCTTCGGCCGGATCACTGCGGCCGATGTGAAAAGGGCGGGCGAGGCGCTGTCGGCGGTCGGTCTCGAAGGCTTCGGCCGGCGCCATGTCGGTTCGCTTTCGGCCGGACAGTTACAGCGGGTGCTTTTTGCCCGGCTGCTGCTGCAGGATGCCCGCATCATCCTGCTCGACGAACCGTTCACGGCAATCGATGCCCGCACGACCAGGGATCTCGTCGATCTCGTCCTGCGCTGGCATGGCGAGGGCCGCACGGTCATTGCCGTGCTTCACGATTTCGATCTCGTCCGCGGCCATTTCCCCGAAACCCTGCTGCTTGCCCGCGAACTGGTCGGCTGGGGCCCGACCTCCGAGGTCATGTCGCCGGCCAATCTTTTGCAGGCGCGCGCCATGGCCGAGCGCTGGGACGAGGATGCCGCGGCCTGCGAATCCCAAGAGGCGCCGGCGGCATGACGGCCTATGATCTCTTCCTCGCGCCCTTTGCCGATTTCGGTTTCATGCGCCGGGCTCTCGTCGCCTGCCTCTGCCTCGGGCTCGGCTCGGGGCCGATCGGCGTCTTCCTGATGCTGCGACGGATGAGCCTGATGGGCGACGCCATGAGCCATGCGGTCCTGCCGGGGGCGGCGATCGGTTACCTCGTCGCCGGCTCGCTGTCGCTGACGGCGATGGGCATCGGCGGCCTTGTCGCCGGTCTGTCGGTGGCGCTGCTGTCCGGCGCCGTCAGCCGCATGACTGTTTTGAGGGAAGATGCAAGTTTTGCCAGCTTCTACCTTGCGTCGCTGGCGCTCGGCGTGCTGATCGTCTCGTTGCGCGGTTCGAACATCGATCTGCTGCATGTGCTCTTCGGCACCATCCTGGCGATCGATGCGCCGGCGCTATATCAGATCGGCGCGATCACCTCGCTGACGCTGGTCGTCCTCGCGGCCATCTACCGGCCGCTGGTGGCCGAATGCTTCGATCCGGGTTTTCTGCGCGCCGTCGGCGGCCGCGGCCCGGTCTATCATGTCCTCTTCCTGCTGCTCGTCGTGCTGAACCTCGTCGCCAGCTTTCAGGCGCTCGGCACGCTGATGGCGGTCGGTCTGATGATGCTGCCGGCCGCCGTCGCCCAGCTCTGGTCGCGCAGCCTGCCCGTGATGATGCTGATTGCCACCACCACCGGCGCCGCCTCCGGCTATTTCGGCCTTATCGCCTCCTACCATCTCGAGCTTGCCTCCGGCCCGACGATCATCATGACGGCAGCTGTGATCTACGCCTTCTCGATCCTTTTCGCGCCCTCCGGCATCGCCCGGCGCCTCTTTCCCCGCCCGCATCTGAAGGGCTGACCACAAGGAGACTTCGATGAACCCGCCCAGACTGTTTCTCTCCGCCGCTGCACTGTCTGCACTCATGGCGCTCTCGGCCGCGCCCGCCTCGGCCGAAACGCTGAAGGTGGTTGCGTCCTTCACCGTGCTTGCTGATGTCGTCAAGGAGGTCGGCGGTGACCATGTGAAGGTGACGAGCCTCGTCGGTCCGAACGGCGATCCCCACGAATTCGAACCGTCGCCCGCCGATGCGAAGAATTTGGAGGCGGCACAAGTCACCTTCGTCAGCGGCGAAGGGCTGGAAGGCTGGATGGACAGGCTGATCACCGCCTCAGGCTACAAGGGCAAGCCGGTCATGGTGTCCGAAGGCATTGCCACTCGCACCATGGAGGAGGACGGTGCTGAGATCACCGACCCGCACGTCTGGAACAGTCCCGTCAACGTCAAGGTCTGGGTCGCCAATATCGAAAAGGCGCTGTCGGCGGCCGATCCGGCCGATGCCGCAGCCTTCAAGGCCAATGCCGAGAAGTACACGCAGAAGCTGGATGAACTGAACGCCTATGCCCATTCGAAATTCGACAAGATCTCCGACGACCGCCGCAAGGTGCTGACCAGCCACGATGCCTTCGGCTATTTCGGCCGCGAGTATAATGTCAGCTTCCTCGCGCCGCTCGGTCTGTCCACCGAAAGCGAAGCGTCTGCCGCCGACGTCGCCAAGCTGATCGAGCAGATCAAGAGCGAGCATGTGAAGGCCTATTTCTTCGAAAATTCCAACGATCCGCGCCTCGTCAAGCAGGTGGCCAAGGCAACCGGCGCCGAGCCCGGCGGCGAGCTCTATGTTGAATCGCTCTCCGACGCCAAGGGTCCGGCGCCGACCTATGAGAAGATGTTCCGCTACAATGTCGATCAACTCGCCGCCGCCATGGCGAAATCGAGCTAAAGGCTGGCCGCTCTGAAAGGGCGTCGCATGAAGCTTTGAATCAAGCGGCGCGCTTCCTACGCTAGAGATTGAGGTCGAAGACCAGGATGCCGGCAAGGCCGCCGTCCGTCGAGGAGACGATACGCTCGCCGACGGCCACATGGGCGGGATGGATGAGATAGGCATCCCGCGCTTCGGCGCTTTCGAATGTCACGGCAAAACCGTCGACAAAGCCGGCATGCAGGCCTTCGGGCGAAACATTCGGTCCGTACTTGATATCCAATATGCCGGGGATGACCTGTTTCAGCGCGACGATCGCCTCGAACAGCGATTGCTTGTCGTCCATCGTCAGCGCCGTCTTCAGCCGCAGGAACACGCAGTGCAGGATCATTATTGTCCTCCCGATTTTGTTGCGAGGAGAATAGCGGCCAAAGCCTGGAGGGCAATGAGATTTTATTTACGTCGGCGTTGCCGAGCGCCGGAGGCGGCCAGGCTTACATCGGGTCGGTCGCGGCCATGTCACGATTGTAGATCTTGCGGACGAGCTCGCCGGCGTGAGCACGGGCTTCGTCCTTCTGAGCCGGCGTCATCGGCCGGCAGGTGTTCCTGAGGTTGGACCGGTCGAGCACGGTGGCCGCACCTGAATTGGTGATGACGAGATGCCAGCTGCAGGAGGCGACCTTGTCGACGACCACCGCGCCATGGCATCCGGAAGACAGGCAGAAAGCCACGGTCTGCTGTGCGGCATGATCGCCCTTCTGTGCCAGCGCCAGCGCCGTCTGGAATTCCTGGGTCCATCGTTCACAATGCTTCACCCCAGGCACGCAGGCTTTCATGACGGGATGGACGTCACCTGCCTGAAGCGGCGAAACGAAAAAGACGCCGATCGACAGGGCGAGCAGAAGTTTGAGCATCGCAAATTCCTTATATGATAAGCGAGTGGCGCATATTGCCGGCCGCCGGTCAATCGCCATTCTAGGGAGATCATTGCCGGTGATCACGCCCGTTTCGTCAGGGGAAACCGGTCGCGAAGCAGCCGCAGCACCGATTCCGACGGCATCGGCGGGCCGAACAGATAGCTCTGTCCGTAGCTGCAGCCCATTTTGGCAAGCTCGATCGCGTCCTCGTTGGATTCGATCCCCTCGGCCACCACCTTCATCTCGAGCTCGCGCGCCATCGATATCACCGACCGCAGCACGGTCGCCTTCTTGTCGCTGCTGTCACGCACCAGCGCCTTGTCGAGCTTGATCGTGTCGAAGGGGAAGCGGGTGAGATAGGCAAGCGAGGAATAACCGGTGCCGAAATCGTCGAGCGCCAGCCCGATGCCGGCCTCTTTGAGCTTCTGCAGAACCAGGCGGGCCTGTTCCGGGTTTTCCATCACCATGGATTCCGTCAGTTCCAGCTTCAGCCGCGAGGGCGCGCAATGCGTCTTGGCGAGAACCGAGCGCACGTCGTCGTAAAGCTCGTTGTT
The DNA here is from genome assembly GCF_002117485.1 of Rhizobium sp. NXC14. Lineage (NCBI taxonomy): Bacteria > Pseudomonadati > Pseudomonadota > Alphaproteobacteria > Hyphomicrobiales > Rhizobiaceae > Rhizobium > Rhizobium sp. NXC14. The sequence goes on from NZ_CP021030.1 coordinate 1,039,494, forward strand.
GAGCAACTGCACGCTCGACAGGTTGATCGACACGAAGATCGGCAGTTCGCCGGTCTGGTTCTGCCAGCTCATCAGGTCATTGGTCGCCTGTTCGAGCGCGAACATGCCGAGCGCACCGATGATGTCGGACGCCTCGGCAAGCGGAATGAATTCCGACGGCGGGATATTGCCGCGTTTCGGATGCTCCCAACGCATCAGCGCCTCGAAGCCGGCGACCTCGACATCTTCAAGCCGGGCGATCGGCTGGTAGACCATCGACAATTCCCTGCGCTCGATGGCGCGGCGCAGATCGGTTTCGAGCTGCAGCCGGTCGGTGCCGAAGTCGCGGAAAGCCGGCTGGAACGGCTCGACGCGGTTGCCGCCGGCCCGTTTTGCCCGATACATCGCAAGCTCCGCATCACTGAGCAGGCCGCTGGCGCTCTCCTGCCGGTCCACCCAGGAGGCGAGCCCGATCGAGGCCGTCAGGATGATCTCACGATTGGCGAAATTGATCGGCACCATGATCGCCTTGCTCACAGCATCGGCGAAATCGGCGACCTTGGCCGGATCGTGCTCGGAGACCAGGATGAGGCCGAACTGGTCTCCGGCAAGCCGCGCCAGCGTGTCCTGCGGCTTCATCAGACGCCGCAGCCGCCGCGTCAGCGCAATCAGGATGTTGTCGCCGGCGGCAACCCCGAGGGAATCATTGACCAGCTTGTAGCGGTCGATATCGATCACCATCACAGTCGGGCGCAGCGTCTCGCCGCCCGGCGCCAGCGCCAGCACCGACTGCAGCCGGTCGAGGAAGACCTGCCGGTTCGGCAGGCCGGTGAGATTGTCGTGCAGCGCATCATGCAGCAGCCGCTCGACGGAATTCTTCTGCTCGGTGACGTCGACGATCGTGCCGACGCAGCGGATGATCTCGCCGTTGGAGCCGAGCACCGGCCGGGCGCGGATCAAGAGCCAATGGAAATGCCCGTCCTCGGCGCGGATGCGGAATTCGTGGTTCAGCCGGCCGCGCCGGTGTTCGAGCAGCACGTCGAGCGTGGCGCGGAAGCGGTCGCGGTCGTCGGGATGCAGCCGCGGCAGCCAGTTACGCGCCGCCCCGTGCATGGTGCCGGGGGAGAGACCAAGCTTGACCGAGACGTCGGGAATGGTGACGACGCGATCGCGCGCCACATCCCAGTCCCACACCATATCGCCGGAGCCGGTCAAGGCCAGGGATTGTCGCTCGAGATCGGAAAACAGTCCCTGCTGAAAGGCGCCGCCGGCAAAGGCGTGCTGCATGACGGTGAAGCCGATCAGGAGCACGATCAGCACCAGGCCGCCGCCGAGCGCCGGCTGGATAATGTCGTTGTCCAGCCGCCCGGTCACGGTCAGCCACGCCCCGAACAGCCAGACGAGCGTCAGCGCCCAGGCCGGCACCAGCAGAATGGCGCGATCATAGCGATTGAAGCCGAGATAGATGATGAGCAGCAGGCCGGTCGCCGCCGTCAGCGCAAAGGACAGCCGGGCGATCCCGGCGGCGATCGACGGATCGTAGATCGCCACGCCGAACAGCAGGGCAAGGCCAAGCACCCAGGCGAGCGTGGCGTAGCCGAGATGGGCGTGCCAGCGATTGAGGTTCAGATAGGTGAAGAGGAAGATGACGAAACTCGAGGCGAGCGCCACTTCGGCGCAAGCGCGCCATATTCGCTGGTCGGCCGAGGCGACGCTGATGAGCTTTCCGAGGAAACCGAAGTCGACGCAGATATAGCCGAGCACTGCCCAGGCGAGCGCCGCCGTTGCCGGCAGCATCGAGGTGCCCTTGACGACGAAGAGGATGGTCAGGAACACGGCGAGCAGGCCGGCAATGCCGAGCACGATGCCGCGATAGAGCGTGAAGGCGTTGATCGTATCCTTGTAGGCGTTCGGTTCCCAGAGATAGATCTGAGGCAGTTGCGGCGTCGACAGTTCGGCGACGAAGGTGATGACGGCGCCCGGATTGAGCGTGATCCGGAAGACGTCGGCCTCGTCGCTGGGCTGGCGATCGAGCGCAAAACCTTCGCTCGGGGTAATGGCGATAATGCGCTGCGAACCGAGATCCGGCCAGAACAGCTTGGAATTGACCAGACGGAAATGCGGCGCGACGATGACGCGCTCCAGCTGTTCCTCCGAGACGTTGGCGAGCGCAAACACCGCCCAGTCGCCCTGATGGTTCTCCGAACTCGCCCGGACCTCGATGCGCCGGCGGATGCCGTCGGCGCCGGCGGCCGTGGACACCTGGAAGGCCTCGCCCTGGTTGGCGTAGATCTCGGTCGTCGCCGTCAGGTCGAGCGCGGTATCGTCGCGGGAAATCTTCACCGGTTCGGCCGCCTGCGAAACGCCCGCCGAAAGGGCGAAGACCGCCAGGAAAAGGGCTGCGATCACCGCGATCACTCGTCCGGACGGTGACTTGGGCAGCATGCTGTTTCTGGTCATCGGCTGTCGGTTTTCCTGCCTTTATCCGTATCGGTGGCGAGCCGTGAGAACATCACGTGATCGTGCCACTGACCGTTGATCTTCAAATATCCGCGCAGATAACCTTCCCGCTGAAACCCGGCCTTTTCAAGCAGGCGCATGCTGCGCGCGTTATCTGGAATACAGGCTGCTTCAATACGGTGCAACTCAAGCCCGGAGAAGATGTAAGGAATAACCAACTGAAGGGCAGCGTACATATGCCCCTGGCCGGCATGGCGTTCGCCCATCCAGTAGCCGATCATGCAGCTTTGTGCCGCACCGCGCCTGATATAGCCGATGGTGATGCCGCCGACGAGCGTCCTGTTTTCCTTGAGGAAGATGAACAGCGGGATCGCCTGGCCGGAGGCATATTCCTGCTTGCCGCGGATGACGCGGGCGCGGTAGGCGCCTTCCGTCAGCTCGTCGCGCCGCCAGGTCGGCTCCCAGGGTTCGAGGAACTTGCGGCTTTCGGCGCGCAGCCGGTGCCACTGGTTGAAATCCTGGTAGCGCGGCAGGCGCAGGAGATATTTGTCATTCTCCAGCTCCACCGCATCCGGCTGCCGCGACAGGAACCGAAACACCGATTTTGGCATCGATCACTCCCGGCAGACGGACGTCGGCTCAACTGGCCTGCATCGTCTTCGGCGCCGGGACCGAAAGCGAGGCGATGATGTCTTCCATCGGCGCGAGCTGCTCCAAGGGCCCGATCGCCGAAAGCGTCGGCACCGTATCGTAGAACAGCCGGCCGGCGAGGTCGGTCAGCCGCTCGATGGTGATGCCCTCCAGCCGTTCCATCATCTCCGGATTGGAGATCGGCCGGCCGTAGAGCATCATCTGCCGTGCGATCTGGCCGGCACGGGCGGCCGGGCTTTCCTGGCCCATCAGCAACTGGGCGCGGATCTGGGCGCGGGCGCGTTCGATCTCCTTCTGGTGGATATCGTTGGCCGACTTGTGCAACTCGTCGATGATGACAGGCACCAGCTCCGGCAGGTTTTCGCCGCCGGTCGCGGCATGGATGCCGAAGATGCCGGTATCGGAAAAGCCCCAGTGGAAGGCATAGACGGAATAACAGAGGCCGCGGAATTCGCGCACTTCCTGGAACAGCCGCGAGGACATGCCGCCGCCGAGGATATTGGCGAGGATCTGCGAGCAGTAGAAGTCGCGGGCGTGGTAAGGCTTGCCCTCGAAGCCGAGCAGGATCTGCGCGTCCATCAGGTCGCGCGGCTCGCGCACGCTGCCGCCGATATAACGGGCCGCTTCCATGACCGGCGGCGCCGAAGGCTGCGTCGGCAGGCTGGCGAAACGTTGCTCGACCATGCGCAGGAATTCCTGGTGATCGACGGCGCCGGTCGCCACCACGAACATGCGGTCGGTCGTGTAGTTGCGGCCGAGATAGGTGCGGATCTGCTGCGGCGTGAAGGAGACGACGGTCTCAGGCGTTCCGAGGATCGCACGCCCGAGCGTCTGGTCGCGATAGGCGGCCTCGGAGAAACGGTCGAACACCACGTCGTCGGGCGTGTCGTTGGCGGCGTTGATCTCCTGCAGGATCACCTGCTTCTCACGCTCCAGCTCCTCCTCCTCGAAGGCCGATTCCGTCAGGATGTCGGCGAGGATGTCGACGGCGAGCGGCACGTGGTCCTTGAGCACGCGGGCGTAATAGGAAGTCGTCTCGGTCGAGGTGGCGGCGTTAACCTCGCCGCCGACATCCTCGATCTCTTCGGCGATCTGGCGGGCCGTACGCCGCGCCGTGCCCTTGAAGGCCATATGTTCGAGCAAGTGGGCGATGCCGTGCTCGTCTTCCGTCTCGTTGCGCGATCCCGATTTGATCCAGACTCCGAGCGCAACGCTTTCCAGATGCGGCATTGTTTCTGTGACTACTGTCAGCCCGGATTTGAGCCGGGTGCACTCAACTGTCATTGGCTATCTTTCTGCGCCTGCTGTCGTCTCGCTGCGGGCGTGCTGGCCGATAAAGGTCTCAACGGCTTTCAGCTCCGGTTTGATGATCTGGAAGCGCTCCTCCCTTTGCATCAGACCAGCAAGCCACGTCGGAAGCGCCGGGTCAATACCGCTGGCCGATTTTACGGCGACGGGAAATTTCGCCGGATGCGCGGTCGCAAGCGTCACCATCGGCGTATTCGGCTTCTCGTTCTTGGCCGCGACGAAGACGCCGATCGCCGAATGCGGATCAAGGAGATAACCGGTCGCGGCATGGGTCTTGCGGATCGTCTCGGCCACCTGCCGCTCGCTGGCGCGCCCGGCCCGGAAGTCGCGGCGAATCGCCTTCAGCGCCTCGGGAGCGATCTCGAAGCCGCCCGATTGCTTCAGGCTTTCCATCGCCGCGCGTACCTTCGAGGCATCGCGCCCATAGGCTTCGAACAGCAGCCGCTCGAAGTTCGACGAGATCTGGATATCCATCGACGGCGAGCTTGTCGCCTTGACCGCCTTCATATCGTAGCGGCCGGTCTTCAGCGTCCGGGTCAGGATGTCGTTTTCATTGGTGGCGATGACAAGCCGGTCGATCGGCAGGCCCATGCGCTTGGCGCAGTAGCCGGCGAAGATATCGCCGAAATTGCCGGTGGGCACCGTGAACGAGATCTTCCGGTCCGGGCCGCCGAGCGCCACCGCCGTCGTAAAATAATAGACGATCTGGGCCATGATCCGGGCCCAGTTGATCGAGTTGACGCCGGAGAGACGGACCTTGTCGCGGAAGGCCGCATCGTTGAACATCGCCTTCACCAGGTTCTGGCAATCGTCGAAATTGCCCTCGACGGCGAGCGCATGCACGTTCGAAGAGGTTGAGGTCGTCATCTGCCGCTGCTGCACCGGCGAGACCTTGCCGTGCGGGAAGAGGATGAAGATATCGGTGCGCTCGCGCCCGGCGAAGGCGTCGATCGCCGCCCCGCCGGTGTCGCCCGAAGTGGCGCCGACGATCGTCGCCCGCTCGCCGCGCTTTTCCAGCGCATAATCCATCAGCCGCGCCAGCAGCTGCATCGCCACGTCCTTGAAGGCGAGCGTCGTACCGTGGAACAGTTCCATGACGAAGCTGTTCGACCCGGTCTGAATGAGCGGCGCGATCGCCGGATGGCGGAACGTGCCGTAGGCCTCGTCGATCATTGCCCGGAAGGTCGCCTCGGGGATCTCGCCATTGGTGAAGGGCGAGAGAATGGTGAAGGCGATCTCCTGATAGGTCTTGCCCCTGAGCGCACGGATCTCCTTCTTGGAGAAGTGCGGCCATTCCCTGGGAACGTAGAGCCCGCCGTCGCGCGCCAGCCCGGTCAAGAGGGCGTCGCAAAAGCCGAGGGAAGGGGCCTCGCCGCGGGTCGAGATATAGTCCACGTTCATCATCCTTGATCTATCGCTGAAAGACATCGGGCCGGGCGCGGCCATGGCTTGCCTTGCCGGAAACCGAGAAGGCGTGGCCCTGCGGACATATGATCGCCGTTATCTTGTTGAAGTTGCCCGCATCCGGCGGCGAAAAGTGCATCAAAACGGCGCGTACCCAATCGATTTTTATTTGAGCCGCTGATATAGACCATCGCAAACCGTCGTGAAAGGCCTCACGCAAAAGACATGGGGCCGCCAAGAAACGCTTGTGCAAGGGGTGGAATATCGTGCTCGGCAAGGTCTCGCGTCTCATCGTCTCCGCTTCTCTTGTCGGCCTGCTCGCCGGCTGCAATTCGCTCGGCATCGGCGGCGACAGCAAACCGGAGGCTGCGCCCGCCCAGCCGAACGGCAACGCCCAGATCATGCCGCTGGCACCCGCCAACCCCTCCTCGAACAATCCGTCGATCGGCACTGCCAAGACCGCGCAGGGCACGACTGCCCCCGTCGTCCAGGGCGCCTGCCCGCAGATCTTCATGCGCGATCAGGATGCGATCTTCCGCACTTACGCCAAGGGCAAGAAGGACGATCCGCAGCAGATCGTCGTCCAGGCCTCCTTCGGCGATTACACCCGCCAGTGCATGTTGAACGACACCAATCTGACGATGACCGTCGTCGCCCAGCTGCGCCTGATCACCGGCCCCGCCGGCGCTCCCGGCCCGGTGACGCTGCCGATTCGCGTCAGCGTTCTCGACGGCGAGAACGTGCTCTACTCCGAGGTCACCAAGTTCGCGACCGAAATCCCGGCGGGCTCGCCGGGCACGCAGGTCATCTTCCGCAAGGAAGGCATCAAGATGCCCGTCGGCGCCGGCGCCCTGGTGCGCGTCAACGTTGGCTTCGACACCCAGCCGGCCAAGAGCAAGAAGAGCAGCTAGATTTTGCATTCGCACGAGCTTCGGCAGGAGCGCCCCTCACAAGCCTCGGTAATAGCGACGTCTTAAAAGCTGCGCCGCCGGTGCGTTTGGCAACATCGCCAACCCCACATTCCGTCATCCCAGGGCTTGACCCTGGGATCCACGGCCAAGCACTCGGCTTGGATAACTTCCCTGCAGTTGAATGCCATCGCTGTTCGCACAGTGCCCGCCGCATGGGTCCCAGGGTCAAGCCCTGGGATGACGGAGGAGAGGTGGTGCGGCGATCGATAACTCCGCGGCGCTGAGAGAGGTGGTGCCGGATGCATTAGCCCGCCGGCGCATCAGAGGTGGTGTCTGGGCACATCGGCTCGGCAGCCACGATGAAGCGACGGCAGATGCGGCGCTTCGGCAGGAGCGTCCTTCACAAACCTCAGCGACGTCTCACAAGCTGCGCCGCCGATGCGTTTGGCGAGAACGCCAGCCACACACTCCGTCATCCCAGGGCTTGAGGGGCCCAGCAGCCGAGCGAATGGCCGAGTCCTTAAAGCACGCCTTCCCAGGCGGCCAGCGCGGCAACGACGCCCGGCAGGTCGTTCATGCGTGAGATCACCGTCTCGGCGCCGGCGTCGGTCAGTTTGTCGGCATGGGCGGGGTAGCTGTGCGAGGCGCCGGTAAAGCCGATGACGCGCATGCCGGCGGCGCGCGCCGCATGTACGCCGTGAACGGAATCCTCGACCACGACAGTCTTGTCGGGTGAAACACCCATGCGGCTTGCGCCGTGCAGGAAGATATCCGGCTTCGGCTTGACGCGGTCGGGGCCGAGGTCCTTGGCGGAGAAGATGTTGGGCGCGAAGAGCGGCTTCAGGCCGACCTTGCCCAGCATCATGTCGAGCCGCTTCATGCTCGAATTCGAGCAGATGCAGCGCTTCATCGGCAGCCTGGAGACGGCGAATTCGACGCCTGGGATCGCCTTGACGTCATTCGCTAGCCTGAGGTCGAGCAGCTTCTCGGACTTGTCGAGCAGAGAGGCCGAAAGCGGGATGCTGGCCTCACGCTCGACCTGCAGCAGGATGTTGTGCCAGGTCATGCCGGCGAAACGCTCGCCCATTTCCTCGACGCCGATCGGATATCCGGCCTCCGTCAGCAGCGCGGATTCAACTTCGGCCGCGATGATTTCGGAATCGACGAGAACACCGTCGCAGTCGAAGATGATGAGATCGAAGCCGTCCATTGTTCACGCCTTGCTGGAAATCTGGTCTTGTCCGGGGATGCTGCGGCTTTACACGATGGCCGGCCAAAGCTCAACCTGATCTCAAGCATGGCTGCGATGCGGCAGGCGACCGGCTCCGTAAAGCCCGCTCCCACCCGGACAACCAGAAGCTCGTTCAGGACGCTCCGGGCTGTCCCGCCACTTCGTGGCGCGCCCGGCTCAGGCTGACCAAACTGGCTGCGGCAGCGCAGCCGCCTGATATGACCACCGCAAAGTCGAGTGCCGTCGACAACGGCAATGTTGCAAATAGGATTGACATGGAGATCCCGCCCAGGGTTTGGCCGAGAAGCCGCGCGGTGCCCTGCATGGCGCCGGCCGCACCGCTTCTGGCTTTCGGTGCCGAAAGAAGGAGAATGCGGTTGTTCGGCGTCTGGAACAGTCCGAAACCGAGGCCGGCGACCACGGTGCCGACGACAAAGGCGATGCCGCGCGGATCGGGCGGCGTCAGGCCCGCCACCAGCAGACCAAGCGCCAACAGCGCCCCGCCGATGGCGCAAAGCCATGCCGTCTTGACGCGGTTTGCCAGGCGTCCCGAGACGGGCGCAATGATCGCAGTCGCGGCCGGCCAGGCCATCATGTAGAGACCGGCCAGAACCGGCGTCATGTGCAGCCTGTGCTGCAGGTAGAAGGGGAGCGCGATGGTGCCCAGCATCTGACCGCAGAAGCAGAAGATCGAGGCGATGACCGATACGCGGAATGCCGGTGCGGCCAGGAGATCGGTCGGAATGAGCGGGACGTCACTGTTCCGTTCGAGGCGCAGCAGGCTGAACAGGCAGGCGAGCGACGCCACGATGAGGGCGGCACCGCTGACTGGGGCGGTCGCAATCCGGTCGGCGCCTGAAAAGAACAGGATGAACATCGCTGTATTGGCCAGCAACACCTTCGCATTCAGCTTCCGCTTCGCGCCTTCGACCTGCCCCAGCAGGCCGCCGCCGAAGAGAACGATCATGCCTAGCGGTATGTTGACCGCAAACAGCCAGGGCCAGCTCGTAACGGAAAGGATGGCGCCGGCAAGGCCCGGGCCCGCCGCCGAGGAAATGGCGATGATCATGGCATTGACGCCGATGATCGGACCCAGCATGTGCTGCGGCAGGGCCTGGCGCAGGTTCATCATCGCGAGGGCCATGATCGCGCCCGCGCCAAGGCCCTGCGCGAAACGAGCAAGGATCAGCACGGGCAGATCGCCCGCCAAGGCGCAGGCTGCGGACGCCGCGGTAAACAGCGCGACGCCGATCAGGAAGACCCTGCGCGCGCCGTAGATCTCGCCGAGCGCCCCGCAGGGAAGAATGGCGACGAGCACGGCCAGCTGATAGGCGGAGACGACCCATACGGTGCTATCCGCTTGCGCGTGCAGCGAAAGCGCGATCGAAGGCAAGGCGACATTGGCAATCGCCCCATCCAGAACGACGAGAACAATTGCCAGAAGCAGGAGGGCGACAGCCAGGTACCGTCGGGGTGACGCCAGGCCATCTTGAGAGATCGGGGGGGTGCAGGTGAGGGACATGGAAACTCCGGGATGCTTATGGGATGGCCGATTCATTAGCCCTCGTCGATCTCCTGCGCCAGACGCAACTGAAGCAATTGACCGTTGCATGCAGCGCCATGCCTGATAGGATAGCGCCATGTCCGATCTCGATTTCAATCTTCTGGTGGCACTGGATGCGTTGCTGCGCGAGCAGAGCGTATCGGCCGCCGCTCGCCGGCTTGGCCTCAGCACATCGGCCATGAGCCGGACGCTGTCGCGCTTGCGGGCGGCACTCGGCGATCCGATCCTGGTGCCGGCCGGGCGCGGCATGGTCGCCACACCGCATGCCCTGGCGATTGCCGAAGAGGTGCAGGTGTTGAAGGCCGCCGTGAAAGCGGTGCTGAGTCCGCCATCGACCGTGGAAATCCGGGAAGTGCGGCGCGACTTCACCATCCGTGCCAATGAGGCCTTCGTGCTTCTCTACGCCGCCGACCTCAGCGCCGCCGTGACCAACGCCGCACCGGGGATAAGGCTTCGTTTTGCGCCGCGATCGGACAAGGACGTTCAGGCTTTGCGGGACGCGGCAATCGATTTGGATATCGGTGTCCTGCCGCGCGACGGCGGGGAGCTGCGTTGCCAGAGCCTTTTCGAGGACCGGTTCGTCGGTGTCGCAAGGGCGGGGCATCCGATCTTCGATGCAGGGCTAACGGCTGCGGGCTATGCCGCCTGTGGTCATGTGGTCTTCTCGCCGCAAGCGGACTATGCCGGTCCCGTCGACAGGGCGCTCGCCGAGCTGGACCTTTACCGGGATGTCAGGCTGATCGTCCCGAGTTTCCCGGCGGTGATCGCCGTTGCAGCGGCTTCCGATCTGATCGGCTCTATCCCGAAGTCCTATTGCAAGTCTTCCCCGATCAGTGAGATCAGGACCTTTGACCTGCCAGTCGCCGTGCCGGTTTTCAACATCGTCCAGGCCTGGCACCCTCGCATGGATGCAGATCCCGCCCATCGCTGGCTGCGGGCGCTGATTTTCGAGACTTTCCACAACGCCATGAACTGAGGAACCGAGGCACGCCGCAGGCTGCGTCGAAGCTGTCGAACGCAGCTTGAATCGCGAAACGAGCTCACCCAGCATTGCAGCTCCACAGGTTGTAGCGGTCTCGCTCGATGGATGGTTGAATTCTCTGTGTTGGCGGCGGGGAGGACCGGCATTGAGCGCCGATCCGCAATGGCGGTAAGGCACGGCTCACCTTGTTCAAGAGAGGTGAGCCCACTTACCTTATTGTTGCGGCAAGATGATCTTCTGAGTGGTCGTGCCTTTCACCGGCTTCTCGCCGGGAACATGCGACATCGTACGCGTTGTGCTTTGCAAGCTGTCGCCGTCCGTGCTGGTCTTGGTGCGCGACTTGCTGAACGTGCCCTGGTCGACCGCCTGGGCCTTGGTCTGCGCCTTCAGCTTGTCGCCATTGTCATTGATGTGGGTCTTGCTTTGCGCCTTTCCGTCGACCGTCGCGGCACTTCCGCCGGATCCGATCGACGATGTCGTGCCGCCGTCAGTCTGGCAGGCGCCGGCCGTCCCGACGGAGTTCGCGGATGTGCCGCCGACAGCAGCGCTTCCCGCCGTTCCAACGGTTCCTGCCGCATTACACTCTTCTGCAAGAACGGCCGGGCTCGATGCGAGCAGTGCGATCGAGGCGGCAGCAATAACATTGATAGGTTTCATTGCCATCTCCTATTTCTTTGGTTTCGTCACCGAACAGGTTCCATCGGAACGTTTGGTGATGACGGTGCCGTCGGGCCGGGTAACGCTGGCGGTCGAATAGCTGTCGACGCTTCCCGAACTCGACGAGGATCCGGCGGAGGCCGATGACGAGGTGGAGCCGGCCGAACCGCTCCCCGTCGTGGTCGACGAGGACACATGCCCGTTGCCGGCGGTGACGGTGGTGGACATGTCGCCCGCCTGGGACTGGACGACGGTGCACGTCGTTCCGTCGTCGAGCTTGATCTCCTCGGCCATGGCCTGCCCGCCGATCGCCACGAGCGATGCCGTCAATGCGATTGTCGGAAATCTGGTCATTGCTTTCATCTCCAAAGGTTTTGGCCGGCGCCATCAAGGCGCCGGCCGACGTCGTCAGCAACCTTTAGTGCCGGCGGCGTCCTTCTTGACCTGGCCCGGTGCGCAGCCTTTCTTGCCTTTGTTGTCGTGCGAAGAGCCTGCAGCACTGCTGCCGGTGCCGACAGTACTGCCGGTCTTGTCTCCATCCGCCGACGATGCGCCGGTTCCGACACTCGAAGCGGAATTGGCATCGCCCGAACCTGCGGCGCTACCGCCGGTTCCCACGCTGCTGCTGGACGTGCCGCCGCCGGCCGATGAACCGCCGGTGCCGAGCGTCGAAGCAGAGCCCGAGCCGGACCCCGAACCAGCAGCGCTACCGCCGGTGCCGACAGAACTGCTGGATGTGCCGCCGCCAGCCGACGAGCCGCCGGTGCCGAGGGTCGAGGACGAGCCGGAATTGCAGTTGGTCGTGCCGGCCGGGCAGGTGCCCCCGGCAGAGCTGCCACCAGTACCGACGGTGCTGCTCGCAGTTCCGCCGCCTGCCGACGAGCCGCCGGTTCCGACCGTGCTTGACGATTGGGCGTAGCCCGACGCCGCCGTGCCGGCCAGAAGGGCCGCCGCCAATGCCAGATGTGTTACCTTCATCATAGGATATTCCTCCGTTTGTTCTTGAGGCGCTTTCGCATCCGGAGTGGATGGATAGCTCCATGTCAAACTTCGGTTAAACCTCACTGTTCCTCTGCTAAGCCCTCGGTCGGATGAAACCCCGACTTTGGTCTGATTCCGATCGTGATCGGTCCGCTGCGAAGGAACTTGCAACGCTGTTCTGCGGCGGAGCGACACCAGCATCATTGCCGGTTCAGGGGCTTGATCCTACTATGGGCGGCGAGAGGAGAGGGACCATGAGGCTGTCGGCTCTTGTTCGATCAGCGGCGGCTGGAGCGCTGCTATTGGCCTTCACATCCGCCGATGCCGCCGCCAAGGGCGGCAAGCACCACAATCACAGAAGCTGTGCGCAGCTGCAGGCGATGATGGATCATGGTTTGACCGGCGGAAAACATGCCGGCGACGGGCCTGAAAGGAAGGCAAAGATCGAAAAGAAGATGCGGAAGAAAGGCTGCTAGCGGTTGATGGCTTCGCGCGCCAGCAAAGGACGCCGGATGGCAGCCCGCGCTCGTGCCGAATGCGAACGCTGTTCGACTGGAGCGGGTGCTCTGGGGTGGCAACTCAAGCGCGGCGAGTGCGAAATCGATGAAATTCGGTTGATCGGCAACCAGCAACATTGCCAGGGCTACCTTTGAACTCTTCGTGCACTAGATGGCGCTCCGGGAAGATGAAACCACCGCCGCCGTGGGAGGGACGCGGCATGCCCGAAAGTGAACGAAGAGGAAGACTGCATGACGATCGAGGATATCATCGAAACCCTGGAAAAGACGGATATGCCCGACGGCCGGATCGACGCCTTCATCACCTGCGCCTTTATGCTGAAGCAATTCCGGCCGGCCGAGCCAAAAGATTTCGATGGCCCTCGCGACTACCTGCCGAGCAGCATCAGGTCTGAGCACGGCTTCCTGATGGCGCGGCCGTTCACCCGCGACGTCAATCACGCCATCGATCTTTGCCGGGAAATTCGGCCGGATGCGACCTGGCACCTCGCCCGCGGCCGCCAGACCCCGGAAGATCTGCTTTACGGTGCGCAACTGCGCGAAGCGGCGGAAGGCGCAAGCGTGCTGGGCGAAGCCGAGAGCAATCACGCGGCGCTGGCGCTGACGCTGGCGGCGCTGCGGGCGCATGTGCGGCAGGAAGGTGAAAAGACCCCAAGGGCATAATGGAGCACCGTCCGCAACTTCGTGGCAGGTTCTTGCAGATCTGCAGCCAGTCTATCCAGCCGGAAAAAGCAATAGAAATTGCCGGTCGCCTTCCGGGGTAAAGAGGATCGAGCGGCTTTCCGTCGTTCGCCGCGCCCAGCCCCTGTCGAGGAAACTTGAAAGCAGCGCCTTGCCAAGGCTGCCGGCCAGATGGGCGCGCCTTTCGCTCCAGTCGAGGCAGGAACGGCAGAGCGGCCGGCGCGAGTATCTGAGATTGCCGACGTCGATGCCGATGCGGGCGAGATCGCTCTCGCCCTTATCTGTCAGCGCAAGACCCTCTCCGACCGCCTCGATCGCGCCTGAGGCAATCAGGCTGTCGAGCATGCGCACGCCGTAATCGCCGGCGAGATGATCGTAGCAGATGCGCGCCTTGCGCAGCGCCGGCTCCTTCGGACCGGGCCGGTGGCGCAGATGCCCGCGGCCGGCGGCAAAGCCCATCATGCTTTCGATCAGCCGGGCGACAGCCTCGTCGGCCAGCGTGAAATAGCGGTGGCGCCCCTGCTTGCGCTGGGCGATCAGGCCGCCGGCTTCGAGCTTGGCGAGATGGGTGCTTGCCGTCTGCACGGTGATGCCGCCGACGCCGGCAAGCTCGGTCGCCGTCAGCGCCCGCCCGCCGGTCAGCGCCGCAAGCATGTTGGCGCGAGCGGGATCACCGATGAGCGCGCCGATGTGGGCAATGTCTGGTCCTTCCTTCATACTTCGATCGTAACCGAAGCATCGCCGTCCGGCAATGTGCGAAAACGGGAAGCACAAAGGAGAACCCGATGATCACCTGCTTTATCCGTTATGAGATCGACCCCTTCAGGAAGCAAGCCTTTGCCGAATATGCCGAGAATTGGGGCCAGGCGATTCCTCGCAACGGCGCCGATCTGATCGGCTATTTCGCCCCGCATGAGGGCTCGGCGACGACGGCCTACGGCGTCTACAACATCGAAAGCCTCGCCGCTTACGAAGCCTATCGCGCCAGGCTGGCCGCCGACCCACTCGGCCGCGAGAATTACGACTTTGCCAGACGCGAACGCTTCATCCTTAAGGAGGACCGCATCTTCCTGAAAAACGTCTCCGCTCCCCACGCCAAGCTGGTGCTGCCATGATCGCCGTCATCTTCGAAGTCGTGCCCTATATGGGCGAACGCCACAAATATCTCGATCTCGCCGGCGAGCTGCGCGCCGAGCTCGAAACCATCGACGGCTTCATCTCGATCGAACGGTTCGAAAGCCTCACCAATCGCGGCAAGCTGCTGTCACTGTCCTTCTTCCGTGATGAGGCGGCGGTCAAGGAATGGCGCAATCGCGAGGCCCACCGGACCGCCCAGCAGGCCGGCCGCGGCGGCGTCTTCGCCGATTACCGCCTGCGGATCGCCAGTGTCGTGCGTGATTACGGCATGTTCGAACGCGACGAGGCGCCGGCCGACAGCCGCAAAGTCCATGATGCGGCGTGATCAGGAGAGGGTGCCGCCACAATAAATTCCCGAAACCGGTCATCGCTTCAGGCTTTGGTAACTAAGTTGGGTAACCATAACGGAGAGTTAAGCGTAAAGCGTATGAGTGAGTATCAGAATGGCGTCAGTTTTTCCGCTTGCCGACCTCAAGGCTTCCGTCAAGGCGGACTCCTGGGTTGACACGATCATCAAGGGCGACTGCGTGAGCGCCCTTGAAGCCTTGCCCAACCACTCCGTTGATGTGATCTTCGCCGACCCTCCGTATAATCTTCAGCTCGGCGGAACGCTGCACCGTCCCGACCAGTCGCTGGTCGATGCGGTCGACGACGAATGGGATCAGTTCGCCTCCTTCGAAGCCTATGACGCCTTCACCCGCGCCTGGCTGCTCGCCTGCCGCCGGGTGCTGAAGCCGACGGGCTCGATCTGGGTGATCGGCTCCTACCACAATATCTTCCGCGTCGGCGCCACGCTGCAGGACCTGAATTTCTGGATCCTGAACGACATCATCTGGCGTAAGACCAATCCGATGCCGAATTTCAAGGGCCGCCGTTTCCAGAACGCCCATGAGACGATGATCTGGGCGAGCCCCAATGCCAAGGCCAAGGGCTACACCTTCAACTACGATGCGATGAAGGCGGCCAATGACGACGTGCAGATGCGCTCGGACTGGCTGTTCCCGATCTGCAACGGCAGCGAACGGTTGAAGGGCGAGGATGGCAAGAAGGTGCATCCGACGCAGAAGCCGGAGGCGCTGCTTGCCCGCGTCATCATGGCTTCGACCAAACCAGGCGATATCGTGCTCGATCCCTTCTTCGGTTCGGGAACAACAGGCGCCGTCGCCAAGCGCCTTGGCCGCCACTTCGTCGGCATCGAGCGGGAGCAGGATTATATCGATGCGGCTTCGGCCCGCATTGCCGCCGTCGAGCCGCTCGGGAAGGCGGAACTGACGGTCATGACCGGCAAGAAGGCCGAAGTCCGCGTCGCCTTCAACGTGCTTGTTGAAAGCGGCCTGATCAAGCCCGGCCAGGTGCTGACCGATGCCAGGCGCCGCTACAGCGCCATCGTGCGCGCCGACGGCACGGTGGCCTCCGGCGGCGAGGCCGGCTCCATTCATCGTCTCGGCGCCAAGGTGCAGGGTCTCGATGCATGCAACGGATGGACCTTCTGGCACTTCGAAGACGGGCAGTCCCTGCGCCCGATCGACGATCTGAGGTCCGTCATCCGCAGTGATCTGGCAAAGGTGGATTGAGCAGCGCCTAGATCCGGATGATTTTAGGCCAGATTGGCCTAAAATTTGAATCCGGATCCAAGTCAGAAAATGAGAGCATGATGTCGTCCGAAAACCGCTTACACTTTTCGGCATCATGCTCTGGGGATCGAAATACCTTCTTCCGGTTTCCTCCAGTTGCGGAAGAAGGCCAAGGCGCCCGGGGCTCGAGCCTCGGGCGTCTTCTATTTGAGCGGGGATGCGCGATGATCAGAACTGGCGATAGTCGGTGACCTCGACGCGCGTGATGCGGCCATCTTCATTGAAGGTGATCGTCTCCTCGCCTTCACGCACCAGCGGCTTGCCGGTGCGGCTGTGGGTGGCGCGGAGCGACCAGACGGCGCGGCCGGAGAGGGGCGTCAGGTTTTCCACCAGCGAATTCTCGGCCGTCTGATCGGGGTAATCGTCGAAATAGCGCCGGAAGGCGGCCATGATCTCGGTGCGCCCGGCAAGGCTGCCGACCCCGTTCGAGACATAGGTCGCGTCCTCGGCGAAATAGTCCTCGATTGTGGGAAAATCCAGCGCGTTGATGGCGGCGTGGAAGCGTTCGATTTCTTCTGCCGGGTCGAAGGCCATGGGTCTCAGACCGTCACGCCATGGGCGGCGAGATCGCTGCGCAGTTTATCCGTGCCCGAAAACAGCACCGCATTCCAGCCGAAAGCCTTCGCACCTTCGACATTGGCCGGCGCGTCGTCGATGAAGATCGTCGCGGCGGGATCGAGGCCGAAGCTCTTCGTATGCGTCTCGTATATCGCGATGTCGGGCTTGATCAGGCCGACATCGCCGGAAACGGTGACGCCGCGCGGTTTCGTCAGAAAGGGGAAACGCACCTGCGCCTCGCGAAACGTGTCGGAGGCGAAGTTGGTGAGCATCGTCACGTCACGGCCCTCCTCGATCAGTCCCTCCATGATCGCGACGCTCTCCTCATAGGCGTGCGGCACCATCTCATGCCAGTATTTGCGGAAGGCGCGGATATGCTCCTCGCGCGTCGGATGCGCTTCGATCAGCAGCGCTTCGGCCTCCGCCCAGGTGCGGCCGCGGTCCTGCTCGACGTTCCAGTCATGGGTGCAGATATTGGCGAAGAACCAGTTGCGCTCGGCCTCGTCGGGAATGAGGCGGGCGAAGGGTAGATTGGGATCGTAATGAATGAGGACTTTGCCGATATCGAAAACGATATGCTTTATTTCGGTGGTCATGTTTATGCCCTGGATGTTTTGAATGCGAGAGGAATAGCCGCTGCGATCGCTTTTTTCATGACTGTCGGCAAGGCCTGCGCTTCAAGATTTGTAACGGGTTCCCACCATCCGTCATCCATGTCAGGCTTTTGGGCAATCGCCGCCCGCCAGATTGCAAGCCTGAGCTCGAAATGGGTGAAGACATGGGTAACAGTGCCGCTGGCCTGCCATCCGGCGGCGAAAGGAGCGGCCGCCGCCGAGGTTTCGCCGTCGAGCCGCGCCGTCCAGGCTGTCGTCGGCACCTCGGTCATGCCGCCGAGCAGGCCGCTTTCACCGCGCCGCCTGAGCAGGATTTCGCCCTCTCTGGTCACCGCGATAAAGGCCGCGCCATGGCGCACGGGCTTTTCCTTCTTCGCCGCCTTGACCGGAAAGAGCTCGGGATCGGAAAGCCTCAGTGCCTGACAGGCATCGCGGAACGGACAGAGTGAACAGGCCGGCCGCTTCGGCGTGCAGATCGTCGCTCCGAGATCCATCATCGCCTGGGCGAAATCGCCCGGCCGGCCCGGCGGCGTCAGCAGCGCCACCTTCGCCTTCATCAGCGGCTTGGCGGCCGGAAGCGGTGTTTCGATCGCATAAAGCCTGGAGATCACCCGCTCGACATTGCCGTCCATGACCGCAGCCTGCCGGTTGAAGGCGATGGCCGCGATGGCCGCTGCCGTATAGTCGCCGATCCCGGGGAGCGATTTCAGATCCTCCTCGGTGTCCGGAAAGACGCCGCCATGTTCCCTCGCCACCGCTTCGGCGCATTTCTTCAGATTGCGGGCGCGCGCGTAATAGCCGAGGCCCGCCCAGGCGGCCATCACCTCGTCGTTGTCGGCGGCGGCGAGATCGGTGACGTCAGGCCAGCGCCGGAGAAATTTCTCGAAATAGGGTTTGACCGCCTGCACCGTGGTCTGCTGCAGCATCACCTCGGACAGCCAGACGCGATAGGGATCGGCGCGGACGCCGCGCGCCGCCATGCCGGGCGAAACGCGCCAGGGCAGGTCGCGGTGATGGCGGTCGTACCAGTCGAGGAGGGGCTTTGCCGAGGGGGTGTCGAGTGTGGTGGTCGTCATGATTTGCCG
The DNA here is from genome assembly GCF_002117485.1 of Rhizobium sp. NXC14. Classification (NCBI taxonomy): domain Bacteria; kingdom Pseudomonadati; phylum Pseudomonadota; class Alphaproteobacteria; order Hyphomicrobiales; family Rhizobiaceae; genus Rhizobium; species Rhizobium sp. NXC14. The sequence goes on from NZ_CP021030.1 coordinate 1,057,849, forward strand.
CATTGGGGGGAAGGCCCTATACTTGGCGAAGCAACGCCGCGCGATCAAGTCGGCCGCACCAATTCGGGGCGCCGTCCAAGGGTTTCGATGAGTTATCCACGCAAAGATGTGAAACAGATTTCCGAGCTGGCGAACGGGCTGATCGATCCGGTCCTTGCCCGGCGCGCCGGCATCAACACGGCGCTGCTCGGCTCGTGGAGCGAAATCGCCGGCGAGGATTTTGCCGATTGCACCCGCCCGGAGAAAATCGCCTGGGCTCGCGGCGGCGGCGATGACGGCAACTTCCGCCCCGGCGTGCTGACCATCGCCTGCGAAGGGGCACGCGCGCTCTTCCTCACCCATGCCCAGGGCGAACTCATCCAGCGCATCAACAGCTTCTTCGGCTTCGCCGCCGTCCACCAGATCCGCATCGTCCAGAAACCGGTGTCGCAAGCCGTCCGCCGCTCCCGCACCCCGCCGCCGCTGAAGGGCGAAGCCGCCCGTAAGCTCGAAGGCATGATGGAGGGCATCGAAGGCGACAAGCTGCGGCAGGCGATTGAGCGACTGGGGACTGCGGTGATGGGCAAGCGGGGGAATGGGCGCTGATGAGCGACGCCCATCTTGGCCGGCAACACATTGGGGTGCCACGGCACCGCATGCTTAGTTTTTTGATCCTGCTTCGATACGCTCGCGGGTAACTGCGAATTCCATCCTGCCTGAGATCGAATTGTAAGGCTCACATTCTGTGATCGCATCAGCGATCAACGGGGCAGCCGTTTTTTCCCATTCGGATGGCGGCGTGTGGAAGTTGATGGATAGAAAATCGGCAGATCCGTCCTTGATGACCGCCACAACCATGAAGTCATAGGAGCTCGGCGCGTCCGCGGGTAGCTTCAGACATTTAAGCATCTGGCTGAAAACAATATTCCCGCCGTCTTCAGAGGCGATGCCGCTTGTGACCTTCGTGGCCAATGCGACAGAGACAATGAGTACGGAATAGAGAAAAGCTTTGGTGAAAGAACGCATTCAAATTACCCTCTGAGTAGGCGTCGGCTATACTTCTACAGCAGACTGGAGAAAAATCATGCTAGTCTTGCAGTTGCCCCCTGATATCGAAGCGACTGACTCAGCTTTCGAGGCGTACCGGCCGCAGCAAGAGTTTCTATGCGCGGCAAGCCATCATCGAGCAGCTCGACGACCTCGAAGATATCTATCTTGCTGAAAAGCGCCTCAAAGAGCTTCGGCGGAGCGAGAGCGATACCGTGCCGCTGGCCGAGCTGTTGGCGCGTCATGGGTTGGACGACTGAGTTTCGGAGCAAAACCTCCAATCCTGCAATTTTTGGTCTAGTCGTCTTCCCGCGGTCACAATTCTTTGAAGGAAGTTGCTGATCAGTGCCTTGTGGGCGGCTGTCAGCCGTTATATCGCACAGTCACGCCGTCAATCTCATTTATGGGGAACCCATGCAGATGTCCGAAATGCAACTGACGAAACGCCGCCTCTTGAGCGGAATCGCCATCGCCGCAGCTGCCGCCGTGCTTGTCGCCTGCAACGACAGCAAGGACGCTGCCGATGCTTCGTCTTCCGGCAAGACCATGGCCGACGGCACCAATGTCGATACCATCAAGACGGCGGCCACCACGGCGGGGGACATGCCGCAGTCTGACGGCGATGTCGATATGGCCGAGGTGCTGAAACCCGGCGCGCTGCCGGAAATGGCGCTTGGCAAGGCCGACGCGCCCGTCAAGATCGTCGAATATATGTCGATGACCTGCCCGCATTGCGCCCATTTCCACAACACCACCTTCGACGCCATCAAGCAGAAATACGTCGACACCGGCAAGGTGCAGTTCATCATCCGCGAATTCCCCTTCGATCCGCGTGCGGCGGCGGCCTTCATGCTCGCCCGCTGCAGTTCCTCCAATCCGGAGCAGTTGAGCACGCCGGAACAGTATTTCCCGATGGTTTCGATGCTGTTCAAGCAGCAGCAGGTCTGGGCCGCCGCCGATGACGGCCGCGCTGCACTGCTGCAGATGTCGAAGCTTGCCGGATTTACTGAGGATAGCTTCACGAAATGCTTGACGAACCAGAAGCTTCTGGATGAAGTGAACGCCACGCGGGAAAGGGGATCGAAGGATTTCGGCGTCAACGCCACGCCAACCTTCCTCATCAATGGCAAGCGCTATTCTGGAGACATGCCGGTTGACACCATGTCGAAGCTCATCGACAGCCTCATCTGAACCGGATCGTTCGACCACAACGGGCGACGGCGAAAGCCGTGCGCCCGTTTTTCGTTTTCAGCGCAGTTTGCGGGCGTGGCCCCCTCATCCGCCCTACGGGCACCTTCTCCCCGCTGGGGAGAAGAGGGAATCGAGACGTTGCGGCAAATCCCCTTCGCCCCAGCGGGGAGAAGGTGCCGGCAGGCGGATGAGGGGGCTTCCTGCCGTGGATATCTCCGCATGAAGTTCAACAAGCTGCGCCTGGTCGGCTTCAAATCCTTCGTCGAGCCGACGGAATTCATCATCGAGCGGGGGCTGACCGGCGTCGTCGGCCCGAACGGCTGCGGCAAGTCCAATCTCGTCGAGGCGCTGCGCTGGGTGATGGGCGAGAATTCATACAAGAACATGCGCGCCTCCGGCATGGACGACGTGATCTTTTCCGGCTCCGGCAACCGCCCAGCCCGCAATACCGCCGAGGTGGCCCTCTATCTCGACAATGGCGAGCGGACCGCACCTGCCGCCTTCAACGACAGCGACGAGATCCAGGTCACCCGCCGCATCGAGCGCGAGCAGGGCTCGCTCTATCGCATCAACGGGAAGGAAAGCCGCGCCAAGGATGTGCAGCTGCTGTTTGCCGATGCCTCGACCGGCGCCCGTTCACCCTCGATGGTCGGCCAGGGCCGTATTGGCGAGCTGATCCAGGCAAAGCCGCAGGCCCGCCGCCAGCTCCTGGAAGAAGCGGCCGGCATTTCGGGCCTGCATTCGCGCCGCCATGAGGCCGAGCTGCGTCTGCGCGCTGCCGAAACCAATCTCGAGCGCCTCGACGACGTCACCTCGCAGCTCGAAAGCCAGATCGAGAGCCTGAAGCGCCAGGCGCGCCAGGCCAATCGATTCAAGACGCTGTCGGCCGATATCCGCGCCCGCGAGGCGATGCTGCTGCATATCCGCTGGGTGCAGGCCAAGGAGGCTGAGGCGGAGGCCGACAGCGCTCTGAACCAGGCGACATCAATCGTTGCCGAAAAGGCGCAAGCGCAGATGGAGGCAGCCAAGCAGCAGGGCATCGCCAGCCTGAAGCTGCCGGAACTGCGCGACGGCGAGGCGCGCGCCGCCGCCGCCCTGCAGCGCCTGCAGATCGCCAGGAGCCAGCTGGAGGAGGATGCCGGCCGCATCCTGCGCCGCCGCGACGAACTGACCCGCCGTCTCGCCCAGCTTGCCGAGGATATCCGCCGCGAGGAGCGGCTGGTGGCCGATAATGCCGTCATCCTCGCCAAGCTCGACGCCGAAGAGGCCGAGATTTCGGACATCCTCGCCGATTCCGGCCGTCATGCCGAGGAGACACGCGAAGCCTTCGAAGCGGCGGCGGCAAAACTTGCCGACAGCGAGCGCATCTTCACGCAGCTGACGGCCGAGCGCGCTGAAGCCGCCGCCGGGCGCAACCAGCTGGAGCGCGCCATTCGCGATCTGGCTGACCGCCGCATGCGCCTCGAGCGCCAGATGGACGAAGCAAACGCGGAATTGTCGGCGATCGGCGAGAAGATATCAGGCCTGCCCGATCCGGATGAAAAACGCGCGATGGTCGAGGCCGGCGAAATCGCGCTTGCCGATGCCGATGCCGCCGTCCAGACGGTCGAACAGGCGCTGGCGGCTGCCCGTCAGGCCGAGGCACTGTCGCGCGCGCCGGTCGATCAGGCCCGCTCTGGCCTGAATGCGCTGGAAACCGAAGCCCGCACCATTTCCCGCATGCTCGCCGCCGGTGCCGCGGCCGGCAAGTTCCCGCCGATTGCCGAGGAGCTGAAGGTCGATCGCGGCTTCGAGACGGCGCTCGGTGCAGCACTCGGCGACGATCTGGAATCGCCGCTCGATGCCGAGGCGCCGGCCCATTGGTCTGTCAATGGCGATGGCGCCGGCGATCCGGCGCTTCCCGAAGGCGCCGTGCCGCTGATCGCTCATATCAGCGCGCCATCAGCTCTCACCCGCCGCCTGCGCCAGATCGGCCTGGTCGCCGATGGCGACGCGCGCTCCCTGATGGCGGCGCTGAAGCCCGGCCAGCGGCTGGTGACGAAGGAGGGCGCCGTCTATCGCTGGGACGGCCATGTCACCGGCGCCGATGCCCCGAGCGCTGCCGCGCTGCGCCTTGCCCAGAAGAACCGCCTGGCCGAACTCGAAAGCGAAGCGGCGATCGCCCGTGATGTGCTTGCCGAGGCCGAAGAGCGGCAGGCAGGGGCGGCCGATTCGATCCGCCTCGAGGAGCGGCGGCTGGCCGAGGCCCGCGACATGAGCCGGCTGTCGGCGCGCCATCTGGCCGAAGCGCGCGAGGCGCTGGCTGCGGCCGAGCGGGCTTCCGGCGATCTCATCCGCCGCCGCGACGTCGTCAGCGAGGCTGCGAGCCAGCTGGGCGCGCAATTGGAAGAGATCGGCGTCCAGGAGGAAAACGCCCGAATCGAGCTGGAGGACGCGCCCGATCTCACCGAGATCGACGAGCGCTTGCGCTTCCAGCAGGCGGAAGTGGCGACCGACCGCGGCACGCTCGCCGAGGCCCGCGCCCGTCATGAAAGCCTGGCGAGGGAAAACGAGGCCCGCCAGCGCCGCATCATGGCGATCGGCCAGGAGCGCGAGACCTGGCGCCAGCGGGCGGCAAGCGGCGAGGATCATGTCGCCACACTGCGCGAGCGCGAGGAAGAGGCGCGCGAAGAGGCGGCCGATCTCGAAATGGCGCCTGACGAATTCGACGACAAGCGTCGCGCCCTGCTGAGCGAATTACAGAAGGCCGAGGAGGCGCGCCGCAATGCCGGCGATCTTCTGGCCGAAGCCGAACGCATCCAGCGCGATGCCGATCACAAGGCGGCGACCGCGCTTTCCGAGCTTGCCGAATACCGCGAACGCCGCGGCCGCGCCGAGGAGCGCCTGGTCTCGGCCCGCGAACGTCGGCACGAAAGTGAAGTCCGCATTCGCGAGGCGCTGAACGTGCCGCCGCATGAGGCGCTTCGGTTCGCCGGCCTGCAGCCGATGCAGGCTCTGCCCGATCCGCGCGAGGTCGAGCGCGAGCTGGAGCGGCTGAAGATGGAGCGCGAACGGCTCGGCGCCGTCAACCTGCGCGCCGACGAGGAGCAGAAGGAGCTGAGCGAGAAGCTCGAAGCGCTGATCAAGGAGCGCGACGACGTCATCGACGCGATCCGCAAGCTGCGCGGCGCCATCCAGAGCCTGAACCGCGAGGGCCGCGAGCGCCTGGTCGCCGCCTTCGACGTCGTCAATGGCCAGTTCCAGCGGCTGTTCACCCATCTCTTCGGCGGCGGCACCGCCGAGCTGCAGCTGATCGAATCCGATGATCCGCTGGAGGCCGGCCTCGAAATCCTGGCCCGCCCGCCCGGCAAGAAGCCGCAGACGATGACGCTGCTGTCGGGCGGCGAACAGGCGCTGACTGCAATGGCGCTGATCTTCGCCGTCTTCCTCACCAACCCGGCGCCGATCTGCGTGCTAGACGAGGTGGACGCGCCGCTCGACGACCACAATGTCGAACGCTACTGCAACCTGATGGACGAAATGGCGGCTTCGACCGAGACCCGCTTCGTCATCATCACCCATAATCCCATCACCATGGCCCGCATGAACCGCCTCTTCGGCGTCACCATGGCCGAGCAGGGCGTCTCCACCCTCGTCTCCGTCGACCTGCAGACAGCCGAACGCCTGCGCGAAATTGCCTGAGGTCTTGCGAGGAGGCTGTGCTCCCAGGGTCAAGCCCTCGGATCACCAATGAGAGTTGGTGCGGGGCGCGATGAAGCTACGGCCGGCGCAGAGCCGCAAGCTGCGTCGCCGGTGCGTGGTGAGAACGCCAACCACACTCTCCGTCATCCCAGGGCTTGACCAGGCTTGACCCTGGGATCCATGGCCAAACACAAACACGCGGACTTCTATTTCTCTGCCGTGGGACGCCTTCGCCGTTCACCGACCCGCCATGATCCCTGATCAGTCCGCCGCCGATGCGGCCTGAAAAACCGCGAACTGCGCGGCGAAGGCGCGCTGATAGGCGGGTCGCGCCTCAGCGCGGGCGACATAGGCGGCGAGGCTGGGATAATCGTCGAGGATATTGGATGACTTCAGCCGCAGCAGCACCGACGCCATCAGCAAATCGCCGGCGCTGAATGCGCCGTCGAGCCAGTCGGCGTCGCCGAGATGGGCCGAAAGGCTGTTCAGCCGTTTGCGGATGCTGCCCTCCAGGGAACGCAGGCGCTTCTCATACCAGGGTTCGTCGCGCTCGAGAATCCTGGCGAGGCTGTGCTCGAAGATCGGCGTCTCCACCGTATTGAGCGCAGCAAACATCCAGGCAGTCGCCCGCGCCCGTCCATTGACGTCTTGCGGCAACAGGCCCCCATGACGCTCGGCGATATGAAGGACGATCGCGCCGGATTCGAACAATGTGAGATCGCCTTCCTCATAGGTCGGGATCTGCCCGAATGGCTGGCGCGCCAGGTGCGCCGGCTGCTTCATCGTCTCGAATGAGACGAGGCGGACATCATACGGCTGGCCGGCTTCCTCGAGCGCCCAGCGAACCCGCATGTCGCGCGCCAGCCCACGGCCCCGATCGGGCGAACGTTCAAAGGCGGTAATGGTGATCGTCATCGTTTTCTCCATGGCTTGTCTGCATTGAAGACGTGCGGCCAAACGGGGTTCCGACATTCACCGCCGTCGGGCGTCAGCTTTTTGCAGAAACGGCTGTCTGCAATCGGCGCAGGATCTGCCTCGCCGCATTTCGAGAGGGTCGTTTCGACGACGAGGCGATTGCTCACTGGTCGGTCGGGACTCGCGCTCGAGACGGAATTCGTACAAATCGCGTGCAATTTTCCCGCATTCGGCGATAAACACCAAAAAAGGTCGGCTGTCTTGCGGTCCCTACCCCATTTGGGTGATGCTCTTTTCTCTGACTTGCATTAGAAGTTGTTTCAACGCAACCTGATGACTTTGCTGAAGAGCGGGGCGGTCAAAGTTGCGGATTTGTCGAATTTGCGATGCGCTTTTCAGGTAGAGGGCAAGGACCTGGAAGCTGTTTGAGCAATCCCTGGAAATGCGAAGCGTCTCTTGAGGAGTTGCGGAAAACAAGGATCAGGGCGGTTCCATGAATCGCCCTGGGTTGAGGGACCCCCCGTCCGGTTTTCCTGGCCGGACGGAAACAAGGCTTTGCGGGACATTGTTGCAGTCCCGCAAAGCTTTTTTTATGCCTTCTTCAGGCGGGGTTACATGGCTTTCAGCCGCCAGTGACTGTGAAAATATTGTGCGACGCAGCATTTTCGCCGCATTTGTCGATTTTCATTTCAACTCCAAGGCATTAAGCTGATTTCCCAGACGCTGGCGGTGTTTGTTAAACTTCTCCTTCGTCATGCTCGGGCTTGTCCCGAGCATCTGCAGCCAGTCGATCTGGAGCAGATCCTCGGCACAAGGCCGAGGATGACGGCGAGGGGAGCAAGACATGTCAGCAAACTGAGGGATCACGCTGATCCTTTTGTGGTGTTGGGGGGAAGATGACCAAGTGGGTCTATAGGTTCGGCGACGGACAGGCTGAGGGTGGCGCGCGCGACCATGAGATTCTCGGCGGCAAAGGCGCCAACCTCGCTGAAATGTGCGCTCTCGGGCTTCCCGTCCCGCCGGGGCTGACGATCGTCAGCAGCGCCTGCAACACTTATTACACGAATGGCGGCCATATCGACGACCGGCTGAAGGCCGAGGTGCGCGCCGGCATAGCTGCGATCGAGGCCATCACCGGCCGCCATTTCGGATCCACCAGCCAGCCGCTGCTGCTCTCCGTGCGCTCCGGCGCTCGCGTCTCCATGCCCGGCATGATGGACACGGTGCTGAACCTCGGCCTCAACGACGAGACGGTGCAGGCGCTCGGCCACGATGCCGGCGATGCGCGTTTTGCCTGGGACAGCTACCGCCGCTTCATCCAGATGTATGCCGACGTCGTCATGGGGCTTGGGAACGACGCCTTCGAGGAGATTCTCGAAGACGAGAAGGCCAAGCTCGGCCACGAACTCGATACCGAGCTCAGCGCCACCGAATGGCAGCATATCGTCTCGCTCTACAAGAGGCTGATCGAGGAGGAGCTCGATCGGGAATTCCCGCAGAATCCGGAAGTCCAGCTCTGGGGCGCGGTTGGCGCGGTCTTTTCCAGCTGGATGAGCGCGCGCGCCGTCACCTATCGCCAGCTGCACAATATCCCCGAAGGCTGGGGCACGGCGGTCAATATCCAGGCCATGGTTTTCGGCAATCTCGGCAATAGCTCGGCCACCGGCGTCGCCTTCACCCGCAACCCCTCGACCGGCGAGAAGGCGCTCTACGGCGAATTCCTCGTCAATGCGCAAGGCGAGGATGTCGTTGCCGGCATCCGCACGCCGCACAGCATCACCGAGGAGGGGCGGCTTTCCTCCGGCTCCGACAAGCCCTCGATGGAAAAGCTGATGCCGGAGGCCTTCCGCGAGCTCACCCGCATCTGCAGCGAGCTCGAGATGCATTACCGCGATATGCAGGATATCGAATTCACCATCGAGCGCGGCAAGCTGTGGATGCTGCAGACACGCGCGGGCAAGCGGTCGACCCGGGCGGCGATGAAGATCGCCGTCGACATGGTCGATGAGAAATTGATTACCGAGGAGGAGGCGGTGCTGCGCATCGAACCGTCGAGCCTCGATCAACTCCTGCATCCGACGATCGATCCGCGCGTCAACCGCCAGGTGATCGGCACCGGCCTGCCGGCCTCACCGGGGGCCGCGACCGGCGCCATCGTCTTCACCGCGGAAGAAGCTGTCGAAGCGGAAGCCGAGGGCCGCAAGGTGATCCTGCTTAGGGTCGAGACCAGCCCGGAGGATATTCACGGGATGCATGCCGCCGAAGGCATCCTGACGACGCGCGGCGGCATGACCAGCCATGCGGCGGTGGTCGCCCGCGGCATGGGCATTCCCTGCGTTGTCGGCGCCGGCACCATGCGCATCGATCAACGCAACGAACGGCTGCTCGGCATCGGCGTCACCCTGAAGAAGGGCGACATCATCACCATCGACGGCTCGGCCGGCCAGGTGCTGAAGGGGGAGGTGCCGATGATCCAGCCGGAGCTTTCGGGCGATTTCGGCCGCATCATGGGCTGGGCCGACCGGGCGCGGCGGATGACGGTGCGCACCAATGCCGATACGCCGGCCGATGCCCGCGCCGCCCGCTCCTTCGGCGCCGAGGGCATCGGCCTTTGCCGCACCGAACACATGTTCTTCGAGGGCGAGCGCATCCATGTCATGCGCGAGATGATCCTTGCCGAGGATGAGAAGGGCAGGCGGCTGGCGCTCGACAAGCTCTTGCCGATGCAGCGCCTGGATTTCACCGGCCTCTTCACCGTCATGCACGGCCTGCCGGTGACGATCCGCCTGCTCGATCCGCCGCTGCACGAATTCCTGCCGAAGACCGACGACGAGGTCGCCGAGGTTGCCTTTGCCATGGGCATGGAGCCGCTTGTCCTGCGCCAGCGCGTCGATGCGCTGCACGAGTTCAACCCGATGCTCGGCCATCGCGGCTGCCGGCTGGCGATCTCCTATCCGGAGATCGTCGAGATGCAGGCCCGCGCCATCTTCGAGGCGGCGGTGGCGGCCGCCCAGGAGACCGGAGCGGCGGTCGTGCCCGAGATCATGGTGCCGCTCGTTGGCCTCCGTTCCGAGCTCGATTACGTCAAAGCCTGCATCGACGCCATCGCCGGCAATGTCATGGCCGAAGCCGGCATGAAGATCGATTATCTCGTCGGCACGATGATCGAGCTGCCGCGCGCGGCGCTACGCGCCCATGTGATCGCCGAGGCGGCCGAGTTCTTCTCCTTCGGCACCAACGACCTGACGCAGACAACTTTCGGCATCTCGCGCGACGATGCCTCCGCCTTCATCCCCACCTATCAGCGCAAGGGCATCATCGAGCACGATCCCTTCATCTCGCTCGATTTCGACGGGGTGGGGGAATTGATCAGCATCGCCGCCGAACGCGGTCGGCGCACCCGCAACGACATGAAGCTCGGCATCTGCGGCGAACATGGCGGCGACCCGGCCTCGATCCGCTTTTGTGAGACGATCGGCCTCGACTATGTCTCCTGCTCGCCCTTCCGCGTGCCGATCGCCAGACTGGCGGCGGCCCAGGCGGTGATTTCGGAAAACCGGTAAAACCGGGCGAGCCGGCCTTCAGTGGTGATAGCGCCAGTGATCGCGGTAGACGTATGGCCCGTTCAGATCCCAGGCCATGCTGTGCATCAGCTCGGCACTCGCAGCCCGCGATTCGGCCCGCCGGTCGAGCTCGATGCGCTGCAGGCAGGTGGCGAACGCATCGGTGCCGCGGCGGAAACCATAGCTCAGGCACTTCTGCTCATCCGCCGCCCGCCGCTCCTCCGGCGTCATCGTCTGGCAGGCGGAAAGGCCGGCGGTCACGGCGAGGAGGGTGAGGAGAAGGGGGAGGCGCATCGGGGTGTTCCTTGCTTTTCCCTGAGGAAATGCCATTCGGGTGGTGGCGTCAAGCGAGCGAACGCCGAGATGGGTGATGACGTGAATGGTGTGCCGTGCGGCCCCTCATCCGACCCTTCGGGCCACCTTCTCCCCGCTGGGGCGAAGGGGTTATGCCGCGACCTCGCGATTCCCTCTTCTCCCCAGCGGGGAGAAGGTGCCCGTAGGGCGGATGAGGGGGCCGCCGACGCCGAGGCTAACCTCAAAAAAGTGAGGAGTGCAAAAGGGGACGTGTTGCTACGCCGCCCCGGCCGGATCCCCGATCGGCAGTAACGCCGGGTCGAGCGGCGGGTCTTGCGGGTTTTTCGTATCACCCGGGTCCTGCGCCGGTGTGAGCGGCGGTTTTTCCTGGGTGCGGTCGGGGACGCCCGGCGTCGGCGTCGGACCGCGCGGTGTGTCAGTCGTCGGTGTCGGGATCGGGTCTCTGTTCGGCATGATCGCCTCCTTTTGAAAAAGGGAACGGCAGCCCAGGCAGATGGTTCCACTTTCGCCGCCGGCGATTCCTCTGTATGAGGAGGCCGGAAAACACTGGAACCGAGCATGGCCATCCGCGATCGATTTTCGAAGAAGCTGAACTGCCCGCAATGCGGCAATGCTGGTTTTGCCGAGGCCTCGGAGATCGACGATCCCAAGCGCAAGCATCCGGGTTTCACGGTCGATCACCTGCCGCGCGGCTTCGGCGTGCAGCGGGCTTCCAACCATCAGGAAAGCTTCATGATCAAATGCGAATGCGGGCGCAAGTTTCCCTTCCGCAGCCTGGCGGAAGCCGCGGCCGAGCGGCGCTAGGTCGCGCTCAGATCCGCTCCAGCACCTCGATGAAGGCATCGGCAAAGCGCACCAGATGGGCGGTCTCCTCGTCGGGCGCCTGCATGCGTATCTCGGTGCCGTTATGATCGAGCAGCGCCAGCACGACGCGCATGTTCTCGCCATCGGGAATGCGCAAGACGGCGATGCGCCGGCAATCCTCGATCAGGCCGGCGGCCGGCAGGTCGAACAGCAGTTCGCCGCCGGAACGACCGGCTGCCTGGCGCACCGCCTCGCAGAAGCCGGCGTCACCGCCGGCATAACCTTCGAGTGAAAGTTCGAGCTCGACGAGCTCCATCGGCAGCGACGGCTCGGTGTGATCGATCGCGCCAAGCGCAGACGCCTGCGGCCTTGCTGCTATCTCGGGTGAAATCATCCCGTCTCTCCTGTCCGTGACCCTGGAGATGAAACCGCGGCAGAATGGCCTTTTTTTGGCATATCAGCAAGGGCTCATGTAGAAGGGCTCCAGCTTCACCGCAGATTCCAGCGGATATGCTTGCGACAACAGTTTCAATTCATCCGAATCTTGCACTAAACAATGATATGGCGATTTGCGTGGTCCATGACGCGGCGCTGACGAGCAACCGGTAAGTTTGATGGCCATCCGTTACGACCGTCCCGTTTCCAACGCCGCCCACGCTTCGCGGCTGCTCGGGGCATTTTCCCTGGTTCTGGCGCTCGCCGTGCTGATCGCCCACCGCTTCGGCGGGCTCGCCACCCCCTATCTGGTGCTGCTCTTGATCGCCGCTGCCGGCTGCGCGCTGCTTGCAGCACTGCTCGCCGCGGCCGGCCTGCGCAGCCTCTGGGTATCGGGCGCCGAAGGTGGGCTCGCTGCGCTGGCGGCGCTGATCTATGCTGCCTTTCCGCTTGGTATCGGCGCTGTGGCCGCCGAACGCTACATCAGCCTGCCTGCGATCTACGATGTCTCCACCGATCCGGTCTCGGCACCGGACTGGCTATCGCCGCCGAAATCCGACCAGATCTGGCTGAAGCGCAATCCGGTGGTGACGCCTGAAGATCGCGAGAAGCAGATGGAGGCCTATCCCGAACTCACCGGCCGGCGTTATGAGGGCGCGCTCGACCGCGTGCTGGAAGCGGTCCGCAAGGTTGCCAAACAGAGCGGCTTTACGATCGTCAGGAGCACCGGCACATCAGAGCCGGACCGCGATCTCGAGGACAGACCGGCCAAGCCCGCCCCCGGCGACGACGCCGTGACCGATGCGCCCGGCATCATCCCGGTGCCGACGCCGCGCCCCTATGATGACGATGTCGCCAAGCTGATCCGCGGCGCCAACGGCGTGACGCTGCAGGCCACCACCCGCACGCTGATCCTCGGCCTGCGCTTCGATATGATGATCCGGCTGCGCGAAGAGGCCGAAACCACCTTCGTCGACATCCGCGTCGCCTCCCGCTACGGCCAGCACGACCTCGGCCTCAGCGCCGAAATCGCCGGCGATTATCTGAAGGCGCTCGACGCCGAACTTCTGGGGATTGCGGGTGGGTGAGCCGCGGTGCCGCCAGAGGCGCCAGCAATCGATCCAGTGAATCGATTGCAGCGGCGAACGCCCTGAGCCCAAGCGAAGGGCCGGGAGAGGGCGCGGCAGACGCGACCGCTGATCCGGTGCCGCCAGAGGCGCCAGCAATCGATCCAGTGAATCGATTGCAGCGGCGAACGCCCTGAGCCCAAAGCGAAGGCCGGAATAGGCTGATATGCCGCAACCTGTCGATCTCCTCTTCTCCCCTCGGGGAGAAGGTGCCCGTAGGGCGGATGAGGGGGCCGGTCGCGCTGATCTTTCCAAACAGCTGCGCATCCTTCGAAAATTCTCGCCTAGAGCACGCTTCGATTTTTCAGAATCGCAGATTCGCAAATCAGCTGAAATATGATTCTCTGTCCTACCGGAAAAGGACGGCCGGCAAGGATGACGCACCCATATTCTGAGGATCTTCGCGAACGGGCGATGGCGCGCCTGAACACCGGAGAAACGATACGATCGATCGCAGCAGCACTTGCGATTGCTCCCTCCTGTGTTTCGAAGTGGAAGAAGCGCCTTGCGGAGACCGGCGCTCTGACGCCCGGCCGCGTCGGCGGTCGCAAGCAGCGGACTTTGTCCGGCGAACGGGCCGACTGGCTGCGCCAGCGCTGTCGATCCGGCCCGTTCACGACGCGAGGCCTTGTGGCGGAACTGGCCGAACGCGGTATCAAGACCGAGCGACGCGCCGTTTGGGTGTTCGTCCGGGCCGAGGGCCTGAGTTTCAAAAAAAACGGTTCTGCCGGCCGAGCAGACGCGGATGGATATCGCCAGGAAACGGTTGCGTTGGAAGACCCATCAACGGCGGATCGAAGCGCAGCGGCTGGTCTTTCTCGATGAGACCTGGATCAAGACCAACATGGCGCCCCTCAGGGGTGGGCACCGCGTGGTCAACGCCTATGTGCCGCGGTTCCGCATGGGCACTGGAAAACCCTGACATTCATTGCCGCCTTGCGCTGCGACCGCATCGACGCCCCTTGGGTCATCGATGGGCCGATCAACGGCGAACTCTTTACCCTCTATATCCAGAGGATCCTCGTGCCCACGCTCGCCAAGGGCGACATCGTCATCCTCGACAATCTCGGCAGCCATAAGGGCCAAGCTGTCCGTCGTGCCATCCGGGCCGCAGGCGCGCACCTCTTCTTCCTGCCGCCTTACAGCCCGGACCTCAATCCCATCGAGCAAGTCTTTGCCAAGCTCAAGCACCTAATTAGGAGAGAACAGCCTCGCACAGTCGAAGCGACATGGCGCAAGGCTGGTGAAATGCTCGACTGCTTCTCGCCAGCAGAATGCGCAAACTACCTCACAAACTCAGGATATGCTTCCGTATGAAAGCAGCAGGCTCTAAGGTTGTGATGCGAGGATGTACCTTGTGGCCCCCTCATCCGCCTGCCGGCACCTTCTTGGATAAGAAAAATGTAGGATATTGATGCTTGCCGGGCGGGTGGCCGCCCGCCCGGCAGCTGGTTGTCGGATCGTCACCTTCTTAGCCGTTTTGGGCTGTGGGGAGCAGGATCGCAACCGGCTCTTCATCTGGCCCGTGTGGTTGCAGGAACCTTGGGGTTCGTATCCAAGACAGGGACGACGAAGATGACCGATAATAGCATGATTTGTGCCGGAATCGATGTCGGCAAAAGCCATCTCGACATTGCCCTCCATCCCGGTAAGGCAAGGCTGAGGGTCACGTACGACACCGCTGGCCTGAAGGCGCTTGACGCCTTTCTTCGAGAGCATGACGTCAGCCGCATCGGCTTCGAAGCCTCCGGCGGCTGTGAATGGCGGCTGCTGGCGCATCTGCGGGCCGGCAAGCGGCCGGGCGCGTCTGCAGCCGGCGCAATTGCGCTTCTTTGCCAAGAGCCGGCTCAAGCGGGCCAAGAACGATCGGCTCGATGCCGTGCTGATTGCGCTCTTCACGGCAAGTCTCGAGCAGTTGCCGGCGCTGCCGGACGCACGCTTCGACAAGTTGGCCGCCGAACTGACCTATCTGGAACAGATCGAGCAGCAGATCGCGCTGGTCAAGACCTTTGCCGAGACCGCCTTGTCGGAGGCGATCAAACGCCGCCACCTGCGCGAGGTCGCCCGCCTCGAAACCTGCCGCAAGGCCCATCTGCTGCGGCTCGAAAAGACGGTTCGCGACGATTGCGACCTGGCGCAACGGCTCGATCTGCTGATCTCCATCAAGGGGATCGGGCTGCGCAGCGCCCTGTGCTTGATCATTCGGCTGCCCGAACTCGGCCATGCCAGCCGCGCCGAGATCGCCGCCCTTGCCGGCGTCGCACCCTATGACGACGATAGCGGAAAGTATCATGGCAGACGCCGCATCCAGGGTGGTCGCGAACGCCTGCGAAAGAGCCTATTCATGTGCGCATTCACGGCAACCCGGCACAATCCGGATCTCGCCGCTTTCTACACGCGCTTGCGTCAGAACGGAAAGGAGCACCTGTGCGCCGTTATAGCCGTCGCCCGAAAACTCATCGTTCTCGCCAACACAATCCTCTTTCGAAAGACCGAATGGACGCCACAACACCGCAAGAATTAAACATGGTTGCTCCCCGAGGGGAGAAGGGGGCGTGCCGCGAGCTCCGTTCCTTGCCCACGTGAATCGGGCCGCCAGAGCGCCGCCAATCATCCGGCTACGCCCCTGCAACCTCGCGTCCAAGCTCACCCACGGCGGCGATGATCTCCGCTGCCGTCGGGAAAATGCAAAGGCTGCTGGGTCCGTCCAGCGCCTCGATTTGCGCCCAGGCAATGGTGCCGTTCTGATCGACCAGGAAGTGCCCGACGAGCTGGGTGGCGTGTTTCGCGAAGATCGCATGATCGGCTTCATCAAGCTCGAAGCGGTCCTTGGCGTTGAGCACCGTGTTGGCTTCCATCGGCTGGAGCGGTTCCGGGAACTCGCCCGTGGGGTTGATGCGCGCCGCCTGGAACTGCGCCATCGTCGCGCGATAAGGCCATTCGGGCTGCGCGCTGCTGCCATCGGGCAGGAACTCGGCATGCGGCACGCCGTAGGCGCGATGCGTGTGGCAGTCGGGATCGCATAAGAGCGTCACAGGCGTCGGGCGGTGGCGGACATACAGGCGAGCGCGTTCCACCGGCGTGTTGATCACGGCCACGGTCTTCACCCCGGCTGCGCTGAGGATGGGCTCTATGCCGGCAAGCTGTTCGAGCTGGCGTCGGCAGAATGGGCAGTGCAGCCCGCGAAAGAAGCCGATCAGGAACGCGCGACCGCTCAAGTCGGCCAAGGAAACCGTCCCGTCGAAATTGGCCGTGGCGAGTTCGAACGCGGGCGCGGTGTTTCCGGGTTGCAGCGGGCGCTTCTGGTCTCCCATGGAAGAATTCCTTTCCCGGATCGTCTCAGGTGAAACGACCGAAATTGAATATAGCACTCGTTGCAAGAAGACCCAGCGCCCGGTGTTGAGATCGGCTGGAGTGGCCAGGCATGCTTACCGCCTCGGCAGACGCCACAGACGCATCAGTTCGATCGGAGCCGAGATCTCCGCTGCCAACACGAATGGGTCTATCGCTCCTGAGGGGGCCGGCTTTCGACTCTTGACGGGAAGACCGTGCCCCATGCCATGGATCGAATAGAGCGATACGGGGCGGGCGCCTGCAACGTTCCAGGAGGACAACTCGCCCCAGGGCTTCTTCTCGACACGGACGCTGCTTCGATCGACAGCGTTCGCTTCAAGCCATTGATCGGCGCAGGCCCTCGCATTTGCCGGGTTGACCGTGCGATCCGCAGTCCCCTGCCAGATGCTGATCGGCGGCCAGGACCGTTGGCGAGGGGAGATTTCGGCAATCCTTGCGCCCCAGCCATCCGCGGGCAGTGCCGCGCCGGACTTCATCGCCCGCAGCGCTGACATCGCATCGCGCACGGCGCCAACGGGCATGCCGGCGACGATGGCGGCGCCTGCAAACATATCCGGATAGTTGGCGACCAATGCACCTGTCATCGCTCCGCCGGCAGAAAGGCCGACAATGTAAACGCGCGTGCGATCGGCTCGATGTCGTTTGAGGGCATGGTCGATCATCTGCTTGACGGAAAGCACCTCGCCGCGATCGCGAGCGACCTCGCTCGGACGGAACCAGTTGAAGCATTTGTGCGCATTGTTGGCGTGGGTCTGCTGCGGGTAAAGCACCACGAACCCTCTCTCCCTGGCCAGTCGCGAGAAGCCGCTGGCGGCGTCCAGGCTTTCCGGCGTTTGCCGGCATCCATGAAGCACCACCACAAGGGCCGGCTTGCTTGGCAGATCGGCGGGCACGAAGGTCTTCATCACAAGCCTTCCGGGGTTGCTGCCAAATGCGGAGGTCGTCTGGAGCCTCGGTCGCTCCTGCCTGGATGGCTTATGGCGAAGCGGACTCCATGTCTTCTCCAACAGACGTACGGCTCGCCGTCGCGTCTTCAACAATCTCGACAGCGATTTGGTGAAGCCGAGCTTCAAAGGACCACGCCTTCCAGCCTGGAAAGCAGAGCCTTCAAGCCGGGCTGCGCCGCATCTCGGATCGCGACTTTCAAAGGAAACCATTTCTGTTTGCGCATGCCCTTCTCCGGGAAATCAGATTGCGCCTCGACGACGCGCAGCAGGTGAACGGTGACATGGTAGTGATGCGGCGAGCTGTCTTTGTGGTAGCTGAATGAACCGAAGGCTGTCGCCTCCACGTCGCCGACGACGCCCGCTTCCTCGAAGGATTCCCGCCTCGCTGCTGCCGATGTCGTCTCGCCAGGGTCGAGATTGCCTTTCGGAACGCCCCATCGTCCATGCCGACGACTTCCCACGAGAAGGATGCGAAGCTGCCCACTTCCGTTTCTTCGATAGCAGATCGCACCCGCCTGCGGAACGTCGGTTGCGATTGTCGAGTTGGATTGATCGTCACCGTGGAGCATGGCTGTTTTCGATTTTTCCCGTCTTTCATCAGAGCTGTAGCATCGAACCGTGACAGTCTGCTCTGCATTGAGTTGTTTCCTCTGGCAGCCGGAGTTCAAGTTGTCGTCCGAAACCGACCGTCACAAGAAGCCCGCAATGCCGTCGTTGGTTCCGATCTTTTGCGAGAACCCGACGAGGCTGTGACGTCGCTCGCCGGCCGAAGCAGTTACGGCAGCCGACCCGGCTTGCGCATTTCGGCATCGCGCCACTGCTGCCATTGCTGCCGCAGCCGGCTCCTGGACATGCCGATGGATTCCGCGAGGATCTCGACCTTGAGGATCCGTTCGGTGCGGAAGTGACGGAAGGCCTGTTTCGATTGGCACCAGGCGATCAGAAGGCTGTGCGCCTCGGCATAGCCGAGCAGCACGGGCCAGACGATGCGGCTGCTGACCGTCCCATCCGCCGCGCGATAATCGAGTTCAAGCTTGCGGCCTTCCCTGATCGCCGACCTCAGCGGCCGCGTGTCGACCATCGCATCGCGGCCGATATCCTCCGGTCTGATGCCGACCGCCGGCTCGGCAATATAGGGAAGCAGGTCCGGCGGCATGACCGATGTGATCTTGGCCATGACATCGCTGGCGGCAGTGCGCATGGCCGCATCATTCAGCCTTGCCACCATCTGCACGCCGAGCACGACCGCCTCGATCTCCTCGGGCGTCAGCATCAGCGGCGGCATGTCGTATCGCGGATCGAGCACGTAGCCGAACCCCGCTTCGCCTTCGATCGGCACACGCTGGGCAATCAGATGCGCAATGTCGCGGTAGACGGTGCGCCTGGCGACCTCCAGTTCCTCCGCGAGCGCC
The DNA here is from genome assembly GCF_002117485.1 of Rhizobium sp. NXC14. NCBI lineage: Bacteria > Pseudomonadati > Pseudomonadota > Alphaproteobacteria > Hyphomicrobiales > Rhizobiaceae > Rhizobium > Rhizobium sp. NXC14. Next base: position 1,076,619 of record NZ_CP021030.1, read on the forward strand.
GACGAGGTCACCGGGCGGCTCGACCGGCGAAGAATCTGGATGATCTGAAAAAGCCGCTCCGCTTTTCGCATGCCTGCTGACTCCCGCTGCCACAACGCTGTCAGCACGGCTGTGTGACAAAGGCAAGCCAAGAGATCGTGCGCAGCCAGGGAAAACATCATGAAATTCGCATCCACCCGCCTGATCGCCGCTGATATCGCCAGCATGGTGGCCTTTTATGAATTTGTGACGGGCTGCCGCGCCGAATGGCTTGCGCCCGTCTTCGCCGAGATCGTCATGCCAGGCGCGACGCTCGCCATCGGCAGCGCCGAAACGGTCGCCCTGTTCAGCGAGGGCAGCGCCGAGCCGGGCACCAACCGCACGGCCATTCTCGAATTCATGGTCTCTGATGTCGATGCGGAATTCGCACGGCTCAAGGACCGGGTCACGGTGGTGCACCCGCCCAAGGATCTGCCATGGGGCAATCGGACCGCGCAGTTTGCCGATCCCGAGGGGACTCGCGTCGCCCTCTATACGCCCGTCACCGAAGCTGCCAGAGGGCGTTTCGCCGGCCGTTGATCGGCCGCCTGCAAACGCAGGGAGAACGCCGCGTGCCCCTCATCCGCCTGCCGGCACCGACCGGGGTCGAGTCACGAGCCTCGACCCGTCCTTCGGACCCCCGCGCGCGGGGCGAAGGGGACATGCCGCAACCTTTTTGTTCCCCACCAAACTCACGCGGGGCACGTCCCCTCGCCCCGTTTTACGGGGGTCCGCAGGACGGGTCGAGACCAGTGGCTCGACCCCGGCAAGGGTTAGGGTGAGGGGCAACCGTCACGAACGGGACAGCAGCGCGCTTGCCGCCACCCCTCACTCCAACACCAGCCACCCCGAATACCGCACCACCAGCCCTGTCAGTCGGCCGCCGATCTCCACATGGAAATGGAAGCGGCCATCGCGCTCCTCCTCGTAGGTATCGCCGCCTGGCGCCAGGAACAGCGGCAGCGGAATGCCGCAGAAGCGCCAGCCGCGCACGAAGAGCCGCAGCTTCTGCCCCTCCGGTACCAGCGCCAAGAGCACCCGGAACGGCCCGAACACCTCGACGAGCAGGTGGCGTTCGCGGCCCTTGCCCGCGGCCTGCCAGCTGCGGAAGGTCTTGCTGCCGAAACTGCGCGTCCAGATCTCCCGCTCGCCATCGGCGGCAAAGCGCACCGCCACCGGCACATCCTCGCCGGCGGCGGGAAAGCCGATGAGGCCGGCGATCAGCCTGGCGAGGAGCCCGCTGCCGCGCTCGATCCGCGCCCGGCCGGAGGCAAGCCGCGTGCCGCCCGCATGCATCGCCGCCAGCGCCGGCGGCATCTTCTCCCAGGCGTCGCCGAGGATGCGCCGGTAGAGCGGCTGGGCCTCTTCCTGGTAATCCAGCCGGATGCCTGAAGCGATCGAGAAGTGGCTGAAGGCCGCTTCGAAATCCGCAAGCGACAATTCGCCCGCCGCCGGCCGCGCACCGCTTTCCGGCCGCTTGCCTTCGAGCAGCCGGCGCACCAGCAGCTCGACGCCGAGAACCGGAATGAACGGCCCGTCATCACCTTCGGCAATCACCGACCAGTCGGCCGTCAGCCGCCGCCCCTCATGATCGAGGCCGCCCAGGCGCACGAACATGCCGCCGCGATGGGCGCCGACGGCGAGGCGGTGGCTGGCAGCCTGCAGCGCCCGGGCGAACGGCGTGAGCGAGGGTAAGAGCCCGATCTCCACCAGCCGGGCGGCAAAGCTCAGCAGCCGCTGCAGCGCCTGCGGCTCAGTGCCGACGCCGGTGAAGGTGGATTGCAGGCCGGCAAAGCGGGCGGGCAGCAGCGCCAGGTCGGGCGCATCGACCAGCAGGAAAGTGCGGCTGGCGAGCGGCGCCACATCGGGCGGGGCGATCGTCACCCGCATCTCGTCGATCAGCCCGCGCCCCTCGGCCGGCTGCCCCTCGCGCAGCACCGCCACCGGCTTGCCGGCATAACTTGCGATCGCCCTGACGACATTGAGGCCGATCTTCACATGCGCCGACGGGGCAATGCCGGCCGCGACACTTTCGACGCGGGAGAAATGCGGCGCCATCGCCTCCAGCGCCGCAAAGGAGAGCGCCGGCAGGCTGCTGAGCCCGGAGAGCACGAAGGTGCCTTTCGCCTTCGCCTCAGCATCGAGCCCGCCGATGCCGGCGACGAAGCCGCTGCTGTCGGCGAGATCGGCATAATCGATGCCGAGCTCGATGCAGGCCCGCACCACCTTGTAGCCATCGCCGGTGAAGCTCTGGAACGGCCCCGAGGCATCGACGACGAGATTGGGCCTCAGCCGCGTCAGCTGCTCCTGGAGATCGCCGTCACGATCGAACACCACCGCCTGCAGCCAGGCCCCGAGATCGTTGCTGCCCAGCCGCCCGGCGCCGCCTTTCGGCGATCTCAAATCGAAGACGAAATCATCGGCCTTTTCGAGCGAGCGGCCGGCGATCAGCAGCCTGAGCCGCGGTTCCTCGCCGAGCAGCCGGGCGAGCCGGCCGCCGAAGGCGCCGTAGCCGCCGATGATCAGCAGGGAAAAGGTGCCGCCGCTCATGCGATGAAGCGGCCGCGCTGCTCCGGCGTCGGCACCATGCAGCTCTGCCGTCCGGCGATCTTCAGCCTGTTGCGGGCGATGAATTCATAAAGCACATCGGCGGCGCGCCGCGGCAGGAGCCGGAAGAGCTTCGCCAGCGAATAGGGAAAGCCGAGGCTTGCCACCATGCGGATCGTGCCGTCGGATTTGAAGAAGGCGCGGCCGCCTTCGATGAGGATATTGGTTTCGTAGTCGCGCGTATCGAGGCCGTAATGCCGGTAAAGCGCTTCGCCAAGCGGCGTCTGCGCCGCGAGGAACCGGTATCGCCGCTGCCTGTCGCGCTTCAGCACGAATTTCACCCAGCCGGAGCAGAAGACGCATTCGCCATCGAAGACGATCAGCGGCCGGTCATCGGCAAAGGCGGGAACGGCGGGATCGGTGCGATAGCTGTAATCGGCGCGGCCCATGCAGATCTCCCTCCGCCTCTCCTTTACCCCGGCCAATAGCGCGCGGCAAGCGAAGGCGGCCCGTCCGCTGCAATCTCGCCGCGCTCCATGAGATGCTCGATATGGGCGAGCACGGAAAGTGCCGCCGCCCCATGCAGCTTCGGATCGGTATCGCGATAGATCGCCTTCACCATCTCCGTGATCTCGCGATCGCCGGCCGCGACCCGCGCCAGCACCGCCTGCTCGCGCCTGAGCCGATGCGCCTTCAGCGCCGCCAGGAAGGTTTTCGGCTCGTTGACCGGCCCGCCATGGCCGGGCAGCAGCAGGCCGTCCTCGCGCGCGATCAGCTTGTCGAGCGAGGCCATGTAATCCGCCATCGCCCCATCCGGGGGTGCCACGATCGAGGTCGACCAGGCCATGACATGATCGCCGGAAAGGAGGATGTCGCGGCCTTCGAGCGCGAAGGCTGCATGATTGGCCGTATGCCCCGGCGTCAGCACCGCTGTCAGCGCCCAGCCATCGCCCGCAATCGTCTGACCATCGCTGAGCGCGATATCCGGCACGAAATCCATGTCCGCGCTTTCGGCAAAGGGATTGACCTCGCCCTCCCGCAGCCGCCGCGCCGGCCGGTGCGGCCCTTGCCCCACCGTCACCGCCCCGGTTTCCGCCTGCAGCCGACGCGCAAGCGGCGAGTGATCGCGGTGGGTATGGCTGACGAAGATATGCGTCACATCACGCCCGCCGATCGCCGCCATCAGCGCCTGATAATGCGCCTCATCCTCCGGCCCGGGATCGATGACGGCAAGCGCGGAAGAGCCGACGAGATAGCTGTTGGTGCCGAAAAAGGTAAACGGCCCAGGATTTTCCGCCGTGATGCGCAAGATATCGGGAGCAACCGGCACGGCCCGCCCATAGGCCGGCTCGAAAGCAAGGTCGAATGCGGGACTTTCCATGCGGGACGATGATCTCAGGTTGATAATATCGCCTTATGCTAGCACGCCGCCCGCCGCTTCGCGCGCATAAATCTGCCGCAGGCGCAACTTAGTCATTGTGACAGGCAAAGAGCTTTGCTAATCAGGCGTCGATTTGAGCAAGCGGTTCGCCGCTCAAGCTCTGGTGGGGCGTAGCCAAGCGGTAAGGCAGCGGTTTTTGGTACCGCCATCCCCTGGTTCGAATCCAGGCGCCCCAGCCACTGTTTGTTTTTCCGTCTCATTCCTGATTGTGCGGCTTCAACGAAGCGGCTTGCCGTCTCCTATGTCGGAATCATAAAGATAACTATAGAAGCGTACCTATATCTTTACGATCCTATAGATATCACTATAATCATAAAGATATCTATACGAGGCTTCTATGGCGCGACCAAAACCAGAAAGCGCTCTCCGCTTCCCGCTTTCAACTGTTTTCGGGAGCGAAGCGAATGTGCGGGTAATGCGGGAATTATCGCTTCACGGCGGGCAATTGAGCGTTGGCGATCTCATCAGCAGAACCAGGATCTCCCGCCCGCCCATACTCGCTGCGTTGGCAACCCTCGCAAGTCTTCGAATAGTTGCCGAAGTTGGAACCGGCTATGCCCGTCTTTTCAGCCTCAATCGAGACTCCCCGTTTTTTGCGCCGGTGCAAGCCCTGTTCGTGGCAGAGGAAAGACGCTTTGCCGATATCCTTGCCGCGGTGAAGGAATGCGCATCCCTCTTTGGCGACAAGGTTGTGGCCGCATGGATATTCGGCAGCGCCGCGAGACGGGAAGACAACGCCTCAAGCGATCTGGACGTGGCGCTCATCGCTGATACGCCAGACATCCAAACGATACAAAACGGCAGCATCGACTTTCTGGCCGCCAAGGGAAAAGAACTGTCGTTTTCGCCGTCGGTCAACACCTTGTCGATAACTGACCTGAAACGATTGCGCCAAAGCGACGATCCCCTATGGAAAGCGTTTCTCAACGAAGGACTGGTAGTGCTCGGGCCTCGTCCGGAATCGATAAGGATGTGAAAGAGATACCTTGACCAGAAGCGGCCCTTCGAAACCATCCGAACCTCGTCACGGTGCAAACCGCCTGATCATCGCTAGAGGATTTCTGGAATCGGCGAGACTGCAAATCAGCAGCGCCCAGGCCGGAACACTCGGAAACCCGATTGCGGCGACTGTGGTCAACGCAGCCATTGCCTATACGGACGCACTCACGGCAACCTTCGCCAACAAGATCAATCAAAACGATCACGCGGCGGTCATCAAGACCTTGCGGGATGCCTTGGGAAACCGACTGCCGAAATCTCAGGAAACCAGGCTCACTCGCATTCTGGGAAACAAAGACTTGGCCCAATACGGCGGCCGTTTCATGCTGCTATCCGACGCGGAATCTCTGTTCGAGCAGTTGAAGGAATATGCAGAGTGGGTGGAAAACGAGATGGCCCGCCGCTGACTTGGGCTGTAGGCAGTTGGTGCCTCTCGGGGCGTAGCCAAGCGGTAGGTCAACGGTTCTTGGTACCGCCCCCTGGTTCGAAGCCAGGCGCCCCAGCCAGTCCATTCACCCTGCCGCGCTCTCATTTAATCCTCTGATCACCTCGACCAGCTTCTTCGTCTTCTCGAAGTCGAAGACCTGTTGCGGTCCTTCTCCTGCCTTACTCCCGCTCCGCAAACAACCGAACACCTGTGAGCTGGGCCAGCCTCTCCACCAGCGCCTCCTGAAACCGAACATCATTCACCTCCGCCGCCGCCTCTCGCTGCTGGCGGTGATACCAATACCCGCCGCTCACCTTCGCAGCTTCGTCCTCGCTCGTCGCAAGCCACGTCTGCGTCAGATGCCCCATCTCCAGATCATCCGGCGCACCGGCGCCGCCCATCTTTGTCGGCACCCAGCCGGGGTCGACGGCGTTGCTGAGGACGTCGGGCCAGTGGCGGGCGACGGCGGCGGCAAGGGTGGCGATGTAGAGCTTGCTTTCGGAATAGGCCTGGCTGGCGCTCCAGGGGCGCTTCTTCCAGTCGATATCGTCAAGCGCGCTGCTGCCGCTGCGGTGCATGCCGCTGGTGAGATAGATCAGGCGGTGGGGCCGCGTGATCCAGGCGGTGAGGAGATAGGGGGCGAGCGTGTTGACGGCCAGCGTCTTGGCGTGGCCTTCAGGCGTTTCGCCGCGGCTGCGCTCGAGGTAGATGCCGGCATTGTGGATGACGGCGTCCATGCGGCCGATGGCGTTGACCTGGTCGGCGATGGAGCGGGTTTGCTCGGCGCTGGCGAGATCGCCTACGACGAGGCCGAGGGCGGCGGCGGAGGTCTCGGCGATGGCTGCGGCGCGCTCGCGGGAGCGGGCGTGGAGGACGACTTCGTGGCCTTCGCGGATGAGGGTGCGGGCGGCGGCGAGGCCGAGGCCATCGGTGGAACCGGTGATGAAGATGCGGCTCATGGGGGTTCCTTTCGCGGGGGCGTGGGGTGGGTCCAGAGTGCTTGGGTAGGGGTGCTTGGGTCAAGCCCAGACGATGGGGGGTGGGGAAGGGGATTGGCTGAAGGCGAGATGTCGTTGACTCTCAAAAGTCGCCAATTCTGCTTCTCAAGCCACGTTGCCTCTCAGGAGCCACACTCAAAATGGTTTGTCTTTCAATATCTGCCTTTTTTGATAGACAAACGTCGTTGAGTTGCTTCTGGGCCGGCCAGCCCCTCATCCGGCTGCCGCCACCTTCTCCCCGCTTGCGGGGCGAAGGGGATATGCCGCCGCCTTTCCGTTCCTCTCCAACGTCTCGTGTGGCACGTCCCCTCGCCCCGTCAAGACGGGGAGAGGGTTAGGGTGAGGGGCAGCTTTTGGGGTGGAGCTGCATCAGCACCGGGCATGGGTCCTCGGGTCAGGCCCGAGGACGACGGAGGGGAGGAGGGCTCTTGCCAAACCACTGCCGGCCGCACTCACACGCCGGCTTCACGCCGCAGCTCAGCCCCTGCGGCAATCGTCTGCACCAGCTCGTCCACCTCTCTTGCCAGCCGCTCCAGCGGCAGGCCGACGAAGCGGCCTTCGAGGCTGATGCTGACGACGCCGTGCACCGCCCCAAACAGCGTGCGGGCGCGGATGGCGCGGTCTTCGGCCGGCATGTCGGGCTGCAGTTCGGCGAGCGGCTCGGCGATCACGTCCATCAGGAAGAGGTGTTCGTCGAGGTGCCATTGCGGCGTCGGGCTGGTGGCGGGGGGGAAGTGGTCGAACAACGCCTTCCAGAGATTGCGGTGTTCCACCGCGAAGGCGAGGTAGCCCTGGGCGAGGTTGCGCAGGCGGTCGGTCGGGCTTTTGCCCTTGGCCTCGTCGAGCGTCAGCCTCGCCTCCAGCGCCTTGAGCGTCGAAGAATTGACGTGAATGACGAGTTCGGCGAGGTCTGAGAAGACGGTGTAGAGGCCGCCGAGCGCGCAGCCGGCATCCTGGGTGATGTCGCGGGCGCGCAGGTTGGCGAGCCCGTCGCGGGCGATGCGCTCGCGTGCCGCCTCGATCAGCCGGGCCTTCAGGTCTTCGCGTTTTTCTTCTCGTCTGCCGGCCATTAACCATGTCCTTCCAAATTTTTGAACGACGTTCAAAATTTATCTTGAACGTCGTTCATGATTCTGCCATAACTCATCTCGTGAACAACGTTCATAAACCGGAGGACAGAAATGTTCAAATTGATTTCCACATTGCTGCGGGGCAGGGCGCATGATGCCGAGCAGGCTTTCGCCGATCGCCACGCCGTGCCGCTGCTGGCCCAGCAGATCCGCGATGCCGCGCAGTCGATCCAGACGGCGCGGCGCAGCGTCGCCGTCGCCATCGCCCAGAACGAGCAGGAGAAGGCGCAGCATCAGACGATCCTTGCCCGCATCGCCGATCTCGAGACCCGCGCCACCGCGGCGCTCACCAAGGGCAATGAGGGGCTGGCGCGGGAAGCCGCCGAGGCGATCGCCTTTCTCGAGGCCGAGCGCGATGCGTCGGAACAGGCGCAAAGCCAGTTCACCACTGGTATCGCCAAGCTGAAGGCCATCGTCAGGGATGCCGAGGCGCGGCTGCAGGCGCTGCAGCGCGGCGAGCGGCTGGCCCGTGCCACCGAGGAGGCGCAGAAGCTCGATGTCGCGGTCGCCGGCCCCGGCCTTGCCACCCTCGACGATGCCGAGGAAACGCTGGCCCGCCTTCGCCTGCGCCAGAGCCAGAACGAGCTGACGGCGGCGGCGCTGAAGGAGATGGAAGGCGCCACACGGCCGGCCGGCATCATCGAAAAGCTTGCCAATGCCGGCTGCGGCGCGCCGCTCACCTCATCGGCCGATGACGTGCTCGCCCGGCTGAAGAGCCGCATCACGCCGGCCGCCTGAGATCGTCATCCACCATTCACCCCTCAAAATTAAAGGGTCACCGACATGAACGACAGTTTTCAGAAACACTCCGCCAGCTGGGTCAGCTTCTCCTACTTCTCCTTCGGCGCCGCCGCCTTCATGCTGGCGCTCGGCCTCTACATGATGCCGCTCGATCTCTGGGGGAAGGGCTATCTCGCCATGGGCATATTGATGCTGGTGCAGACGACGGTGAATATCACCAAGACGCTGCGCGACAATGCCGAATCCGAGAAGCTGATCCGCAAGGTCGAAGATGCCCGCACCGAAAAGCTGCTGGTCAAATTCAATCGTAGCGATGAAGATTGATCTTCCTTAACCACATCGCAGAGTTGTTATCGCACTCAACTTTTGCGTAACAACTCTGTGGCCTGCTCTGCCCACGAAAAGAGGGTCTCGCCGTGCAACAGAATCTGATGACATCGAGGAAATTCGCGCCGCTGTTCTGGACGCAGTTCCTGACCGCCTTCAACGACAATTTCCTCAAGAATACCCTGGTCTTCCTCATCCTCTTCAAGATGTCGGCAAGCGAGGGCGCGGCGCTGGTGACGCTCGCCGGCGTCATCCTCATCGTGCCCTTCCTGCTGCTCTCGGCACTCGGCGGCGAAATTGCCGACAAGCACGACAAGGCCAAGGTGGCCGAACTGCTGAAACGCTCGGAGATCGCTATTGCCGCACTTGCGGTGGTGGGCCTCGGCTTCTCCTCCATCTTTGTGCTGATGGCCGCCCTCTTCGGCTTCGGCGTCATCTCGGCGCTGTTCGGGCCGATCAAATACGGCATCCTGCCCGATCATCTCGAACGCCGCGACCTGCCGAAGGCGAATGCCTGGATCGAGGGCGGCACCTTCATCGCCATTCTCGGCGGCACGATCATCGCCGCCCTTGCCTTTTCCAGCGGCGACAATGTGCTGCTGTTCGGCTCGATGATGATGGGGCTGTCGGTGCTCTGCTGGCTTTCGGCCCGCATGATCCCGGCGACCGGCTCCAAGGCGCCGGATCTTCAGATCGACCGCAACGTCATCCGCTCCAGCTACAGGCTCGTCATGGAAATCCGTGAGGACAAGCGGCTGTGGCGCTCGGCGCTGATGAATTGCTGGTTCTGGCTGGTCGGCGCCTTCACCCTCTCCATCCTGCCGACCATGGTGACCGAGCTGCTCGGCGGCTCCGAGCTCGTCGTGCCGGCCTATCTCACCGTTTTTGCCATTGCCGTCGCCGTCGGCTCCGGCATTGCCGCCTGGATGTCGTCGGGCCGCATCGTGCTCTTGCCGGCCCCTGTCGGCACGGCGCTGCTCGGCCTCTTCAGCCTCGATCTCGCCTGGAACCTCTGGGGCCTCACCTCGACGTCGCACGCGACGACGATCCTCGGTTTCTTCGCCGGCCAGAATACCATCCGCGTCGCCATCGATCTCGCCGGCATGGCGATCTCGGGCGCCTTCATCGCCGTGCCGACTTTCGCCGGCCTGCAGACATGGGCGCATGAGGATCGCCGCGCCCGCGTCATCGGTGCGGCCAATGTGCTCTCGGCGCTGTTCATCACCGTCGGCCTCGGCCTCGTCGCCGTCATCCAGGCGCTCGGCGCTTCCATACCTCAGATCCTGATCGGCCTCGGCATCGTCAATTTCGCCGTCGCCTGGCTGATGCTGAAGACGCTGCCGACCAATGCCTTCCGCGATTTCATCTCGATCCTGTTCCGCGCCTTCATGCGGCTCGAGGTCGAGGGGCTGGAGAATATCAAGAAGGCCGGCCCGGCGCCGATCATTGCGCTCAACCACGTCAGCCTGCTCGACGGCGCGCTCGCGCTCGCCATCACCGAGGAGGAGCCGGTCTTTGCCGTCGATTACAAGATCGCCCAGGCCTGGTGGGTGCGCCCCTTCCTGAAAATGTGCAAGTTCCTGCCGCTCGACCCGACCAAGCCGATGGCGACGCGCTCGCTGATCAAGGTGGCGCAGGAAGGCAATCCGATCGGCATTTTCCCCGAAGGCCGCCTGACGGTGACCGGCACGCTGATGAAGGTCTATGACGGGGCCGCCATGGTCGCCGACAAGACCGGCTCGATGGTGGTGCCGGTCAAGATCGACGGGCTGGAGAAGACCTATTTCTCCTATCTCGGCGACGGCAAGGTCCGCCGCCGGCTGTTCCCCAAGGTCAAGGTCACCATTCTCGAGCCGGTGAAGCTGGAAGTGCCGCCGGAGCTGAAGGGCCGCAAGCGTCGCACGGCGGCTGGGGCTGCCCTTTACCAGGTGATGTCGAACCTGCTCTTCCGCACCGCCGATACCTCGTCGACCGTCTTGGAGCGCGTCATCCGCGCCGGCCATGAATTCGGCATGAAAACGCTCGCCGTCGAGGATCCGGTCACCGGCCGGCTGACCTATGGCAAGCTCTTGACCGGCGCGGCGGTGCTCGGCGCCAAGTTCCGTGCGCGCTTCCCCGAGCAGAATCTCGGCGTCATGCTGCCGAATGCCAATGGCGCCGCCGCCACCCTTCTCGCCGTCATGAGCGCGGGCAAGGTGCCGGCCATGCTGAACTTCACCGCCGGTGCCGCCAACATCCTCTCGGCCTGCAAGGCGGCCGAGGTGAAACACGTGCTGACCTCGCGCGCCTTCGTCACCCAGGCCAAGCTCGGCCCTGTGATCGAGGAGCTGGAAAAGCAGCTGACGATCGTCTGGCTCGATGATCTCAGGGCCGAAATCTCATTCAAGGACAAGCTCATCGGGCTTCTCCGCAAGGCGCGGCCGCTGGTCAAACGCCGCACCGACGATCCGGCCGTCATCCTCTTCACCTCGGGCTCGGAAGGCACGCCGAAGGGCGTGGTGCTGACCCACCGCAACATCCTGTCGAACGCCGCCCAGGCCGCCGCCCGCATCGATTTCCACAGCGGTGACAAGGTGTTCAACATCCTGCCGGTCTTCCATTCCTTTGGGCTGACGGCCGGTACGGTGCTGCCGCTGATCTCGGGCGTGCCGGTCTATTTCTATCCCTCGCCGCTGCATTACCGCATCGTGCCGGAGCTGATCTATGCCTCCAACGCCACGATCATCTTCGGCACCGACACCTTCCTCAACGGCTATGCCAGAACGGCGCATCCGTACGATTTCCGTTCGATCCGCTATATCTTCGCCGGCGCCGAGCCGGTGAAGGCCGCAACCCGCCACACCTATATGGAAAAATTCGGCCTGCGCATCCTCGAAGGCTACGGCGTCACCGAGACGGCGCCTGTCATCTCCATCAACACGCCGATGTACAACCGCTCCGGCACGGTCGGCAAAATCCTGCCGGGCATGGAATGGAAGCTCGAGCCGGTGCCCGGCATCGATGAGGGCGGCCGCCTGCATGTGCGCGGCGCCAATGTCATGGCCGGTTATCTCCGTGCCGAAAAGCCCGGCGTGCTCGAGCCGCTCGCCGATGGCTGGCACGACACCGGCGACATCGTCAGCATCGACGAGGACGGCTTCGTCAAGATCCGCGGCCGCGCAAAGCGCTTCGCCAAGATCGGCGGCGAGATGGTGTCGCTGGCAGCAATCGAGGCGCTCGCCGCCGAACTCTGGCCCGGGGCGCTCTCGGTGGTCTCCTCGCTGCCCGACCCCAAGAAGGGCGAGCGCCTGGTGCTGCTCACCGACGCCGAAAACGCCACCCGCGCCGAATTCCTCGCCTTCGCCAAATCCAGGGGCGCCATGGACATGATGGTCCCGGCCGAGGTCACCATCGGCAAGGTGCCGGTGCTGGGCTCCGGCAAGGTCGATTTCGTGGCGGCGCGCAAGCTAGCGGAGGGGGCGGCCCAGGCGGACGCAGCGTGAATGTTCGCCGCCTTTGAGATCGCGAATTGCCCCTCACCCTAACCCTCTCCCCGCGCGCGGGGCGAGGGCACGTGCCCTGCGAGAGGTGGGCTGGGAACGGAGAGATCGCGGCTATCCCCTTCGCCCCGCGAGCGGGGAGAAGGTGCCGGCAGGCGGATGAGGGGCTGATCTCGCCAATCGCCGCATGACATTGAATCTCCGCTCGTTCTAGCAGACAGCTAAACCTCGCAAAATCGATAGATGATCCTGGCGATCCCGGAGGAGCCCGACATGGCCGAAATCGAAATCTTCGACGGGCACAATGACGCGGTTCAATTCATCGCGGAATACACCTCCGCCGGCCGCGACTTTCTGCTGCGGTCGGAAAGCGGGCATCTCGATCTGCCGAGGGCGCGTGAGGGCGGTCTGGTGGGCGGCTTGTTTGCGCTGCATGCAGGCCCGGAGCATCCGCCGGAAAACGACCTGATCATCAGAGAAGACGGCTACGAGGTGATCTATGCCGAGACCGTCGATCCGCTCTATGCCCGCAGGCAGATCGAGGCGCAGCGTCTAGCGCTGGAGACATTGATCGGTCGCTCCGGCGGCCGGATGCGCCTGGCGGTTGATGTCGAGGAGATCGCCGCCGCCAGAGCCGAGGGCGCCTTTGCCGTCGTGCTTCACATGGAGGGGGCGGAAGCGCTGGATGGCGAGTTCGACTATCTCCATCGCCTGCATGCAGCCGGTCTGCGCTCGCTGGGTCCGGTCTGGAGCCGCCCGAACATCTTCGGCTTCGGCGTTCCCTTCGCCCATCCCAAGTCGCCGGATACCGGCCCCGGGCTGACCGGGAGCGGCAAGGATCTGGTCAGGACCTGCAATCGGCTCGGCATCATGATCGATCTGGCGCATCTCAACGAACGGGGATTCTGGGATGTGGCGGCCTTGAGCGACGCCCCGCTCGTCGCCACCCATGCCTGCGCCCATGCCATCTGCCCGTCGACCCGCAATCTCACCGACCGGCAGCTCGACGCCATTCGCGACAGCGACGGCGTGATCGGCTTCAACCTCTCGGTCAACGACATCCGCGCCGATGGCCACCTGAACGACGATACCCCGCTCGATCTCGTCGTTGAACATATCAAATATCTGATCGATCGCGTCGGAGAAGACCGGGTCGCCCTCGGATCGGATTTCGACGGCGCGGTGATTCCCCGCGCGATCGGCGATGCCAGCGGCTTGCCGCATCTGTTCGAAGCAATGCGCAAGCGCGGGTTCGACCAGCAGAGCCTGTCGAAATTCGCCTTCGACAACTGGCTGCGCGTGTTTGCGTTGACCTGGAAGAACGGCCGGTCGGCGTGAAGGCGATTTCGACAAGCGCGGTGCAGGCGGGGGGAGGCGCCGCGCGGCCAGGCAGGCTAAAGGCGTCACCCTCTCCTCCCTCATTCCTGTGCTCGTCACAGGAATCCAGCCACCGCGCGTCGGCGCGGTGAATGACTCATGCAATGTCAAAGAGTTCCCGCGCCCAAGGACTTGGGCGCACTGGATTCCTGTGACATCCCCTCGGGCCTTGCCCGAGGAAGGGAATGAGGGAGGAGAGATGGGCCTGCCTCAGCCACTGTCCCTTTTGTGGGCCGGGGGACGGGCGACACCCATGCTAGCCTGCCGCAACCCTCTCTGGCTTCTTCAGCCCGAGACCGAGAACCAGCGGCACGCTGATCGCATAAACCGCGACGACGGAGAGCCAGATGGCGCCCGGCCATTGCTGCCGGACGAGGAAGTAGAGGCTGGAGAAGCCAAGCGGGGCGACGATCGAGGCGAGGCTGACGGCCGAGGCGAGCACGCCCTGGAACTGGCCTTGGCTGTTTTCATCGACCTGCCGGGTCGCCAGCGACTGCAGCGCCGGCACACCGATGCCGCCGAGCGTAAAGACCGGCATGATGGCGAAGATCATCCAGCTCCGGTCGGCAAAGGCCATGGTGCAAAGCGCGATCGAGACGCCAGCGACGCCGGTCAGGATCGCGCCGCGTTCGCCGAGCAGTTTGACGGCCGGTCCGGGCAGGAAGGCCTGGGCAAGCGCCTGGCAGAGACCGAAGGCGCCGAGCGACAGGCCGATCGCAAGCCCGTTCCAGTGAAAGGCGTCGCTGCCCCAGAGCGCCCAGCAGGTGCCATAGGCCTCGCCGGTGGCGCTGAAGAGGAAGAAGAGGATGATGATGGGCAGCAGGCTTTTGACCTCCAGCACCGAGCGCAGCGGCTGGAGTGGATTGAGGGTCGCGAGATCGATCCTCTCGCGGCTGCCAGGCCGCGATTCCGGCAGAACGAAGAAGGCGAGCAGCAGGTTGGCGCCGTTGAGCGCGGCGGCTGCGATGAAGGGCAGCCGCAGCCAATGATCGCCGAGCACGCCGCCGAGCACCGGGCCGATGATGAAGCCGAGGCCGAACATGGCGTTGAACAGGCCGAACCGGCGGGCGCGTTTTTCCTCCGGCGAGATGTCGGTGATATAGGCGGTGGCCACCGAGACGTTGGCGCTCGTCAGCCCGGCGACCGCCCGGCCGATGAACAGCAGCAGCAAGTTGGGCGCCAATGCGAGGAACAGGTAGTTCACGGCCGCGCCCGCGAGCGAAATCAGCAGCACGGGCCGGCGGCCGAGCCGGTCGCTCAGCGCCCCGAGCACCGGCGCGAAGATGAACTGCATCACCGCATAGAGTGCGGTCATCGCGCCGATATAAGGCGCGACGTCGTCGCTGTGGGTGATGTCCTGCAGCAGCGACGGCAGGATGGGGAAGATGAGCCCGATGCCGACGGCATCGAGGACAATGGCGGTAAAGATGACGATAAGGGATCTGGTCATGGGTGCGTTCCACGGTCGACGCGAGCGCACGAGCGCCCACGAGAGTGCGCCGATGGCTCACGATGAGGCCTGATCTTGTCAGGCGTTGGTTTCAGGGAGGTGCTGGCCGAACCATGGCTGATGCGCATGGCCGGCGTGTGCTCGACCGCCTGGACGACCCATTCGTCCACCTGTTTACTCCGCCACTGAGCGGATCAAGGGAGGCAGTCGCTTTTCGCGACGGGAAAGACATACGCCGGATGGTTGCGTGCGGCAAGTCTGTTTTGAGTGGGTGAGCGGGCAGAGGCCTCGGACCGACGGTTGCCCCTCACCCTAACCCTCTCCCCGTTCTGACGGGGAGAGGGGACGTGCCCTGCGAGAGGTTGGCGAGGGACGGAGAGGTCGCGGCCCGGTCCCTTCGCCCCGCGAGCGGGGAGAAGGTGGCGGCAGCCGGATGAGAATCTGTGTTGGCTGTCAAGGCGGATTTGGTGTCCAGAGACGGTTCTGAGATAGAAGGCAGTTTGCCAGCACGAGCAGCTTTCGCATGATGGCGACAAGGATGACCTTGGCTGGTTTTCCTGTGGCTTTGAGCGTGTCTGCGAAACGAGCAAGCGCGGGATTGTAGCGACATGCCGACAAGGCGGCCATGTAGAGCGCGCGCCGGGGTGCGGGCCTGCCGGCGCGGATGGAACGACGTCCGGTTCGTGCACCGCTGTCGTTCGCGATTGGGGCAAGCCCTGCCAGCATGGCGGCCTGTTTGCCCGAACATGTCCCCAACTCGTCCATGCCGGCCATCAAGGCCAGGGCCGTGACGCGGCCGATGCCGGGAATGGAGGTGAGGATCTCGGCCTTGCGGCAGAGCTGCGGATCCTCGCCGACACATCGTTCGATCTCTTTGTCGAGACGTTCGACATGCTGTTCCAGCCGTCGCACAAGGCGGTTGAGTTCGCCGCGCAGAAAGGCAGTGGTGGCAGCCTTGCTGCGATTCTGCAGGGCGGTGATGTCGCATTTGGCTGCCGATCGTGCATTGACCAGCTCCTGCAAGGCCTCGATGTGAGGACTTGGCGGCGTGTCGGCCGGCGGGCGCAGGCTCTCGGCCAAGAGCGCCAGGAAACGGGCATCTAGCCGATCGGTCTTGGCGAGATAGCCGCAGGCGCGGGCAAACATGCGCGCGCGCAACGGATCGACCACGGCGACGGCAAAGCCATCGAGCCAAAGCGAGTGATGGGCGGGGCGATGGAACTTACCGGTTGCCTCCATCACGATGCTTTTGGGCCGATGCCTGGCCAGCAGCCGTTTCAGCTGGTCGATGCCGGTCTTGTCATTGCTAAACCGCCGGCTTTCGCCCAGCGGATGCAGATGAACATCAAGCCACTCTTTACTCACGTCCACACCGGCATAAACTACCGGCATCGCGTCTTCTTGGAACGAAACCTTGCCTTGCATGCGGGACTTGCTCCCCATCATCTGTTCAGGACAAACGCGAGGACGGCCGGACCAATCTCATCCCCGGTTCAAGCCAAGGGGCCTGCGGTCCCGGCCGTCCGCACTCCGGCGGATGGCCATCCGCCGGAGTGCGCACCGATCATCAATCAGCGCGAATTGAACATGCAAGGGGCAGGCATCGGCGCGTCCCGCCTGCTGCCAAACGCGCGAACATCACCGCAGCCATGGCAATGGCGCGTTTCGCCTGTCGTTCGGCGCATATGAGCTTGTCCTGCCGGTGCACTCACTTCACCATGAAGGCAATTTCAGCTCCGGACAGAGACAGGCAGGCAATGACAGAAATTGCGCAGATGCAGGAACAGCGACTGAGCGCCCTTCGACAGACCGCGTCGGGTGCGCCAAAACTGCCGTCCAACCCGTTTTTCGGCGTCGGGCCGATTACCGATGCGACGACCGACGAGGTCGACAGCCGCCTGCGGCGCATCGCCTTCGACGCCTGGATCGAGAAGACCTATCGCAAGTTCGACGATCGGGGCAACGATCTCGGCGGCTTCACCACGGCCGAGATCTCTCGCAGCATGCATCGCGGCTACCCGGCCGACAAGATCCTGACAGACATGATGCGGGCGATCCATCGCTATTTCGGCTTCCCGAAGGTCAACCGCATGGCGGTCGGGCTCGGCGGCGGCCATAGCGGCTTCACCGTCTGCATCCAGCATTTGATGAATGCCAACGACGCCGGCCAGCGCGTCTATGTCGACACGCCGCGGCCGGAGAGCAATCCGTCGAAGGCCGCCGGCTTCTTCCGCCAGTCCTGGGCCACACAGCTGATCGAGATGCAGCGCTTCGCCGAAAAAGGCTGCGAGAGCCGCATTCATTTCGCCGCCTCCGAAGGCGTGATCCCGACGGCAGCCGAACTTGCCGACCTCGGCGTTTCGATCTTCGTCGGCGTCGGCCACGAGACGACGGGGGCGAACGCCTATACCAGCCGCGAAATCCGCGAACTCCTGAGCTGGCTCGACGGCGACCCGGCCAACCGCCATGCGGTGTTCGACGCCACCTCGATGCTCGGGGCCATGCCGTGGGAGCCGGAACTGGTCAGCGCCGTGATGGCGAAATGCTGCCTGTTCATGCCGTTCCAGAAGGCGATCGGCGGCATTTCGGGTTATTTCGTCGCCTCCTTCACCCCGCATGCGCTGGCGCTGATCGAGAAGAACCAGCAGGATCCGGCCTGGGCGATCCCGCGGCAGCTGAAGATCGCGCCGCCGATCGATCCCCGGCAGCCGTTTTCGGCCAAACGCTCGGTCGATGCCGGCCCGTTCTACGATGCCGCCGAGGACCGCATGCTCGGCGGCGTCATCAACACCTACAGCGCGCTCGCCTTTGCCGAGACCACCTTCGGCCTGCTGCAGTCTGAGGCCCGGGTCGGCTCCGTCGTCGATCTCAACCGCCGCTCCGCCGCCAACCGCGCCGTGATCGACGAATGGGTCAAGTCGCACCCGCTGCTGTCATTGACCGTCACCGATGCCGATCGCCGCGGTGCTGCGGTGACGCTGCTGAAGGTCGAGGACGACGGCATCACCGACGCCGACATCCACGCCCGGATCATCGCCCGGTCGAAGCAGCTGCTGGGTTATGAGGGCATCACCCATCCGAACGGCGAATACGAGCCCGGCCTCGACGCGGCCCGCTACGTCAATGCCTTCCCGGGCACGCCGGGCGATTACCGCGCCTGGGTCGGCGGCATCCGCGAGCCGGAGGATGTCGTGGCACTGCTGGAAAATCTGCAATATGCCTATCTCAGAGCCAAGATCGTCGTTCTCGAGGAGGAGCTGGCAAAGCACGGCGTGACCTTCGAGGCGCCGGTCAAAGCCGAAGGCGCCCTGCGCAAGGACGATCCGACCCGCGCTTACACGGTGCTGATCGCCGACCTGGTGGGCCTGCGTTTCGGCGCCGACGGCGAGCCTGATTACAGCGAGGTCAAGGCCTATATCGAGGAGAAGGGTGGCGTCTTCCATCTCGGTCCGCTCGGCGATCGCGCCGGCCTCGAAAAGGGCCGCATCCACTTCTTCTATCAGCCGAACCTCAGCACCGAGGCGGAGATCCTGCCGCAGACCGACAAGGGCCAGTACGACGCGCTGATCGCGGCGGCGACCTTCATTCCAAAGGCCTCGGTCTTCCCGCTCGGCGGCGTGCGCATCGGTGCCGGCACCGGCAATATGGGCTCGGCTTCCTGGGGCGGCGGCAATGGCGAGGGCGGCACTTCGGCCCTGATGAATACGCCGGGGATCAACAGCCGGGCGACCGCCCAAATGGTGATGAAGGCGATCCTGAAGGTCGTTCCCGACTTGCCGGTCGATAGATTGCACCGCATGGTCGCGGGCGGCGATTTCGACACGGGCCGTCAGCTCAAGGATTTCCCGACGGCAAAGCTTGAGGGCCGCAAGCTCGCCGTCCTCGGCTACGGCAATATCGGCCGTGAAGTCGCCAAGCTCGGCAAGGCCTTCGGCATGAATGTGGCGATCTATGCCCGCGAGCACCACAAGCGCTGGATCGAGGCTGAGGGTTTCGACTATGCCGCAAGCCCGGTCGAAGCGGCTAGAGGCGCCGACGTGCTCTCCGTCCATATCGGCCTCGGCCGCCTGGATGCATCGACCGGCGTCTATTCGAATGCCGGCACCGTCGATGCAGAAGTGCTCTCCGCCATGAAGGACGGCGCGGTGCTCGTCAATTACGACCGCGGCGAAGTCGTCCATCCCAATGCGCTCGATGCAGCACTGGCATCCGGCAAGATCGCGCATGCGGCAATCGACGCCGACCTGTTCCGGGACGCTGCGACCGGCACGCTCAGCGGCCCGATGCTGCCCTACCTGCCGCTCGAACAGCGCCACAAGGGTAAGCTCGAACTGCTGCCGCATGCCGCTGCCGACACCGACCATCCCTCACGGGTGACCGGCGCCAAGCAGGCGGTCGAACAGATCTTCGACGTCATCCGCTTCAAGTCGGTCGTCAATCTGAAGGGCGACCTGCCGGAGGGTTACGTCTCGGCCGGCAGCCGCACGCCGGCCGGCATCGGCAAGGTGACGAAGCAGGTGGTCGCCGAGGCCGGCGGCAAGGCCGAGCTTCTGGAAGAGCTGCGCCAGACCTCGGAAAGGATCGCCGCCATAACAGGCGCGCTTTCCGCCGTCTCCGACCCGGATCACCGCGCGCGGATCGTCGAACGCTACACCGCCCTCCTGGTCGAAAATGCCGACCGGCAGCGGGCGCTTCTCGACCAGCTCGGCCTCTACGGGCCGGCGGAGGGGTGAGACCTATCGACGGCTCGTCGGGCAACGACGGCTCCTGTCATTGATGTCGTGCCGCGAGGCCCCCTCATCCGACCCTTCGGGCCACCTTCTTGGATGAAAAAAATGTAGGATATTGATGCTTGCCGGGCGGGTGGCCGCCCGCCCGGCAGCTGGTTGTCGGATCGTCACCTTCTTAGCCGTTTTGGGCTGTGGGGAGCAGGATCGCAACCGGCTCTTCATCTGGCCCGTGTGGTTGCAGGAACCTTGGGGTTCGTATCCAAGACAGGGACGACGAAGATGACCGATAATAGCATGATTTGTGCCGGAATCGATGTCGGCAAAAGCCATCTCGACATTGCCCTCCATCCCGGTAAGGCAAGGCTGAGGGTCACGTACGACACCGCTGGCCTGAAGGCGCTTGACGCCTTTCTTCGAGAGCATGACGTCAGCCGCATCGGCTTCGAAGCCTCCGGCGGCTATGAATGGCGGCTGCTGGCGCATCTGCGGGCCGGCAAGCGGCCGGCGGCGCGTCTGCAGCCGGCGCAGTTGCGCTTCTTTGCCAAGAGCCGGCTCAAGCGGGCCAAGAACGATCGGCTCGATGCCGTGCTGATTGCGCTGTTCACGGCAAGTCTCGAGCAGTTGCCGGCGCTGCCGGACGCACGCTTCGACAAGTTGGCCGCCGAACTGACCTATCTGGAACAGATCGAGCAGCAGATCGCGCTGGTCAAGACCTTTGCCGAGACCGCCTTGTCGGAGGCGATCAAACGCCGCCACCTGCGCGAGGTCGCCCGCCTCGAAACCTGCCGCAAGGCCCATCTGCTGCGGCTCGAAAAGACGGTTCGCGACGATTGCGACTTGGCGCAACGGCTCGATCTGCTGATCTCCATCAAGGGGATCGGGCTGCGCAGCGCCCTGTGCTTGATCATTCGGCTGCCCGAACTCGGCCATGCCAGCCGCGCCGAGATCGCCGCCCTTGCCGGCGTCGCACCCTATGACGACGATAGCGGAAAATATCACGGCAGACGCCGCATCCCGGGTGGTCGCGAACGCCTGCGAAAGAGCCTGTTCATGTGCGCATTCACGGCAACCCGGCACAATCCGGATCTCGCCGCTTTCTACACGCGCTTGCGTCAGAGCGGAAAGGAGCACCTGCGCGCCGTTATAGCCGTCGCCCGAAAACTCATCGTTCTCGCCAACACAATCCTCTTTCGAAAGACCGAATGGACGCCCCAATACCGGAAAAATTGAACATGGTTGCTCCCCGCTGGGGAGAAGAGGGAGAGTGGCGCTTCGCCATCCACCCCATTGGATGAAGTGCCTACAAGCAGGCGGGTTCGTTTGCCAGTGTCGGAGCGACTTGCTTTCCCTTCTCCCCAGCGGGGAGAAGGTGGCCCGAAGGGTCGGATGAGAATCTGTGTTGGCTGTCAAGGCGGATTTGGTGTCCAGAGACGGTTCTGAGATAGAAGGCAGTTTGCCAGCACGAGCAGCTTTCGCATGATGGCGACAAGGATGACCTTGGCTGGTTTTCCTGTGGCTTTGAGCGTGTCTGCGAAACGAGCAAGCGCGGGATTGTAGCGACATGCCGACAAGGCGGCCATGTAGAGCGCGCGCCGGGGTGTGGGCCTGCCGGCGCGGATGGAACGACGTCCGGTTCGTGCACCGCTGTCGTTCGCGATTGGGGCAAGCCCTGCCAGCATGGCGGCCTGTTTGCCCGAACATGTCCCCAACCCGTCCATGCCGGCCATCAAGGCCAGGGCCGTGACGCGGCCGATGCCGGGAATGGAGGTGAGGATCTCGGCCTTGCGGCAGAGCTGCGGATCCTCGCCGACACATCGTTCGATCTCTTTGTCGAGACGTTCGACATGCTGCTCCAGCCGTCGCACAAGGCGGTTGAGTTCGCCGCGCAGAAAGGCAGTGGTGGCAGCCTTGCTGCGATTCTGCAGGGCGGTGATGTCGCATTTGGCTGCCGATCGTGCATTGACCAGCTCCTGCAAGGCCTCGATGTGAGGACTTGGCGGCGTGTCGGCCGGCGGGCGCAGGCTCTCGGCCAAGAGCGCCAGGAAACGGGCATCTAGCCGATCGGTCTTGGCGAGATAGCCGCAGGCGCGGGCAAACATGCGCGCGCGCAACGGATCGACCACGGCGACGGCAAAGCCATCGAGCCAAAGCGAGTGATGGGCGGGGCGATGGAACTTACCGGTTGCCTCCATCACGATGCTTTTGGGCCGATGCCCGGCCAGCAGCCGTTTCAGCTGGTCGATGCCGGTCTTGTCATTGCTAAACCGCCGGCTTTCGCCCAGCGGATGCAGATGAACATCAAGCCACTCTTTACTCACGTCCACACCGGCATAAACTACCGGCATCGCGTCTTCTTGGAACGAAACCTTGCCTTGCATGCGGGACTTGCTCCCCATCATCTGTTCAGGACAAACGCGAGGACGGCCGGACCAATCTCATCCCCGGTTCAAGCCAAGGGGCCTGCGGTCCCGGCCGTCCGCACTCCGGCGGATGGCCATCCGCCGGAGTGCGCACCGATCATCAATCAGCGCGAATTGAACATGCAAGGGGGCCTCGCGGCACAACCAAAATTCATCATTGGCTCGGTGACTCCGTGCCCGACCCCGTCCCCGTCCCTGAAACGATCCGCAACTGCCCCTCGTGCGGATGCTTTGAGGCTAGACTTGTAGCCCCAAACGAAAACAGGCGGCACCCTGGCCGCCTGTCTCCATGTGCCGGACGAAGCGTCCGTTATTTCTGTTCGGGCGCCAGGAACTCTGCGCAATAGGACGGGCCGTTGACGCCCGGAATGTCGGCGACGGTGCGGATGTCGCGGATCGTGTAATCGGAATTGGTGGTGATTTCGGCCTGGCAGCGCAGATAGGCGGTGCGGGCGGCGGCGATCTGCTTGCCGCGCTTGCCGTCGGCGCCCTCGGCATATTTCGCCGGAATGCGCACGGTCTTGTAGCCGCCGCGCCAGGTGTAGATGGTGCTCGCACCTTCCTCGCGATCGCTGATCGGCGGCCCGTAGGCGGCAAAGAAGACGCCGGCCGATTTGCCGACCCAGCGGGCCTCGATCGGATTGCCGGCGGAAGGAATGGTCGTGCATCCGGCAAGCGCAATTGCAAGCCCGGCCGCGGTAATGGTGCGGAGTTTCATCGTGTCGTCCCTGATCTCTAGCGCATTGGCCGCGAAGCCGCCGTCACGGCGGTTTCGCCTGTCCCGCCGAGCCCTTTAGCGCGGAACCCGGCAAAAGAAAATTGCCCCTTTTGCACTTCCGTTCGATTTGCTCAGAGTGTGTCTTTTTGCAGCAGCGGCCCATTCCGGCCTCTGTCATCAACCGGTCGAAAAATCCGTCGCCTTTTTGAAATTTGGCGCTTGTGCAACCAGATAGGCTGTTCTATAGAAGCGCCGCTGGTCACGGAGTGTAGCGCAGTCTGGTAGCGCACCACGTTCGGGACGTGGGGGTCGAGTGTTCGAATCACTCCACTCCGACCAGCTAGAAACCCCGCCACGGCGGGGTTTTTCATTTTCGGATCGAGTGATCATGCGGACCGCTTAGAAAGCGTTTGCTGCCTGCTGTAAGCTCCGCGCTTGCATGCGCACAACACCGTTTGATCTCTTCCGTGGTCATGATTTCGTGGAGCCAATATGCGTGATGGAAAGGCGGAGCTGCCGCGGTAACAGCACTCCGCGCTCCAAGGAAAAGCCCAGAATAGGTCCAACCGCCTCCGGAGATTCAACTTGACAAAGAAAGCCCCGCGAAAGCGGGGATTAAGAAAGGGGGGTGTTTCCTTAGGCATTGCGCGTCTGGGCGCTGTGCAGTTACTTTACACAAATCAATATTTATTGCAATGATTAATACTATCGTGAATGCTAGTCTGGCGGCTATATAGAGATGAGTAGCCGTAAGATTGCAGCTTTATACTCCGAGGTGCAGATTATTTACAACTCAGGACTGATATCTATTCAGTGGGCCCTCCAACGAGATTTGCTAAACCCCCCGTCTCCCGTGCGTCAGGCGGTCGACCCAAAAATCGGTCGCCACGTTTTTCTGGCTCTCGAACGTCTGGCTGCCCGCAAGTTGATTCGCTCGGCGACAATTAGATGTGAGATAGTCATCGCAACCGGAACGAGTTCGAGCGCCGCTCGTTGAGTCGCGTGTTCCGCGTGAGGGGCTGCATCATGAGCAGGAGACGAAGCTTCAAGCCGGTGAAGATCACCATCAACGGCAAGACCAGGACCGTTTACAACGTCGTTCAGGCCGGCAATGCCTTGCTGAACGACTGGCCGGAGCAGACGCCGGCGGCCAAGGCCGCCGAGCTGCTGGTGCTCGATGTGTTCAACGATGTCGCCGAGCCCGAGCAGGTGCGCCGCGCCTTCATCACCGCGGCGAAGGCGAGCGACATCAAGTTCAGCTCCTGACCAGCGGCGCTTCGAAAACCATTCGCTTACTTCCATGATGCTTGCTTCCGATTATCGAGGTCGGGATTCTTGAGTTGCGGCTGCATCCAGGCGGCCGAGACGATCGCCGCCAGCAAGCCGAAGGCGATGCAGGTGATAGCCTGGAGCCGCCAGGAGACGAAGGTGACCGGCGCCGGGATAATGGGCTTCTCTCCGCATTGGCCGGGCGGGCAGGTACAGCCGGAAAAGGCTTTGATGATGCAATCGGCGGACATGTCGGTTTCTCCCTCAGGCATAGAGCTGATCGCGATCGGTGATGCCCATGATCTCGCGGGCATAACGGTAATGCGCCTCGACGCTGGCCGTGGCGCCGCGCAGCCATGACGGGCCGCGGACCGAATGTTCGGGGCGGCCGAGATAGGCAAAGCCGAGGGCGCCCATGCGCTGGGCCTCGTTGGCCATATAGGCATCGCAGTCGTCGAGCCCTCGCACCGCATTCCAGCGGGCGTCCCGCCGGCTCTGCTCGGTCTCGATCCTGCGGATATGCTGCATTGCTCTGCCCTCTCGTGCCGGCCGGTCGGCATATCGGAAAAGGTACATAACATACCCCAAATCGTCAATCAAAAAAGGTACAGAAAATACCTTACAGATTGACGAGGTACGAATCGTAGGCGTATGTCTCGACCAGATGATTGGGCGACCGGGTGCAACTCCCGAGCTGACGAAGCCCAGCGGCGCGGGAAGCGAAAGTCCTTAAGTGCGCTGTCAGAAAATCAGGACGAGGGCGAAGCGAGTGGCCCCTCTGGCACGTGTCCCATCCCGGCTCCGGCCTTCAGGACATGGCCAATGCTCTCCCGGCCTCATGGGCTTTGCTCATGGGGTAGGGGGAAGCTTTGGCCGGAACCCTCCCTCACCAGCCTTCAGGAACTGGAAAGAGATGGAAGAGAGAGGGAGTGAGAGAGATCCGGATATCGCAGGCGCGCGGGGCGGGCGATGATCCGCTCTGCGGCGCGTCGCGGCCTTTGGATCGGACGCCTGCGCTCGAAGCGGTTGTTTGCAGGCGCGTCAGTGCAGCGAGGTCGCTGCAGGCACCTTGCGCGGGGCGAGTGGAGCCCGGGTAG
This sequence comes from Rhizobium sp. NXC14, assembly GCF_002117485.1. NCBI lineage: Bacteria > Pseudomonadati > Pseudomonadota > Alphaproteobacteria > Hyphomicrobiales > Rhizobiaceae > Rhizobium > Rhizobium sp. NXC14. The sequence continues at coordinate 1,101,787 of NZ_CP021030.1, forward strand.
AGCGGGCTTCGGTCTTGAGAGCCGTCTTCGTTGTGAGGGGTTCACCACAAAGCAGGATCGCCTGCGTGGCGCCGAAAGCGGTGATCAGCACGGCAAGTGTCGCGATTTGGAACCAGATCCTGCCGGCTCGTGAAGACGGGCGGATGATCTTGAATCTGTTTGGGAAGTGGTTGGAATTTTGCTGCAACGGTAAGCGTTAAGTCACAGATTAGATTTATATTTTTTGAAGAGCCTTGCTCTCACATCTCGATCACCGACCGGCGGACGCGGCCGACGATGGTGACGGCGCCGTGGAATTCCGGCGGCGGCACGTCCTCGTAGGAGGCGGGCTGGAAGGGCGGATTGTCGTTCGGGCGGTAGCGCTTGTAGGTCGCAGCCCCGGTCTCGTCGGCGACGACATAAAGCGCGTTCGGCGCCAGGCGCTTGTCGCGGCGGTTGACGAAAATGATCGAGCCTGGCGGCGAGATCTTGTTCATCGAATTGCCCTCGACCTCGAGCGCGATCCAGTCGCCGTCGGGCAGATCGAGCGCGGCGACGGTCGGGAATTCGGAGAAGTCGGTGATCGGCGCCTGCTCGGTCAGCTGGCCGGCGCTGACCCAGGAGATCTTCGGCACGTCGGCGACGGAAACCGGCCGCTCCTCCGGATCGAGCGCATCGCCGGTTCCGAACTGCAGCCAGTTGAGATTGACCCTGAACGCCTTGGCATATTTCTTCGCGTCGGCGATGCCGAAGCCGTTCCGGCCCGACTCGTGCGCCTTGTAAACATTGGCGTTCCAGCCGAAACGATCGACGATCGCCTTCGGCCCGGCAAAGCCCGCGTTCTTCCTGGCCATGACCAGACGCTTTGCGCGTTCTTCGCGCTCAAATTGTTCCTGATCTTTCAACATGATATAAATAATACCCTAAAAAAAGGTACATGTAATCCCCTAAATCGCTTGACGTGCGAGGTATTTTACGTACCCTTATGCCCATGACAAGCACTGATTACATCAACAACCGGCCCCTGCTTTCAGGCATTGCCAATGTCCGCTACACCGGCTGCCCGCGCTGCGGCAGGGCGCTGTCGATCGCCGAGGTGATCGAGCGCCATTGCGAAAATTGCGGCCGGCAGACCGAGCCCGAAGAGATGCGGCAGACGCCGGTCTTCCCCAGCTCTCCGCCGATGATCAATTCCGACAGCCTCACTCCTCCCTGAAGGCTATCGGCAGCTGGCGTCGCCGCGCTCCCTCGGCGACGCCGGCACCTTCCACAAGATTTGAGACAAACGATCTCGCCGGCGCCCGCTTTGCGAGAAGGCCTCGGCCGCGGATTGAATGAAAAGAGATCAAACGATGAGCACCGCCCCGGCGCATCAAGCCACTCACATGAACGCCCTCGAGCTCTTCCGCTCCGGCCGGGATTATATCGAAATCGCAGCCATCCTCGGCGTGCCGGTGCCTGCGGTGGAAAGCGAGATTCACCGTCTTCGCAGCGCCGAGAAGGGCGACACCGCCCAGCAGGATCATGACGGCCGCGCGGTCCGGCGTTTTCCCGGCCGCGCAGTAAGGCCGGGCGCCCTGGTCAACTTCGCCCGAGGGCGGCCGAGGCTCCCGGTATGACGACGGCAACACGTCGCGAGCGGAAAAGCAATCGCATGGAAAAGGCAGAGATGAGCAAGGACATCATGGAGATCCTCAGCCCCGTGCTCGGGCAGGAGCTGGCGGCTGCGATCATCGAGCATCGCAGCCGCACGCTGAAGAAGCCGCTGACGGCCTATGCGGCGAGGATCCAGCTCAAGGAATATCTCAAGACCGGCAACCCGGTCGAAGCCGCCGAGATGCAGATCCTGCGCGGCTGGCGGGCGATCAAATCCGATTGGTATTTAAATGAAAAGGCGAGGGAAGCCGGGTCGATCAATGCAAGCACGGGCAGAAGGACAACGGTCGATGCCGCAAGAGATTTCCTCTCCGGTGAAGATCATAGCGGGGATGCTTTCGGGCTTTCCGGCCTGCGCCGGCATTGATCCCGACATGCAGATCCGCGCCTATCTCGTCGCCATCGACGGCATTGCGGCAGAGGCGGTCTGGCGCGCCGCCAAGCTGTTCCTGTCAGGCAAGGTCAGGGACCATAACCGCGCCTTTGCCCCGAGCGCGGCGAGCTTTGCCGAAATTGCCCGCCAGCAGCAGGCGGTGATGGAAGCGCAAAGCCGCCCGCGCGTCGAGGCGCCGCCCGAACCGCCGCAGCCGAAGGTCGCCGCCCACAAGATGCGGCTGCTGAGACAGGCAGCCGCAGCGCCAAGCGGGCGCTGGCTGAGATGTTTCCCGACAATCCGGTCATCGCAAGGGCCGCACGAGACGCACAGGAGGCAGTGGGATGAGAGATCTGTTCTGGACGGAAGACAAGATCGTCAAGGCGCAGAAGCTCTGGCAGGAGGGCTTGTCGGCACGTCAAATCGCCGAACTCTTCGGCTCGAAGAAGAACACCGTCATCAACATGGCGCATCGCAACCGCGACCGGTTTCCGCCGAGGCAGGACCCGCGCAAGACGCTGGCGGTCGCCAGCGCGACGCCCGCACCGATAAGCCATCCCGACCGGGTGCGGCGGGTGACGCTGTCCGGCGCCGAGGTGACGATGCCGCGCGTGCCGACGATCGACGGGCCGGCGTCATGAGTGCCGTGACCAGTGCTGTGACCCCGCGCGAGCGAGAGATCATCGGCTGGATGGCGCAAGGCAAGACCGCCGCAGAGATCGGCGCCATCCTCGGCATCTCGCCGATCACCGTCAACACCCACATTGCCAATGCCAAGGCGAAACTCGGCGTGTTCAGGGAGACCGCCCTGGTCGCCGCCGCGCTGCGAAACGGCATCATTCGATAGGAAGGATAATCAGCATGGGCGGCAAGGCCACCAAGGTGAAGATACAGCGGGCAAACAAGGGCGCCGGCCGGCCGCGCAAGGCCAATGTCGAGCGTTTCCCCTGCGGCAAGATCAAGCCCTTCGAAACCGAGAAGGAGAATATCAGCGTCGCGATGGCGGCGCGCCGGCGTATCCACGGCTTCGGCAGGACGGTTGATGACGAGACGGTCAGGAGCCCCTATGCCGGTTATACCCTCGGCCGCATGTTCCTCGATGGTCTGATCACTGACGAACAGCGCCAGGCCGGCGACGACTATGCCGAGGTCATGGCCCGCTACCACAAGACGACCGGCATCCCGGCCCCGAGCCCGAGGGCCCAGTCGCTCTTCGCCGTCAAGGGCCATGAAGGCGAGGTGACCGAAAGCCTCGCCGACCGCGCCCGCAAGGCCAGCAACCGCATGATGGAACTGCAGGCCGTCCTTCTGCGCTGCGAGGACGGGCCGCAGGTGCGCAGCACCGTCTATAACGTGGCGGTGATGGATTACGAACACCTGCGCCAGATGCCGCCGCAGCAACTGCTGTGGCTGCGGCGGGGCTTGATCGCGCTAAGGAGGGCGAAGGTTGGGTAATATGGGTGTCGGCCCCAGAGCGTGCCTCATCCTCCGTCCGCACCGGCGGGTGCGTTGGGCAACAAGGCCAACCCCACACTCCGTCATCCCAGGGCTTGACCCTGGGATCCACAGCCACGCACGCGGCTGCAGTTGTTTGCGTCGCACACCATCGGCACGCAGTGCCTCGCCCGCGTGGATCCCAGGCTCAAGGCCTGGGATGACGGAGGAGAAGTGGTGCCGGGAGAGATAGGCGGCGTCGGCGCGACGACGTTCCGGCAAAGGCGGCGCCTCACGCTGGCCGGCGGTACCACGCCAAAAGCCGCGCCTCACGCGCTTCACCCGCGGTCGCTCCGGCAACAGCGGGCGCAATCGGCACCGGCGGTGCGTTGGGCAACAAGGCCAACCCCACACTCCGTCATCCTAGGGCTTGACCCTGGGATCCACACAGCCACGCACGCGGCTGCAGTTGTTTGCGCTGCTCACCGTCGGCAAGCAGTGCCTCGCCCGCTGGCTTGACCCGAGGATCCACGCTGATCTCCAACTCCGGGCATGGATCCCAGGCTCAAGGCCTGGGATGACGGAGGGTGCGGGTGCGGCTCCAATCGCGAAGCCGATCGGAAGTGGGTAATGGCGTGGGCGCTTCCAAACCTATGGACGCGTCCTGGCTTTGACCGGAGTGGGCCGCACAGAGTATCGAAGTGCATGGCTGTGTTATAAGCACCTCCGCACGGCCCACAAACCTTACGATCGGCGGAGCCCGTTGTTCCCGAGCCGACGAAGTATTTTGATCGATCGCAGAAGGGGCGCCGCTGCTAATTTCGGTCACTTTGTGGCTTCAGTTTCCGTTGCTACGCCATCTTGAATTGCTATGCTGACGCCAGCAACTTTTCGTTCGGGTCGTCCATGATCTATTCTGATTTGCCCGGGGGGCAGAATTGCTGGCGTGGTTTGGTAAACAGCCAACTTTCCACGACGCGGAAATCATCAGCCTTTCCCTCAACCGAACCGGCGCGAGTGAGTTGAAAATTCATGGCTGGATCATGACCGACGATGTTGATCTCAACGGTTATATCGTCCTCGATAAGCACGCCGTAGTGACGTTTAGGCTCGAAGGGGTCATGGATCTTCAACTGGATGGGTTTAGCGGCCAGAACGTCATTGCGGGATTAGTCCTCCGCTATGCGATCGACAGAGGTCGATCCTGCTATTATGCCATGCCTGAAGACCCCCGCGATATCGAAATTGAACTTATCCCATGCTACGGCCTGGACGGCTTCATCAGAGCAAAAAAGGTCGCCATCTCGTTCAATCCGGGCCGCCCGACAGGCGAGCGAGCGTAAAACAACGGTTTCAACATGGAATGAGCCAAATGCCAGTCTTTCATGCCAAGTGCATCTGCGGCGCCCTGTGCCTGGAGGTCGATGGCGATCCGGTGCACAATCACGTCTGCACGTGCACGCGCTGCCAGCGCGCATCCGGTAGCGCTCTCGCCCACAATGTATGGTTCCGTGAGGAAGATGTCCGGATCGTTTCGGGAGACTATTCCCTATGGTTAGGCGAAACCGTACCGGATGTGATGAAAGCCTTCTGCCGGATCTGCGGTGGGGGCGGATTTTCCAGATCCGGCGCATACTTCCCCGGCACCGTCGTCATCGCGGCCGGCACATTCGCCGATCCGTCCTTTCCTGCGCCCGATCACGTTCATTGGTGGGACAATCGCCCTCAATGGATCGACCTCGCCCACTCGATCGAGCGTCATGCCGGAAATTAGGGGTTCCGGCCGACGCGAGTTTCTGACTCCGGCGCGGCACGCAATGGGTCGCCGTCGTCATCGAAGGCGTGATTGATGTCATGATCGCGGGAAGGGAAGTGACCCATTGCGTGCAGCAAGCGAGATCTAGCGCGGCATTCTTACGGGCTTTTTGCCGGGACAATACCAATCCGTAAGAATGCATCGCTCTGGCCGGCGATGGCGCAGCTTACGAAAATGTATGATTCAGGCGAAGTCCCGGTGAGATTGGCAGCGCAGGCTTGGCGTCGTCATTGCCAAGTCGAGGCCAAGTCTCATGAATATGCGCGCCACACCTGCCGCCCTTATGCCTGCCTTTCATCCGGTCAGCCTGCGGGTGAATACCTATCTCATCAATCTCGACCGCGCGCCGTTGCGACGGTTTCGAATGGAGCGGCTGCTGTCAGGCTTCGGCCTTGCCTATGAGCGCGTGGCGGCCGTCGACGGGGCGGGGTTGAGCCTGCCGCATCCCGACTTCGACGAGAGATCCTATCTCCGCCGGCACGGCCGCCGGCCGAACCTTTTCGAGATCGGCTGCTATCTCAGCCATGTCGTATGCGCCAGGCGCTTCCTCGGCAGCAATGCCGAATTCGCGCTCATCCTCGAAGACGACCTCGACTTCGATGATGATTTTGCCGAGCTGCTCGAGGCCGCCCTCCAGCACGAGGCGCAGTGGGACATTCTGCGGCTCTCGACGGTCAATTCCGGGCGGAAGCACCGGGTCGAGCCGCTGACCGCCGCCCGCTCGCTCGCCATCGCGCTGACCCGCGAGAAGGGCTCCGGCGCCTATCTGATCAACCGCAAGGCGGCGGGCTGGATTGTCGGGGCGATGTTGCCGATGCGGCTGCCCTATGATCTCGCCTTCGACCTGGAGTTCGATGAGGGGCTACGCGCCTGCTTCGTCGATCCGCTGCCGGTGAGCCAAAGGGCCGATCCCTGCTCGCAGATCCAGGCGGGGCTTTCGGCCTACCGGCTCGGCCGCCGGAGGCCTTGGAGCGTGCTGCCCTTTCGCGCTGCGGCCGAAATCCGCCGTTTTGTTGCCCGCTTCGTCAGGCTCGCGGCATGGCGGCTCAGGATTTCTCCGGCATCAATGGGAAGGCGATCGAAACGCGAAGGCCGGGATAATTGTCCGTCAGCGCAATCTCGGCCGAATGCAACTCGGCGATCGCCTTGACGAGGCTGAGGCCGAGGCCGCTTCCCGGCGTCGTGCGGCTCTTGTCGATCCGGTAGAGCCGCCGGAAGACCTTGTCCCTTTCCTCGGCGGGTATGCCGGGGCCGGTATCGGCGACCGAGAGAAGGGCGCGGCTGCCGTCGCGGCGGAGCGAAAGCGTGATGCCGGTTCCGGCCGGGCAGTGGGTGATCGCGTTCTCCACCAGGTTGGCGATCATCTGCGTCAGGAGATCGCGGTCGCCCCAGATGACGGCAGGCGCGCGCCCGGCGATCCGGAACGACTGCCCCGCGTCTTCGGCGACATCGACATAGACCTCGGAGATGACGGTGAGCACGGCGTCGAGATCCGTCTGCTGGAAACGCTCCTTGCGGGCGCCGGCCTCGATCTGGGAAATGCGCAGCAGCGCCTCGAAGGTGGCGTTGATGCGGTCGCTCTCATTCCGCGCCTCGTCGAGCAGAGCCGAAACATCCGCCTGCTGCTCGTTTCCGGCCGCGGCAGCATCGAGCGTCAGGCGCAGCCTGTTGAGCGGCGTTTTCAGATCATGGGCAATATCGGCGCTCACCTGCCGCATGCTCTCGACCAATCGCTGCAGCCGCTCCAGCGCGGCGTTGATCTGGATCGCCACCGTATCGAGATCGTCGCCGTTGCCGGTGATCGGAATGCGGGCGTCGAGCGCGCCGTGGGAGACCTCGTTCATGGTGTTGGCGACCCGGTCCAGCCGTGCCTGGGCGCGAACGGCGAGAAAGACGCCGCCGCCGATCGCCGTCGCCACCACGATGGCGGCTGCCCATTCGAAGCTGACCAGCACGATCCGCAGCATCTCGTCGGCATCGTTGAAGTTCTCGGCCACGACAAGGCTGTAGGGGCCGATCGTCGAGACCTGCATGCGGTAGCGTTCATGCCCCTTGAGCCCGACATCGCCCGAGGTGACAGTATAGACGCCGTTCGGGATGCGGGGTGCCGCGAAATTGCCGGCAAGCTTGCGCCCGCCGGCATCGGTCAGCGAATAGAGCCCGTCGGAGGTCGACTGGAAGCTTGCATAATTGTTCAGCGTGTTGATCAGATCTTCGGTGTCGCCAGGCTGATAGGTCGAGACAATCAGTGAATTCATCTCGCTCAGCGACTGGTCCACATCGCGGCCGAGGCCGAGGCTGAGCATGTGATAGATGATCGCGCCGCTGAAGACGAAGGCGACGACGAAGAGCACGCCGAAGGTGACGGCCAGGCGAAACGGCGTGCTCCTGCGCAAGCTAGAGCATGATGCCGAAAAGTGTGCGCGGTTTTCGGAAGACATCATGCTCTTACTCTTTAAATTGCGAACAGGATTTGAGATTTTCAGGCCGATGGGCCTGAAATCATGCTGGTCGAGGCGCATGCAGGCTGTATCCGGTGTTGCGGATCGTATGCAGGAGCTGGACCTGGAACGGCTTGTCGACCTTGGCCCTGAGGCGGCTGATATGGGTCTCGACGACGCTGGTCTTCGGGTCGAAGTGGAAATCCCAGACCCGCTCCAAGAGCATCGTCTTGGTGATGACCCGGCCTTCGCCGCGCATCAGCACCTCGAGCAGGGTGAATTCGCGCGGCTGCAGCTCGATCACCTGGCCGGCGCGCCGCGCCTCTCGCCGGATCAGATCGAGCTCGAGATCGGCGACCTTCAAGACGGTGCGCTGCTCCTGCACCGGCGGGCGACGGCCGAGTGCATTGACGCGCGCCAGAAGCTCGGAGAAGGCGAAGGGTTTGGTGAGATAATCGTCGCCGCCGGCCTCCAGCCCCTCGACCCGATCGTCGACGCCACCGATCGAGGTCAGGAACAGCGCCGGCGTGCCGACCTTGGCAGCCCTGAGGGAACGCACGATCGCCAGGCCGTCGAGGCCCGGCAGCATGCGATCGACGACGATGACGTCATAGGCCTCGCGCTGCGCCTGAAACAGCCCGTCGCGGCCGTCGCCGATGACGTCACAGACATGCCCGGCCTCGGAGAAGCCCTTGGCGATATAATCGGACGTCTTGGTATCGTCCTCGATCAGCAGGATTCGCATCGGCCGCTCCCGACATGCCTGGTGCGGCAAGATCTAGCCGAGACGACAGTCTGGCGGCAACTTACGGATTGGTAAGGCAGGGCGGGCAGGGTGCTCCACCGGTGAAGTTCGACTCGAGTGTGACAATGCCTCCCTGCAACTAGGGGCTCATTGCTGCTGGTTGCCCGTCCGGCCGGTCGGAGCGGCTCCCCACTGGCGTTCAAAGAATTTCGTCTTGGCGCCGAGATAAACGAGCGCGAGCAACAGGGCGATGCCGAAATAGCGGTGGACGTAGACCGTGGCCAGAAGGACGAGCGCGATGCCGCTGGCGCAGATGAACCCGAAGCGGATCGAGTACGGCTTGTCCTTTCCTCCCCACCCCAAGCCGAGGCCCAGGAGCCACGCGAGGAAGATGAAGCTGGGCACACCCCATTCGGACAACCAGAAAGATCTGAACAGCACGCCGGACACGGCCAGCAGACACGCTACGACCAACGAACAAACTCTGATCATCCCTGTGCCGCCTCCATGATTCCGAAATTGGCGGATCGGTTAGCAATGAAATGATGCAACATGCAAAGGCGGCCTTCCCGTGGTGGCTGTGTCACAACCCGATCGCGATGCGCAATCACTAGCAGCGGAACTTAAACCAAAGGCAAATACGTATGGTTGTGTTCTAACTAAATTGCGCGGGAACTCGCAGACGCCATCAGCGCCGCGGTCGCGTCCGCTGAGGTGTGAAAAAAGCCGGACGATGCGTGTTACCCCTCATCCGCCTGCCGGCACCTTCTCCCCGTTCTGACGGGGAGAAGGGGATATGCCGCACGCAACCGGGACCCATGGCTCAAAGCCCCGGGGTGACGCAAGCCGAGTGCGCGATCTCGTTAACTTTTTGCGCGACGACGAATGGCAACCGCCTTAGGCGGCGCCGGCAGGGCTGCGTAGCCGTTGGCCGGCAATGGCAGCGACATCACAATGGCTTCAGGAGGGCAACATGACTTCCATATTGCATAGGCTGCGAAGTCCTCATTTCACTTCGTTATAAGTTTCTGCCAAAACCTTATAACGCGTCGGCAAGTCTCGATCAGCCGGGCATGGATCCCAGACTCAGGGACTGAGGCGCAGGGCCGGGATGACGGAGTTTGAAGGTACGTTCTGCCAATTCGCAGCGGATGGCGCGTCGGCTAACGGTGAGTGATGAAGTTTGGCGGTGAGATCAGAAAGCGCGATGTCCTGGTTTTGCCAGGGGTCTGCGTTTGCCGCAATCGCCTCCCCACCCTCCGTCGTCCTCGGGCTTGACCCGAGGACCCAGGCCTGCACCGGCAGCACCCATCGAAGGTATTCAAGGTCCGTCAACCCGTCTTCAGCTGCTCGGGAAGCTGTCCGTAAGCCGTCAGAATCGCCCTGACCAAGCCGGGAAAGCGCTCGTCGAGTTCGGCGCAGCGGGTCTGGTTGCGCATCTCCACCCCCTGGCGCTCGCTGCGGATCAGGCCGGATTCGCGCAGGACCTTGAAATGGTTCGACAGCGACGATTTCGGAATGACGCGGTCGCCGAGATCGGCGAGCGCCGAACAGGTGCCGCCGCAGGCGGTGCCGGCGAGTTTGGCGAAGATCGCGACGCGCTCCGGATCGGAGAGCGCATAGAGGATCGCCTCGGGTTTTATGTCCTCCAGGGCGGGGTGAAAAATCGGTCGCATGAATTTTATATAGGGCCACTTGACATCGAGATCAACAGTTCCGAATTTCTGAACTACGGAACAAGGCCGTCAATTCCGGCGGTCATCCGGATCAGAAGGAACAAGAAATGGCTAAGCTCACAGGAAAGGTCGCAGTGGTCACGGGAGCCTCCAAGGGCATCGGCGCCGCGATTGCCAAAGCGATGGCGGCTGAAGGTGCTGAAGTGGTGGTGAATTACGCCTCGAGCAAGGCCGGAGCCGAGGCCGTGGTCGAGGCGATCGGTGCGGCCGGCGGCAAGGCCATCGCGGTGCAGGGCGATGTTTCCAAAGCCGAGCAGGCGCAGGGCGTGGTCGATGCCGCGGTCAAGGAATTCGGCAAGCTCGACGTGCTGGTCAACAACTCAGGCGTCTATGAATTCGCCCCGATCGGCGAGGTGACCGAGGAGCACTATCGCCGCATGTTCGACGTCAATGTTCTCGGCGTTCTCCTGACCACCCAGGCAGCGGCCAAGCATCTCGGCGAGGGCGGCAGCATCATCAACATCTCCTCGGTGGTCACCAGCATCGGGCTGCCGGCCACTGCCGTCTACACCGGCACCAAGGGCGCCGTCGAGGGCATCAACAGCGTGCTTGCCAAGGAGCTTGGCCCGCGCAAGATCCGCGTCAACGCCATTCTGCCGGGCATGGTCGAGACCGAGGGCACCCACACGGCCGGCGTCATCGGCTCCGATCTCGAACAGAACATGGCCGACCAGACGCCGCTCGGCCGCATCGGCCAGCCGGACGATATCGCCGATGTTGCCGTCTTCCTCGCTTCCGACGATGCCCGCTGGCTGACCGGCGAACGGCTGGTCGCGAGCGGCGGTTTCCGCTAAGGCTTGCGATGTCGGTGCGTGCGCCTTTATGGAGGCGCGCGCATACTGTGTCGGCAGAAGGTTCACCCCTCCGTCGTCCTCGGGCTTGACCCGAGGACCAACGCCGGCGTTATCGGCTGTGGCCATCGTCCTTGGGATGACGGAGAATGAGGGTGCGTTTCCGTCCAACTCGCCGCATCGAGCAGACGCGATCTGGGAACTCAAGCACTCGGAATTGCTGGGTCGACGCAATTCAAAACTTATCCCATCATTGTCACGAGGAAGGGCACTGGAACGAAATCCTGAACTCACAGGTTCGGGGCTTTTGAGTGCGAAGGTCGTCCGTATGAAAATCCTTGTTACCGGTGCAACAGGTCTTGTTGGCTGTGCCGTCTGCGCCAGGCTAGCGGCATGCGGACATGATATCATCTGTGTGGTGCGTCCTGGAAAACGGCCGGTTGAAGGCACCGGCAGTTGGGTTGAAGTCGATGTGGCCAAAGCAGTGGCGCCCTCTGCCTGGCTGCATCATCTCGAGGGAATGGACGCCGTCGTCAATTGCGCCGGGGCATTGCAGGACGGAGTGACCCACAACATGGCCGGCGTCCACGCGCAGGGACCGGGAGCGCTGTTCCTCGCATGCGAGCAATCCGGCGTGCGCCGTGTGATTCATTTCTCGGCAATTGGAGTGGATCGGCAGCAGCCATCGACGTTCTCGCGGACGAAACTTTCCGGCGACATGGCCTTGATGGAGACGGATCTCGACTGGGTAATACTGCGTCCGTCCGTGATCCTTGGTGATGCGGCCTTCGGCTCCAGTGCATTGTTTCGCGGACTTGCGGCGCTGCCGTTTCTGCCAGTGATGCCATCGACCGGGAAACTTCAGGTGGTGCAGCTCGACGACGTCGCCGAAACCGTCATTCGGCTGCTCGACAAAACGGCCCCGTCTAAAATCGCGCTCGAAATCGTCGGCCCGCAGGCGCTCGAGTTTGAAGAGATTGTGGCGCGATACCGCAGATGGCTTGGCTGGCCTCCGGCCAAGCGCTATCTGCTGCCCCGCCCGCTCGCCAGCCTTCTCTATTGGCTCGGCGATTTTGCCGGGTTGCTGGGCTGGCGGCCGCCGGTTCGAACCACGGCCGCAAGGGAGATCGTCCGCGGCGCCGTCGGTGATCCCAGCGAATGGATCGACGCAACGGGTATCCGGCCATCGTCGTTGGACGATGCCTTGGCACGTCGCCCGGTTTCGGTTCAGGAGCGTTGGTTTGCAAAACTCTACTTCCTGAAGCCCGTCACTTTTGTGCTGCTGCCCCTCTTCTGGATATCGACGGGAATAATTTCGCTGACATCGGGCTTCGAGCAGGGTGTCAAGCTGATGATGGGGGGCGGGGCAGGTAGTTTGGCGGTACCAACCGTTATTGCCGGGGCACTTGCGGACATCGCGATAGGATGCGCCATCGCCATACGCCGCACTGCGCGGTGGGGCCTTTACGCAGCTATCCTGCTGTCACTTTTCTATGCGGCGGCCGGCACCGCGATATTGCCAGAGTTATGGAATGAGCCGCTTGGCCCGTTGACAAAGATATGGCCGATCCTCGTGTTGCACCTGGTTGCTCTCGCAATCCTGGAGGAGCGATGACCTATTTCGTGCTGAAATTCCTGCATATCATCGGCGCCACCGTTCTCCTCGGCACCGGCGCGGGCATCGCCTTTTTCATGTTGGTCGCGCATCGCACCGGCAATGCAGCGACCGTGGCCGCCGTCGCGAGGATCGTGGTCATTGCGGATTTCGTCTTCACAACAACGGCCGTGATCGCTCAGCCGGTCACCGGCATAGCACTCGCCTGGTATGTCGGCTATTCCCTTTGGGAGCGCTGGCTCATTTGGTCGATCGTTCTTTATCTCATCACGGGTGCTTTTTGGTTACCAGTCGTTTGGATGCAGATGGAGATGCGCAAGATTGCGAAGGGAGCAGCGGCCAACGGTGAGCCGCTGCCGGCGCGATACCATCGGCTGTTCTGGACCTGGTTCTATTTCGGCTTTCCGGCTTTCGCGGCGGTGCTGGCAATTCTCTGGCTGATGATCACCCGCCCGGTTGGATAATCCGCGGAGTTCCGGCTTTTCGACCAACCTCCTGCCTGTCCGACCTCCGTGCCACCCTCTGACCGGAAATGTAGCTCCACCGCCGCTGCACGAACTTGGCGTCATCGCGGACGCCGTCGCTCAGACTGCACACTCCAGCGAATCCGTCCGTATCGACGCTCGTGTAAGATCTCAACGATCACGACCTTCTCCCCATGTTCTCTTCCAAGCTGTCCGATAACGGACCAACCATTACGGCTTGGGAACTCGGACAGCTGAAGGCGGTTGTCGGGGAAACCTGGCAATGAGGTCTGCAATGGAAAAGGTTATCAATATCGACTTCCATGTCACTTGGAAGCCACCGGTATACGTCCGGATCGGCGACGGCATGCGTGAGCGCATTGAGGGTCCGGACGCGGCGCTTGCGGCGCTTCTCCATCGCTGGCCGTCGACCAATTCTCGTGAGTTCGGCATCGCCAAGCGCAGATGCGTCGATGCCATCGCTCGCCGTGGAAGTGCCGAGGGAGCCCGCAAGGCGTTTATGGAGGCGGCGCTCGCCGCGAGGGTATTCGCATGACCGTGCTTTCGATCGACGCACCGCACTGGGCGATACTTTTGGGGACGTTGACGCTTACATGCTGGATTGCTGCCGGCCTGGCGGCCGTTCTCGGCACCGCTGAGGAGATCAGGCACGGCCAAGCCGGGAGATTTGCCGGCTATATGACAACGGGCCTCGCTGGGGCGGGCGTTGGCTCCGCACTAGTGATGATCACCATCTTGGTATCCGCCTGACGAGCAACGAACGCCGGACGGCTTCCTCGGAGCGGTCTACCTGGTCGATGCAGGCGATGTGAGTTATTCCAACGCCTTACGACGTCTTGAGCGGCGACGGTCTGGAGACATGATGCGCGACTGCATTATCATCGGAGGTGGACCTGCTGGCTTGACTGCGGCCGTTTATCTCGCGCGCTACCACCTTTCGACAACCGTCTTCGATGACAATAGCAGTCGTGCCGCCACCATTCCGATTTCCCATAACCTCGCAGGGTTCCCGGAGGGCATCAGCGGAGGGGAGCTTCTCGTCAGGATGCGCACACAGCTTCAAAGGTACAAAGTTCAGATCCGCAGTGAGAGCGTCAGACAGCTTCAGCAGGAGCAGGTCGGCTTTCGAGTTCTCTCCAGCAGCGGCAGCATGCGGGCGCGAACAGTCCTTCTCGCCACCGGCGTCGTCGACCGCAAGCCACCGATGTTGGCCGAGCGTCATGACGAGGCTGTTGCGCGCGGCCTTATCCGCTACTGTCCTGTCTGCGACGGGTTCGAGATCACCGACAAGCCTGTCGCCGTCATCGGTTGCGGATCGAGAGCGTTTGCAGAGGCGCTGTTCCTGCGGAGTTATACGACACACGTAACGATCATTACTCCGCAAGAGGAACACGAGCTCTCGGAGATTGAGCTCAATCGGCTGCGGGACTTGCGGATCGGCCTCCAGGAAGGTCCGATAAAATCTATCGACCCTGAGCGCGATAGGATCACAATCGCAACAGCTTCCAGCATCGGCGTGTTTTCGTCTATTTACCCGGCGCTAGGATCGGACGTTCGGTCGGAACTGGCAGCTATGGTCGGCGCAGAATTGTCGGAGAACGGCTGCGTCATCGTCGACAGTCACCAAAGGTCAAGCCTTCCTGGCCTTTATGCAGCGGGAGACGTGGTCATCGGCTTGGATCAGATCGGGACCGCAATGGGGCAGGCGGGCATAGCGGCCACCGCGATCCGAAACGATCTGAACGAGGCTAGTCCTCTAGCACGCTAAGGGATGCCGTCGCTGCTAGAGCAATTCCAGGAAAAGTGCGAAGCGGTTTTTCGTCCGGAATTGCGTAAAAACAAAAGGTCAGAGCGGTTCAGCTCTGAAAACCTGAACCGCTCTAGGCCCCGGGTGAGCCTGGAGCCTTGCTCTACGTCGGCGCTCACGATCTCGCAAATCAAAGTTGAGCCGCTGCCAGGAAGCTCGACGGGGAGGCGTGCGATAGAGCCTTAGCCCAATTCTGCCGTAAAGCGGCACCCGCGGGCGGCGCCTCTGACGCCTCCGCGGGTGCCACGATTACCAGCCACGTCAACGGACGCTGGCAGGCATTCTTGCCGCCGACATAAGGGGTTGAGCAAGCTGATCCAAGAGATGGCCCGCATTCTGTTCCTCACCCAGCGACAATGTCAGCAATCGAGCGACCGCCGGCTGTGCAAGCTGAAGGGCAAGATTACGCGCGGTGGTGTAAGCGGCAATTTCGTAATGTTCGACGCGCAATGCTGCACCGATGAGAGCCAGATCTGCAGGAGCGTCTTCTCTCTTCTTGCCTTCCGCCATTACCTCTTCACCCTCCTCGATCAGGCCAGCCATTCCCTTGCAAGGTTTTGCTCTTGCCGCGGAGCCGAGTACTCGCAGACACTCGTTCAGCCGTTCGACCTGCGCTTCGGTCTCGGCAAGATGTTTCTGCAGCAAGGTCTGCAGTTGCTGGGAGCGGGCTGCCTTCTGCAGCTTGGGAAGCGCTTTGAGCAACTGCTTTTCGGCATGCAGCAGGTCGCGAAGCTCGTCCACGAGCACCGCCTCGATCCCTTCCGATCTTTCCGGCGGCGCGCTTCGCGCTTCGATTGCCGGTGCAGTCTCGTCGGCGCCCTTGAACCCCTGGAACGCCGGAGCCTCGACGAATTTCCAGGGCTCTCCTTCGTTCCACGGACCGCGAACATCGACCTCGCCGAGGTCGCCTTCGCCCGTCGAGTCGTTGAAGAATTGGTCGACCAGCCCCGGTGTGGGAGCGATTCTTCCAACACTGAGGGGAGGTTTGCCCATGCTTTCGAGTGCGAGCTGGAATGCCCGCATATGGGTGATCTCTCTTGTCATGAGAAATTGCAGAGCGTCCTTCGTGCCGGAATCGCGGCAGAAGTCGATCAGGCGTTCATAGACGATCTTCGCACGGGCTTCGGCTGCGATGTTGCTTCGCAAGTCCACGTCGAGCTCGCCGGTTATCTTCAGATAGTCGGCCGTCCAGGGGTTGCCCATGGAATTGAAGAGGTTCACGCCGCCGCCGCCAGCAATGGCAATCAAAGGATCGGCTTCAGCCTCCTCGCGAACGGACTTCAAGGGTTTTAGGTGCATTCTGGCAAGCGTGCCGACGATTTCGAGATGGCTGAGCTCCTCGGTGCCGATATCCATCAGCAGGTCTTTCCGCCCGGGATCCTCGCAGTTCAGGCCTTGGATCGAATACTGCATTGCCGCCGCGAGTTCGCCGTTGGCCCCGCCGAACTGCTCAAGGAGCATATTTCCGAATCGGGGATCAGGCTCATCCACCCGAACGGTGTACATGAGCTTTTTGACGTGATGGTACATGCCGAGTCCTCCTTTGAACTGGCCCATAACCGCACTCGGTGGCGAATGTTCCACACGGGCCGGCGGAGGAGGTAGCTAGTCACCCGGTCGTCAAGCGCGTGCAATCTTTCGGTCATAGCCTGCTCGCCAGCGCAGGCCGCATGATACTTGATTGCTGTCTGAGTTCGCCGCGCCCACAGTCCACTCCACTCAAAGCGAGATATTGCAGAACGACGGCGGCAACGCTTGGCGCAAACTGCCGGGGCGACGTTCGCCCCAGGGAATTGCAGCCAACATTAAACCGGATCTTCGTAGGGCAGTTTTCGGCAAAGGTGGAAACCATCAATTACAGATCCGAGGATTGCGGAATGAACGACGACCATCCGGAGCGCAAGAGCCCGACAACACCGGCCGCGGAAGGATTAACGCCTGCGTTAACCCGTAACATCGAGGCTATCATGCAGCGCCGCCGGCAGAGCCAAAATGCAGCGTCTGCTCAGGAGCGTTCCGCTGCTTTGATCAGCAAGTTCGCCGGTTCCATGATGTTCGTCTACATTCACATCGTGTTTTACGGAGTCTGGATCATCGCCAATGTGGGATTGCTCCCACAGGTTCCACCCTGGGACCCCTCTTTGGTCATTCTCGCTATGGAGGCTTCGGTCGAGGCGATCTTTCTCTCGACATTCGTCTTGATCAACCAGAACCGAATGGCTGCACAAGACAATATCCGCGCCGATCTCGACCTCCAGATCAGCTTATTAAACGAACACGAGACGACACGCCTGATCGCCATGGTCGAAGCCATTGCAAAGAAGCTTGAAGTCCCGACCGAGGCGGACCATGAGGTAGAAGAGCTGAAGAAGGACATCGCGCCGGAAGCCGTGTTGGATCGCATCCAGGCGGAAGGGGAAGACAAGTAGAAGGGGCAATGTTCGCGCTGTAAAAGCGGGCGGATGTTGGTGCCTCGCCGTTGTTGTCGGCGCAGTGGACGGCCGCTGTCGGAAATAGCTTGTAGGCGGCCACGGATGCCGTGTTGATGATGTGGCCGCGGTGTCCGCTGAGGCTTGCGGTGGCGGTGCGTGCGCCTTTGGCGCGCGCATACTGTATCGGCAGAAGGTTCACCCCTCCGTCGTCCTCGGGCTTGACCCGAGGACCCACGCCCGCCTCCGCGACTGTGGCAATGGATTCCGGCTCAAGGCCTGGAATGACGGTGAGTGGGGGGTGCGTTGCCGCCCGCTCGCCGTTGGCCCTCCAATATATTCCATCGAGTTATTTCCCGATGAGAGCCAACTGCCGATCGAAATCAGAGGGATCGAAATAGTCGCGCCACACGGTGATCGCTCCCTCCACGACCGTCAGCGTCCCCATGACCGGAAGTATGATTTTTCCACCACCCTCATGCAGGAACACATCAAGCCGTTCGTTAAGGACGACATTTCCGGCCGCCGCGATCTGTGTCACCGTCCAATCGACGGTGAATGTCGTTCCAATTCCGAAATCCCGGTGAAACTTTCGGACGTTCTCGCGCCCGATGATATTCGGGAGCGGTACGTTGTCATACAGCACTTCTTCGGAAAGCATGGCGATCGCCTCGTCGATGTGGCCCGCGTTCCAGTGGCCGAAGAAGGTCAGGGCTGTCTTGGTTGGGTCAGTCGACATTTAGTGAATTCCTTCTTGAAGGGTTCGAAAACCCGAGCGACATTTCAGAGAGTTCTGGATCGAAATGCTGAAAAGCCTTCAGACCAGCCGCGATCCACCGTCCAGGTTGAGCGTCGCGCCGTTCATCCAGCCATTCGCCATCAAGAACACCACTGCCGCCCCGGCTTCCTCAGCGCTCCCGAGACGATGTAACGGCAATGTTGCCCTGAGGCCCTCGACAAAGGCGTCGCGACCGTCGCCAAGTGCCTTGCCGAGCAGTGGAGTATCGATCGGACCCGGCGAAAGGGTGTTCACCCGGCGCGGCGCGAGTTCCAACGCAAGGCCGCGTGCCAATGCTTCCATCGCTGCCGAAGCGGCAGCTAGAACCGCCGTCCCATAGGCATTTGGTCGGTCGCCCAGTGCTCCGGATATGAATGTCACCGAACCGTCGGCGGCGAGCCGGTCTCCAAGGGACCGAAGCGTATATATCGCCGCCCAGACGCGCTCTTCGAACGCGCGGCGGAGATGGTCGACGTCGGCTTCCAGCACCTTGCCGACGACGAAGCTTCCGGCCATCAAGACGAGGTGATCGACATGGTCGATATCAGCGAGCGCGGATTCGATGGCCGCGCGCTTGGTCACATCGGCCGCCCTCCAGCCACTGAGGCCATGTTGTTCTGCGGCTTGTTTTGCCCGTTCGGCGTCAGATCCAACCACGATGACTTTTGCGCCGAAGGACTTGGCTTGTGTGGCTGCGGCGAGGCCGATCCCCGAGGTGCCGCCGACGATGAGTATGGTTTTGCCTGATAGGGTATCCGAGATGTTTGATTGAGTGCCCATCGCTCTGGCTCCGTTTTGGAGGCGCTCGATTGCGCCGATGGCCAGAAAGTAATTCCAATTGCCTCGATTGATAATTGGCCCAATATTCGCTTTACTCATGCCATCATGGCACAAAGCGGTATAGAACGTCTCACGGGCCTGATTGCATTTGCGCGGGCCGCATCCCTTGGAAGCTACACTGCGGCAGCCCGCGCGCTTGCGGTGTCACCGTCGGCCGTCAGCAAGAGCGTCCAGCGGCTCGAGCAGCAGCTCGGCATTGTCCTGTTCCTCCGTACCACGCGCTCTCTGACGCTTACGCCGGAGGGCCGCGATCTGCACGATCGCGCGCTGCGTCTGCTGCGGCAGGCCGAGGATATCGAGCAGGCCGCAATGGCCGCCCGCGCCGAACCGTCCGGCATTCTCCGGATATCGGCACCACTTCCGGTCGGCGTGCATATACTCGGCCCGGCGCTTCCTCGCTTGCGCGCACGCCATCCGAAACTCGCAATCGATCTGCGCCTGGGAGATCAGTTCGTGGACATGATCGAGGAGGGTATAGATGTCGCAATTCGGGTTGGAGCACTGGCCGACTCCCGTTTGAAGTCCCGACGGCTTGCGCCGCATCGCCTTTGTGCCTTTGCTTCGCCCGAGTATCTGAGACGACGGGGTACGCCTCGACATCCTGACGAACTAGCGGGGCATGACTGCGTCAATTTTCGCTTCCAGAGCTCGGGCCAGACACTTCGCTGGCCCTTTGCATCAGGAAAACGAGTCTTCGAGGCCACGCCAGAGATTGGGATCACGGTGGACACAAGCGATGGTGTCGCCGCTGTCCTCGTCGCCGGCGGCGGCGTCGGCATCTCTCCAACCTACATCGCCGCGCCCTATGTGAAACGTGGCGAACTCGTGCCGATCCTCGCCGCCTTCGCCGTCGACCGCTCCAGCATGATTGCACTCTGGCCAGAGAGCCGCCGCGCCAATCCGAATGTCAAAGCATTTCTGACATTTCTCGATGAGGTTTTCCCGGCGCGTCCACCTTGGGACGAGGTGGTGTTTGCCGGACAGTAGTGTTGCGGGGTTCGGGTGGCGCTAGCGGGAAGGCCAGACTTCGGCGCTGATCGCAATCCCCCAAAGCGCCGCCCGACCGGCTTGGCCGCAGGGCTGGTCTATGACCCATTGAGCCAACAAGAGTTTCAGCCAGCCCGAAAGGCTCAAGGCGGGGGCTGACCGGACGCGGTGTCGCAACAATTGCGCTTTGTTGCGCTGGATGCGCTAGTTCACATCGTCGGCCGAGATGTGCCTGACTTCGGTAATTCTCACCAGCGGGATCTCGGCGCGTTCGTTTGCCTCCTTCACATCCTGCTCCGACGAAGCGTCGAATAGGCAGAATGATCGTTCCTCGGCGGGGATGAATGTCGAGCGCAGATAGCGCACCGGCTTACCTTGCCTGGTCATCTCGGCAGTGACATTTTTTGCGCGCGATGCCGCTGCACTGAGCTGATCGGGAGTGATTCCTGGCAGATGTCTTTCGACCATGTACTGTGGCATGATGATTGTCCTTGTGTTGAGCGATGACAGCATGCGTTTGGACATGTCGCGCGATCGCTTTAACTTCCGGCCGTTGCGAATGGACATCTATTTTGCCGCCGTATTCACAGACCTCGTCCGACACTCAGCGGTTTGGAACACGGTTTCGCGCGACACGATCACGAGCGCGATTGCAGAATATCGTTACCTGTCTCAGACGCTTGCCAGCCAATACGGACGACGGCACGAGAATTTTACAGGCGACGGGCATCTTTATCTATTCGAATCTGCTGACGTAGCCGTCCATTTCTCGTTGAAACTCATCGCCTACTGGAAACAGCGGCGGCGTCACCTGACGGCCGGCCAGGCGAACGATTTGCCAATCCGGGTGGGCTGTCACTTCGGCGAATGTTCCCGAATGCACGATGACCACGCCTGGATCGGTCGTGCCTTGAACATCGCGAAGCGGGTGGAATCATGTGCCGAGCCGGACACCCTCTTCGTCACGCAGACCATACTCGATCTTATCGATTTGCCCGTCTATCTCTTCCAGGAGGTTGATGTCTTCGAACTCAAGGGCGACTTCCTGCCGAGGCGACATCTCTATCGGATCGTGTCGGTCGACCACGCAGCGCTTGCGGGGCGTTCCGAAGAGCGGATGACCGCCGAGGACTGGTTCCTGAAAGGGGCGGGAATGACCGCTGCGGATGAGAAGGAGTTGGCAGGGGAACGGCATTGTTACGAAAAGGCATTGGAGCTACGCGCGGACTATCCGGAAGCGCACAACAATCTGGGTGTCATCCTGAAGGCCGCCGGCCACAGAACCGCCGCTGAGGCTCGATACCGGGATGCCGTTCGTCTCTGGCCCCAATATCCGGAAGCTCACTACAATTTCGCGATACTCCTCGAGGAAACCGATCGCCCTGATGAAGCGGCAGCCCATTATCGGCTGGCTCTAAAGTGCCGACCGGGTCACGTCGACGCCCTTCTGCGTCTGGCTGGTCTTTTCGACCAATGGGGTGACCGCTTCGAAGCGCATCAGCATTTTCAGGAGGCCCTGCGGCTTCGACCAGGCTTTGCCGAAGCCCACAACAATTTCGCGGTCTTCCTCGAGAAAAACGGTGATGCGGGAGCCGCTGAGGCGCACTACCGACAGGCGTTGCAGCTGAGGTCAGACTACGCCGAAGCGCATTATAACTATGCGATGCTTCTTGAGGCTCGGGACGTCGAGGCAGCAGAATCACACTATCGCGCAGCACTGAGCTCGTCGCCGAATTACGCCGAAGCACATAACAATCTTGGGGTGCTGCTTCACGAGAAAGGCGCCTTCATGGAAGCAAGGTCACATTACCTTACGGCGATAAGGTCGCGTCCCGGGGACCCCCAGTCGTATCGGAACCTGGCCCTTCTGCTGGCAGCAATGGGCGAGCAGGAGCAGGCGGATCGCTATGCCCGGAAAGCGAACGAGCTCTCTTCAGGGTGAGGATGGCGGGCACGTTCGGCCGCAGGCGGCATTGGCCGGGCTTGACCCGAGGACCCACGCCGGCATTATCGGCTGTGGCCATGGATTCCCGGCTCGAGGCCTGGAATGACGGAGGCCGGAGGGGCGTATCCGCCCAACTCGCCGGCGGCGCGGCGCCCCGCAAACCGCTACAATGATCGCCTTTGGCGTAATCATCGCTTGCTCGGTTTGCTTCGCACCTTGACCAGGCGCATATGGTCGTTTCGAGTAATAGCGCTGTGACAGAGATGGCAGAAATGCGCCGCAGCGCATTTCCGTTGATCAAGTCCTGAGCGCGTCCGGACTGTCCCCCTCCCGCTGTCACGTCTCCGGCAGGCCAGCCTTTCGGAAGCCGTCGACAAAGTGGTCCCGTACAGATGCATCGCGCAGCGGCTGGGAGCTGAGCCAATGGCCGATCGTGAAATGAGGGTGGGCGATCAGGAACAATTCCGCTTCTCGCCGCGCCTCCTCATGGTGGCCCAACTGCGCAAGCGCAGCAGCCAGGAATTTGCGTGAGTTGGTGCGATACGTTTCTTTCCTGCGCAGTGTAGCGGTTGCCGCCTCATAGTCACCCGCAGCGTATTGCGCCTGGCCAAGATGACAAAGATACCAGCAGGCTGGATAGGGATTGAGCCGCAGAGCTTTTTCGATCTGCGCCAGTCCGTCGGCAATCCTGCCGTCCAGCACGGACATATCAGACATGGCGGCCCAGGTATCGGCGTGGTTGGGGTCGAGTTTCAGGGCCATGGCGAAGGCGGCCTCGGATTCCTCCCATCGCCGCTCATAAGCCAGAATGGTCCCCAGAACGTAACGGCAGCCGGCATCGTTGGGATCGAGGTCGACCGCCTTCTGCGCTGATGTCACCGCCATCCGACGATTAGGATCTTCGGGCTCGCCGAAATGAGTCCAGGCAAGCCAACGGTTATAGGCGAGCAGACCGAGCGCCTCGGCATAGGATGGCTCGAGCTTGACCGCGCGTTGGAGCAGCATATAGGCCTCACGCTCGGTTTGCGGCGACTCTTCCGTCAACAGGCGGGCGCGCACACACAGATCGTAGGCCTCGAAGTTTTTCGGCCGATTGCGCGGCGTCGGAATGGTCAGCCGGCCGACGAGAGCTTCAACAATCTTGGCGTTGACCTCATCCTGCAACTCGAAAACATCTTCCAACGTCCTGTCAAACCGTTCGGCCCACAAGTGCTGGCCGCCAAGCGCGTCGACCAATTGAGCATTGATGCGGACACGGCCCATTGCGCGTCTGGCGCTCCCCTCGAGGACGTAGCGGACGCCGAGTTCCTGGGCGACGAGCCGTACGTCGATCGGCTTGCCTTTGTAGCCGTAGACGGAATTGCGCGCGATGACGAACAGGCCAGCAGTGCGGGAAAGGTCGGTGATCAGGTCTTCAGTCAAGCCGTCGACGAAAGGCTCATCCGTTTCATTCCCACTCATATTCGTGAACGGCAATACAGCGATCGAGGGATTTTCCGGCAGCGGCAATATGCTCTGCAGCGCATCCGGCCAATGCCACACGTGGACTGGGCGGGTCAGGTTCTTCAAGTAGCGTTCACCTGCATCGAAGAACTGGTCGGCGATCTCGCCGACAATCTCGCCGTGAACGCTGGCTGAAATGCAGATACCTCCCGGCGCGGCCTGCGTCTGGAGGCGCGCCGCGACATTGACCCCGTCGCCGAGGACGTCTGAACCGTCGTCGATGACATCTCCGAGATTGACGCCCACGCGCAAAAGCAGGCGCCGGTCTTCGGAACCCTCAACAGCGGTGGTGGCTCGTTGCATTTCCAAGGCTGCGTCGACCGCGTCCACCGCGCTGGCGAATTCGATCAGGAAGCCGTCGCCCACGACCTTGAAGATGCGACCCTTGTGACGCAACACAGCCGGCTCGATAACGCCAGAACGGAGTTTCCTGAGGTTCTCAAGCGTCGCCACTTCATCAGCCTCCATCAGGCGTGAATATCCCACCACATCGGCAACGACGATGACGGCAAGGCGACGCTGAAGAGAATGATCCGTCATTTGAGGACAAGCCCCACGACCAAGTTCCCAAATTATTGTTCAAGGGCGGGTGAGTCAACAAAAGGTAAGGGCTAAAGCCCAGGCGACCTCCACCTCCATCAAGCCGCATCCCTCTTTGTGGCCGCCGGCGTCGAGTTCTCTCTTGAGAGCCGATAGGCCGACGACCGCTCCCGGCCCCAAATCGGTCATTCCTTCTCGGCCGCAGCCGGGCCTGCTCCTGGAACATTTGAGATATGGGACTTCTAGCCCAGAACGCGGTCCCGGTTCGTATCTCATGGGGGCTCTCAAACTCCCCAAATCACCGACTCCTCATGACGTTTGATCAAGTGCCGAAGATCTTGGAAACCCAGGCGGACGAATTCGGCAAATTGATCGACGGCGGGAGCTCGTGGAGCATCGACGCGCTTGAGGATCGCAAGTGCGCGCTCTGGATGAGGGATCGTGATTGGCAGTGCGGTGATCGTCTTTTCCTTGCGCTGCGCGAAGACGACGCTGTGCGGCATGATGGTCAGCGCATCCGCCGATTTCAGGTAGTTGATTACACTCATCAGCGAGCCGCCGCCGTAGCGGATCTTGATCTCGGTGGCGCCGAAGGAGAGCAGCAGTGCCCGCAGGTCCGCCAGCAGGGGGCTTCCGGGTGGCGGCGCAATCCACGGATAGTCGAGCAGATGGCTCGGCTGCGGCCGCCGTTTCAGAAGCAGCGGATGGGTTACCCGACAGGCCACGACATTGCGGCCCGGGAGGATCTGCTGGAATTCGAGCCCGGAACCCTCGTCGAGTATGTCGATCGGGCATATGGCGAGGTCGATCTGATCTGCCTTCAGCGCGGCGCGCAGATCCGGGAAATAACCGTAGCTTTGATCGATCCGCACGTCCGGACGGCTTGTCTGAAACTCTGCGCACAGTCCGGCAATCAGCGCATCCATGAAGAAGGGCGTGCCGCCGATCCGCACGACGCCGCTCTTGCCGACGCGGAAGCTTTCGACGAGATCGGAGGCTTTGCGCGAGGCTGCGAGCATGACGAGGCCGTGCTCGGCGAGCGAAAGGCCAAACGGCGTCGGCTGCAATGGCCGGCGACCCTTGACGAAGAGCGGCTCGGCCACGCGCTTCTCCAACATGCACAAGGTGCGCGAAACGGCAGGCTGAGCGAGGCCGAGCAAGGCCGCACCTTCGGTTACGCCGCCTGTTTTGACAACGGCGGCAAGCTGGATCAGGTGACGTTCATCGAACTTCATAACGATCCGTTATATTGTTTTGCAACAAAATCATCAATCCATGCAATTCCGACTGCTAGTATCAATCTCGGATACACGTGAGATCGTGGAGGATGAGCATGGCGGAGCGTGCAAAGGCGCTCACATTCAGCGAGGCGACGTCGGCGGAGGTTTTCTCGGAACGCTTCTCCGCCGGCAGTGACGGCAATCTGTCACGGCTGATCGCTGCCGCCGTCATCCATGTTCATGATCTCATCAAGCAGTTTCGCCCGACCCAGGACGAGTGGCGCAAGGTTATTGCCTTCCTGACCGATGTCGGCCATGCCTCGGACGAGCGGCGACAGGAATGGGTGCTTCTGTCCGATCTCATCGGCGCGTCGGCCCTGGTCGAGGAAATCAATTCGCGGCGACCGAAAGCGGCGACGCCGAATACCATTCGCGGACCGTTTTTCCGCAATGATGCGCCAGCAAGGGTATCGGGCTCTTCGATCTCGCTCGACGGCATCGGCGAGCCGCTTGCGGTGGCCGTGCGGGTGCAGGATCTCGATGGCCTTGCGATCGCAGGCGCCGAGGTCGTCACCTGGCAGGCGAATGCCGAGGGCTTTTACGAGAACCAGCAGCCGGATTTGCAGCCGGAACATAATCTGCGCGGCCTCTTCCATACCGATATCGACGGACGGTTCCATTATCGCTCCGTCATGCCGTCGGGTTATGGCGTGCCGGACGATGGCCCGGTCGGGCGGCTGCTCGCCGAGGCGGGCTATCCGTTGCGTCGCCCGGCGAACCTGCATTTCGTCGTTCGTGCCAAGGGCTTCGAGACGATCACCACCCAGATTTACGATGCGAGCGATCCACACCTTGGCGAAGACGCCCTCTTCGGCGTGCGGCCCGAGCTCATTGTCTGCTTCGAGCCGTCCGAGATCGATGGACAGCCCGCCAAGGCGTTGAGCCTCACCTTCGTGATGGTTCGAGCAAAGCCGGGGAGGGCGGCATGACCCGGGATTTTTCCTATGCGGGCAGTCCCGCCCAAATCGTCTTCGGTGCCGGCAGCCGCAATCGGGTCGCGCAATGGGTCGCCAAAGCCGGCCGCAAGCGGGCCTTGATCCTCTCGACGCCGCATCAGAAGGCTGATGCAGACGCGCTGGCCGAAGAGATCGGGCCGCTTGCCTGCGGCGTCTTCTCCGGCGCGACCATGCACACGCCGGTCGAGGTGACGGAGGCGGCGATGCGGGTGGTGGCGGAAACCGCGGCGGACTGTGTCGTCTCCCTCGGCGGCGGATCGACAACGGGGCTCGGCAAGGCGGTTGCCTATCGCACCGATCTTCTCCAGATCGTCATTCCCACGACCTATGCCGGCTCGGAGGTGACGCCGATCCTCGGGCAGACCGAAGCCGGCCGCAAGACGACGGTGCGCGATGCCAGCATATTGCCGGAGATCGTGATTTACGATCCCGAGCTGACGCTCGGCCTGCCGGTCGCCATGAGCGTGACGAGTGGGCTGAACGCCATGGCCCATGCGATCGAAGGGCTTTACGCGCAAGACCGCAACCCGATTTCGAGCCTGATGGCGCTGGAAGGCCTGCGCGCCTTTGCCCGAAGCCTGCCGGTTATCGTCAACGATCCGAAGAACGCCGAGGCGCGCAGCGATGCCCTTTACGGCGCCTGGCTCTGCGGCTCGGTGCTCGGCACGGTCGGCATGGCGTTGCATCACAAGATTTGTCATACGCTCGGCGGTTCCTTCGATACGCCGCATGCCGAAACCCATGCGGTGATGCTGCCGCATACGGCCGCCTTCAATGCCGCAGCCGCGGCATCGGAGCTGGCAGGCGCGGCCGATATTTTCGGCGGCGCCATCGGTGGCGGGCTCTGGGATTTCGCCAGGGCGATCGGATCGCCCTTATCGCTCAAGGAATTCGGGCTGACAGAAAATGATCTCAATCGCGCGGCTGCGATCGCTGTTGAGAATCCCTACTGGAATCCGCGACCGATCGAACGGAGTGCGATCCGCCAGCTTCTGCAGGACGCTTGGGAGGGCCGGCGGCCGACGGACTGAGACACAGGCGCCTGCGGGCGCGCTCTTTGGGAGGAGAGACAATGGGAGGAGGAAACATGTTCACGAGACGCGATTTTCTGAAGACGACGGCGGCCGGCGGCGCATTGATTGCAACGTCGGGCCTGCCCATGCCGGCGATTGCCAAGAATGCGGCAATCAAGCTTGGCTATGTCAGCCCGCAGACGGGGCCGCTCGCCGCTTTCGGCGAGGCCGACAAGTTCGTCATCGATGCCTTTCTGGCGACGACGAAGGCAAAGGGCCTGAACTACGAGGTCGTGGTCAAGGACAGCCAGTCGAACCCGAACCGCGCTGCCGAGGTCGCAAAGGAGCTGATCGTCGACAGCCAGATCAACCTGATGCTCGTATCCTCGACGCCGGAGACGACCAATCCGGTTTCCACGACCTGCGAGGGCGAGGAGATGCCCTGCATTTCCACGGTCGCGCCGTGGCAGCCCTGGTTCATCGGCCAGCAGGGCAATCCCGGCGATCCGGCCTCCTGGAAGCCCTTCAATTACGCCTATCATTTCTTCTGGGGCCTTGAGGATATCATCGCCGTCTTTACAGGCATGTGGAGCCAAATCGAGACGAATAAAAAGGTCGGTGGCCTGTTCCCGAACGATGGTGACGGGAATGCCTGGGGCGACAAGGTCGTCGGCTTCCCGCCGGTCCTGGAAAAGCTCGGCTACGGACTGACGGATACCGGCCGCTACCAGAACCTCACGGATGATTTCTCGGCGCAGATCAATGCCTTCAAGCAGGCAGGCACCGATATCCTGACCGGGGTGATGATCCCACCCGACCTCACCACTTTCTGGAACCAGGCCAAGCAGCAAGGCCTGAAGCCCAAGGTCGCCTCGATCGGCAAGGCGCTTCTCTTCCCGCAGACCGTCGAAGCGTTGGGAAATGCCGGGCACAATCTCTCGACCGAGGTTTGGTGGACCCCGACGCATCCGTTCAAATCGTCGCTGACGGGCGAGACCGCAGCCGCAGTGGCGGCTGCCTTCACCAAGACAACCGGCCGACCATGGACCCAGCCGATCGGCTTTGCCCATGCACTGTTCGAGCTCGCCGTCGATGTCATGACGCGGAGCGAGGATGCGAGCGATGGCGATGCCGTCGCCAAGGCGATCGGCGAGACCAAGCTCGACACGCTCATCGGGCCGGTTGCCTGGGGCAACGAGAAACTGCCGCCGTTCGCGCAAAAGAATGTCGCCAAGACGCCGCTGGTCGGCGGCCAATGGCGGCTGAAATCCGGCGGCGGCTACGATCTCGTCGTCGTCGAAAACGGGCTGGCGCCGAACGTACCGCTTGGCGGCAAGCTCGAAGCCCTTGCGTGAAAGGAGGGTTGCCCGGCACTCGGTCGGGCGGCCGCCAACGGAGAACGACAATGCCCCTACTGGAATTGAAGGGAGTCTCGAAGTCGTTCGGCGCGCTCGTCGTCGCCGAGGATATCGGCTTCTCTGTCGAGCCTGGCGAGGCGCTCGGCGTCATCGGGCCGAACGGCGCCGGCAAATCGACGCTGTTCAACCTTATCAACGGCAATCTCTCCGTTGCCGGAGGATCGATCCAGTTCGACGGCCGCGATGTCACCCATGTGCCGCCGATGCAACGTTGCCTTGCCGGCATGGGCCGCACCTTCCAGATCCCGCAGCCTTTCGCGCGTCTGACGGCCTATGAAAACCTGCTGGTTGCCGGTGCTTTCGGTGCCAAGGCGCGGGAAAGCGATGTCTCGGCTTCGTGCGCGGACATCCTTGTCGAGACCGGCTTGATCGCCAAAGCCAATGTGCCTGCCGGATCGTTGACCCTGCTTGAACGCAAGCGGCTGGAATTGGCGCGTGCGCTCGCCACCCAGCCGAAGCTGTTGCTTCTCGACGAGATCGCCGGCGGATTGACGGAAGGCGAATGCCGCCAGCTCATCGCGACGATCAAGCGGGTTCACCAGCGCGGCATCGCCATCATCTGGATCGAGCATGTGCTGCATGCTCTTACAGCTGTGGCCGAGCGCATCCTCGTGCTCAATTTCGGCCGGGTGATCGGCATCGGCAAGCCCGATGCGATCATGGGTTCGAGCGAGGTGCGCGAAATCTATCTCGGGATGGAGGTCTGACGATGAGCCTCATCGAAACTCGCGGCCTTACGGCCTCCTACGGCGATTTCCAGGCCGTGCTCGGGGTTGATATCAGGCTTGAGGCGGGCGAGACCATCGCCATTATCGGCGCCAATGGCGCGGGGAAATCGACATTGATGCGCTCGATCGCCGGTGTCATTGCCAACAAGCCCGATATGGTCCTGCACCATGGCGAGCCGATTGGGGCAATGCTTGCATCCGATGTCGTGCGGCGCGGCATCGCGCTCGTGCCGGAGGGGCGGAAGTTGTTCTCGTCGCTGTCGGTCGAGGAAAATCTGCAGATCGGCCGCTATGGCCGCCGCGTCGCTGGACCTTGGACGCTCGATAGCATCTATTCGCTATTTCCGGTCCTGAAGGAGAGACGCCGCAATCCGGCGACGGCGCTCTCGGGCGGGCAACAGCAGATGGTCGCCATCGGCCGGGCGCTGATGTCCAACCCGGAGGTTCTTCTGTGCGACGAACTGAGCCTCGGCCTCGCCCCCGTGGTCATCAAGGACATTTATGCCGCCTTTTCCCATATCCGTGCTGCGGGTGCCGCCACCGTGATCGTCGAGCAGGATATCGCCCAGGCGCTGAAGGTGGCCGATCGTATCTACTGCATGATGGAGGGCCGCATCACCCTGACTGGCCGTCCCGCAGAACTCGATCGCGCCGATATCCATGCGGCCTATTTTGGAGCGGACACCCATGAACTGGCTTGATACGCTTCTGCAAGGTGTTCTGCTCGGGGGGCTCTATGCGCTGTTCGCGGCAGGTCTCAGCCTCGTCTTCGGCATCATGCGCCTGGTCAATCTCGCCCATGGCGATCTCATCGTCCTGGCGGCTTTCCTGATCCTGGTGCTTGTCTCTTTGTTGGGGCTTAATCCCTTCCTGGCTGCGCTGATCGCCGCACCCGTGATGTTCGCCGTCGGTTGGCTGCTGCAATATCACCTGCTGAACCGCACCCTTGGCAACGACATCCTGCCACCCTTGCTCGTCACCTTCGGCCTGTCGATCGTCATTCAGAACGGTCTTTTGGAGGGCTTCACGGCCGATAGCCGGCGGATCTCCGCGGGCGCCCTCGAAACGGCTTCGCTGCAATTCGGGGGTGTCGGCGCCGGCCTGATGCCGCTCATCACCTTTGCCTCGGCAGTCCTCGTCATCGTCGGTCTCAACCAGCTCATCTACCGCACCGAGCTCGGCTGCGCCTTTCGAGCCACCTCGGACGATGTGGTGACGGCGAGCCTGATGGGCATTCGGCCGAATACGATCTTCGCCGTCGCGACCGGGCTTGCGATGATGATCGTGACGGTTGCTGCCCTTTATCTCGGTATGCGGGCGAACTTCGATCCGACGGCTGGGCCGGCGCGGCTGATCTACGCCTTCGAAGCCGTTATCATCGGTGGTCTCGGCTCGCTGTGGGGCACGCTTGCAGGCGGGGTCATCCTGGGAGTTGCCCAGACGGTCGGCGCTGCGGTCAATCCCGAATGGCAGATTCTTGCCGGGCATATCGCCTTCCTGCTCGTGCTGGTCTTCCGGCCGCGCGGTCTTTTCCCTCGCGCCGTGGATTGAGGGCGCCATGACTCCGGGTTTCGAAACAATGCCGAGCGAAATTGCTGCACCGCCGGGCTGGCGGGTGGAAACGCGGACGCGGCTTTCGAGCATCTTCATCATCCTCTCGCTTGTCGCGGCGGCCGCGCTCGCCGCTGCACCCTTCATGGTGTCGCGCGGCGTCGTGCAGGATCTTTTCTTCATCCTGACGATGCTGGCGCTGGCGCAGAGTTGGAACCTGCTTGCCGGCTATGCCGGACTGATCTCGGTCGGGCAGCAGCTCTTTGTCGGCTCCGGCGCCTATGCGCTGTTCGGCTTCGTCATTCTTGCCGGCGTCGACCCGATCCTCGCCATTCCGCTCGCCGGCCTCTTTGCAATGCTGATCGCAGCGCCAGCCGCCTTCTTTTCCTTCCGGCTTTACGGCCCCTATTTTGCGATCGGCACCTGGGTCATCGCCGAAGTCGGGCGGTTGCTGTTCGCCCAATGGAAGATGCTCGGCGGCGGAACGGGAACTTCGCTGCCGCGCGAAGCCACCAAGGATATGCTCGGTATTTCGGTGCTGAAGAACTGGTTCGGCATGCGTTCCGCGGCCGCGGCCGATGCGCTCACCTATTGGCTGGCGCTGGCTCTCGTCGCGCTGACGATCGGCTTCATCTATCGGCTGCTGCGCAGCAAGCAGGGCCTTGGCCTTGCTGCCGTGCGCGACAATGAGACAGCGGCCCGTGCGCTCGGCGTCGATGCGCGGCGGCTGAAGATCCTTGTCTATCTGGCAACCGCTTCCGTCACCGGCATGGTCGGTGCGCTCATTTACCTGCAGAAGGCGCGCATATCGCCGGAAGCCGCCTTCTCGCTGACCGACTGGACCGCCTATGTCGTGTTCATTGTCGTCATAGGCGGCATCGGCACCATCGAAGGCCCGCTGGTCGGCGTGCTCGTCTTCTTCCTCCTGCAAAATGCCTTTTCGAGCTACGGCTCCTGGTATCTCCTTGCGCTCGGGGCGCTTGCTATCGTCACGATGCTGTTCGCCCCACGCGGTCTCTGGGGTCTCATATCCAGCCGTACCGGTTGGGAACTCTTTCCGGTCCGCCGCCTGCTGAGAGGCGGATCAACGCTACATGATGAAAAGGGAGGGCCAAATGGCTGACATCACCACCGACGTTCTGATCATCGGTACGGGACCCGCCGGCTCGGCGACATCAGCGCTGCTTGCGACCTACGGCCTCGAGCCGATGGTGATCAACCGTTATCGCTGGCTGGCTAGCACGCCGCGCGCGCACATCACCAACCAGCGAACGATGGAGGTTCTGCGCGATCTCGGTCGCGACGTCGAGGAGGAGGCCTATCTCTTCGCGGTCGAACAGGATCTGATGGGGCAGAATGTCTTCTGCACGGCGGTTGCCGGCGAGGAAATCGGCCGCATGCAGAGCTGGGGCAACCACCCGCTGTCGCGTGCCGAGCACCTTCTTTCATCGCCCGCCCGCATGAACGACCTGCCGCAGACTTACATGGAGCCGCTGCTGTTCAAGACAGCCTGCTCGCGGGGCGCGCAGGCGCGCATGTCGACGGAGTATGTGAGCCATGTTCAGGATGCCGAAGGGGTCACGACCACCTGTCTCGACCGCATGACCGGCAGGGAGCTGGTGATCCGCTCGAAATTCCTGATCGGCGCTGATGGCGGCAACTCCAAGGTGGCGGAGCATGCCGGCCTGACCTTCGAAGGCAGGATGGGCGTTGCCGGCTCGATGAACATTCTGTTCGAGGCTGATCTCTCACGCTATGTCGCCCATCGCCCGTCGGTGCTTTACTGGGTGCTGCAGCCTGGCGCCGATGTCGGCGGCATCGGCATGGGCCTTGTTCGCATGGTGCGGCCATGGAACGAATGGCTGATCGTCTGGGGTTACGACATCAATCAGCCCGCGCCTCAGGTCGACGATGCTTTCGCCACCAAGGTCGTGCGCGAACTGGTCGGCGTTGCCGATCTCAAGCCGAAGATCAAATCCGTTTCGACCTGGACTGTGAACAACATGTACGCGACGAGTCTGTCGAACGGTCGGGTGTTCTGCACGGGGGATGCCGTCCATCGCCATCCGCCTTCGAACGGCCTCGGCTCCAACACCTCGATCCAGGATGGCTTCAACCTCGCCTGGAAACTCGCATTGGTCCTCAAGGGTCAGGCGGGCATGGGCCTGCTCGAGAGCTACCAGGCCGAACGTGCGCCGGTTGCCAAGCAGATCGTTACCCGCGCCAACAAGTCGATCGAGGAATTCGGCCCGATCTTCAAGTCGCTGGGTCTGCTCGATTCCGTCGATCCGGTGAAAATGCAGCAGAACATGGATGCGCGCTGCGATGATACCGCCGACGCCGAACGCCAGCGCACGGCAATCCGCGAGGCGATCGCCTATAAGGTCTATGAGTTCGACGCGCATGGCGTGGAGATGAACCATCGCTACGCTTCGAATGCCGTCGTCAAGGACGGGCAGCCGGAGCCAGCCTACGAGAAGGATGCCGAGCTGCATTTCCAACCGACGACGTGGCCGGGCGCGCGGCTGCCGCATGCCTGGCTGTTCAACGACAGCGGCAGGAAAGTATCGAGCCTCGATCTCACCGGTCATGGCGTCTTCACCCTGTTGACCGGTATCGGTGGCGACGGCTGGATTGCGGCGGCGAGGGCTTTGTCGAAGGAGTTCGGCCTGCCAATCACGACTCATAAGATCGGCCCGCGGCAGGAATGGCAGGACCTGACGGGAGACTGGGCGCGCGCCCGCGAAATCCGCGATGCCGGCGTTCTGCTCGTGCGTCCGGACCATCATGTCGGCTGGCGTTCGCATGCCGCAGTCGCCGATCCGGAAAACGAGCTGCGTCGTGCATTGAAAGCAATTCTGGATCGGTGAGGCGACAATGAGCTTTGAAGAAAAAGGCTATTTCACTGAGGAAAACTCTGTCGAGGTTGTCACCGGCCGCAACACCAATGCACTCGATGCGCGGCTGAAGCAGGTGATGGAGGTGGTGACCCGCAAGCTGCATGAGGCGGTGAAAGAGCTGGAGCCGACCCAGGACGAATGGATGGAAGCGATCCTCTTTCTCACCCGCACCGGTCACACCTGCACCGACTGGCGGCAGGAATTCATTCTGCTGTCGGACGTGCTCGGCGTGTCGATGTTGGTCGACGCAATCAACAACCGTAAACCATCCGGCGCGTCCGAAAGCACGGTTCTCGGCCCCTTCCATGTCGCGGATGCGCCGGAACTGCCGATGGGCGCCAATATCTGCCTCGACCAGAAGGGTGAGGACATGGTGATCAGCGGCCGAATCCTCGATACCGAAGGCCGCCCGATCGAAAACGCGGTGCTCGACGTCTGGCAGGCGAATGACGAAGGGTTCTATGACGTCCAGCAGAAGGGCATCCAGCCCGATTTCAATTTGCGCGGCGTATTCCGCACCGGCAAGGACGGACACTATTGGTTCCGCGCGGTGAAGCCGAAATACTATCCGATCCCAAATGATGGTCCCGTGGGGCAATTGCTCGGTGCGCTCGGCCGTCACCCCTACCGGCCTGCGCATCTGCACTATATTATCAAGGCAGACGGGTTTGAGACGCTGACGACCCATATTTTCGATCCCGACGATCGCTACATCCATTCCGATGCGGTATTCGGCGTCAAGGAGAGTTTGCTGGCCGAATTCAAGCTGATGGACGACCCCACGAGGGCAAGGGAGCTCGGTTTCGCAGGATCGTTCTGGCAGGTCGAGCACGATTTCGTGCTGGCGCCGGAACGAAAGTGAAAACAGGCTAGCCCCCAAATTAGCGAAAAGACCGGACTCCTGTGCCAGCGCGCCCTCGGTCGTGGTAAGATGCTCAGCTCCCTGTATCAAAATCGTGGGGCAGAGAAATGGAGAGGCGTCTCGCCGCGATACTTTCCGCTGACGTGGTAGGCTATAGTCGTCTCATGGGAGTGGATGAGAGCGGCACCTTCGAGCGGTTGAAGGCCTGCCGCCGGGAGCTGGTTGATTCCGCCATCGAAGAGCATCATGGCCGGATCATCAAACTCATGGGTGACGGCGCACTCGTCGAGTTTGCCAGCGTTGTGGACGCGGTTCAATGTGCGGCCGTCATCCAGCGGAAAATGCCCAGCAGAGACCAAGGAGTTTCCGAGGAGCAGCGCATTCGATTTCGCATCGGGATCAATCTTGGCGACATTATCGTTGAAGCCGATGACATCTATGGCGACGGCGTCAACATAGCCGCCCGTCTGCAGGCAATTGCCGAACCTGGCGGAATCTTCATATCCGGGACCGCATTCGACCATGTTGTGCACAAGGTCGATGTCGGCTTCTCGGCACTCGGCGAGCATCGACTGAAAAACATTGCGGACCCGGTTCGCGTCTATCGCGTTCTGCTTGACCCAGGGCACATCGGCACGGTCGTCTTTTCCCCTCGGCCAAGGTCACGAGGTATCGCACTGCTGGCGCTCGCGGCGCTGTTGATCCTTGCCAGCGCGGCTGTCGTCGCCTGGCAATGGCCGCAGAAGCAACGCGCATCGATCGCAGTGCTACCCTTCGCCAACTTGAGTGACCAAACCCAGGATTACTTCGCCGACGGCATTACCGACAACCTGATCACCGACCTCACCAGGTTGTCGAAACTTGATGTCATTTCACAGAATTCCGTCTTTGCCTACAAGGATAAGCCCCACTTGCTGGCAGACATACGCCGTGACCTCGGCGTGCGCTTTGTCGTGGAGGGCAGTGTTCAGCGCATGGGCGACCTGATGCGCGTCAACGCGCAGCTGGTCGACGCTGTGAGCGGCGACCATCTGTGGGCCAATCGGTTTGATCGCAGCGGGGCGGATGTGTTTGCTGTCCAGGATGCGATGAGCCGCCAGATCGCCAATGCGCTCGGTCTGGAACTCACCCCGTCCGAGGTAGAGCGAATTGCCCGACCCCCGACCGCCAATCTCGAAGCTTATGACTATTATCTGCGTGCCGAGCAGGCGGCCCGTACCGGCCGTCGTTCTCGGATGCTGGAGGCATTGGCGCTGTTTGACAAGGCCGAGGAACTCGACAGCGGCTTTGCTGAAGCCTTCGCGTCCGATGCGCATGCGTCGGCCTTTGTCTGGCGAAGCGCATATGACGACGTCCTCCAGAGTGCCCTGGCGCGAAAAAGAACATACGACAAGGCAAGTCGCGCGCTCGCCCTCGATCCCGAACTACCGTCGCCTTATGCGGTCCTCGCTATCATGCAGGTCGTGGACCGACGTTATGACCAGGCGATCGCCTCGGCGCAGAAGGCCGTGTCGCTCGGGCCCGCCGATGCCGAGGCCCATATGGCGGCCGCATATGTTCAATTGGTAACGGGCAATCACGCCGACGCCGCTGCTGCGGTCGACAAGGCGCTCAGGTTTGATCCGAACCCCTCTGCTGTCGACCGATATACGGCTGGCATGATTTTCTATCTGCAACGCGACTACGAGAGGGCGATAGACAGTTTCAAACGCGCAGGCTATGGCTCCCAAGGTAACGGCGAGTTCGTTACCGCTCTCGCCATGGCCTATGTCCGTGTCGGTCGCATTGATGAGGCTCGAGCGACTGTCGCCGAGGCCGAACGTCTCATGGGGGGGCGTGACTGCCTCGCGTCATGGCGGCTGGGCAGTGCCCATTTCAGAGACCAGGATTTGGCATTTATCCTCGACGCGCTGCGCGAGGCGGGGCTGCCGGAATGGCCGTTCCGCTTCCAGGGGGACGAGCAAAATCGGTTGAAGGGTGCCGAGATCGCTGCCACCGTCATGGGCAAGCTTCTGCGGGGAAAGACCGAGCCGTCCGATAGCCCTGCGCTGATGCAAGTCCAAGTGGACGGAAAGGCCGCATTCCGCTCGGCGTCCCAAATGATGACCGAGAAGATTTCTGTCAAAGGGGACCTGCTTTGCGAGCAAAGTGAAAACGCATTTGGGCGAGCCGATTGCGGCCCGGTCTATAGACACGCAAACCCGGCTGGCGAAACCAGCTATGCTTACGCAAATTCAACCAAGGTCTTCTATTTTTCACCGGCCCAATAGGCGCTTGTCAGTCCGTCAGTGGTACTGATCCAGCTCGAGATCGGCCGCGACCTTCGCCCATTTGGCATCGGCCTTGGCCACAGTGTCCGCCGGATGCGCGGCAAAGTCCTCCGCATCCGCCTTGTCATACATCAGGTAAAGCTTGCCCTCGACGATCTTGAAGGCTTCCGGATCGATGTTGACGGTGACGGACCCGCCGCTCACCTCGCCCGTGCAGTAGCCGCCGTACTGAGGCGCGTATCTAAGCGGCTCGCTCATAAACATCTCACGATGTTTGGCATTGGCGAAATGCCAGGGCGTCCCCATCCATTCGTAGGAGATTTTTTCCGAGCCTTTCGTCGCTTTGCCTTCGGTAAAGTAGGCGACAGTGTCGTACCCCATGATAGCGACACCGCCGAAGTAGCCCGTGTTTACGGAATCGTCGGCCATGGCTGGTGATCCGCTGACTGCACCTGCGACAGCCAGACCGATCATTGCCGAAGAACGGCCAATGCATCGTGTCCCGTTTCCAGAATGCATCTGCTCCTCCTGTCTTAATCATGTATTTCCATGCACTTAGCGTAATTGGCCGCGCCGAGGATGCTGCCCGGAGGGCAGGCCACACCATGTCGCTTGAACAGGCGGACGATATCGAAATTGCCTTTCCACATGGCCCTCGTGATTGGCGCGTAGCCGTGAACCTCGGCGTGGTTGACATCGGCCCCCTTGGTAAGCAAAAACTCGGCTAGGAGGACATGGTTCTCTTCGCCCGCAACCATGAGGGGCGTAACACCGGCTTTGTTGGATGCATCGTCGAGAACTGCTCCATGGTCCAGGAGCAGTTTGCTGATGGGTAGGCTACCCGAAAATGCCGCAGCATGAAGGGGCGTAAAGCCGCCTGAATTCCTCGCCATAACATCGGCATGTCTGTCTATTAACAGCTCGGCAACGGCAAGCTGATTTTCAAGCGCGGCGTTGATGAGTGGTGTTGCTTGATCGCGCGTGCGGCTGTTGACATCGGCACCCGAAGCCAGAGACTGTTCCACGGCAACGGTGTTTCCTGCTGAAATGGCATCGAACAAGGGATCCCCAGCGGCCGCCACTGTCGCTGAAAAAAACAACGCCACCGATGTAAGAAACCGGCGCATAGCTTCACCTTGAAATTTCCCCACAGAATACCACGCCGTCGGCGCTTAAGCTACCTGACACCTGCATCGGCCATAGCGGCGACCCGCCGTGACGACGCCTCTCAACGTGGGGGACGGAGGCCGCCGGCAAAGGGAGCCATTCCAGATGCGGATGTCCTCCGGCTCGGCGACACGGCCGTCCTCCTTGTCGCGGCCGATCACCTGCGGCTGCAGCCAGAGAGGGCCGCCCCGACGCTCCGCATGCAATTGGTCGGCGCATTCTGGTCGCCCGGCACCGATCCAACTGTTGACCCTCAATCACGCTTTGCCGCATCCCTCCAGGCGCGCTCGAACGGTAGGCGCCAAGCGTGCGGGGCAATGAGTTGGTGGATCGACTTCGGCCCCCAGCCGCCCTGGTCGTAGAGGCGTACGGGCGGCGGGTTATCGAGGAGAGATTGGGAAACCTCCCAGAGCCGCTCAATACCCTCGGCCGTAGTGAACAGCGTGTGGTCGCCGCGCATGGCGTCGAGGATCAGACGCTCATAGGCCTCCAGAACTTCGCCAATCAGGCCGGTTTCGCTCATGGCGAATTGCAGCGAGAGTTTGTCGAGCCGGAAGCCCGGTCCAGGGCGCTTGCCATAGAAGGAAAGCGAGACCTTGGAGGCATCGGCAAGGTCGAAGGTAAGGTGGTCAGGGCCCTGCGCCCCCACGCCAGAGCCCGCAGGGAACATCGATTTCGGGGGCTCGCGGAATGCGATGGAAATAATGCGCTGCCCCTCGGCCATGCGCTTGCCGGTACGCAGGTAGAAGGGCACGCCAGCCCAGCGCCAGTTGTCGATGGCGCATTTTAAGGCGATGAAGGTGTCAGTGTCGCTTTCGGGATCGACGCCAGGCTCCTTACGGTAGCCGATGTATTGACCGCGCACCACGTCGCGCGGCTCAATCGGCAACATGGAGCGGAACACCTTGTTCTTCTCTTCCGAGATCGGCGCAGGCTCAAGGGCAGTGGGCGGCTCCATCGCCATGAAGGCGAGGATTTGGAAAAGGTGGGTCACCACCATGTCACGATAGGCGCCGGTGGTCTCGTAAAAGGCGGCGCGGGTGGAAAGGCCGAGCGTCTCCGGAACGTCGATCTGCACATGGTCGATGAAGTTGCGGTTCCAGATTGGTTCGAACAGGCCATTGGCAAATCGGAAGGCCAGGATGTTTTGCGCCGGCTCCTTGCCGAGGAAATGGTCAATCCGGAATATCTGCTTCTCGTCGAACACCTCGTGCAGCTTGTTGTTCAGTTCAACGGCACTGGCAAGGTCCGTGCCGAAGGGCTTTTCCATGATGATACGGGAGCGTTCAGTCAGCTCAGCCTGGGCGAGAAGTTGCACGGCCAGAAGGGCGGCGCTTGGTGGCACGGATAAATAATGCACGCGCCGCGTCTCGGCGCCCAGTGCTTTCTCGGCTCTATCGACCGCTTCCTTGAGAGCATTGGCGCCGGCAGCGAGCGGAACATAGTCGAGCGATGCGGCAAACGCTTCCCATTCGGACGGCGAGAACTTGCGAGTCAAGAATTTGTCCAGTGAGTCACGGGCGATGGTGCGGAAGGCATCGGCATCGATGTCGTCGAGCGAGACGCCGATAATGCGACATCCTGGGATGAAGCCCGCATTGGTGAGGTGGAACAGCCCGGTCAGTAGTTTGCGCCTTGAGAGATCGCCCGTCGCGCCGACGAGCACAACGACCTGTGGGTAGCCGGGGCCAACCCGAGTTGAATTCTTGCGCAAGACACTCATCCTCAAGCCTTCCGTTGTCGCTTGGGGATGGAGGTCGACCCCAGCTCCGCGCTGCCGCGAAGCGGCTATCTTCGTGCGTGATGCCATGACGTTGAAGCTCACCCCTCTAAAGTTAAATAGAGGCATGGATCGTGTAGCGGAGCAAGGGGACTGAACCCCTCTGGCGCCTTGCAGCGGTTCAGGGCATCCTATGATGGCTGAAAATTGTGTTTATGGCAGTTGGAGGAATGCCGATGCGTTGCTTTACCGTACTTGGACCCTCGCAGACTGGAAAATCGACGGTCGTCGAAAAGCTCGGCTCGTTGGAGGGAACGCCGAGAAAATCCAGCTCCCCTTATGGACTGAACCTCACGGAATTCACCTTTGGAAATGAGGCGTGGTGCGCGCTCGATGCGCCGGGACCGAACGAAGCCTTGGCGCATGTGCAGCACGCGCTTCTTGCCAGCGACGCCTGCATTCTGTGTGCTTCTCCGGCTCCCGAAGAGGCCGTGCTCGCCGCACCCTATCTGCGGATAATCGAAGCCTCGGGGACGCCCTGCATCCTCTTCGTCAACCGGATGGACGAACCGAGAGGGCGGCTGAGGGATGTGATCGCCGCGCTTCAAGACTACGCCAACCACACGCTTTTGCTTCGCCAGATCCCGATCCGCGAGGGAGACAAGATCGTCGGCAGTTGCGATCTGATTTCCGAACGGGCGTGGCGCTACCGGGAAGGCCAGACTTCGGCGCTGATTGCAATCCCCGAAAGTGCTGCCGAGCGCGAGCAGGAAGCGCGCAGCGAGCTTTTGGAACACCTGTCCGAATTCGATGACTGGCTTCTTGAGGAACTGATCGAAGATCGCGAGCCGCCCAGCGACGCGCTCTATGCCATTTCATCGCGGGTTCTGAGCGAAAACAGGATTATTCCGGTCCTGATCGGCGCCGCAAGTCACGGCAACGGCATGATGAGGCTGATGAAAGCGCTGCGCCACGAGGCGCCGCAGGTCACGGCTCTTCGACAGCGCCTGGCTCGTGCGGGCAATGTCGATGAAAACAAGCTGACCGCCGTGAGCTTCCATGCCTATCATCGTCAGAATATCGGCAAGACGGTGCTGGTGCGTGCATTTGGCGAGGGACTGCGGCAAGGCGCATCACTCGGCGGCTCCGGCCTCGGCGCCGTGCAGGATCCCGCAAACGGACGGTCCAGTTCGGCGATCACGCCTGCACCGGGGGATGTCTTCGCAACAGTCAAGTCCGACCACTTGCCCGTCCCGTCGCTGTTGACATCAAACGCAGCGGTCGCCCCGCCCGAATGGACCGAGCCACCGACGCCGATGCTTGAAAGGATCCTGGTCCCGGGCAGCGAACGCGATGAAAACAAACTCTCCGAAACGCTGGCAAAACTTGCCGAGACGGATCGCGGTCTTGTCGTTCTGCAGGAGGAAGGCACCGGCGCCCAGCTCGTCCGCGCCCAGGGCCCGGTACATCTGCGCGATCTCTGCCGAACCCTGTCCGACGTCTTCCACATCGAGGTAACAGATCGAACGCCCCGCCCGATCTATCGTGAAACTATCGCGAAGCCGTCCGAGATTCACTACCGGCATCGCAAACAGACCGGCGGCGCCGGGCAATTCGCGGATGTGAAGCTCAGCATTCGCCCCAACGAGCGTGGCCGGGGCTTCACCTTCAGCGAAACCGTCAAGGGTGGCGTCGTTCCGCGCAACTACATCCCTGCCGTCGAAGCAGGCGCGCGCGAAGCGATGGAGAAAGGGCCGCTCGGCTTCCAGGTCATCGATGTCGGCGTAACGCTGTTCGATGGTCAGCACCATGCTGTCGACAGTTCGGAACACGCCTTCAGGACTGCTTCGAAAATGGGAGTGCGACAGGCGCTTTCCGAAGGGTCGGCCGTTTTGATGCAACCGGTCTTCCGCAGCGAAATTCACATTCCGTCGATCTATTCCGGCAGCCTCGTCCAGATCGTTTCCGCTCTCAAGGGTCAGGTTCTTGGCTTCGACCGGGATGAAAACGCCAAGGGATGGGACATCTTCCGGGCACTTGTTCCGGGCGGCGCGCTTGACGATCTGGCGCGGGCGCTGCGCTCGGCGACGCAGGGCATTGGTTACTTTTCCAAGACCTTCGATCACTTCGAGGAGCTATACGGCAAGGAAGCGGACGCCATCGTGAGGGCACAGGAGGAAACGGGCGGCGCACACTGAAATCTTCCCGCCAATACCTCGACGGGCTTGGGGGGCAGCATGCGGCCGGGGCCGGTCAGTTCGCACTGGTTTTCGGAATGCGCCTGAGCTCCGATCCTCGCTTTCGAGGATGGCGCGCCGCGGAACCATTGATTACCTTGCGAAACTTTATAAGCTGCCCCTCATTACCGTGAGCGGCTTGAGGACGCTCCAAAGGGCATTCATGAGGGGCATCCGATGATCCACGAATTGCGCATCTATACTTGTCTGCCGGAGAGGCTGCCGGCACTGCAACAGCGTTTCGAGACCGCGACGCTGGCGATCTGGGAACGGCTCGGCATCCGCTCACTCGGCTTCTGGACAACGATGATCGGTTCTTCCAGCAACGATCTGACCTACCTGCTCGAATGGCGGTCGCTGGCGGAGCGCGAGCAAAAATGGTCCGAGTTCATCGCCGATCCGGAGTGGAAGGAAGCGAAGGCGAAGAGCGAGGCGGATGGGCCGATCATCGCCAACATCACCAGTTCGCTGCTGCAGCCGACACGCTTCTACCGCGGCTTCTCCAACCCGTCGGAATAACGGTTACGGCAGCCGAGATCGCATGACCATGTCCGGCACCGTCATTCTCCTTGAAGACGCCGTTGTCATACCGCAAGTTGAACAGCCATATCTTAAAATGCAATTGACCCATATTGAGTATTGACACTTCATAAGTCGCGGCGGGGAAAACATTTCGGCTGCCTTGACCTGCTGAGGGAGGGTTATATCTAAATAAGTAGTTTCCCCATGGAATACCGAATGTGTAGTCGCGTTTACATCAAAGAACCGCTTCACGAGCTCGCGCGTAGTTTCTCTTTCGCCGGATACGGCGAGCTTGACGGCTTGGTTGACCGCATCCCTCGATACAACGGCTCACCAGGCCAAGTCTATCCGATCATCATCCAGGAAGCAGCGCCGGGAACCGGTATCGTTGGCCCGGTCTTTGCAATAGCAAAGTGGGGACTGGCGCCGGCATCTAGAACGCCTAGCGACCGGCGTCGCCCATTGGTCGATGTTCGCTGCGAAAAGATTGCCGCACACAGACTCGCCGGGCCTGCCTACCGGTCTCGGCGCTGCTTGATTCCAGTCAACGGATTCTTTGAGTGGAAGTTGATCTCCGCTCACAGCCGAGACAAGCAACCCTATGCTATCGCGATGAAGACGGACGTTCTGTTTGCTCTCGCAGGCATTTGGGAGCTCTGGCGCCACCCAGCCGGCATCGATATCCGCACCTTCGCCGTCGTCACCTGCGCGCCGAATGAGATGATGACGACAATCAGTGAACGAATGCCAGTCATTCTCCGTCGGCAAGACTATGAGCGCTGGCTATCTCCTGATCCAAATCCATCCGACCTGATGAAGCCATACTCGGCCGACCTTTTGACCATGTGGCCGATCGGCACGGGCGTTGACAATCTGAAGAATACCGGCCCCGAGATCATCAGCCCGGTTAATCTCGGTCCGCAGCGTCCTCTGACTCGTCAGCTTCGCTGAGAGGCGGAACCGCCCTCCACACTGCCACGACATTCAGCCGCCCTCGAAAAGAAACAGAGGATTATTGACTCCATCGCTCCGCGTGAACATAATGAGAACATCGGCGTGCGGCCGCCAATCTGAAAACTAAAGTATGGAGCACGGGATGCGCGAGCAGCCGATTGGCGAAGCCATGGTTGATGACGAGATTGCCGAGGTGCTTGCCTATCACAAAGGCGATGTGCAAGCGGCGATAGGAACGCTCCTGGCAGACATCCGTCACCTTCGCTGGCAGCTAGTGCTGACCGAAGGCGCTATGGGCCGAGGGATCACGCGTGGGTGGCGGCCGAGATACGACCGAGACTGACCATGCCGGAGATCAACTATGCCAAGAAGTTGCGCGGGTGGACCCTGCGCGACGCGGCTGATGCTAACCAATTG
Source organism: Rhizobium sp. NXC14 (assembly GCF_002117485.1). Classification (NCBI taxonomy): domain Bacteria; kingdom Pseudomonadati; phylum Pseudomonadota; class Alphaproteobacteria; order Hyphomicrobiales; family Rhizobiaceae; genus Rhizobium; species Rhizobium sp. NXC14. The sequence goes on from NZ_CP021030.1 coordinate 1,145,682, forward strand.
CTCGAGGTAACGTGCCAGCTGTGTCGAAGGACTTACCGGTTTTTTCCGCGAGATCTGTTGAAGCTGACGAAGGACGTGAGCCTCGATCGCTTGGCCGGCCGCTTCCGGTGTGAGCTCTGCGACCGAAGGGAATACATGAACCTGAAGGTCGTCCAGATTTGGGGGGCTGAAATCGGCAAGCTTCCAGTGCGCCGACTGGTCAAGGTGACGTCGGTCAAAAAACCAATCTGGGAAGACGGAGTTTTGTAGGATGGCGTCGCGCCGAGATAACCCTAGCGCCCGCTGGCGCCTAAAAACTGATCTTCCTCATCACGTCATACTCTGGTGGGGCAACTATCACTCCGGCGAACACCCCTATTCCGTTCACGATCGGGGTACGGTCATCACCGCGGCGCTCGCACTGGACAGCAGATCGAAGAGCTATAGGGCGTCGATCGAGTGGGATAGCTATCTTGTCTTTTGCTTCAGCAGCCGCGAAGCTGCAGAGCAATTCAGGGATCGCTGGGACGGCCAGTTAATCGATACGGACGAAGTGGCCCGCAATGGGGCCTGGAGGCCGAAGGAGGGAGATGTGTGCAATCTATACCGGATGGATGCGAAGGATTGGGTCAATAAGTGGGCTCAAGACGTCGAGAGTCTGGTCAACTTGATGCCGGCCTACCAGATGAACCCGGACCAATTGGGCCCGATCGTCCGCAACACACCAGATGGCCGCAAGCAGCTTGTCCATGCGAGATGGGGTCTTCCTTCGCCATTCTTCGTGATCAAACAGGCAGCTGAGGCCCGGGCAGAGAAATTGCGCCAAAAAGCCAAGCCCGTCGACATGGACATGCTCATCCGGATGGAGCCGGATAAGGGCGTCACCAACGTCCGCAACCTCAATGTTTCGCACTGGAAGAAATGGTTCGGCGTCCAGAGCCGTTGCATAGTGCCGGTGACCAGTTTTGCCGAACCCGATCCCGCCAGTAAACAGGACGGTGGAAGCACGCCAAACGCGTGGTTCGCCCGTGACGACAGTAGGCCGTTGATGTTCTTCGCTGGGATCCACGTTCCGCAATGGCAAAGCGTTCGGAAAGTCAAGGATGGTCTTACGACCGACGACCTCTACGGCTTCTTGACCACCGACCCCAACGACGTCGTCAAACCGATCCACGGAAAGGCGATGCCGGTCTTGCTGCTGACGCAAGAAGAAGTCGACGTGTGGATGCGCGCCCCTTGGGAAGAGGCGAAGGCGCTCGCCCGCCCGCTGCCAAACGATGCAATCAGGGTGATATCGCGCGAGGCCTATGGCTCCACCATCATCAGCAACGCCGGGGAGCCGGTGCAAACGAATTTGCTGTAACCACTATGAGTGGACAACGGCATAAAGGCATCATCGGCGCCGGGTGCTAACCTGATTATCGAGCACTATTGCTGTGTCGCCGGCTGCGCGGAGTGGTCTTAATGGGATGATGACATAACTATACATCGTAGATCATTCTAAACCAAAGAAATTGGCTGGCTTCTCAATGCTGAACGGTCTCGACACCTTCGTGATGAAGCTGATGGGTCAATATTCATTCAAGTCGATTATAGCGAATAAGTTCATTATTCATTTTCTTGACTTGAACACTGTAAAATTTCTGACTTTATTTATATTATTGTGGTTTCTATGGTTTTTTCGAAATAAGTGGAAGCCAGTTGTTGTCGAATGCATCATCGACATGTTCTTCGGAATTGGCATATCGCGATTTATACAACTGTTTCTGCCAGAGCGTCTCAGGCCGCTGCATTCAGGCAATCCCGACTTCGTGCTGCCTTTGGGCGTTGATCCGAAAGCGCTTGAGCATTGGAGTTCCTTCCCCAGTGACCATGCCGCGCTGACCTTCGCGGTATCGACAACGATGTGGCGTGCATCCCGACCGCTTGGTGCGGCCTGCTTCATCTGGTCGACGTTCGTGATTTGCCTGCCGCGCATCTATGCTGGCTATCATTATGCGACCGACATCCTGGGTGGCGCTTTTGTAGGCGTGTGCACAGCCCTTCTGGTTGCACGCCCTCTTCAGAAGCTATTGATGCCGTCTCTGCTAACGGCTGAGGAGCGCTTTCCAGCTTTGTTCTTCTCCGGTTTCTTTGTCATATCCTATGAATTTGTGACGCAGTTCGACGAGCTGCGGCTCGTCGGAAGGGCCTTTCAACACCTCATCTCGTGATTGCGAGATCGACGAGCTCGGATAAACGGCACATCCTTCCACCTGCAGGCCGTTCCGGATCACATAGACGAAGCTTGGGCGGCGGGCTGGCGAGAATCGAAACCGTAGCAAGCGAAGATTGGCCTAATTAAGAAGGGCCGAAGCTGAGTTTAACTATCTCCAACGCTGTAACGGAACCTAGCCGGTCCTCGTTCGTTGAGGCAATAGGAAAGCACGGGTGTTCCTCCTGTGCGATCCGTGTTGTCAAGACTTGCCCCGTTTCGGCGGGGCTTTTTTGTCCGGCATCGTACCGGAACCGCACTATGCCCGATCACCCCGCCGCTGTTGAGGAAGCGATCGACAAGCTGATCGATCTTGACGAGACTGCTCGAGCCCACTTCCAAGACAATTCGAAAAAAATCGCCGAGTGATGTTCAATCGAATTCATCCTCGGATCGTATCAAGGTGAGGGGTTCTAACGCCCGCGCCTCATGGCGCCGTTTCCATGTGAGGCGCCATCAAACGCGGACGCATCCAGTTCGCGAGTTCGACCGGACAACCTCGATCCACAGTGGGTACGGCAGCAGACATTTAAGTCGCTGCTAATGCTCCCCATATAACATGCTGCGCCGGTCGGGTTCTTCGTCCGGCGTAGCGGCGTGCTCCTGCGTTCATGGATGGTGCAGTTGAGCCGCCGCACTTCTTTCTCAACGGAAGCCGAAGAAGCTCAGGATAGCGAGCACGATGACGACGGCGCCGACGAGCCAGATTAAGTTATTCACGTGGAATCTCCTTCAATGGGAATGAGCCAGGTTGCAAGCACATAATGTTTGGCGGCGGCTCATGTTCCAATGTCCACAATGCCTGGCGTCGCCTGCCAAGACTTGCCCCCTTGCGAGGGCTCTTTGTCCGGTAGTGTACCGGAACCACAGGCAGCACAGTGAGGTTAAGTCACCGGATCGCCGGCAGAGAGGTAGTAACTTCGGATCGCACACGCCTTTTCTGCTTGCGATCCACCCCACCCCGGAGTGGGGTCGTGCGGAGTAAGTTTCCCAGTGGGCTCCCAACGCGACGCACGACTTCTTTCTCAGCCCAGCCAAATGAACATAAGTGTCGAACACATTTGCTGATCAAGGACGGCGGATTGGTTCGTGAGTCGTGGAAATTTTGATGACGGGCCGCCCACCTCCCTCCGTGCACTTCGGCTCCGCAAACTTCGTTGTTTGCGGAGCCCCATCGCCGTCGATCCTGCTGAGCTACTTCCAAACGAGAGCCTCACGAGATTTCGCCATGCTGACGTAGCGATAGTAGACTGTCGCGGGCACCACCAATTTGGTGCCAGTCGTGCAGCACAGGTAGTTGCCGAAAAGAAAGTAATTTAGCTTATCGCATGAAAAACAGGTAACGCCGTGATAGTCCACGACCTGCTTCCCATCCAGAAACATCAAGAAGCGTCCGTCGACTTCCCTGGTCCATCGGACAAAGAGTTCGAAACGGTGCCAAGCGCCCGCCAGTTCCCTGATAGAGGCGACGCGCATGTCGAAAAGGTCAATACAGTCACCGCCGAACTGGGTCATCTGCTTCCCGCTTGGCTTTTCCATACTCCATGAAAGGAATTGGTCGTTGCTATGGGGATTGGTGGTCAGGGCCACGAGTTGGCATTGGTCCTGATCCTTGAATTCGACGAATATCTCGTGACCTCTTACCTGCTTCGAACCAATTGGAAAGTCGGGCACGAAATACATGTCCCAGCCATACCATGCCTCCTTGGGTTGCTTGGCCTTGCGTCCCTGCTGAACCGTCGCGCGAGCCGACTGTTGCTCGCAGTCGTCCTGCACGCACGGGCCTGGATTGATCGAGAACTTGAACACCTTGGCCGCGTTGTACTGATCCAGCGGGTCTTTCACCATAGTAAAGCCGCCCGGCTGATTGCGCTCCGTCGTAACTCTAAACGGGTGAGTGAAGCCAGGAACTTTAAATGTCCTTTCCGCACCGAATGAAAGATTTGCTGAAAGAACTGGCGGAAGTACTGCCACCAGGATTTTGCGGAGGAAGTTGAATATGCCGATATTCTTGAACCCTGAGCTTGACCGATTAGTTCTCAGCGGCATCACCAACCTCCCTCATTGTCTCGGCATCGCCTGTTACGCGTTCAATATGCCCTAAGGGGCGACCTTCAGCTTTGAAGGAATTGCGGAGCTTCAACCAGACGACTTCAGCGGTGGCCAGCGGCACACCGCTTAACGACGACCGAATGAGCCGTGCCACCAATCCCATCCTGAATGCTGCGGCTCAAGTCGGTGTCAACAGGGTCGCGCCGGTCGGCGCATTGGGGTCTGCCCAGCGACGGATAGTGCCGGTGCCCAAATCAGCGCCGTAAAGCCAGCCGTCCGGTCCCTTCTGAATGTCTACCAGATAGGCGACGCCCGTATCGAAGACCTGTACGTTCGAGATCTGCCGGCTTGCGTTCATCGTTGCGGTGTAGACATTTCCATTGACAAGATCCGCAAACATCAGGGTGTTGTCGTTGTAGAAGTCCCCGACGGTGATCGCAGTGGCGTTGTCGGGCGAACCGTGGCTTCTCGATAGCAGCGGAAAAACAGCAGCCTGATCAGAAGGACTGTTTCGGTTACCATTGTTGTAGAAGCTGATCGCCTGAGGGAGATCCTGGTAGCCGCCCGTTCGGCCAGGACCTTCCAGATAGGGCCAGCCGAAATTCGATCCTGCAGGGCCGGTATTTATTTCCTCCCAAGTGGTCCAGCCGACATCTCCGAGCACGGGCAGGTTGGTCACTGGATCGAAGGTGAAGCGATAGGCGTTGCGCACGCCCGAATAGAATACCTTGGACTGATTGCTGTTCGGATCTGCGGGGTCATAGAAGGGGTTCCCCGGAACGCCCGCGCCGGTCATCGGATCTATCCTCAGGACTTTGCCGGACAGATTGTGAACGTCTTGAGCGCGAACCGTGCGAGGGTCCATGAAATTGTATGAGGTGCCGTCTCCGTTGCTGAAGTACAGCATGCCGTCGGGCCCGAAATGGAGTGCTCCATTGGAATGGGAGTCACTGTCCGTCGCCAGATAGTCCCGAATATTCTGGTTCTGGATTCCGGCGCGATCTGGATCGTTGTCCTGCGTTCCCACCTCGATCTGGCTTGCAGGGGCGGTAATGGTGGTGCCGTTCACGATGCCGGACGGCGGTATGTTCACAGCGCCGGTACTGTCGAGATCCGGACGGCTGGTGTATGCCCAGGTGCTATTGGTACCGGCCAGCACGACCATGCTGGCCGGATCGGCGATCATCGTGTTGGGGTTGACCGTAAGCCGAACGAGGCGCGAAGGACGGTTCCCTTTGGTGTCCGGTCCCGCCAGGCCCGTTCCAGTCGCGGTTTCTGGCGGATCGTAGGTGTAGAGCAGATAGACGTATGGATTTGCCGCGAAGTTCGGATGAATTGCCAGCCCCAGCATCCCCCGGTCTCCGGGCGTATAGTTGACCTGGCTGGACAAATCGACAAGCGGCGTCGATCTGAGCGTGCCGTTGTCCACCACCCGCACAATGCCATTCTGCTGCGCGACAATCATATAGCGGCCATCGGGGGTCCAATCGAGGGCCGTTGGCTCGGTCAAGCCGGACACGACGGTCTGTCGGACCAGATTGCCGAGGTTGCTGTCGTCATCCAGGATGTTGACGGTCGCAGTCGTTTGGCTCCCCAGGACAGCACCTGTCGGGTTGCTCAAGGTTAAAGTGAAGCTTTCGTTGCTCTCGGCCGTCGTGTTGTTGAGCAGCGGGACAGAAATGGTCTGGATCGCTTGCCCTGCGGCAAAGGTGAGCACGCCCGTTGTTGTCGTATAACCGGAGCCCGCGATCGCGCTGCCATTGCTCGTTGCATATGAGACGGTGGCCGTGGCGTCGATGTTTCCACTGCGCTGAACCGTGATAGTGGCGGCGGCGGCCGCCTCCGATAAGGTGATGACCGGATTGTTCAAGGAGATGGTTGGTGCGGAATCGTTGTCGACGATCGAGACCAGAACAGTCCGCGGCGCTGCGAGCGAGCCACCAGGCCCGGGATTCTGGATGCCGACGGAAAATGTCTCGGTCCCTTCGGCATCAGGGTCGTTGACGATTGGGATGGAAAACGTCTTGCTGCTCTCGCCATCCTCGAAAACAACTTGCCCGGTATTGGCTCGGCCATTGAAGGTCGGCAGCGTATAGTCCGCTCCAGCCTGTGCCGCTCCGGCGCCGCCGACCTCGTTGGTCGTGTACTCCAGTGTCAGCTGCCCGCTCGTGCTGCCTGTGCGAACGACGGTGATTGTTGCAGCGCCCGCTGTTTCACTGACGTAGATGGTGGCGTTGTCCCGCAAGGCAACGCTTGATCCAGCAGAGAAGACGACGTCGCGGAAGTAATTTTCGTTCTGGTAGACGAGGGCTGGAAAGGTGCCGATGGTTTCGTTGTAGACACCGGCGCCGGCCGGGGCGGTCAATCCGCCATTGCTGATCGGATTGGCGAAGCCGTTCGAGGTCAGCGAATAGTAGCTGTTGGCATTGACCGAGACGACATAGGTGGTGCCCGCATTGATGACCAGCGGGCTTGCCAAGGTCTGCTGCTGCCAGCCTGAGGCTGTCTCATTGGTGAAGGTGACGCTTGCCAGCGGCTGCCCGGTGGCCGACCAGATGCGGCCGACATGGGTGCCGGTCTCGCTGGGGGCCTTGTAATAGCGGACCGCCTGGATCGAACCGGTATTGCTGCTGACGAAGCGCATCCCGACTTCCCAATCCACTCCGGGCCCGTCGGTGAAGTTGGGTTGGGCCGGTGTCTGGGTGGTGAAGAGGCTGACGGGGGCGGAACTTACCGATGTAATCGGGGCAGTCGCCGCGCTCACGACGGTCTCGCCAGTGCCACGCAGGTCGGTATAGGTGGCATTCACCCGCACGCGCTTGCCGACGAGACTGCTGCTCAGTGTCAGGCTTTGCCCGCTCGCGACGTCACTCCACGTAGTGCCGTTGTCGCTGCTCTGCCACAGATAGCTGACGCTTGCCGGCAGGCCATCGATGTCACTGAGGCTGGCGGTCAAGGTCTGGCCCTGGCTCGCTATGCCAGTGATCGAGATCACGCCGGGATCATTGACATTGGCGACTGCCGAGGACGTCGCCGGGCTGGTGACATTCTCGCTGTTGCCCAGGTTGTCGATGTAACTGGCTGTTGCCCGCACGAAATTGCCGACCTGGGCCTGCTGCAGGGTCAGCGTCTTGGCAGTCGCTCCGCCAATATTGCTCCACGTGGTGCCGTTGCTGCTCTGCTGCCATTGATAGCTCACCGATCCCGGCACACCGTCCGCGTCGGTGACGGCGGCCGTCAACACCTGACCCTGCGTCGCCGTCCCGCTGATGCCAAGCACACCCGGGTGGTTGTTGGCACTGACAATCGCTGCGGTCGGCGCGCTCGCCCGGTTGGTTTCGACACCACCCAGCTGATCGGTGTAAGTGGTCCTCACACGGACTTGCCTGCCCACCTGCGCTGCCTGGAGTGTCCAGCTCGGACCGGTGGCTCCGGCGATGTCGGTCCAGGTCGTCCCGATCAGCTGCTGCCAGCGATAGGTGATCGACACGTTGGCGAGCCCATCGAGGTCGGTAACGGCCGCGGTCAGGGCCTGGCCCTGAACGGGCGTACCGGTGATCGTCGCCACGCCTGCGTCGTTCACGTTGGCGACTGCCGTCGTCGGACCGCTTGCGACCGTCTCGTTGTTGCCAAGGGCATCGGTGTAGGTGGCGGTCGCTCGAACCTTCTTCTCAACCAGTGCTTGCTGCAGGCTGAGGGTTTTCGCAGTGGCGCCGGCAATGTTGCCCCACGTGCCGCCGCCATCGCTGCTTTGCTGCCATTGGTAAGCGACGATGGTCCCGGCCGGGAGCCCGTCGACATCGGTAACACCAGCCGCGATCGTGCGATTTTGATTTGCGGCCCCGATGATGGAAACGACGCCAATGTCGTTGCCGGCAGGATTGCTCGCGACGATCGGGGATGTGGCCAGGCTGGTTCGATTGTTTTCGGTTCCTCCCGACTGATCGGTATAGGTTACCTGGACGCGGACCTGCCTGCCGACCTGCGCTGCCTGAAGCGTCCACGTCGAGCCTGTGGCGTTCGCGATGTTGCTCCAGGTGTTTCCGATCAGTTGCTGCCAGCGATAGGTGATCGATACATTGGCGAGCCCATCCAGATCCAAGACCGCGGCGGTCAGGGCTTGGCCTTGTACGGGTGTACCGGTGATCGCGACTACGCCTATGTCGCTTACGTTGGCGATGGCGGTATTGGTGGTGCTGGCAACCAGTTCCTGGTTACCCAAAGCATCGGTGTAAACAGCGGTTGCCCGCACCCGCTTTCCGACTTGAGCCTGCTGCAAGGTCAGGGCGGCTGTGGCTGCACCTGTTATGTTGCTCCATGTGGCACCGTTATCGCTGCTCTGCTGCCACTGATAGGTAATGACCGTCCCTGACGGTAACCCGTCAACATCGGTGACGTTTGCCGCCAAGGTCTGATTCTGAGTCAGAGTCCCGCTGAGAGAAACAACGCCCTGCGCCATCACGCTACCTCCGCATCAACCTGTCAATGTTGTCTGCTAAGTCGTCGAGGCGTGGCTGCGGGAGTCCAGTGTCCCGCTTTTCCCCACGCGCGCTGAACTCCACTGCGCGGACTATGCTCCGATCCTTTGGACTTTCCAATTAGCTCTTTGTTGGTAGAACTCTGTCATTCCTCACACGCCCTTGGTGCACTGGAGTTCAGCTGCAGGCTGGCTAATGGGTGCGGACGACGCGACCTTTGCCACTCTATGCGCCGATGAAGCCGGGGCTTTCGTGGCTCGGCCACGCTGCGGACTTGGCGCAGGAGATTTCCGCGTTACCTAAGCCGGCGGCATGGAGGTAGACGATGAAGATGCAGAAATTCACGATCGCCGACGCTTCGCTGGAGCGTTCCCCGGGGCAGGAGGCAGATATCCGCGTCGGCAATCTCGTCGATGAGCGGCATGGCGGGCCGATCACCATCGGTTACGGACGCTACGCGCCAGGTCAGAGCCTGACCGAAACGATGGCGGTCGACGATGTCATGATCGTTCTGGAAGGGCGGCTTTCGGTTTCGACAGAGGCGGGAACGGTCAGCGCCGGGCCGGGCGAGATCGTCTATATGCCGAAGGGCGAGACCGTGACGATCCGCTCGCATGAGGAGGGCGCGCTCACCGCCTATATCACCTATCCGCATTGGCGGCCGGCGCATGCGTAGGCCGCGCACGGCAGTGAGGTGCTTTGATCGGCTGCCTTGGTTGATTTCCTGCAGGTCTGCCAAGGCGGCTGTACCCCGTCCCGATATGGCCGTTGCGGATCGGCCGCACTGGTGGTGGTTGCAAAGATCCGGGATCGGGTAGCAAATTTGAATAGGGGCTGGTTAATGCCTATAGCTTGAGGTTAGGCGACGTGAGTTGGTATATGCCTCAATCAATTCGCAAATCATTTCAGAAGTTACACTGAACGGCCGAGCAATTCACAATCACCTCTTGCCGTTCGTAGTACCACAACAGACCTTGCGCGATAACAGTCGAGACCGCGACAACCAACATCATCTGTCGGGGCGTGAGGGATTTCCAAAACACAGACCGGGCTAAAAGTAGGCAGTTCGTCATTCCTGCCGGAAACATCAAAACTGGCACCCATGAAGCAACTTCTGCTTCAAATCGGTCTTTCGACGAACAGCACAAGAAGTATTGGTGGTCTTCCGAAAGGCCAAGAACGACCTCGGTTAACGCTATATACCCACTCCAAACCACCGACACGGGGCCAAGAAAATAACCCACGACAGCGACGAGGATGAACGCCCCGAATAAAAACAGGAACGCATTCGGGCCAATCATGAAAGCGAGTGTTTTCAGAATGAGGAAGACTGGCGATGCCAGAACACAAAGCAACGTCGCCCAACCCCATTTTTGTCTCGGAGTTGGAAGGTCGACTTTGGCTTGCGCATCCATGCGTGGTCCTCAATCTGAAAAAGCGAAACGATTATGTGGTGGCGGTGCGTGACGCCAAAAGCGCTAACTGTCTGCTGATCACACAGTCAAGCCATCTATCGCTCGATCACGCCGGGAACCGGCTCCTGTTCCTGACGGGATCTGGGACCGCCTCCTTTCAGCGCTTCCACGAAACGGACCACGTCGCCGACCAGGCTATCGCTGAAGATGTCGTTGTGACCCGCACTGTCATAGATCACCATTCGCTTGGGTTCGGGTGCGATCTCGTACAGCGCCTGCCCTGAAGACAGTGGGATGCTGTCATCAAGCCTCCCGTGGAGGAACAACTTCGGTTGTCTGACCTTGCCTATGTTGAGGTCCGAGCGAAACGGATCCTTGAGAAGAATTTCAGCCGGGAGGAACGGATAGCGCGCCTGCGCAACCGACAGAACCGACAGGTACGGCGATACAAGAATGACCCCGGCGGCCGGCCTCTTCGCGGCGGTGTTCACGGCGACGCCGGTGCCAAGTGACCGGCCGAGCACGACGATCTCGCTTCCGGCGTGTGCCGAAAGCCAGTCGAATGTGGCGATGCCGTCTGTCAGCAGCCCCTGTTCGCTGGGTGAGCCGGTCGATCCGGGATAGCCGCGATAGGAAATCGCCAGCAAGCCGATCCCGCGCGCGGCCAGCGCCTGAGCGAGAAACGCGTAATTGTCGACGCGGTCACCGTTTCCGAAAAACAGGAGCACGCAGGGCTTGTCGCTGTCGCTCTGGCTGTACAATCCCTGAAGCATCTCGCCGTCGGGCGTCTTGACGTGGACCGACTCGCCCCAACTCGGGTGGTCCGGAGCAGGTGTGGCGCCGGCTCCGGGATAAAGCAGTCTTGCCTGCGAAAAATAGACCAGAGCCACGATCGCCATGTAGGCGATGACCGCCATCAGCGGCAAGATCAGCAAGTACTTTGTGGTGCTCACGACAGAATGTACCCGCCGGTTTGGCAATGCCCAGGACGCTTTGCAGCAACGCGGCCTATTACGGCGTGGTGTGCTCGGCATAGCGGCAATATAGGCACAAATCGTTCCTGCGGAAAAGAGGTCGAGAGACGACGATGTTCTCAACGAAATGTCGGCGTAAGGCCTTCCAGACCCGCAATAATCCTTGGCACATGCCTCTCAGCCTGGGAAGGGGTTTCGCCACTCATCCAGTTCTTCAAGCCGTTCGTACCACTTCTGGATATGCCGGAATTCGGCGAGTGGTATGTCGGCAGCGGTTGCATAAGGAAGCGCAGCTGCCAGTGCGAAATCGGCAACGGTCAGTGTCTTCCCGACGGCGACGCTGTTCTCGGCCAAATGATCGTCGAGCACCCGGGCATGGAGCCGAAAACTCGTCTTCGCGTCTTCGATCACGGCGACGTCAGGCTTCCCGCCGAACAACGGCTTGATCAAACTTTCAAACCACAGCGTTGCTCCATGCCGGGTGAAATGGCTGGCATCCCAGCTCAACCAGCGCAGCACGTCGATCTGCCGATGGTCATGCGGCCAGAAATCCGACGCGACTGTGTCGGACAGCCTGCACATGACGGCGTTCGCTTCCCATAAGGTCCCGGCCTCCTCCTGCAGCACCGGGACTTTCCCGTTCGGGTTCAGCGCCAGGAATTCCGCGGTTCGCTGTTCTCCGCTCGCCAGGTCAACCCTGACGAACTCCACGTCGGCTTGAAGAAAACGCGCGGCGGCGCATGCCTTTCGCGGATTGAGCGTCTCGCAATAGTAGAGCTTCATCGCCGCCTTACCCATGATTTTGCCCTTCGGCGGTTCCCAGAAAAGAGTTCAATCGTTCGAAACTTTGAGACCAACCGGATTCATGACCCTCAAGCGAGGATGCGCTGGCAAATCCGCTCTGCCGAAAAGTCATTTCCGTGCCGCCGTCGCTTTCCCTGAAGGTGATGGTGACGATCGTTTCGGGGCTGGTTTCGCCGGTTGCGGTCTCCCAGGCATGGGTGAAGACAAGCCTGTGCGGCGGCTCGACCTCCAGATATCTTCCGCCGACCCAATGCTCTTCTCCATCCGGGGCAATCAGACAGGCGCGGTGTCTGCCGCCTGGCCAGGCTTCCAGCCTGTCGCCGACCGCCTTGAAGCCGTGAGGGCCACACCATTGCACCAGGGCTTTCGGGTCGGTCCATGCCCCAAAAACGAGATCGCATGGAGCATCGAACCTTCGCACGAGAACCAAGTCACGGCTATTGTCTGTTTCGGTCTCGGGTTTGGTCATTTTCGTTTCCTTGTACCTTGGACAGATAGTCATCGAGACGATCAAAGCTTTCATCCCAGAAGCGCCTGTAATCGGCGATCCAATCCGCAATTGTCTTCAAGGCTGCCGGCTCCAGGATGCGGGGACGCGAATTCGCTTCCCGGCCAGAGCGGATCAACCCGGCCTGTTCCAGGACCTTGAGATGCTTTGAGATGGCAGGTTGAGACAACGCGAAGGGATCGGCGAGCTCGGCTACGGTCGCCTTGCCATTGGCAAGCCGCGCGAGAATTGCTCTCCGCGTAGGATCGGAGAGGGCGGAAAAAATCGCATCAAGCCTGTCGTCCATGCATCACCAGTTAGCTATATAGCCAAATGGTTATATTCTGTGCGGGGAAATGTCAAGATAATTTATGGAATCCGCAATGGCAGGAAGAAACTCGACCCCGGTGGGCAAGCGACGATGTCGTGAGCGGGACCTTCCCCGCTCGCGTCCGAGCACCCGAGAGACCATTTTGCGGGCGCTGCGCCAGCCTCACATCGGCGGCATCTTTTCGAAGTTCGGCACGTCGGGATCGACCCAATCCCAGGCAAGGCCGCGGACGGTGTAGGTTGCCATTTGCGGCTGATATCGCTCGGGCTCGTCGAGGCTGGCGGCGTGGATCGTGAAGAAATCGGGCATGTATGAGAAGGTCAGGTAAACAGGCGCGCCGCAGGCCGGGCAGAAGCCGCGCGTTTTGACGTTGCCGTTGTCGGCGACCATCTGCCAGTGGCTGGCCACTCCTTCAAGCTTCACCGCCTGCCGGCTCGGGAAGGTCAGATAGGATCCGTGGCCGGTGCCGCTCGTCCGCTGGCAATCGCGGCACTGGCAGTCGTTCATCGCAATCGGCTCGGCCGAGATCTCGTATTGGATGGCGCCGCAGGCGCAGCCGCCGGTATAAGGCTTGCTCATTGCTTTCTCCTGAACAAATTTGTGATGTGGCTCGTGCGGATCAGTCCTCGCTGCCGGCGAGGGCGCCGATATTCTTCACGACCTTCTTCCAGCCTTCGCCCATCTTCTGGAAGGCGGTTTCATTCCTCGGAAGCAGGAAGCCGGAATGAACGAGGCGCAGCCGTGTGCCGTTTTCCGTCCTGGAGAGAAGGAAGGTGACGACGGTATCGAGCGGCGAGCCGTAGCCGGCATTCTCGGCATGTCCGCCTTTCCAGGCATAGGAGAGACGCTCATTCGGCTTCACCTCCAGCACCTCACAGTGAATGGTGCCGTCCCAGGCGCCGGCCGGCGTCGTCTGGTAGGTGAAGCGCTTGCCTTCGACCGGCTCGAAGCCCGCCGGCATCATCAGCCAGCGGCCCATCAGCTCGGCTGACGTCAGCGTTTTCCAGATTGTTTCCGGCGCGTGCGGGAACACTTCGTCGACGACAATCTCCTGCGTGTCGGGCTTCAATGCGGTGTCGGTCATGGATCGATTTCCTTCAGCAAGGTTCTGAGATCGGCAAAACGTTTGCGCCAGAAGGTGCCGTAATGGCTCATCCAGTCCACAAGCGGCGCAAGGCCTTCGGGCTCGGCGCGGTAATAGACATTGCGGCCCTCGGGGCGCTCGGCGACGAGGCCCGCCTGCTTCAGCGCCTTGAGGTGCTGCGAGACGGCGCCCTGCGTGACGGTGCTCGCCCGTGTCAGTTCGACGACGGTGATCTCCTTGGAGAGGACGATCTGCTCGAACACCGCCCGTCGGGTAGGATCGGCAAGGGCGCGCATGACGGTGGTAATTGGGGTGGTCTCGATCATGTAAACACAATAGTCGTGACTAATTGATGAGTCAAGGCTAATTGGTATCTGTCTTCGGGATGAACTGAAAAGGGATGCTTGATCAGCCCTATGACGGCACCTTGCGTCTGGGCTCGCCACCGCGGCCCGGTGCACCATGCGCGACGGCGCCCACCGCCTGTTGCCGCTTTCCTTGTCGTCCGACGGATATCGGCGATTTCGGCGCGGAGCCGACACCATGACATCGCACCAGATTTAGAGGCGGGCTGGAACCTCGTCAGACCTGCGAAGTTTGCGAGACGAGGAGAATTCCACATGCATTTGATTCAGTTGTTTATTCCGGCAGCGCCGCAAGCGACGATCGACATCGGAGACATTATCGCGACAATTCAGCGCGAGATGACGGAGCGCCATGGCGGTGTGACGGCCTATCTCAATTCCCCCGCAAAAGGGCTTTGGTCCAATGACGAGGGAACTGAAGAAGATACCGTCATAGTGATCGAAGTCATGGTGGGCAGTCTCGATCGGGCGTGGTGGCGCCAATACCGTCGCGAACTCGAACGGCTGCTCGGCCAGGATGAACTGCTCGTGCGGGCACTTCCAGTCGAGACGCTATGACAGCGGAAGCCCCAATGAACATGCAATTCCGCCATATTGAAATCTACAGGAGACAGGGCGAGTTCGCAGCCTGGCCGGCAAATTATGGCCTCTGGTCCTGGGGTGAGGAAATCGTTGTCGTCTTCGCGCGCGGCAAACTCGGAGCGAAGGGGGAATTGCACGAACTGGATCGTGATTATCCATTCGTACCCTGGCAGGCACGCAGCCTGGATGGCGGACTGACATGGATGGACGAGCCGTTCTGCGGCCGGGTGCCCGGTGGGCTCTCGCTTTCGGCCGATGAGCACCTGAACGTCGATCTCAAGATCCGTCCGCATCTGTCGGTTCGTGATGACCTCGGCCGTCTGGATGAACCCATAGACTTTCTCGATCCCGAGACGATCGTCATGTGCGCCAGAACCGATGTAGAGGGCGACGCGGTCAGCTGGTTCTATGTCAGCCGGGATCGATGCCTGACATGGCAGGGTCCGTATAGTTTCACCGGTTTGCACCTTCCGATCTCGGCGCGCACCGATATCGTGCCTCTTGGCAGGGAACATGCGCTCTTCATGCTCAGCACCTCCAAAGAGGACGGTTCGGAAGGCAGGGTGTTCTGCGCGCGCACTGCGGACGGCGGGCGCAGCTTCCTCCTTCAAGGCTTTGTCGGCCCGGAACCTGAGGGCTATTCGATCATGCCGGCATCGGTGGCGCTTTCCGGTGGCGCCATGCTGACCTTGACGCGCTGCATGGGGAGGGGCGGTGGCAAGGGTTGGATAGAAGCCTTCACCTCCGACGACGAAGGGAAGACCTGGACACGGAAAGGCTGCATTGTCGGCGACACCGGCAGCAATGGCAACCCGCCAGCGCTCGGACGCATCGAAGGCATGCTGCTGCTCGTCTACGGCTACCGTGATCCGCCATTTGGTATCCGGATGCGCATGAGTTTCGATGACGGCGAGACATGGGGCGCCGAGAAGGTCATCCGCAGCGACGGCGGCACGGCTGATCTCGGTTATCCCAGAATGGTAAAACGCGGGGAGGGATCCCTGCTCGCCGTCTACTACTTCAACGATGGCGACAGGGAGGAGCGTTACGTCGCAGCGTCCATTGTCACGCCTGCCAAAGATCAAGAAGGAGGCCGAGGACGGCGCTGCTTCATTGCAGTCGCAGATCTGAGCTATGCCGAAGCGGAACGTTTGGCATTCGCGGAACAAAGCGGGGCACCCGTGGTTCGGGGCTGCGGCAGTCGCCGCCACGAGATGGGAGGTTAGACATGCAAAACGATTTCACAGATCCGGCAGGAAGAAGCGCAACGGCGCAGACACCATCCGCATCCCCAGCTTTTGGTTCTTCGCCGGGAACGCGCACGTCCGTTTCCGATCTGGAAGCGAAGGTGAGCGAAGACATTTCCACGGCCAAGGAAGCGATCAAGGAAGGCGCCGACACGGCCGTCGAGAAAGCCAAGGAAGTCATTTCCGAACGCACCAGCTTCGCTGCTCGCCAGGTTGGCGGCGTTGCAACGGCACTTGAGAAAGCTGGCGCCGAAATGGAAAGCTCCGGTCAGGCTGAGGTCGGGCGATACGCCAGGCAAATCGGGCGGAGCGTGCAGACCGTCGCTCGGCGGATGGAAGGCAAGGACATCGGCGAAATCGCCACCATGGCCGAGGATTTCGGGCGCAAGCAACCGCTCGCCTTTCTCGGGATCGCCGCACTTGCGGGCCTGGCGGCAAGCCGCTTCCTGACGGCCTCCGCGAAAAGGCAAACAGTTGCCGCGCCGCACGAACCGTCGATTGGCCTGCGCCCCGGCGCCGCAACGACCGGAGGCGAGAACAATGGCTAAAACTTCAGAGAACACACCCCTCTCCGAGCTCGTCAGTGGCCTCGTGGGTGATGTCACGGGCCTGCTCCGCAAGGAAATCGACCTTGCCAAGACGGAAGCCTCGGAAAAACTTTCGCAGGCGCTCAGCGGCGTGGAGGTTCTCCTATTCGGATTGGTCCTGGCGATCGGGGCAGTCGGCGTCCTGCTGAGTGCGCTTGTCGGCGGTCTCGCGGCCTTCCTCGTGACACAGGGTTTTACCCAAACCACTGCAGGTGCGCTCGCCTCTCTGATCGTCGGCATCATCATTGCCGGGATCGCTTGGGGCTTGGTCTCCCGGGGCCTCGCCGCGCTTCGCGCCAACAACATGAAACTGGATCGTACTGCGACTTCGCTTCGCCGCGACGTTGATGTTGTGAAGGACAAAATCTGATGGAAAATTCAACGGAAAAAACATCGGCCGAGCTTCAGTGGGAGATCGACCAAGACCGCCGCCGCATAGGAGATCGGATTGACGCGATTCAGGAACGGATGTCGCCGGGCCAGCTCATCGATGAGGTCATCGCATATGCCAAGGGAAGCGGCGGCGCAGAGTATGTCAGCAATCTTGGCCACGCCCTCAAGGCGAACCCTCTGCCGGTCGCGCTGATGGGCGTGAGCCTCGCCTGGCTCATGGCAAAAGGCAGTCCTTCATCAGGCGACACGGCGACCTGGAGCAAGGATCCTGAATACCCGCTTTACCCGGCGACTGGACGGGTTCGCCGGATTGGCCCGCCGGCAATGGAAAACGGAGCCCGTTACAGCCATTTTGCCGATGAATCCGGCAAGAGGTTGAAAGCGTTGACAGACGAAACAGGAGGTCGTGCCGGCCATTTCATGGACGAGGCGGGCAATACCTATCGTGGCTTCGCCGACGCTAGCGGAAAGCAGATCAATCAGATCGCCGACGAGACTGGTGCAATGCTCGACGCGGCAACCGGCTGGGCGGCGGAGAAATGGGAGCAGGCGAAAAGCGCCGCGAGCGACCTCAGCGCCCGTGCGTCTGACGCGGCGAGCTCGCTGTCGAGCCGATCCTCTTCGGCGGCGACCAGTCTTCAGGAGCAAACGAGGAGACTCAACGAGTCGATCCTCACCCATTTCCGCGACCAGCCGCTCGTCGGCGGTGCCCTGGCTTTCGCGGTCGGTGCAGCGATCGGCGCGGCGCTGCCCCATACCGATACCGAGGATGAGTTAGTCGGCGAAGCCGCAGATAGCACGAGAGATAGCCTCAGCCATCAGGCCGAGGACGTCGTCGCGCAAGGCAAAGAGGTAGCGTCGGAAGTCTATCACAAGGCCGTGGACGTTGCGTCCGATGCTCACGATGCCATCAAGAAACGCGTGGTGGATGAAGCCGAAGCTTTCATAGATCGCAAGGATGGCCCAGGGGGCACCGATCGGCGGTAGAAGATCCATACCGGCGGCCGCAGGGAGGGTTCCACGGACCGTCATCGATGACCACCAGGTTCATGTCCTTGAAAGCGGTGCACCAAACGGAAGTCTGGCGCGGAGGCAGGAGGCGAGCGGCAGCAGGGTATCGCGAGCGATGGTGCCCTGACGTCCGCCCGGGAGCATTGACTCGGGGTCGTGTCCTGCTGATCGTTGGCCGATGACCGCTCCGCACTTTCACACCCGTCTCTCGCTCAGCAAGGATCTGGAAAAGCTCGGACTTCGCGCCGGCGACATGGTCATGGTGCATGCCGCCATGAGCAGACTGGGGCGGTTGCTCAACGGTCCCGACATGTTCATCGATGCGCTGCGCGATGTCGTCGGCCCGTCGGGCACCATCGTCGCCTATGCGGACTGGAACGGCGCCTATGACGAACTGCTCGACGAGAACGGCCGCGTTCCTTTCGAATGGCGCGACCATATTGCGCCTTTCGATCCCATCAGTTCCCGGGCGATCCGCGATAACGGCATCTTCCCGGAATTCCTTCGAACCACGCCAGGGGCGCGGCGCAGCGGCAATCCGGGCGCCTCGGTCGCGGCGATCGGCGTCAGGGCCGACTGGCTCACTGCCGATCATCCGCTCGATTACGGCTATGGCGATGGCTCGCCGCTCGCCAAACTCGTGGCGGCCGGCGGCAAGGTCCTCATGGCCGGAGCCCCGCTCGACACGATGACCCTTCTCCACCATGCCGAGCACCTGGCTGAAATCCCGAACAAGCGCCTGCGCCGCTACGAGGTGCCCTTTGCCACGCCAGCAGGCGTGGTGTGGCGCATGCTCGAGGAATTCGATACCGGCGACCCGGTCGTGCCCGGCCTCGAAAGCGATTACTTCGCCCGGATCGTCAGCGCCTTTCTCGCCAGCGGGCAGGGCACACAGGGTCCAGTCGGAGACGCGCCATCGGTGCTGGTCGATGCGGCCTCGATCTGCAGCTTCGCTGTCGCCTGGCTGGAGCATCACGCCCGAGCACGCTGAGCGGCTCCGCGCTGTCGTGCGAGCCCTTGCTTTCTCCCCGCAGGCACCTCCAGCGTCACGGAACAAAATCCCGGTGGCGATGTTGGTATGGCGATAAGCAAACAAGGCCATGGGAGGAATCCATGCATAAGTCTCTTCAGTTCGTGTTGATCGGCCTGGCCTCCATGACCGGCCTGACGATCGCACCGACGATTGCCGCCGCCCAGGATATGGAGCTGCGCATCGGCCCCGGCGGCGTCGGCGTCTACGACCGCGACCGTGATCGCGATTACGACCGCTACGACCGCCGGGGACCGCGCCGCTGCGATCCCGACGATGCGCTCGACATCGCCCGCAGCGAAGGCCTGCGCCGGGCGCGAATCGTGCGCATGTCGCCGCGCAGCATCGTCGTCGAGGGCATGACCCGCCGCGGGCCGGATCGGATGATCTTCGCCAACCGGCGCGGTTGCCCGGAAATCTGATGCGGCCTTGAGACAGTCGAACAATGCCGCCGGCACCGGATCTTGCGCTCGCCGGCGGGGAGCTTTCCAACTTTGTGAACATTGCGCCCATACAGCGCTCCGACTGGCTTGAACCCACGGAGCACCACAGGAGGATTTCATCATGATGAGCGGTCAAATGAAGGCGCTTCTCGCCGTTCTTGCCGTTGCCGGTTACCAGAACAGGGACAAGATCCGGGAGCTCCTGCGGGGCCTCCAGAACCCGCAGCAGGCAGGCGCCGGAGGCCAGCCATCAGGCGGGCTCGGCGGCCTTCTCGGCGGACTGGCCGGCTCCGGCGGTGGTTTGGGCGGCCTCCTCGGCGGCCTGACCTCGGGCAGCATCGTCAGCGGCGGCCTCGGCGACCTCCTGAAGACCTTTCAGCAGAACGGCCAGGGCGACAAGATGGAATCCTGGGTGCGCCGCGGCCAGAATGCCGACATCAATGACGGCGAACTTGCCACAGCCCTCGGCCCGGATGTCCTGGACGAGATCGCCAGGAATACCGGCCTCTCGCATCAGGAGATCCTCGGGCGGCTGAGCCGCGATCTTCCGAAGGCCGTCGACGATCTGACGCCGGAGGGGAAAGTGCCGAGCGCCGAAGAGGCGTTCACGTCCTCGGCGAGCCAGGCAACGTCAGGGCGGCCGAGTGAGGTTTAGGCGTTCAGTTCGGAGCGTAAATATCGCCCTGGATTGATTTGCCGCAGAGATCGCCTCACACTCCGTCCTCCTCGGGCTTGACCCGAGGATCCACGTCGGCAGCGGACATGGATCCCAGGCTCAAGGCCTCGGATGACGGAGGTTGGGGTGCCGGTAAATGCCGGGCAACCGGCGGGAGGCATCCAGGCTCCAAGGCCCTGGAATGGCGGAGGTTGGGGGGAGCTGCGCCGCGATCGATCCTCCTGAGATCAGGCAGGCTTAGTTTGCCAGGTACTTGCGTAGAAAGGCGTAAACGCTGCGCATGGACTTCGCCGCGGCGTCGGCGTCGTATTTTTCGATATGACCCAGCACTCTCCGTCCCACCATGAACTCCGGCGCATCGAAATTATGATAGATGCCCTTGTAGACATTGAGCTCGACGGGCGGGGCATTGTCGCTGAGGCGGGCAAGCCTCTTCTGGCATCGTTCGGCCCGGCTCCAGTTGTCTCTCTCGCCGGTCAGGATCAGGGTCGGCACCGTCGGGTCGCCGCGATCGGCGTCACAGGCGGGATAATAGGCAACCGCCGCCCTGAACTTGCGCTCCATAAGCTGCTCGTTGCCGTCGGTCTTCGTGGCGTCCAGCGCCGCGGTGCCGCCGGCCGCAAAGCCCATCAAGGCGACGCGCCGGATATCGACGAAGCCTGATTTCGATAAAAAGTCCAAAGCGCCATAGGCATCGAAGACGCGCTCGGGAAGATGGCTTCGACAGGTGTCGTCGAGCTTGCGGGTGGTGAAGCTGTCGACGACAAGCACGACATAGCCCCATCTCACCAGCCGTTTCGGCCAAAGCTCCTTGACGCTCAAACGCAGGTGATCGCAACCGTGCAGGATGACCACCGCCGGGAACGGGCCGTCGCCGGCAGGGCGGGATAGATAGCCGAGCAACGGCGTGCCCGGCGGTTGGGAGAGAATTTCTCCCTGTTCGAGGGCCTTGCGGATTCGAAACGGGCTGAGCGTGACAGGCGCGCTTTCGAACCGCACCAGTTCCTCGGCCTCGGCCGGGTTCGCGGACAGGTGCACGCCGATAAAAGTGGCGAGGCAAAGAAGAAGTCCTGAGACGGTGGTGTTCACAGACTCCTCCATCTGTGATCGGCAGCCTGTTGATAGTATATTCCTCGCTCACGTTGGATGGTATCGCACCACCGCGGGGTTTGGCGCAGCGTTCACCCTTGTTTCGTCTTCCTCGGGCTTGACCTGAGGATCCACCTTGGCCTCCACCAGCATCGGCGTGAATCCCAGGGACAAGCCCTGGGATGACGGAGGGTGGAGGGACGGTTTCGCCAAACGCTTGACGAATTCGCCTCTGCCGATTTCGAACTGACATCGACGTGAATTTCTGCGCTCGAAAATCCTTGATCACCGCCCGGTGGATCATTTAATCCTACCGTAAATCCAAGCTGCTAGATTTGTTCGCAGTCGACGCTCCCGCCCCTTGCATGTTCAATTCGCGCTGATTGATGATCGGTGCGCACTCCGGCGGATGGCCATCCGCCGGAGTGCGGACGGCCGGGACCGCAGGCCCCTTGGCTTGAACCGGGGATGAGATTGGTCCGGCCGTCCTCGCGTTTGTCCTGAACAGATGATGGGGAGCAAGTCCCGCATGCAAGGCAAGGTTTCGTTCCAAGAAGACGCGATGCCGGTAGTTTATGCCGGTGTGGACGTGAGTAAAGAGTGGCTTGATGTTCATCTGCATCCGCTGGGCGAAAGCCGGCGGTTTAGCAATGACAAGACCGGCATCGACCAGCTGAAACGGCTGCTGGCCAGGCATCGGCCCAAAAGCATCGTGATGGAGGCAACCGGTAAGTTCCATCGCCCCGCCCATCACTCGCTTTGGCTCGATGGCTTTGCCGTCGCCGTGGTCGATCCGTTGCGCGCGCGCATGTTTGCCCGCGCCTGCGGCTATCTCGCCAAGACCGATCGGCTAGATGCCCGTTTCCTGGCGCTCTTGGCCGAGAGCCTGCGCCCGCCGGCCGACACGCCGCCAAGTCCTCACATCGAGGCCTTGCAGGAGCTGGTCAATGCACGATCGGCAGCCAAATGCGACATCACCGCCCTGCAGAATCGCAGCAAGGCTGCCACCACTGCCTTTCTGCGCGGCGAACTCAACCGCCTTGTGCGACGGCTGGAACAGCATGTCGAACGTCTCGACAAAGAGATCGAACGATGTGTCGGCGAGGATCCGCAGCTCTGCCGCAAGGCCGAGATCCTCACCTCCATTCCCGGCATCGGCCGCGTCACGGCCCTGGCCTTGATGGCCGGCATGGACGAGTTGGGGACATGTTCGGGCAAACAGGCCGCCATGCTGGCAGGGCTTGCCCCAATCGCGAACGACAGCGGTGCACGAACCGGACGTCGTTCCATCCGCGCCGGCAGGCCCGCACCCCGGCGCGCGCTCTACATGGCCGCCTTGTCGGCATGTCGCTACAATCCCGCGCTTGCTCGTTTCGCAGACACGCTCAAAGCCACAGGAAAACCAGCCAAGGTCATCCTTGTCGCCATCATGCGAAAGCTGCTCGTGCTGGCAAACTGCCTTCTATCTCAGAACCGTCTCTGGACACCAAATCCGCCTTGACAGCCAACACAGATTCTCATCCGACCCTTCGGGCCACCTTCTCCCCGCACGCGGGGCGAAGGGGATATGCCGCGAGCTCTCCATCCTCTCCGACCTCTCAAAAGGGCACGTCCCCTCGCCCGCGAGCGGGGAGAGGGTTAGGGTGAGGGGCCGGGCTTTGAACGACCGGGTTGATGATCGACATTTTGGACCGGGATGATACCTGACAGTTTTCATTCTGTCGTATGTGCTGCTTTAGGCCTCATCGGCCCGGGCGGTCGCGGCGGAGCGAAGCGACGAAAGCGTCCGTCCGGGCCGATGAGGCCTATGTCGCGGTTGCAGAAGCGCACGACGTGGTCACCGTTTTCGAGCTCGCTCAGGCCGACGAGTTCGCCGGCAAGGGCTTCGCTGACAAAGAGTCGGCCTCCCTTCCATTTGATCTCACCGTTGTCTCGCACGCGACGCACTTGATGATCGGCATCATACCAGGGATCGTCGAGACGCTCGGGCATCACACGCGGCTGGCAGGGTCGATAGAGATCGGCCGGTGGTCGTTGACCCAGCGCTTCATGCGGGCGCTCCTCATTGTAGTGCCGGCGAAAGGCATCGAAACGGGCCTGCTGTTGGCCGGCATTATCGGCCGGTGGCTTGGATGTCTGGGCCTTGAGAGTACGATGCATGCGCTCGTGCCTGCCGTTCTCCTGGGGCGATGCCGGCGAGATGAAGTGCGCCTCGATGCCGAGCTTGATCCACCAAGTCGATAATCGGGTCAGGCCGCCGGCCCCATGGCTGCCGAAAGGCGAACCATTGTCGCAGCGGATCGCAAACGGTAGCCCATGGGTGCGAAAGGCTCGTTCGAAGACAGGCCGCACGCCGTCGATGGTCTGTGGAGCAATTTGGACATCGATCAGAAAACGGCTATAGCTGTCGCTGATCGTCAGTGGATCGATGCGTTGTTGGTCGCGGGTGCGGAACCAGCCCTTAAAGTCCACGCTCCATTCGTCATTGGCTTTTGTTGCCTCGGTGAACGGCCGGCTTTGGTCCAGTGCCCTGCGTCGCCGCTTGGCAGTGTCCACAAGGCCTGCCCGTTTGAGGATGTCGCCGATCGTCGAGGCCGCCGGCCAAGCGGTCTGCGCAGACTGGCGCTGCAACAGCGCCAGCAGCTTGCGCGGCCCCATATGCGGAAACCGCCGGCGTAGCGCAATCACCTCATCGGCAAGGGCTGACGGCGTGCGATGCGGGCACGAAACCGTGCCATGCGACCGATCGACAAACCAATCCGGCGCTACGCTCATCTGCCGTTTGCCCCAGGCGTAAAATGTATCCCGGCTCACACCGTAGCGTCGGCAAAGATCTCTCACACTCCAGTGCCCCAAAGCATAGTCCGACAGCATCCGAACACGTTCTTCCATGCGACAAGTCTCCACAAATGGCATCGGAAGCCCTCCCTCCGACACACTATGACTTGTCGACCATCAACCCGGTTCATTCTGTCAGGTATCAGCCCGGGCTGTACCCTTGACGAGAATCCACGGCTGGTCTCTACCAGACGCGAGCATGGATTCCAGGCTCAAGGCCTGGAATGACGGAGGGTGGAGGGGCGTTTTGGACCAACGGTTGACCGGTTCGCCTCCACTGATTTCGAATCGACATCCAAGTGAATTTCTACGCTCGAAAGTCCTTGATCACCCCCCGGCGGATCATTTAATTCCTACCGTAAATCCAAGCTGCGAGATTTGAATCCAAAGGTGATGTCGACGGCGAAGGCCGGCGACGCTTCGATGGCGTGCGTCATTCGCCAGGGCTTTCCGGCCGGCGTCATCGAACACCACTGTGGGTGTGGCACCGTGCCCACCCCTTGCTCTGTCCACCTCGGGCTTGACCCGAGGATCCACGGCTGGTCTCTACCAGACGCGAGCATGGATCCCAGGCTCAAGGCTGCTCAAGGCCTGGGATGACGGAGAGTGGAGGGACGTTCGGCCCAACGTTTGAACAATTCGTCTTCGACGATTTCGAATCGGCATCGGAGTGAGTTTCTACGCTGGAAAGTCCTTGATCACCCCCCGCCGGATCATTTAATCCTACCGTAAATCCAAGCTGCGAAATTTGAATTCAGAGGTGATGCCGGCGGTGAAGGCCGGCGACGCTTCGATGGTGTGCGTCATTCGGCAGGGCTTTCTGGCCGGCGTCATCTAACACAACGCGGGTTTGGGACAGCGCTCACCTCTTGCTCCGTCCTCCTCGGGCTTGACTCGAGGATCGGGCTTGACCCGAGGATCCACGTCGGCCTCCACTAGCGGCAACGGGCATGGATCCCAGGGTCAAGCCCTGGGATGACGGACGGTGGGGAGTGCGTTCTGTCGCAATCTACCGAAACAGCGCCTGATGCAGCTGCGTCGGGATCAAGAGCCGCCTTTTCCAAGGAGAACTGCAATGGACCCTTCGATTGCTCCGGCCTCGCGGGCCGCGGTGGTGACGCCGAACGATACCGCCATTGTCGGGGCGCGTGCGCTTTATATCGGCACGGCCGGTGATGTGGCGATTGCGCCGCGGCGGGATGTGGATCCCGTCATCTTCAAGAGCGTGCCGGCCGGGACGATCCTGCCCGTTCATGCTGCAATCGTGGCGCTGACCGGGACCACGGCCTCCAACATTATCGCTTTGTTCTGAGCGTCAGACGCCGACCTATGGGCAGGCCGAGCAAGTTCAGCCAGGCGCTGGCGGAAAAAATCTGCGCGCGCATCGCCGACCGGGAAAGCCTGCGCTCGATCTGCCGGGATGAGGACATGCCGGCGAAATCGACGGTGCTCTCCTGGCTGGCGGATGAGGACAAGGCGGCGTTCCGGGCGCGATACGCGCTGGCGCGCGAGATCATGGCCGACAGCTTCGTCGACGAGATGGTCGAGATCGCCGATAACAGCAGCGACGACTGGATCGAAAAAAAGAACGCGAGTTGGAGCGCCAGCGCGACGCGGCAGCCGGCGCCGGTGAGGAGCACCGCAAGCGCCTGGAGGCGGCCAAGGCCGCCGAACAGGCCGCCAGAGACACATTGGAAACGAGATCCGATCCTATGAACTCGAGCTTTCGCAAAAGAACCGTGCTTGCGCTGTCACTGCTGCTGATCGTGACTGGCTGCTCCGCCACTGAGCGCCTGAACACGGCGGCGGTCGCCAAAGGGCAGGTCGCCGCCGGCATCGTGCTGCCGCCGCTGCCAGACGATCTCAGAAGGCAGGAAGCGCATGCGCCGGTCCGCGAGGGCGAGCCGCTGATCGCGATCCTCGCCCGCGAGCGCCAGGCGCTCGACCGCGCCAACGCCCGCCAGGAGCGCAGCGTCAAATTCTATGATGACCTCACCAGCCGATACGGAACACGCCGATGATGAATGCCATTTCGCTCGCCCTTGCCAATCCGATGCTGAACGGCGCGGGCGGCAGCGCCGGGGACCCCGACCGCTACATGTTCTTCGCCACCCGCAACCGCATGCCGTCGGGCGCGATCGTCACCGCCGCCTCCGGCACGAATTATGTCTGCACCAAGATCGTCGTCAACACGCCGCAATATAAGACGCGGACCTTCCGCTTCCATCTTTCCGGCTTCGCCTCGACGGAAGGCGGAAATTCGCCGCAGGAAACCGTCGTCACCGGCACGATCGGCACGCCGGGCAATTCCGTGGTCGCCGACGCCATGTTCGTCCGCGTCGCCGGCGTCTTCTACCCCTGCACCTTCGCCGGGGCGAACACGGTGACCGTTGCCGACCAGACGAATGGCGCCTGGACGGACGAGCTCACCATCCCCGACGTCGCGCCGGAAAGCGAAATCGAAATCTGGCTCTTTTATCACACCGCCGTCGGCGAGAAGATCTGGCCGGTCTACCGCATTCAGAAACATCGCGGCGAACGCGTCTGGGGCGCCGGCGATCTCGCCACGCTTCTCGCCTTCAAGGATAGCCCGCTCGCCGACAGCACCGTCACCCTCGATACCGGCTATGGCACGCAGGCGCAGCCGCAATATTGGGGGGCCGATTTCATGGTCGCCAAGGGCGACTGGGATGGAAGGCCGGTCGCGCTGGCTTTCGTCGACAGCATCGGCGAGGCGCGCCAGGAATATTCCTCCGCTGCCGACGCGCGCGGCAACCTCGGCTGGCTGCGCCGCTGGCTCGACAGGGACGGCGGCCCTGGCCGAATTCCCCATTGCCTGATCGGCATGCCCGGCGCCGGCTCCGTCCGCGAATATACCGGCAGCGGCTCCTCGATCGCGACCAGGCGCCGAGACATCATCCGCGAAATCATCGCCTTCAACGGCAATAAATGGCCGTTCACGGTCATAACAAACCAGATGGGGCAGAACGACACGGCCTCGACCTATACGCAGTTCTTCACCACCAATTACCGCTCCCTGGTCACCCGCCTGCGCGCCGAATATTCTGGCGCCAGAATCGTTGCCTTCCCGCCGCTCGGACGGACGACCGTCACACGCAACATCACGCTGACCTCGGTCGGCACGGTCGCCACGGCGACCATCGCAAGCGGCCTCAACGGACTTGCGACAGGCCAGACCGTCAGTATCTCGGGAGCAACGCCGACCGCTTACAATGGAAGCTATGTAATATCGGTCGTCGACGCCAACACCTTCACCTATAGTTTCGCCGGCGGCACTTCGCCGGCGACCGGGACGATCACCTGCAACGATCTCGGCCTCAGGGCCGAGTATCAGGTCTATGGAACCAACAACAGCTGGCCGTCGGATGGAACGGACGCTTCCGGCAAATGGCGGCTTCGCGATGATATTCTTGCGCAGACATCGGCTTGCTGCGACGCGGCAATCGATACTTACGCAGCCTGGGTCTCCCCCTCCAGAGGCGGTGTCTGGCCCGGCATGCTGGAGCTTGCGAGCACGACATTGACCGCGCAGGCCGGAACTGACGGCGTTGCCACCTATAACCAGATTGTCGTCGCGGATGCGAGCATCTTCAGGCCCGAGCAGACGCTGCACATCTATTCCGGCCCGGACGGCTTGGCGCGCTTGAGCACGCAGGTCGTGGCCAGCATCGCCAGCAACGTCATCACCTATCAAGGCGTGAGCGCCGTCGTCATGCCTGTGGGGTCAGTGGTGCGTCCGGCGCCGTCTGTCGGGGAGCTTTCGCCGGTCTCCTTCATCCACCCGCAGCCGATCATGATCGACCGGATTTCGAGCGGCATTGCCCAATCCGAAAAGCTGAAATTCAATTCCTGAGGTGGCCCCGCCATGACATCCAATGACGATATCCTGCGCGCTCTCGGGCGCGTCGAGGGAAGGCTGACCGGCATCGAGGAAAACGTCGCGCTGCTGCGCCAGGAGATGAGCGACGAAAAAGCCAATGCCCATGAGGGCCGTGCCGTGATCCACAAGCGGCTCGACGAACAGGCAAGGCAGATCGCCCATCTCGATACCAGGGCGGCGATGACAGACGGAGCCGATGCGCAGATCCGCGCCGAAATCGGGACGCTCAAGGATACCGTCGACAAGAACCAGGAGACGGTCGGCCCGGCGCTCGAAGAGTGGAAACGGATGAAATCGATCGGCTATGGCATCTCAGGGCTGATTGCCTTCGCCGGGCTGACGACGGGTGGGGTCATTGCCTATGCCAGCGACGGGGCTGTGGCGGCACTCAGGCATTGGCTGAAGATCAGTTGAGCGCCATCCTTGCGGTTGGCAATCGACTGACGGCGAATGCTGGCAAGTCAAACGCAGCATAACGGCGTCAGCTCCGCTGATATATTGCCGTATTTCGCCCCTTACTAAAATTAGACTTTTCTAACGAACAAAAATGCCGGTTGTTTGTTATCCCCTTCAAGGAGGAAACGAACATGAAGAGCATGAGCAACCGCCAAGTTCGCGTTCCGGGGCCTCGGGAGCATGACGTTGCCGAGCATTGCCGCAAGTTTGGGATTGGCCCGGCGGAGGAGAAGAAGCTGAAAAAGCTACTCGGGTCTCACGCACCGCTGCATGAGATCCGGGCCAATGCGCCGCCGCCCCAGCCGAAATGGCGATAGCGCCGGAGCCGGAACTTCCGGCATTATCCGGCGTTAGGATCGCCGGGCCGCGTGGCCGGTCTCGTCTCCTGTACCCCCTGCTACCCCGGCAGGCGCTGCGCGGTCCACTGCTTCCCTCGCTACCGGCTTATCGGCGTGCGAATCTGCGCACGCCGCGCCATTATTTCCGCAGCTCGCGCGACAGCATCAGGATATAGTCGTCGGCGATATCGGCGACCACCATGGCCGCTTCGGCCGCTGGATAGCCCCTGCCGACGGCCTCGGCGACGATCTTCATCACCTGCGGTTCAAGCGCCTCCCGGCAGTCGGCCAGGCTTTCGTCGTTCGGGCATTTGGCGCGAAATTCCACCACGTTATTCATGCATACCCTCCGTTCAATGTTGCGGCGCTGCTCGATGCACGAAGCCGGTCCCTCTCGGGAAAAGCGAGTCACCGTTCCGGCGCGCCGTGCCGGAACAAATTAGTGATCATGAAAATACGATGTCATAGGGCGGGACGTATTCAAGTTGATGCTGATATTAAGGTAAGGCAGTAGGGTTAATTCGTCCAGCGGCAGTTGATTGGCAGCCGGCGGCCTTGTCAGGCAATGGCGCAACAGCCTGTTTCAGTGTCTGTTTTCGGAACGAAAAACCGGCGGTCTGTCGGTTTTTCGAGGGGAAATGCCGCCATTTACCATATGCTTCAAGGGCCGGCCGCAGCTCTGTGCCGCAGCCGGATAGCCATAGATCCTGACGTCATCCTCGGCCTTGTGCCGAGGATCTGCGCGCGTCAAAGTAAGGCATTGAAAATAAAAGATTTTATACCGGAACATTTAAGGTGGTCAGATGCTCGGCACAAGGCCGAGCATGACGGAAGAGACTTTGTCAGCGAATTGAACCAGCTTTCGCGGGGCTCTTCCCTGGGATTGCCTCAGGCCGCGTTGAAGGGTACGGCGACGAAGGTTTTATTCCCGTCGCGTTCGACGAGCAGCAGCACGGATTTGCGGCCGGCCTCGCCGGCTTCGGCGATTGCGGCCTTGACGTCGCGGGCATTGTGCACCGGCCGGTCGTTGACCGAGACGATGACGTCGCCCGTCTGGATGCCGGCGGCGGCGGCCGATTTATCCGGATTGACGCTGGCGACCACCGCGCCGCTGACGGAGCGCGGCAGGTTGAGCTGCTGACGCACATCGGGCGTCAGGTCGGCAAGGCCGATGCCGAGGCTCGGCTGGCCGGAGGCGCGGCCCTGCGCTTCCGGGCTTGTCGCCGCAGCCTGCTTCCGGCCATCCGCATTGGCGCCGACGGTGACGTTGAGATCGATGGTCTTGCCGTCGCGCCAGACGCCGAGCGATTTCTGCGTGCCCGGCGAAAGATCGGCGACGAGACGCGACAGGTCCTTCGGCGTCTTGACGGTCTCGCCGCCGACCGAGGTGACGATGTCGCCGGGCTTCAGGCCGGCATGGGCAGCCGGCGTATCGGCGGAGACGGCAGCCACCAGCGCGCCGCCTGTCTTGTCGAGGCCGACGGCGTCGGCGACATCTTTCGTGACCGGTTGGATCTGCACGCCGAGATAGCCGTGATTGATCGAACCATCCTTCTCGAGCTTCGCGACGATCGCCTTGGCCTCGTCGGAGGGAATGGCGAAACCGACCCCGACGCTGCCGCCGTTCGGCGAGTAGATGGCGGTGTTGATGCCGACGACCTTGCCCTCGCGATCGACGAGCGGACCGCCTGAATTGCCGTGGTTGATCGGCGCATCGATCTGGATGAAATCGTCATAGGGCCCGCTATGGAGGTCGCGGCCGCGGGCCGAGACGATGCCTGCCGTTACCGTCGTGCCGATGCCGAAGGGGTTGCCGATCGCCAGGATCTGATCGCCGAGCTTCAGCCTGTCGGAATCGCCCCAGGCGACGGTCTGCAGCGGCTTGCCTGCCTCGACCTTCAGCACGGCGACATCGGATTTCGGATCGGCGCCGATCAGCTTGGCGGGCAGCTCGGTGCCGTCGTCGAGCGTCACCTTAATGTCGAGCGCATTGTCGATGACATGGTTGTTGGTGACGATCAGGCCGTCCGGGCTGACGATGAAGCCGGAGCCGAGCGCCATCGCATGCTGGGAGCCGCGCTGTTGCGGCACCGGGCGCGGCAGGGGAATGCCCTGATCCTCGAAGAACTGGCGGAACTGCTCGTCCATCGGCGATTCCTGCTCGGCGCTGACATCCGTCGTCTTCATCGTCGTGGTGATGGTGACGACGGCAGGCTTGTCGGCGTCGACGACGGAGGCGAAGGAGCCGCTCGGGGCGAGAATACCGCCCGTGTCCGATGGTGCTGCAAAGGCGCTGGGCGAATTGACGGCGAAGGGAAGGCATGCCGCGCCGGCGATGATGGCGGCCCCGACAAGTGCTGCTGTGCGATGTTTGCTGAGAATATGTGACATGGTGGTTATCCCTTGCGAGAACGTTGGCTTGTGACGGCGTCGTAGTTCCATGTCTGGGACCTGGCGTCGGATGAGGTGCGCCAATTCCTCCGTTCGCCGGCGCGGATCGCCGGGAGGCGACGATCGGGGAGGGGAGAAGAATTCGCGCTCGGGATTAAATATGATCACGCCGGATGGCTTTACAAATTAAATATTGATCATGTTGATATTGCCGATTTGTAAGACATTACTGAAGTTTAACATCCGTCGCCGATGCCCGCGCCAGCCGCCGCGTTCCCCGCCAACTGCCGGCCGTCTCGCCTGATAAAGGCGGTCCCGCTCGCTTCGGCAAAGTCGGATCTCCGGAACCCGTTGCGGCTATAAAAGTTAGTGGACTCTAAAATATTTCTTCGTCAGGAAGTCATGACCGGGGAATCGGCCGCAGGCGCGTCTGGCCCACGGTATATGAGGGGCGATGAAGAATTCGGTTGAGCGAGGGCGGAAAGCCGAGCGCGGGATGCATGTGAAGCTGAGCGACGTGGCGAAGAAGGTGGGCGTGAGCCCGATCACCATTTCGCGTGCATTGCGCAATCCGGAAATCGTCTCGGAGGATCTGCGCGAGGAAATTCTGCGCACGGTCGAGGAGATGGGCTATATCCCCAATCTTGCCGCCCGGGCTCTGGCCGGCCGCCACAACGGCATTGTCGGCGTCATCACCCCCGCCTTGCACCAGTACGGCTTCGCCGCCCTGATGATCGGTATCGAGGATTGTTTCCGCGGCACGGAGTTCACCGTGCAATATTCGAGCACGCTGCACCATGGCGAGGGTGAAGCCGGCCTGCTGAAATCCATCCTGACCCAGAAGCCGGCCGGCGTCATCATCGCCGGCGCCGAGTACTACGGCGATCTTCTGCCGCTGCTGGCGAGCGCCCCCTGTCCCATCGCCCATGTCACCGATCTTAGTCAGGAGCCGCAAAGCCTGGTCGTCGGCCTCGATCATTATATGGCGGGCGCCGAGCCCACCCGGTTCCTGTTGTCGAGGGGCTATAGTCGGATCGCCTTGATCGGTCGCGGCGCCGATGTCCGCTCGCGCCGGCGCATTGAGGGTTACGAGGCGGTGATGCGGGAAGCCGGCCTTTTCCACGAGGATCTCATCATTGGCGGCGATGCGCCGAGCCGTATCGGCCTCGGCAGAGAGCTGTTTTCCCGCCTGCTCGAGCGCGTGGCCAATGTCGATGCCGTCTTTGCCCAGAGCGACGAACTAGCCTTCGGCGTGCTGATCGAATGCAAGGCGCGCGGCATCCGCGTGCCGGAGGATGTCGGCATTTGTGGCTTCAACGACCTGGAATTTTCGCCCTTCATCGAGCCGTCGCTGACGACGGTGCACATCCCGCGCCAGGACATCGGCTACCGCGTCGCCGACATGCTGCTGCATGCCATTCATGATGAGCCGCCCCGGGAAGACAGGGTCAATTGCGGCTTTTCCATCGTGCCGCGCGGTTCGACGCGATAATCTGGCACCTGCCGCCATAATGGAAGTGGGGGCGCCTTGAGGTCTGTGCACAGTCAGGATTATTCCGTATATGGTGCGGATGGCCACCACTGTGCTTAAGAATGGATAAGACCGGATTGTCTTTCGACAGGATGCGCACCTTCGTGCGGGTCGCTGAGCGCGGCAACCTGTCAATGGTCGCAAAGGAGCTGGGCCTCGGCCAATCCACCGTGACGCGGCACCTCAATGAACTCGAGGAGGCTGTCGGCGTGCCGCTGCTCAGCCGCACCACCCGCCGCGTCACCCTGACGGAGGAGGGCAGTCGCTATTACACCACCTGCCTTCAGATCCTGCGCCTGGTCGAACAGGCCGCTGAGGAAGCCAGAGATGCCCGTCAGGCTCCGGCGGGGGCTGTTCGGCTTTCCTGTACGGCAGCGCTCGGTGTGATGCATGTCACGCGTATGATCTTCGACTTCCAAGACAAGCATCCGGACATCCGCATCGACCTCAACCTGACGGACGAACGCATCGACCTGGTTCGCGAAGGCGTTGATGTGGCGCTTCGCCTTGGACCTCTTGCCGACAGCTCGATGAAACTTCATGCGGTCGGAGAGAGCCAGCGGCTGCTGGTTGGCGCTCCGGCCTATTTGTCCGCCCGGGGGCGGCCGGAGTGTCCGGCCGATCTGTCACGCTACGAAACCATCGTGATGTCAAATGTGGCAGGCAGCAACCAGCTCGTTCTTTCCGCCCCCGATGGCGCCAGATTCATGATCCCGGTCGGCGGTCGGCTGCGTGTCGATCACGGGCTTGCGGCGCGCGAAGCTCTTGCCGCCGGACGCGGCATCGGTCCTACACATCTCTGGCTGGTTCAAGATCTGCTGGACGACGGCCGGCTTGAAGTGGTGCTTGGCGACTATCGGCCTTCGCCGGTTCCGCTAAGCTTGCTGATTGTTCCGGAGCGTGCAGCCATTGCCCGCGTTCGGCTGCTGGTCGACTTTCTTGCCGCCCAGATTGCCAAGCTGCCGGGAATCCGGCCGTCGTAAGCCGCTGATTCAACTTCCGAAAGACCGCTTGTCGCCGCGCCATCCCGTCGTCCGCAGAAACTGCTCCCAGTTGAGCGTCTCTGGATTGAGCCGGCGGCTCCATTCGAGATCGTGTTCCTTGCCGAAATAGCCATATTCGACCGCATATTCGACCATTCCGAGAAGCTCTCGAACCAGAAATTCGTTGGCGGCAAATTCCGGGAAATAGCGCAGAAGGCCATCCCTGGTGAAAGCATTTCGATACTCGGCCTTGAGGCCGGTGACGCGTCGGAAGGTTTCGACCATCTCCCTCGGAGAAATGATATCGCCGACGATCGGCAGCGTTTTGCCGTTGTAGCGCTCAGGATTTGAGAAAATCTCCAGGACGACAGGCCCCGTCGCCGTCAGCGGATCGACGAAAGGCGCCCGGAAATCTTCCGGAAGGTAAATCGGCAAGAGCAGGGTGTCGCCTTCCATCCGCGGCGCATAATACTCGATAAGGTTTGTGTAGAAGAAGGCCAGCATGACGAAGGAATGGGAAATCGGCAGGGCGCGTATGTAATCGGCAACGCGCGCCTTGTCGGTAAAATGCGGCGCATATTTCGTCCAACCGGTGATCTTGTCGACATTCTCCAGCGTGCTGAAGACAATGTGCCCTACGCCGGCCTCCACGGCAGCGTCCGCCAGTTGTCGGCCGAGAGGTGCTTCGGTCGTCTGCGGCGGAGCGATCGGCGGCGTCATCAGAAACGCGCCATCCGCGCCCTTGAATGCCGCAGCGAATTCCTTCTGAAGGCCGAGTTCGAGGGGCACGGCGGCGATTTCGGCGCCGAGTTTTTCGAGACGCAGGGCTTCGGGCGAATCCTTTCTTCGAGTGAGAGCACGGACGCGGAAACGCTGGCTTTCAAGAAGCGTCGCAACGACGCTCCGCCCCTGTTTGCTCGTTGCACCCGTGACTGCGATCAGTGGCTTGTTGGCTGTAGACATGTCTTTCATCCTTTCCCGTCACTCGACGCCGACCCAGACAGGCACCGGCGTCTTTGCGAGGCAGGGCGCGGGCCGGTCCATTGCCGATCGCCCACCTCGATGGCGGCACTCTATCGAAATAGGTTTTCCCGCTGTAGATGGCCGGAATGGATAAGATAATGCCATTTTTTGGATAGATGCCTCCACCTGGTCGCTGTGGATCGCCCGACCGGATCAGCCCGTCGAAGGCCGCCGCGGGGATCGGACGCGCTGTCGGTCCATGATTTCTGCCGGTGTTCTTTCTCGAGCCATCAAGGGATCAGCAGGATACTGCCCGCCGCGCGCCCGGATTCCATCTCTTCGTGCGCCTTCGCAACGTCGGTCAAACGGTATTCGGCACCGATCTGCGAGACGATCCCCGATTCCATTGCTCCGATCGCAGCGAGAGCAGCTTCGCGATACTGTCCGACGTCGGCGCACCAGGCCATGATGCTCGGATGGCAGAGCGCCTTGCCCGGGCGAAGTTCCTCGACAGGGACCGGTGGAATGGCGCCGGCGGCCTGACCGATGGTGACAGCCATGCCGAATGGGCGGACAGAGTGTATGCTTTTGAGAAGCGTATCCCCGCCGATTCCGTCATAGGCGACGTCGACGCCGAGCCCGTTCGTCAGCCGCTTCACTTCCGCGACGAAATCGGCGCCGCGCCCGACGATCAGGTGATCGGCTCCACAAGATCTGGCGAGGGCTGCCTTTTCGGAGGAACCGACCGTTCCGATCACCGTGGCTCCGAGCGACTTGGCCCAGCGAACCAGGATGCTGCCGAGCCCGCCGGCAGCCGCATGGATCAGAACCTGGTTTCCTGCACGCACATCATAGGTCTTCTTCAACAGCATGTAGGCGGTCATGCCTTTGAGGAGCGAACTCGCCGCTGTTTTTGCCGAAAGGGTATCCGGCAGCTTGATCGCCCTTTCAGCGGCGATGTTGCGCGCGGAGCGATAGGCGCCGACCGGTGGCCCGGCATAGGCGACGCGATCACCTCTTTCGAACATCGAGACGCCCGAACCGACAGCCTCGACGATTCCAGCCGCTTCGGCGCCGATCACCGCGGGGTAGGACGGCATCGGGTAGATACCTTTCCGGTGATAAATGTCTAGAAAGTTCGTTCCGATCGCCTCGTGACGGATTCTGATCTCGCCATCGCCGGGGCTGTCACACTGGCGCTGCTCGACATGGAACTGATTGATGTCGCCGGCCGCGTTCAGCCATATGATCTGGTCGGTCATCGCTCGTGCTCTCCTTATTTCGGATAAAATAAGCGGTGGCGTGATGGGTGAAAATTCCCTATTGCTGCACAATGGTTGGGAGAGATTTCACAGAACTCGATTGGGACGACCTTCGGCATTTCCTGGCGCTCGCGCAATCGGGAACCTTGCTTGGTGCAGCAAGACAACTCGGCGTCGAACATGCCACCGTCAGTCGCCGCGTTTCGTCGCTCGAATCCAGTCTCGGACGCAAACTCGTAGATCGCCGCGGACGCCGCATCATCATGACGTCGGACGGAGAGCAGGTTGCGAGATACGCCGCTCTCGTCGCCGTCCAGACAGCAGCCATCGAGCAACTCGGTCGCAGCAGCGCCACGGAATTGCGCGGCCATGTCAGGATCAGTGCCCCTCCCGCGCTATCGAGCATGCTGCTTGCAAAACCCATCGCAGCCGTCAGGCGAGACCATCCCGGCGTTGAGATCACGCTTGTCGGAGAAAAGCGCCTCGCCTCCCTCAACAGGCGGGAGGCGGATGTGGCCGTGCGAATGTCGCGTCCGCAGGACGGAGATTACGCGATCGCCAAGCTCGGCGAGACAAGCTTTCATCTCTACGCATCGAAGGCCTATCTCGAAGCGGTTCCGCCGTCGGACTGGACCTTCATCGGTTACGACGAAACCATGAATGCCTCACCGCAGCAATTGCGGCTGGTCGAACTGGCCGCCGGCCGGCCGATCGCTGTGAGATCGTCCGTTTTGGAGTTTCAGGCTGCAACTGCAAGCCTTGGTGCAGGTGTCGTCATGCTCCCCGATTTCGCCGTCGCGGAGTCCAGCGGTCTCCAGCGCATCGGGACCGAACAGCCGTTGACGAGAGAGGTCTGGCTGGTGGTCCATGCCGATATCAAAGACGTTCCCTCCGTCCGCGTCGTCGTCGATGCGCTGAAAAACGCTTTTGGCAGGTAGTCCCTGCGGTTGAATCTCTGCCGAACCAGATCACTTTTCGCAAAGCCGTCGGCCGCCCGAATAGGGCTGATAGGTACAATCGGATGGGCGAAAGGAGCGGTAGCTGCGCGAGCAGGCGGTGATGTTGCAGGACTGCGGGGCGGCTTGACCGTCGACGACCACTTCGCTCGACCGCACGCCGTTGAGCGTCGGCTCGATCGTCGCCTCGCGGATGAAGTCCCGCCAAATATGGGCGGGCAGGGCGCCGCCCGTCACCCCCTTCATCGGCGCGTCATCATCATTACCAACCCAGACGCCAACGACGAGGGCGTCCGTGAAGCCGACGAACCAGGCATCACGATTGTTCTGGCTGGTGCCGGTCTTGCCGGCCGCAAAGGTGCCGGGGTCTGCTCCCCGTCCGGTGCCGCGCTCCACCACCAGCTGCAGGAGCCCGAGGAGATCGGACTGGTAGGGCGAAAGATCGACACTCGGCTTTGATTGGGCGCCAACGCGAAAGGCCTTGGGCTGCCCTGCCGCTTGGAAATCGATGATACCCCAGGGCTTGACGGGGGCCTTGCCGAGCTGGACGGACGCATAGGCGCTGGTGAGATTGAGCAGATTGACTTCGGAGGTCCCGAGCGCCAACGACGGCGTGTCGGCCAGTGGCGCATCGATGCCGAGTTCGCGCGCCGCGGCAATCACATTGTCCAGGCCGACCTCTTGGGCAAGCGATACCGACGCGGCATTGAGCGATCGCGCGAACGCCTCGGCGAGCGTCACCCACCCACTATAATTGCCGCCGGAATTTTCCGGCGACCAGCCGTCGATTTCAATTGGTGCGTCCAGAATCTGGTCGGACAAGGTGAGCCCAGCCTTCAATGCTGCGTAGTAGACGAACAGCTTGAAGGTGGAGCCCGGCTGGCGCATCGCAGTGACGGCGCGGTTGAACTGGCTCGCCTTGTAGTCGCGCCCGCCAACCATCGCAACGACAGCGCCGTCCGGTGTCATCGCAACCAGCGCAGCCTGCGATGCTCCTACGGATTTTCCTTCGCCGTCCAAAGACCGTTGCACGATCCTCTCGGCGATCTGCTGTAACTGCGGCACCAGCGTGGTGCGCACCGTCGTCGACCCTGGCGAGGAGCCGGCGATTTCGCTCGCCTGCGGCGAAATCCAGTCTGCAAACCAGCTGCCGGAGCGCGGCGTCGGCGTTGTTGGGTGCAGCTTGGCAAAGCTCGTCTTGGCCTCCGTCGCCTGTGGCGCGGTGACCTTGCCATTGGCCGTCATCGCGTCGAGAACGACCAGGGTGCGCTGCCGGGCGCCTTCGAAATTATCGATGGGGTTCCATTGGCTGGGCGCTCGCAGCAGCCCCGCCAGCATCGCCGACTCC
This sequence comes from Rhizobium sp. NXC14, assembly GCF_002117485.1. Classification (NCBI taxonomy): domain Bacteria; kingdom Pseudomonadati; phylum Pseudomonadota; class Alphaproteobacteria; order Hyphomicrobiales; family Rhizobiaceae; genus Rhizobium; species Rhizobium sp. NXC14. Next base: position 1,183,930 of record NZ_CP021030.1, read on the forward strand.
GGAAGGTTGAGGGCGCCGATATCCTTGTTGAAATAGATGCGCGCGGCGGCGGGCATGCCGGTCGCACCGGCGCCAAGATAGACGCTGTTGAGATAGCGCGTCAGGATTTCATGCTTGCCGAGCTTCCACTCCAGCCAGACGGCGATGACAAGCTCCTGAATCTTTCGTTTTATCGTTCGGTCGCTGTCGAGATATTGCAGCTTGATGAGTTGCTGGGTGATGGTGCTGCCGCCCTCCACCACCGAGCCGGCCTCCAGGTTCCGCAGAAACGCCCTGCCGATGCCCCTGGGGTCGACGCCGAAATGATCCATGAACCGGCGGTCCTCGATCGACAGCACGGCATCGATCAGATGGGGTGGAAACTGGTCGTATCGCGCATAGGGCCCTTGATAAGGCCCCTGTCTCACCAATGGCGCGCCGTCGGCGGTTTCCAGCACCACGACCGGCTTCAACGTTCCATCCCGGATCTCGCTCCAGGGCACGTCTTTCAATGCCCACACCAGCACGCTTCCGACGAGGAGGCAGACAAGAAGGATCGACCCAATAGCGTATTTCCGCCAGCCCGCCAGAAGCGACCGGCGCTGGCTGCTGCTTTCAGCCGGATTGGTGCGCCGATCGCGAATCCTGCGGAGGGTTCTGGCCAGAGCGGTGGTCATCCACTGGGTTGGAGCCGATGTGGCTGCCCGCCGCATCGACCTCCTGAGCTTCCGCCTCAAAACCGAAGCGGCCGTCCTGCTCTTCGCCAAGGCGGCGCTTGCCCGCAAATCGTGACGCAGCGCCCGGAATAGATTGCTCGCGGCCTGTCTGATTTGGCCGAAGGATCCGTGGGGCGGTTGCGGGTCGTCAATGTCTAGTGAATCGGAGGCAGCCGCTTGCGCCGTCGGATCTGCTGTCTGATTGCGACCCGAGATCGAGCTGCTAACGCTTTCACCTGAGGAATCGGGAGAATTGGGCATCGGGTACCGCTAAAAAGCCAACGCAGCATGATCTATATATCCGCGTGATGCGGAGTGTTCTACCGCAAAAGGTCGCAGCAGTTCCGGAACTCACTACCCGGGCGGTGGGCGTCGAGCGAGTTTTTCTCTCAAGGTGCGACTTGGCAAGCTACCGACATCAATTCCTGGGAATTCGGTGCCTTGAATGTTTGTAGCCCGGGCTCCAGAGCTTCAGTGAAGCTCCACCGTACGATGCCCTCCCGGTCGATGAGGAACTGACCGACAAGCTGCCCATGATCGGCGGTCATCATCTGCTGATCGGCTTCCGTCATTTGATATCCTTCCTTCTCGTTGAGAAATTCGTCCATTGCCCTCACGCCCATAGGCTCGGGCAAATCGCCCGGAAGATCGATCCGTATCGCCATGAGCGTATCGATCCCGACCTCGCGCAAGCCGAAGGCTTGGTGCGAAGCCCGTACCGGGTCGGAAGCAGCAAGAAGATCGGGTATCGGATGGTAACGGAAATAGAGTCGCGCGCGTTCGACCGGGGTGTTTACAACAGCCAGGGATTGGACGCCTTTCTCACGTAGTACCGGGTTGAGATATGACATGGCGGCGACGTGGCGCCGGCAGAACGGGCAATGCAGGCCTCGAAACAAACCGATCAACAACGGGCTGCGGCCACGAAAATCATCAAGTGCGATTTTCCCCTCGTGCGAGATGGCATCAAACTCAACGTTCGGGACCCGGTCGCCCGGTTGTAGCGGGTGGTCGACATAGGGCGTGGACATGGACAACCTCCTCGCTCGGGATCAGTCGAGCAAAGGCGCCACGTGAAGTACTGCGAGGTCGAAATTGAGCGTTGCAGGCCTGACCTCTCGTCTTACCGCACCGCCAGGATCCAATTATAAGAATGTGCTCGCATGAGCCCGCGGGCAAGCGGTAAACAGCGAACGTGAATTGAAAAAGTCCGTTTTCTGCAAACACTGAATTTTTAGCGGCCAATCTGTGAATTATCGCACACTGACCGGCCGCAAGCCTGTAGCAACTCTGCGCATCGCGACCACTTCGGGACGGCCCTTACTTTACCGTGATGGCAATACCGCTGAGATCGGCGTTGACTTGCAGGCCTACCTGCTTGCCCGAGAGTTCGAGTTGGGCGCCCTTCTCATTGGTCATGACGATCATCTGGGCACCTTTGCCGACCGCGCCGCCACCACCCGCCGCACCGTAGACCCCCGTCACATCTTGAGCGCGGCGGATATGGCGAACGGTACCATGAAAATTGGTCTTAGAAGCCCCGAAGGCGAGGCCTCCTGAGATGCCGCCGACAGTGATGGGATAGTGGCGACCATGGAAGGTGAGCGTGCCTTCGCCTCCAGTACCACCCACAAAGAAGGCAGCCTTGTAGACCGAGAAGCTGATCGTACCGCTGTCGGCATGCGCGGAGCCGGCGAAGCTTACTCCCGCCGCCGCGATAACCGCAGCCGCGACTGAACGAATTGTGGACGAATTCTTCATGATGCAAGTCTCCTCAAAATCGAGGCTTACCCAGCCAGGAGGGCGTGTCAACGTCATGCCAAAGTCACAGCTGAAACAGTCTCGCCCGTCATTAGTTCCAAGCACGCGGCCAGAATCCGACCGGGAGAAAGCGGCCAACGGATGGCAAACATAGTCTCGGTGGCAGGGCAGCCCATGACGCTGTCACCGGGCTTGACCGGGCCGCCACCTGGCGGACATTGCCAGCCATGCAGAAAAGATTACTTTAGACGCAGGGGCTGTGGGGGCCTTCATATTGTCGGCTCGTTAAGCGTGCGGTGAGGAGGGAATGCCATCGATGTTGCTGGAAGATTTGTATCGCCTGATGAAGACCGGGCACGTACAGGCCCAGGGCATCGTCGACACGATGACCCAGCCCGTTGTCGTGCTGGATCAGAATCTCTGTGTGACGACCGCAAACAATGCGTTCATCGAGACTTTCGAAGTCGAGCGGGACGACATCCTCTCGCAGAACTTCTTCCGGCTTGGAAATGGGCAATGGGATATTCCGGAGCTTCGGCAGCTCATAGCCTCGGTGATCCCACGGGCGGCCGCCGTCATTGGCTTCGAAGTGAAGCATGAATTCCCGACGATCGGCCAGCGTACAATCCTTGTCGATGCCCGCCGCCTCGTTCATCCGGATAACAACAGTCCCAACATCCTGGTCATCTTCGACGACGTGACGGAGCGCCGGCGCCACGATGCCGAGATGGACTTCATCGTGGCGGAGATGCGGCATCGGCTGAGGAACCTGTCGGCCGTCGTTCAGTCGGTCGTGAACAACACCAGGACCGACGATCCGGCGGTGGCAAGCTTCAAGGAAGCGTTGCTTGGAAGGCTCGATATCACCTTTCGAGCTCAGGAAGTTGCTGCCATTGGCGGGCTCACTGAGTTCGAAGCATTGCTGCGTGGCGCGGTCGGTGCGACGGTTTGGGAACGGCTCGAATGCTCTGGACCGTCCGTAGAATTTGGAAGTTCAAAGGTTCTCCCGGTCAGCATGATCCTGCACGAGCTCGGCACGAACGCGTTGAAGCATGGTGCTGCCTCGGTGCCCGGCGGAAAGATACGTGTGACGTGGGAAATGGAAGCCGGGCCGCGGGACCGGACGTGGCTCGTATGTCAGTGGCGCGAGGAAGCAGGGCCGCCTATTCATGAGTCTGTACGCCAGGGCTACGGGACCGAACTAATCGAAGGCCTCGCCGACCATATGGGTGGAAGCGTGGAACTTAACTATCCTCCCAGTGGTTTCACTGCGACGATCAAATTCCCGATGTGAGGTCATGTGAGCGATATTGTCGACACGAGGGCAGGCGCGACCAAGGTCCTCGTCGTCGAGGACGAGTTCTTCATCGCCGATGAACTCCGACGTAAACTGACCGCTGCCGGATTGCAGGTGCTTGGCCCGGTGTCATCGAACGAGCGCGCTCTCGATCTGCTGGAGCAGGATCGACCTGACGTTGCTGTCCTTGACGTTCATCTCGGCGAGGCAAGAGTGACCGCGGTAGCTGCGAAGCTTCGCCAGTTGAATGTCCCGATCGTTCTGGCGACAGCAAGTCTTGCCCATGAACTTGCATCTGACCCAGTCCTCGCGGGCGCGGTCATCCTGGAAAAGCCCACTGATTTCGGTCTTCTCATCGAAACCGTTCGCAGGGCGGTCAAGTGACTGTTCTCAGGGCTGCAACCTCTCGGCGGAGGTCTGCTTGGGGAAATCCGCCAGTCCGCAGTGTTGGAAAAGAGGCCAGTCTGGCTGGCCCCTTGATCCATGATCAAATATCGCTTGCGGCGCTCGACCACAACTCGGCCGCCTCGGCTGCCGTCATCCGCCGGACCTCGGCCTCATGGCTGCGGCTGGCGAAGAGTTCGCTGGCCATGATCTGCTCGGCCAAGTCGGCCGGCAGCGAGAGGATGACGCGGGCTTCGCCATTGTGCAGGCCGCCGAGTTCGGTGCGCTTGCCGGTCACCATGCCGCCGGCGACCGTGTTGTTGGTCTCCGGATCTATCAGGATGAAGGAGCCGGACTGGCGGTTCTGCTCGTAAGGATCGAAGATCGCCGCTTCGTCAAAGGCAAGCCGGACCTTGCCGATGGCGTTCATGTAGAGCCGCTGGGCGGGGTTCCAGGTGCCGGTCTTCAGTTCCAGCTGGCTGAGCGGCTGCACCTGGACGCGCTGGCGGCGGCTGCCGCTCTTCAGCCAGTAGCGTTTGCCGGGCTCGATGCCTTCGGGCTGCAGCGCGACGATCTGCGCGTCGAAGGCCAGGCCGACCTGCGGCTGGGCGTCGATCGAGACGATCATGTCGCCGCGTGCCACGTCGACCTGGCGGTCGAGCACCAGCGTTATCGCGTCGCCGGCAACGGCGGCGTTGCGCACGAGATCGAAGGTGACGATCTTGGAGACGTTGGCGACCATGCCCGACGGCAGGATCATGACGCTGTCGCCCGGCTTGACCGAGCCGCCGGCAACCGTGCCCTGGTAGCCGCGGAAGCTTTCGCCCGGACGCGACACACGCTGCACCGACAGGCGGAAGCCGACCGTCTGCGACGAGCGCACGGTGGCAAGCTCCAAAGTTTCCACCAGCGTCGGGCCAGTGTACCAGGGCATGGCGGCCTGGCCGGAATAGACGACGTTTTCGCCCTTCAGCGCCGACATCGGAATGGCGGTGATCTGCTTGACGCCGAGCGACAGAGCGAATTCGCGGAATTCGTGGCTGATCTTCTCGAAGCCGGCGCGGTCATAGCCCGTCAGGTCGATCTTATTGACGGCAAGCACGAACTGCCTGATGCCGAGCAGCGAGGCGATCGTCGCGTGGCGGCGCGTCTGTTCGAGGATGCCGAGACGCGCATCGACGAGCAGGATGGCGAGATCGGCGGTCGAGGCGCCGGTCGCCATGTTGCGGGTATATTGCTCGTGACCGGGCGTGTCGGCGACGATGAAGGAGCGCTTGTCGGTCGAGAAATAGCGATAGGCGACATCGATGGTGATGCCCTGTTCGCGTTCGGCCTGCAAGCCGTCGAGCAAGAGCGCGAAGTCGGGCAGGCCGAGGTCGTTCTGCTTACCGGTGGAATCGCGCTGCAGCGTGGCGGCCTGGTCTTCCTTGACGGCCTTGGTGTCCCAGAGCAGGCGGCCGATCAGGGTCGACTTGCCGTCATCGACGCTGCCGCAGGTAATCAGGCGCAGCGGGCGCGAGTCGCGCTGGGCCTTCTGCGGCTCGGCGGCGGGCAGGCTGGCGACGGTTGTGGCCGAGACGGCGGTGTTGGCTGCGGTCATCTCAGAAATATCCTTCACGCTTCTTCTTTTCCATGGAGCCGGACTGGTCGCGGTCGATGGCGCGGCCCTGGCGTTCGGACACCGTTGCGATTTCGAGTTCGGCGATCACCTCTTCGAGCGTGCTCGCCTCGGAGCGGATGGCGCCGGTCAGCGGGAAATCGCCGAGCGTGCGGAAGCGGATCATGCCCTCCTGGCGCACTTCGCCGGGCAGCAGTTCGAGGCGCGGATCCTCGGCGAGGATGATCATGCCGTCGCGCTCGACGAACTTGCGCTTGCGGGCGTAGTAGAGCGGCACGAGCGGGATGTGCTCGGCCTGTATGTAGCGCCAGATATCGACCTCGGTCCAGTTCGACAGCGGGAAGGCGCGCACGCTCTCGCCCTTGCGGATCATGCCGTTGTAGATGTTCCAGAGTTCCGGTCGCTGGTTGCGCGGATCCCAGCGATGGTCCGGAGTGCGGAAGGAATAGATGCGCTCCTTGGCGCGGCTTGCCTCCTCGTCGCGCCGGGCGCCGCCGAAAGCGGCGTCGAACTGGCCGGCATCGAGCGCCTGGCGCAGGCTTTCGGTCTTCATGATGTCGGTGAAGGCGGCCGAGCCATGGGTGAAGGGCGTGATGTTTTCGGCCGCGCCGCGCGGATTGATATGCTCGATGAGATCGAGATCGTACTTCTTCGCGGTCTCGTCGCGGAAGGTGATCATCTCGCGGAACTTCCAGCCGGTGTTCACATGTAAGAGCGGGAAGGGCACGCGGCCGGGATAGAAAGCCTTGCGCGCCAGGTGCAGCAGCACCGAGGAATCCTTGCCGATCGAATAGAGCATGACGGGACGCTCGAATTCGGCTGCGACTTCGCGGAAGATGTGGATGGATTCGTTTTCCAGCGCCTTCAGATGCGGGTCGAGCGGCGCCTTGGCGCTCTGGGGATTGCTGAGTTCCGTATCCGGACGGCTATCGGGCATGTCTTACTCCAGACTGTCGGTCCTTGCGGCTGCCCGCAGGGCTTTCTCGATTGTGGCTCTTCGGGGCTGCGGCGATCGCCGCGCCCTGATCCGAAAAGCCGGGAAGATGGTTATTGTGCGGCGACCGCCGCGGCCTCTTCGGCGACATGCAGGCCGCATTCGCGCTTCTCGTCCTGCTCCCACCACCAGCGGCCGGCGCGCTCCGGCTCGCCGGGCTTGATCGCCCTTGTGCAGGGCTCGCAGCCGATCGAGGGATAGCCGCGCGCATGCAGCGGATTGACCGGCACGCCGTTTTGGGAAACGAAGGCCTTGATCGCCTCGATGTCCCAATCGGCCAGCGGATTGACCTTCAGGAGATGCCGTTCGGCGTCATATTCGGCAAAGGGCGTCTCGGCGCGGTTGGCCGATTGCCCGCGGCGCAGGCCGGTGATCCAGATCGTCGCCCCTTCGAGCGCACGCGCAAGCGGTTTCAGCTTGCGCACGCCGCAACAGGCATGCCTGGCTTCGACGCTCTCGTAGAAACCGTTGAGGCCGTATTGCGCGGCATAGGCGTCGATATCGGCCTTCTCTGGCGCGAAGCGCTGGATATGGATGTCGTACTGGGCTTCCGTCTCGTCGATCAGCGCCAGCGTCTCGGCAAACAGGCGGCCGGTTTCCAGCGTCGCAATGTCGATCGGCAGGCGGTGCGTGCCGATTTCGGCGGTGATCACCTGGTCCTCGATCCCGAGCGAGGTGGTGAACACCACGCGGCCGCCAAGGCCTGCCACCAGCGACAGACGTCCGGCAAGGTCGAGGCCTGCCAGCTTGTCGTTCAGCGCCTCGGCTTCTGTATTCGGATTGATAACAGTCATTGGAAATCCTGTCCTTAGTTGCCGGGAGTATCGCAGTTCAAGCCTGGATCGGACAGAAAAAGGGATTTCGAAAGCTGCGGCCGGAAGAGCAAATATCTCTCCGAAGCTGCCGCAATGCAGAAAAGCAGCCGCCCGCGGGCGAAATCCGCGTCGGCAGCCTCAATGTCTATCGAATTAGTAGACTTACACGCAGCCTGTCAATCCGAAATCTGAAGTGATGCTGAAAAAGGTGCGGAAGGCGCTGATTTGGCGTAGTTTGCGAGGGCTTGGCCAAGCGTGAAAAACAAGGCCAAAAATGCTTGTCCCTCAAGGCGTTCTGCCGGCGCGTTCAAATTCCGTTCATGCTGGTTGTGCCATAGAGGCGAATATACGTGTGAAGCGGCGCGGGATGCGCGCCGCCTGTGTGTGTTGACGGTCTGAGATGATTACGCAAAAGGCGAAATATGCGCTGCGGGCGCTGACGGTTCTGGCGGATGCCGGTGCCGACGAACCCGTTATGATTTCCGATATCGCCGCGCAGCAGAAGATCCCGAAGAAGTTCCTCGAACAGATCCTGCTCGACCTCAAACATCACGGCATCGTCGTCAGCCGCCGGGGCAAGCAGGGTGGCTATCTCCTGCTCAAGCCCGCCCACACCATCACCTTCGGCGAAATCCTGCGCATCATCGACGGTCCGATCGCACCCCTTCCGTGCCTGTCGATCACCGCCTACCGCCGGTGCGACGATTGCGACGGCGAGCAGAACTGCGAAATCCGCCACGTCTTCGCCAAGGTGGCCGACGCCACGCGCAAGGTACTGTTCTCGACGACCATCGCCGATGCCGTCGAGCCGAGGCAAGGCGCCGAAATCACCCGCCTGCTCGCCTGAGCCTCCTGGGTTTGAGGAAGCCGGCGGGAGGCGTCTGCTTCAAGATTTGGTGAAATGCCTTTTCTCGCCGCTGCGGTGCACCACCTGCCTGTTCATTCGGGTAGGAGAAGATCCAATGTTTGCATTTCCGACAAAGCGTCTCCTGGCTGCCGTCGGTCTGTCGGCTGCCCTTGCGACGAGCGCTGCCGCCCATCACGGCTGGTCGTGGGCCGAGGCTGATCAGATCGAGCTTCGCGGCACGATCGAGAAAATATCGATGGGCGGGCCGCATCCCACCCTTGATGTCGCCACCGCCGATGACGGCGTCTGGCGGGTCGAACTCGGCAATCCGCGCCAGACCGAACGCTCCGGATTCGTCGAGGGGGTCGCAAAGCCGGGCGACCAGGTGATCGCGCTCGGCAACCGTTCGCAGGACCCGAAGGAAAAGCGGATGAAGGCGGTGCGCATCACCATCGGCGAGAAGCGCTACGATATCTATCCCGATCGCATCCGGACGAACTGACCGGCCGATATGGACGCTCTCGAATGGCTGTCGGCCACGGCGCTTGCGGTCGCGCTCCGCCGCTCAGCGTTGCTCTATATGTTCGTCAACGCCGCCCATATCCTGTCGATCGGCCTGCTCGTCGGCGCGATTCTGCCGCTTGATCTCAGACTCGGCGGCTTGTTCCAAAAGGTGCCGGTGGAAATCCTCGCCCCGTTCCTCTCGCGCGCTGCCGGCATCGGCCTCGCCGCGGCTCTTCTGACCGGCTTCTGCCTCTTCAGCGTGCGAGCGGTCGAATATGCCGCCAATCCCGCTTTCCTCGCCAAAGTCGGACTGATTGCCTTCGCGTTGCTCAATGTGCTCGCCGTGCATGCGGGGCAGGGCTGGCGAACTGCAATCACGGCCGGCATTCTGAGCCCTGCCGTCAGAGTTTCAGCGGCTCTGTCAGCGGCAACATGGATTGCCGCCCTCGTGGCAGGGCGCTGGATTGGATTTCTCTGATGCGATCGCTCCTGAAGAAGACCACCACTGACTATCGATCGCTGATCGCCGCCCGTGGGTTGACCCACGGCTCCTGGTTTGAGCGCGCCAGCGGCTGCTTGCCTAGGATGTGGTCTGCCGCCTTCTCGCCGGTCATGATCGAGGGGCCGTTCAGGTTGCCGTAGGTGACGTGCGGGAAGATCGAGCTGTCGGCGACCCGCAAGCCGTCGACGCCGATCACCCGCGTCTGCGGATCGACCACCGCCATCGGATCGTCCTTGGCGCCCATCTTGCAGGTGCCGCAGGGGTGATAGGCGCTTTCCAGATGTTCGCGCAGGAAGGCATCGATCTCATCGTCGCTCTGCACCCCTTCGCCCGGCTGGATCTCCGGGCCGCGATAGGTGTCGAAGGCCTTCTGCCCGAAGATCTCGCGGGTCAGACGCACGCAGTGGCGGAATTTCTCCCAGTCCTCCGGATGGCTCATATAGTTGAAGCGCAGCACCGGATCGGCCTTGGGATCGGGTGAGCGCAGCGTCACGCTGCCGCGCGATTTCGACAGATTGTAGCCGACATGCACCTGGAAGCCGTGGCTCTTGGCCGCCGCCTTGCCGTCATAGCTGATCGCCACCGGCAGGAAGTGATATTGGATATCCGGCTGCTTCAGCCCGGGTGCCGAGCGCAGGAAGGCGCAGGCCTCGAACTGGTTGGAAGCGCCGAGCCCACCCTTGGAGAGCAGCCATTGCGCGCCCGCCACTCCCTGCCAGAACCAGGGCAGCCAAGAATAGAGCGACACGGGCTTGGTGCTGACCTGCTGGAAATAGAATTCCATATGGTCCTGCAGGTTGGCGCCGACACCAGGACGGTCGGCCTTCACCTCGATGCCCATTTCCTTCAGATGCTCGCCCGGGCCGATGCCGGACAGCATCAGGAGCTTCGGCGAATTGAAGGAGGAGGCGGAGACGATCACCTCGCGGTTGGCCTTCACCACCTCTGTCCTGCCGCCGCGTTCGATCTCCACGCCGGTCGCCCGCCCGTTCTCGATGACGATCTTGCTCGCCAGGCCATAGACGATCCCGACATTGTGGCGCTTCAGCGCCGGCTTCAGATAGGCGTTGGCGGCAGACCAGCGGCGGCCGGCAAAGATGGTCTGCTCCATCAGGCCGAAGCCTTCCTGCTTGCTGCCGTTGTAATCCTCCGTCGTCTCGAAGCCCGCCTGTTTGCCGGCCTCGACGAAGGCCCGGAAGAGCGGATTGGTGAAGCCGCCGCGCTGCACGTGCAGCGGCCCGTCCGTGCCGCGCCAGCCATCCTCGCCGCCATGCGAATGTTCCATGCGCTTGAAATAGGGGAGAACGTCGGCATAGGCCCAGCCGCTGGCGCCAAGTTCCTCCCAGCGGTTAAAGTCTTCGGCATGGCCGCGCACATAGACCATACCGTTGATCGAGGAGGAGCCGCCGATCACCTTGCCGCGCGGCGCGGTGATGCGCCGGTTGTTGAGGTTCGGCTCCGGCTCGGAAAGATAACCCCAGTTGTAGCGCTTCATGCTCATCGGCCAGGCAAGGGCTGCCGGCATCTGGATGAACGGCCCGAAATCGCTGCCGCCGGCCTCGATGACGAGAACGCTGTTCTTGCCGTCTTCGGAGAGACGGTAGGCGAGGGCGGACCCGGCCGAGCCCGAACCGATGATGATGAAATCTGCTTGCATCTATTTGTTTCCCTCGAGCTGCCATCATCCGGCTGCTTCTTGTTTTTCCTGGAGCCTGCCCCTCATCCGCCTGCCGGCACCTTCTCCCCGCCCGCGGGGAGAAGGGGATATGCCGCACCGGCTTCGCTCAACCTTGACGCTGCGTTTGGCACGTCCCCTCTCCCCGTTCTTACGGGGAGAGGGTTAGGGTGAGGGGCAGGGGCGGAGGCAAATATTTCTCAATAAGGCGCCGCCACCGGCCCCATGCCGACGTAAACTGTCTTCAGCTCGGAATAATGCTCCAGCGCCGCCAGAGAATTCTCACGGCCGAAGCCCGATTGTTTCGAGCCGCCGAAGGGGATTTCCACCGGGCAGAGATTATAGGTGTTGATCCACAGCGTGCCGGCCTCCAGCCGGTCGACGACGCGGTGGGCGCGGGTGAGGTCGGCGGTGAAGACGCCGCCGGAGAGGCCGAATTCGCTGGCATTGGCGCGTGCGATTACCTCTTCCTCACCGTCGAAATCGAGCACCGACATGACCGGCCCGAAGATCTCCTCGCGGGCGATGGTCATATCGTCGGTGACATCGGCAAAGACGGTCGGCTGCACGTAATAGCCTTCGCCCGAGACATTGTTCGGAATGCCGCCCCCGGCAACGAGCGTCGCGCCCTCGGCCTTGCCCTTCTCGATATAGGCGATCACCTTCTCGCGCTGCGCCCAGGAGACCATCGGGCCGATCTGCGTCGCCTCGTCCAACGGATCACCGATCAGCATCGCCTCAGTGCGCGCCTTCAGCCGCTTGAGGAATTCAGCCTTGATGCCCTTCTGCACGAAGACGCGCGTGCCGTTCGAGCAGACCTGGCCTGTGGAATAGAAATTGCCGAGCATCGCCCCGCCGACCGCCGAATCGAGGTCGGCGTCGTCGAAGACGATGAGCGGCGACTTGCCGCCGAGCTCCATGGTGACGTGCTTGAGGTTGCCGGCGGCTGCCGCCGCGACCCTGCGTCCGGTCGGCACCGAGCCGGTCAGCGACACCTTGGCGACGTCGGGATGATTGACGAGCAGCGGCCCGGTGTCGCGGTCACCCTGGATGACGTTGAAGAGGCCCTTCGGCAGCCCCGCCTCATGCAGGATTTCGGCAATCTTCAAGGCGCCGAGCGGCGTGTTTTCCGAGGGCTTGAACACCATGGCATTACCGCAAACAAGCGCCGGGGCAGCCTTCCAGCAGGCGATTTGCTGCGGATAGTTCCAGGCGCCGATGCCCACACAGACGCCGAGGGGAACGCGCTTGGTATAGGCAAAATCCTGCCCGAGCGGGATATGGGCGCCGTTGAGGCCGGCCGGTGCGATGCCGCCGAAAAATTCAAAGGCATCAGCGCCCGAGGTCGGGTCGGCAACGATCGTTTCCTGGATTGGCTTGCCGGTATCGAGCGTCTCCAGTTCGGAAAGCTCGCGGTTGCGCTCCCGCATGATCTCGGCGGCGCGCTTGAGGATGCGGCCGCGTGCCATCGGGCTCATCGCCGCCCATTCAGGCTGGGCGCGCTTGGCCGCTGCAATCGCCTTCTCGACGATCGCAGGCGTTGCCGCATGCAGCCGGGCGATCACTTCGCCGGTGGCAGGGTAGAGGCTCTCGATGACGGTGCCGTCGGTATCCTCGACATATTCGCCGTCGATGAAGTGCGAGGCTTTCGGCTGGGCTTTCATGTCATTTGTCCTTGGCGGAAGTGGTGGATAGAAGCGCGTTCAGATAATCCTCCGTCAACGCGATCGAGGCTTCGATGCCGATCGGCGCCGACTTCAGACTCTGCCTGATATAGAGCCCGTCGATCATCGCCGCTGCGCCCTCGGCGATGCGTTCTGCGGCGTCGGTCGGCAGCAGCGCCCTTAGATCGGCAAGCAGGTTCGAACGCAGCCGCCTGGCATAGATCACCAGAAAGCGCCGCGTCTCCTCGGAACGCTGCGCTTCGGCATAAAAGGCAAGCCAGGCGGCAATCGTCTCCGGCGCGAACTGGTCGGCGTGGAAGCTGACACGGATCACCGCCGAAAGCCGTTCGCGCGGCGTCTTCGCTGCCTTGAGTGCTGCCACCGTATCGCTGCGCAACTGTCTCAGGAGCGAGCGGATCGTCTCGATCAGCAATTGCTCCTTGCTGCCGAAATAATGATGGGCGAGGGCAGGCGAGACGCCGGCCTCGCGGGCGATGTCGGACATGGTGACGGCAAGCGAGCCGTGATCGCCGATCACCCGCAGCGCCGCATCGACAAGCGCCTTGCGGCGCACCGGCTCCATTCCGACTTTCGGCAAAACGACAACCCTCTGAAAACCGCGCCATGATATTTTTGATTGACTGATCAATCAACAAAAATCTTCGGCGAATTGATTTGGCTCACATCTTTTCCGGAAGAGCTGAGGCAACATATTCAAATGATCAGGAGGTGTGCCATGACCAGCGTCTTCAATGAAATGCCGGAATCCTCGCTGCGGTCGAAATGGGTATGGTTCCTCGGCCTCGGGGTTCTGCTTCTTATCTGCGGCCTCATCGCCCTTAGCAATCTGTTGATGGCGACCGTCGCTTCGGTCTTTTACGTAGGCATGCTCATGCTGGCGGGCGGCGTCATCTATCTCGTCCACGCTTTTCAGTTGCGTCGCTGGGATCAGGTGCTCTTCTGGGCTTTGAGCGGCGTGCTTTACGTGCTTGCCGGTATCTGCGCCTTCGTCAATCCCATCTTCACCTCGGCCGCCTTGACCCTGTTTCTTGCCATTGCGCTGTTGGTGGCCGGCATATTCCGTCTCTGGGTCGGGATGCGCATGCGACCGCTCAAGGGCTGGCGCTGGATCGCTGCAAGCGGCGTCATGACGGCGCTCGCCGGCTTTGTCATCGCACTGGGCTGGCCGGTCAACAGCCTCTGGATCCTTGGCCTTTTTCTAGCCTTCGACCTGATGGTCCAGGGGTGGACGATGATCGCCGTTGGCCTTGGCTTGCGCAGTTGAACCGCGATGGACCTTTTCTTTTTTGACAAGGGAATGGCGGGGGATTAGACTTTAGGGATTAGGACCGTCCGGCATGCCGGATGGTTTATGCGCGAACGCACCAAGGCACCGGCTTGAACCGCCGGGAATGCCGAAAATGGTCATGCGTCCCCCAACGGCAGGGTTCTGCCTGAAGAAAAAAAGGGAGGAAGTTCATGCCGATGGTCACCGTTTCCCTCTCTCCGCAACAGGCAGCGGGCATCCGTGCCGCCGTCGACACGGGTGGTTACGCCTCGAGCAGTGAGGTCGTCCGCGAAGCGCTTCGCCTCTGGGATACCGCCCGCAAGCTCGGCGAAATCAAGGCAGATCTCCTCGACGACGAGAGCGTCGCCTCCGGCGGCAGATGCGTCGCCGACATGTTCGCCGATCACGAGGCGCAGCGCCGTCGCTCCGCCTGAACAAGCGCCTGATTGCGCTCGGGAATTCGAATTCACGCGGGAGCGTGGCGGGGATCCGCGTCTTTCACAAAACTTTCATATTGGCGAAAGGGTTCGTTGATCCTTCTGCGGCAGGTTTCTGAGCAAGAAGAACAAGTCGCAGTGGAGATCGGCCCACAATGAAGACTGCAATATCCTTGGCTGGCGCCGTCGAGCCGGGCGTGCTCCGCCGTTATGCGAGCGATCAGATGGTAACCCTTGCCAAGCTCGTGGTCGAGAACGCCTTCCAGCCGATCGTCGAAGCCGGCACCGGTACGGTTTTCGGTTACGAGTCCCTTATGCGCGGCCAGGAACGCATCGGCTACGACACGCCGGCCGACATTCTCGACCAGGCGCATCGGACCGGCCAGCTGCTGCAGCTCGAACAGATGGTCGCCAGCCGTGCGCTCGCCAAGTTCGCGACGTTGTCCAATTTCTCCACCTCGACCCTGTTCCTCAATCTCGACGTCCGGCTGATCCGTGATGGCGAGCGCCTGGTCGAGAGCCTCCTGCAACATTTGCGAACCGCGAATATTCCGCCGTCCTCCATCTGTTTCGAATTCTCCGAACGTTTCGACAATACCAGCGTGCCGGAATTCGCCGCCCTGGTTTCCACGCTGCGCAAGGCCGGCTTCAAGCTGGCGATCGACGATTTCGGCGTCGGTCACGGCGAGATGAAACTGCTTTGCGATCATGCCGTGGATTATCTGAAGATTGACCGCCATTTCGTAGCGGAGATCGACCGCAGCCCGCGCAAGCGCCATCTGCTGAAGAGCATCGTCAACATCGCCCACGTGCTCGGAACGCGCGTCATCGCCGAAGGCATCGAGACCGAAGCCGAATTCATCGCCTGCCGCGAATATGGTGTCGATCTCGTCCAGGGCTGGTTCATTTCCCGGCCGACGACGCATATGTCGGAGCTGGCCCCATCCTTTCCGCATCTGCAGGAGCTCGGGAAGAGCAAGCGCGGCAGCCAGTCGCTCGACGAAATCCTCATCCGCAAGCAGATCGAGCTCTTGCCGACGGTCTACGAAAGCGACAGCATCGACAGCGTCTTCGAACTTTTCCGCCGCAATCCGCGCCAGGCCTTTTTTCCCGTCCTCAACGCTAATGACGAGCCGCGCGGCATTATTCATGAGCATCACCTCAAGGAATATATTTATCAGCCCTTCGGCCGCGACCTCCTGAAGAACAAGATGTACGAGCGCTCAATTTCGCATTTCGTCGAGATGGCGCCGATCGTCGGCCTCCACAGTGATGCCGAACAGCTGATGGCGATCTTCGCCAATATGGAAGGCAGCAACTGCCTGATCCTGACCGACAATATGCGTTATGCCGGGGTCGTTTCCGCCGCATCGTTGATCAAGGTCATCAATGAGAAACAGCTGAAGACTGCCCAGGACCAGAACCCTCTGACTGGCCTGCCGGGCAACCACGCCATCCGTGATTTCATGCGCCAGTCCGGCCGCGACGGCGATGAGGTCCGGCATTTCTGCTATTGCGACTTCGACAATTTCAAGCCTTTCAACGACGCCTACGGCTTCCATCTCGGTGACCATGCGATCTCGCTGTTTGCCGCGCTGATGCGCCGCTATTTCTTCGCCGAGCGCCATTTCCTCGGCCATGTCGGCGGCGACGATTTCTTCATCGGCGTCGTCGGCTGGACCAAGGAGGAGCTGACCGAGATCCTCGACCGGCTGATCAGCGATTTCCACGACGACGTGCTCGATCTTTATTCCGACGAGCACCGCGCCGCCGGGCGCGTCCTCGGCCACGACCGCACCGGCGCCGAGGCCCTGTTCCCGCTGATGCGCTGCTCGATCGGCGTTCTCGAGCTGCCGGAAGGCCTCGTCATCCACGATATCAACCGCGTCAGCGCCGAAATTGCCGTCATCAAGTCGGCCGCCAAGGAGAGTGAGGAGGGCCTCGCCTTCCATTTCCTGGGCGAGGCGAATTGACGCCCTTGCCGCTTCTAGCCTTCCCAAGCCGGCCGGGCTGATCTATTCCGAACCTCCGGGATCAGGAGGGCCGCGCCATGTCACTGCCTCAGGAAATGCGTTTCGTCGATCTCAATTCCTTCGGCGGGCCTGATGTGATGGTGATCGGCAAGCGTCCGCTGCCGAAGGCCGGCGAAGGCGAGGTCCTCGTGCGCGCCGAGGCGATCGGCGTCAACCGTCCCGATATTGCCCAGCGTCAGGGCAGCTATCCTCCACCCAAGGACGCGAGCCCGATTCTCGGGCTGGAGCTGGCAGGCGAAATCGTCGCCGTCGGCCCGGGTGTCGTAGGTCACGCGGTCGGCGACAAGGTCTGCGGGCTTGCCAATGGCGGCGCCTATGCCGAATATTGCCTGCTGCCGGCAGGGCAGGTTCTGCCCTTTCCCAAGGGCTATGATGCGGTCAAGGCGGCGGCCCTTCCAGAAATCTTCTTCACTGTCTGGGCCAATCTCTTCCAGATGGCCGGGCTGACCGAAGGCGAAAGCGTGCTGATCCATGGCGGCACGAGCGGTATCGGCACGACCGCGATCCAGCTTGCCCGCGCCTTCGGCGCCGAGGTCTACGCCACGGCAGGCTCGAAGGAAAAATGCGAGGCCTGCGAAAGGCTCGGCGCCAAACGAGCCATCAACTATAGGGACGAGGATTTCGCCGCGGTGATCAAGGCCGAGACTGGTCACGGCGTCGATGTCATCCTCGATATGATCGGCGCCGCCTATTTCGAGCGCAACATCGCCTCGCTTGCAAAGGACGGCTGCCTGTCGATCATCGCCTTCCTGGGCGGGGCCGTCGCCGAAAAGGTCAATCTCTCGCCGATCATGGTCAAGCGTCTGACGGTCACCGGCTCCACCATGCGCCCGCGCACGGCCGAGGAAAAACGAGCCATCCGCGACGATCTGCTCTCGGAGGTCTGGCCGCTGCTCGAAGCGGGCACCGTCGCCCCCGTCATTCACAAGGTCTTCGCCTTCGAAGAAGTCGTTGAGGCGCACCGGCTGCTGGAGGACGGCAGCCATGTCGGCAAGGTCATGCTCACCGTTTGAGGTCAGCTTCGGGCCAGCATTCGTGGGCAAGGTGAAGCTGACCTTGGCTGTCTGTGAGTCTCTGGGGTCGTTGAACAGTTGTCTGATCGAAACCCGGCCCCGAAACTGCGCATCATGATGTGGCGTTGCTTGCGCGTTGTACGGTCCCTACGAGGAATACAATGGCTCTATTCCACGCCTGCCCCATCTGCCGCAGCAGAATCCCGCATTTCGTACCGCTTCCGTGCTATTACATCGACAAGGCGGTTGAGCACGGCTTTCCCTATCGCATCGATGAATTCGAGACGATCAATCATCAGGCCTATAGCTGCCCCAATTGTCATTCGACCGATCGCGACAGGCTCTACGCGCTGTTTCTGACGCCGGTGTTCCAGCGGCTCGACCAGGCAAAGGCGGTGCGCTTCCTGGACATTGCGCCGGGCCGGGCATTGAGCTTCTGGCTCAAGAGCCACCCGCATGTCTTCTACCGCAGCTGCGACATGCATATGCCGGAGGCAGACGACAAGGCTGATATCCATAACCTGCCATATGCCGATGAGAGCTTCGACTTCGTGCTTTGCTCTCATGTGCTTGAACATGTCGACGATCCGGTGCGAGCCACCGCAGAAATCAGGCGTGTTCTCAAGCAGGACAGCGTGGCTATCCTGATGGCGCCGATCTGCCTGTCGATCGAAGACACCTATGAAAATCCCGAGGTGACGACACCGGAAGGCCGCTGGGCGCATTTCGGCCAGGACGACCATGTGCGCATCTTCTCAAGGTCCGGCTTCATCGAAGTGATCCGGCGCGCCGGTTTGGCGGTCCAGCAGATTCCGGTCACCGACTTCCTGACGCTAGACGTCTGCGATACCTATGGCATCGGCCGCGGCTCCGTTCTCTATCTCGGCGTCAAGCAGGAGGCCATCCAGCAGGAGCCGGAACCAGAGCGCAACGTCGCCTGAGAACCAGGAAATCATTCAGTGGTGAAAAGGCGCCCCGAGGCCGAGGCGCCTTTTCAATTTCACCTGTCTAGTCGATCAGCTTGGGGCAGGAGCGCTCGACACCGTCATCTCCGCCCGCGAGACCGAGACGCTGAAGCGCTATCGCCACGAGCTCGAAAACGCCGGCGACCTGGCCGCGCGTGTCGGGGGCCTGGCTGCGATCCGCACCCGCGAAGGTTATATGGCCGACAGCTGGTAGAAGGCGGACGGCTCCTTCATGCTGGTTGAAAATCACTGTCCGATCTGCGGCGGCCACCGCCTGCGCCGGCTTCTGCCGCTCCGAACTCGAAACCTTCCGCGCCGTGCTCGGCGCCGACGTCGAGCGCAGCGAACATATCCTCACCGGCGCCCGCCGCTGCGCCTATCGCATCACGGCGCGGTAAGCCTTGGCGATTGAAGCGGGCGTGTGCCCTGTGCCCCACTCAGGCCGGCTGCCGCGCCTGCCGCCTGCTGCTTTCCAGATGGAGCAACGCTCCGATCGCCGCGAGACCCGCGCCGGCGCCGACGAAGGCGGTGCCGGAATAATCGGTCAGCGATGTGCCGAAGGCGAAGAGCCCGGCGGCGATGCCGGTGCCGATGAAGGTATTGAGCGAGAGCAGGGAGGTTCCGAGCCCTGGCCGGTCGGCGATCAGGTCCTGCAGATAGGTGATCGGGACGCTGAGGATTGCCGCCGCCCCGCAGGCATTGACGAGCAGCAGCGCATAGATGTGCCAGGGCGCGGAAGCAAATCCGAGCAGCAGCAGGTAGGCGCAGTAGATGAGCGCGCCGAAGGCGAGCACATGCGCGGTGCGGAAGCGCCGCTGCGCCATGCCCCACATCATCATGAACGGCATTTCGAGAAGGGCCGTCAGCCCGGCGATGAATCCGACATCGGCGACGTTTCCGCCCGCCGCACGTGTGATGATCAGCGGCAGAAGCATGCCGTTCAGCCGCTGCAGCGCGAAGAGCAACGACATGATCATGACGCGGATCAGCACCTTCGGCATGAAGATCCGTTTCAGCGAAGCGAGGAAACCCACCGGATCGGTAGCAGGGCCGGCGCTGCCGTTGCCGGGGGCGAAGAAGAAATACAGGCAGAAGCAGGTGCAACTGGCGAGTGCCGCGATGCCATAGGCCGGCGTCATCGATGGCGAATTGACCAGATAAAGGCCGATCAGCCCCGGCGCCAGCGCCCAAGAGCCGGAAAACAACGCCCGCACCGTCGCCGTCACCGCTGCGCCCTCGCCACGCTCCATCTGGTTGGTCCTGGCGCGAAGGCTGGCGAAGAGCAGCGAATAGGTGGAGCCGCTCATCGGCACCAGCAGCAGCGTCGAAAAGATAAAGATTGCCGGGCTGTGAATGATCGCGATCGACCCGAAGCCGAGCATGCCGGCGACCGAAAGCCCCAGCACCAGCGGCCGGCGCTCCTTCAGTCTGTCCGACCAGATGCCGAGCGTCAGACTCGTCGCAACGTTGACGATCGCCGAGAAGAACACCAGCGCCGAATAGGCGCCGTTGCTTAAGCCCAGTTCGTTGATCCCGATGATCGACTGGTAAGGCACGGTCGAGGCATAGGTAAAGGCAAGCGCGACGAGCGTTACGGCGGGAATGCGGATCCTGTTGTCGCGCAGGATGAGGGAGAAGCTGGATGGCATGGGGGCGGTTCCTGATGCACCACTCTTAGCCGGATCGCACACGCCGGAGAAACGATAGTTTTCGATCGCATGCGTCAGCTTCTGTGATGGGTATCGGCATGACGTGATGGCCGTCCGACGGAGCTGCCAGGTCGAGCTCCGGCTGGTTCCAGGCTCAAGGCCTGGAATGACGGAGGATAGGGGGTCGACCGACAGAAAGCGCGACTGCCCTGCGGAGCATTCGTGCTACACTTTTTACTCCGCCGTACGTCGAGCATTTGCCGGAGAAGCCCACCCCGCACTCCGTCCTGCTCGGGCTGGACCCGAGCATCCACGCTGGCCCGATCTGTGACGGCCATCGATACCAGGCTCAAGGCCTGAGATGAGGAAATCTGTAGGTCGCTTCGGTGCAAATGCGCCATGCCCCGGCCGGTTGACTCTACCCATCTTCTGCTCTTAGTGCTCGCCAGGGTTGATAGTGGCGGTGTGCTGCGGAAAATTGTCGTCGAAAGGCAACAAGCGCGGAAGCCTCCCCACTCTCTCTTACCATCCGGCTTGCTCGGCCCGATGCCAGCATCCATGTTGATTTTCATCGGCCATGGATCCCAGGGTCGAAGCCTGGGATGATGGAATGTGAGGGAAAGTCTCTGCCAAACATCGTCGGCGCCGCCGTCAGCAGGAGCCCGCGCAGCCACAAAACAGGCCACCCCGTTGGCTTTCGCGCCCCGACGCGTTATGCCTGCCGCATCCCGCCAGCATTCGGATGAGAGCCCATGACCAATCCCGTCACCGTCGAAGTTACCCGCGGCCTGCTCGTCGAAAGCCGTCATCGTGGCGCGGTGGCGGTCGTCGATGGCGACGGCAAGCTTGTCTTCTCGCTCGGCGACATCGACGCCGCCGTCTTCCCACGCTCGGCCTGCAAGGCGATGCAGGCGCTGCCGCTCGTCGAGAGCGGTGCGGCCGATGCCTATGGCTTCAGTGATAAGGAGCTGGCGCTCGCCTGCGCCTCGCATAGTGGCGAGGACGAACATGTGGCGCTTGCCGCCTCGATGCTGTCGCGTGCCGGCCGCAATGCCGAAGCGCTGGAATGCGGCGCCCACTGGTCGATGAATCAGAAAGTCCTGATCCATCAGGCCCGCACGCTCGCCGCACCGACGGCGCTGCACAACAATTGCTCGGGGAAGCACGCCGGTTTCATCTGCGCCTGCTGCCACCACGATATCGACCCGAAGGGTTATGTCGGCTACGAGCACCCGCTGCAGGTCGAGATCCGAGCAGTGATGGAAAGCCTGACCGGCGCCGTGCTCGGCGCCGAGAGCTGCGGCACCGACGGCTGCTCCATCCCGACCTATGCCGTGCCTTTGCGCAGCCTGGCCCACGGCTTTGCCAAAATGGCGACCGGCATCGGCCTGGAACCCTTGCGCGCCAAAGCATCCCGCCGCCTGATCGAGGCCTGCATGGCCGAGCCCTTCTATGTCGCCGGCTCCGGCCGCGCCTGCACGAAACTGATGCAGATCGCTCCCGGTCGCATCTTCGTCAAGACAGGCGCCGAGGGTGTCTTCTGCGCCGCAATCCCGGAAAAGGGCGTCGCCATCGCGCTCAAATGCGAGGATGGCGCCACTCGCGCCGCCGAGGCCATGGTGGCGGCCACACTCGCCCGCTTCTTCGAGACGGAAGAGACGGTGCATGCCGCGCTGATGGGCTTTGCCGCAACCGCGATGCGCAATTGGAACGGCATCCATGTCGGCGATATCAGCGCGACCTCCGTCTTCTCGGCATGATGCCGAAAACTGCGCACGGTTTTCGCACGCCATCGAGCCCTGACTTTTCTGCGCAGGGTTACGCTGCAGCGATCGTGCCGTTGAGATCGCGATAGGGCTTCAGCCGCTCGGCCGGCATCTCGGCCGGCACGATCAGTCCCGCCACCTCGGCAATGCCGAGCACCGGGCAGGGCGAGACCAGATCGAATTTCTCCTCCGTCAGCAGCACATGCGTTTCGGCCGCGCAGCGGGCGATATGCCGCTTGATCGCCGCTTCCTCGAAATCGCCGGTGGAGAGCCCGTGCACGGGATGGGCGGCGGTGACGCCGAGGAAGAACAGGTCGGGGCGCAGCTGCGAAATCGCCGCCATCGCCGCGGCCCCCACCGCCACCATCGAATGTTTGTAGAGCCGACCGCCGGCCAGGATCACCTCGACCGTGGGATGGTGCTCGAGCTCGGCAGCGATCGTCGGACTGTGGGTGGCGACCGTCAGCGCCATGTCGCGCGGCAAATGCCGGGCGATTTCGGCGGTCGTCGTGCCGCCGTCGAGGAAGATCATCTGCCCCGGCCTGACCATCGCGGCCGCCGCGGCTCCGAGCCGCGACTTGATTTCGGACGAGACGCTGCGCCGCGCCGTGAAATCCGGCAGCTCCGGTGCCAGCGGCATCGCACCGCCATGCACGCGTTTCAAGAGTCCCTCCGCCGCCATTTCCCTGAGGTCCCGCCGGATCGTGTCTTCCGAAAGCGAAAAATCCTCGGCGACACGCTTGGCGATCACTTGGCCGTCGCGGCGCAAGATGTCGAGAATCAAGGTCTTGCGCTGCGTCGTCAGCATTGTGTCTCCGCACGAAAGTTCACGAGATGGCATGGTATTCCACGAAATGACTCGACATTCAAGAAATATCGTGCATTTTCGGGAAATCCCGTGCATGAAGCCGGGAGTGCTCACGCAAAAGCGGAGCGATGGAGTGGACCATGTTGATATTGATTGCCGGGCCTTATCGGTCCGGAACGGGCGACGACCCCGAAAGAATGGCCGCCAACCTGAAGCGGCTGGAAGAACCCTCTCACGCCTTGTTCAAGGCCGGCCATGTACCGATGATCGGCGAGTGGGTGGCCCTGCCGATCTGGCATGCCGCCGGCGGCAGATCGGTCGGTGACGCGCTCTACGAGGAAATCTTCCATCCAGTCGCCGGCCGGCTGCTGCAGCTCTGCGAGGGCGTGCTGCGTCTGCCCGGCGATTCCAAGGGCGCCGACAACGACGTGCGCATCGCCAGAGAACGCGGCATCCCGGTCTGGCACCGGCTGGAAGACGTGCCGGGCTGCGGGTGAGTGGGGTTGCCCCTCACCTTGTCCCTCTCCCGTTCTGACGGGGAGAGCCGGTGGGGGACGGAGAGGGTGCGGCATATCCCTTCTCCCCGTCAAAACGGGGAGAAGGTGGCGGCAGCCGGATGAGGGGCGGCGGCAAGGCAGGGCGGCAATTGCCCACGAACCGCCATCTCCCTGGTTCCTGCGCACTAATCCGCGCGCTATAAGACGTGCCGAAACGGAGTCGAGAGCCATGCTGACATTATACTACGCGTCCGGAACCTGTGCGCTTGCAAGCCTGATCGCCCTGGAAGAATCCGGCCTTGCCTTCGAAACGCAAAAGCTCAGCTTCCGTGATGGCGAGCAGCGTTCGCCGGACTATCTGAAGATCAATCCGAAGGGAAGGGTGCCGGCGCTCGTCACCGAGCGCGGCGTGCTGACGGAAACGCCGGCCATCCTCGGCTTCATCGCCGAAAGCGCCCCGGCCGCGAAGCTCGCGCCGCTCGGCGATGCCTTCGAAATGGCGCGGCTGCAATCCTTCAACAGCTATCTCTGCTCGACCGTGCATGTGAACCATGCCCATCGCCCGCGTGGCTCCCGCTGGGCCGACGAGCCGGCGGCACTCGAGGCGATGAAGGCCAAGGTACCGCAGAATATGGCCGATTGCTTCACACTGATCGAAGAGAAGATGTTCGAAGGCCCGTGGGTGATGGGAGAGACCTATTCGCTTGCCGATCCCTATCTCTTTGTCATGACCGACTGGCTGCCATCCGACGGCGTCGATCCCGCCCGCTTTGCAAAGGTCAGCGACCATCACGCCCGCATGCTGCAGCGCCCCGCCGTCCAGCGGGCGCTGGTCTATGACCGGGGCTGATCCGCCCTGAGATGTTAAAACCCGTCTGTGATGCGGGGCCGGTCGTAGCCGCCCCTGCACTCACGCTGACGTCTGCCAGGGGTCGATTACGGATACACCGGTGTCGCGGAAATCGCCGACATTGCGAGTGACGACGATGAGATCGTGGACCATCGCCGTCGCAGCGATCAGTCCATCAATGTCGCCGCGCGGCCGGATTGCTGCGATGCGGCCCCATTCCACGGCAATCTGATCGGTCACCGGAAGGATACGGCTGCCATGGTCGTGGCGCAGCTTGCGCAGCCACTCGGCTAAGTGGGTCGCGGCCTTCGGATCCGACCTCTGTTTGAGGGCAATGCCGCGCATGATCTCGCCGAGCGTCAACGCGCTCAGATGGATGCTCAGCGGATCGACGGAGCGCAGCCAGGAAACCGCCTGCGGCGTGCCGCGTCGCGCCTCAGAGACGATATTTGTATCCACGAGATACATCAGAAGGTCACGCCGCGGCTAGGGCTCTTGGCCCTCGCTTCGACTGCATCGGCGAACTCGTCATCCCAGGCAGGACCGCCCAATAGGTCATCAACCAGGGTCGGTCTGCCGGCGCGAAGGGCGTCGTAATCGCCGGCGGACAATACGACAGCCGCGCGCTCACCGCGCAAGGTGACCACTTGCGGTCCTTCGTCTCGCGCCTTCTGCACCACTTTCGAGAACTGGTTCTTCGCGTCCTGCAATTGCCATTCCATAAAACTGCTCCTGGCTAGACTGTCTAGCTATATAAGAGTGGAAACGCGGCAGGTCAATGAGGGTGTTCTCGGCTGGCCGATCATCAGCCGCCGGCGCCCTGGTATTTGCCGGTGGCGTAGCGCCAGTGGGCGATGGCGATGAGCACCCATACCGGGCCGGCGGCGAGCGCCACCGGCCCGGCCCAATCGCCGAGGATCGGGATCGGTTTGCCGAGCAGCGTGCCGACCGGGACTGAGCTGGTCAGCGCCAGCGGGACAGCGGTGATCAGGGTCAGCTGGATGCTGCCGGGAAAGATGTTGAGCGGATAACGCGTCAGTTCCCAGAAGCCGAAGAAGATCGAGAACAGGTGGTTCGAGCGTACCCACATCAGCGCCGTCGCGCCGATCATGGTGATCATCGCAGCGGTCAGCAGCGTCGCGCTCGCGATCGCGGCAAGCAGGAACGCCACGGACGGGGCCGTCCAGATGAAGTCGACCGATAGGACGGCCCAGCAGAGCAGCGGCACTGCCAGGATGATGTGACCGGCATAGCCGATATTGAGGCCCGAAAAGACGAGATAGGCCCAGGGGCTGAACGGCTTGACGAGCAGCGTGTCATAGGTGCCGAGCCGTACCAGTTCTTCGAGATCGCGCAATTGCACGAAGCTCATCGCCGCACCGAGCGAATAGGCGAGCAGCTGGAAGCTGAAGAGCAGCGCCAGCTCCGGCCAGGTCCAGCCGCCGAGCGTCTGGAAGCGGGCAAGCAGGATGCCGATGGTGGCAAAGACGCTGCCATAGGAAAGGATCTGCGCAAGCCGGTCGAGCCAGAAGGCGCCGCGATATTCCATTTGTGAGCGCACATGCATGCGCACCAGAAGCGGAATGACGCGGAGGTGATGGAAGAGCACGATCAGCCTCCCTGCACGGTTATGCGGCGCGAGGCCAGGCGCCATAGCCAGAGCACGCCCATAAGGAACAGTCCGGCCCAGCCGAGACCGAGGCCGAGATGCAGCCAGGTATCGGCGACGGAAAGCCTCCCGAGATAGACCGCATTGGGATAATAGACGACCCAGGCGAAGGGCAAGTGGCGGGCGATCGTCGCTAAGGGCTCGGGGAAGAACCAGAAGGGCACCAGCAGGCCGGAGAACAGATGCAGCAGGGCGCCGAGAATCCAGTCAAGCGAGAAGCTCGTCATCAGCCAGAAGGCGATCAGCCCGAACAGCGCCGACATCAGGAAGATCAGCACGAAGGACAGCGCCCAAAAGACCGCGAACATCAGGCCGTGAAACAAGCTTGCCGGCGCCAGCATGCCGTAGATCAAGGCGGTGAAGGCGACGGTCGGGATGACCTGCGTCGCCAGGCGATAGGAAAAGCTGCCGCATTCGTTGGCGAAGAGATAGAGCGGATAGGAGAGCGGCTTCAGCAGCCAGACGGCGATATCGCCTGATTTGAGTGAGCGCCCGATCTCGCCGATGACCCTTTCCGGGCGGGTGGCGCCCATCACAGCGCCGCCGAGCAGGGCATAGGTCACCATCTGCTGCAGCGAGACGCCGTCGACGACGGTCGCGCCGACGCCGCCATAGACCGCGAGCCAGATGGCGACCCGGGCGACGACTTGCACCAGCTTGCCGAAAATGTTGGCCCAGACCTCGTTGCGATAGGCGAGCTGCGCGTGGAAAGCGCTGCGCGTGAAGGCCAGATAAGCGCTCATGGTGTGGGCGCCTGGGCATTGCGGGTGAAGGCGAGATAGGTGCTCATGAGGCCCGGGCCCTGGTGTTGCGGCCCTGGTAGAAGGTGCGGATGACCTCTTCGATGTCGGGCTCGTGCAGCGCTACATCCTTGAGGTCGCGGTCGCTGCCGACCTCCGAAAGGATACTCACCAGCGACACGTCCTCGCGCTTGATCAGATATTCCTTGCGCAGGCCCTCATCGCTGACGAGCGACGCCGTGCTGAGCCGCAAGGGGCCGGGGTCGCTGGCAAATTCCAGCGTCAGCCGCCGGGCCGAGCCGAGGGCGGCGCGCAGGCTGCGCAATTCGCCGTCGAAGATCAGCCTGGAGTGATCGACCATGATCAGCCGCGGACAGATCGTCTCGATGTCCTGCAGGTCATGGGTGGTGAGGATGATGGTGACCCCGCGTTCGCGGTTGATCTCCGCGAGGAAGCGGCGCACCGCATCCTTGGCGACCACGTCGAGCCCGATCGTCGGTTCATCGAGAAAGAGGATCTTCGGATCGTGCAGCAGCGACATGACGATCTCGGCGCGCATGCGCTGGCCAAGGCTGAGCTGGCGCACCGCCCGGTCGAGGAAGGGCGAGAGGTCGAGCAGCTCGCTGAAGTGGCGCAGATTTTCCGCATAGCGAGAAGCCGGGATATCATAGATGCGCTGGTGCAGGGTAAAACTGTCGATCAGCGGAAGGTCCCACCACAGCTGGCTGCGCTGTCCGAACACGACGCCGATCTCGCGGGCATTGTCCATACGGGAGAGATGCGGCGTGCGGCCGAGCACCGAAAGCGTGCCTGAACTCGGCACAAGGATGCCGGTCATCATCTTGATCATCGTCGATTTGCCGGCGCCGTTCGGGCCGAGATAGCCGACGGCCTCGCCGGCCGCAATATCGAAGCTGATATCGGAAACGGCCTGAACCTCGGTATATTCGCTGGTCACCAGCGTCTTGAAGGCGCCGACGAGACCCGGAAATCTCTTGTGCTGCCGGAAGCGCTTGCTGACGCCCCGTGCTTCGATCAAAGCCGGCATGTCTATTCCCTTGGATATGAAGCGAGCCGACTCGGGCGGCGATGGGCTTGAGAACGCAGGCTAATGCGAAGTGGGATTCGTTCAAGCTGAAGTTGCGTTTCGATCGATCACTTCGGCGTGGTGTCGCCACGACCTTGACCGATCTCCGCCTGCGCTACATTGAAGGCATGGACAAGATCCACGCCTTGCTCATCGTTGCCGCGGCCATTGCGATCATCTTCCTCGCAGGCCGATGGAAACCTCGGATGCCGATCACCATATGGGCTTCGGCAATCTCCGTCCGCGCCGCAAGAGGCAGGGCGGCGATGATGATACACAAGAAGAATGAGGCGCCTGATCAAAGGCTCTCTTCGATCAGGCGCTTCCGCAGAGGTCGGCATCAGCTCGCTTGGCGTTCGGAACGCTGACTGAGGATTGCCGATGCGTGTATCGGCATCGGCCGTTCGACGCGCCGGTAGACGCTGCCGTCGCGCGTTCGGCTCATCAGTCCGAGCTCGCAGAGTTCCCGACGCAGCAATGCGTGATCTCCAAACAGGTGCCTGTCGCGAAGAAGAGCATTGACCTCCTTCTCGGACATCTCCGTGGTCGAGGGAATCTGCGACCACAGAAGCCAAAGCGCCGTGATCTGATCCATGCGCCGCGAGGGCCAGCGCACCAGGCGGAGCTCTTCGTCGAAGCTGCGCTGAACGCGATCGATATGCTTCCGGTCGATCTCGACATTGGCGGCAGGCGCCGATGCCGGTAGCTGCCCCTCGCTCTCTGCGGGACCGGCTTTTGCACGCAGGCTCTGGAAATTGCCGTAGCCGGCAGCCCGTGCCAGCATGTTCAAGAATTGGAGGTGAGATGGAAGCCCTTCGTGGGCGGAGAGCTGGAGGCGCAGCGACTTGGCAAATGAGGACGCATCGCTCACCTGGAGAGGAATGAGTTTTCTGGACATGACCTATCCTTTGGTCGTGCCGTTCCGGATGGATTACCGGTGATCGCCCTTCCGACATGGCACGGGATCGATGTCCATATCTCGGTTATTGTCAGGTTTAGCGTGTTCCGAAGAACGGCGATGCCTGGGTGAACTGCAGACCCGACGCAGCAATTATCATCGGGCCCTCGATATTTCAACAGTCTTCCAGTTCGCTGGCTGCGGCAGAGGGCCCGGCGTTCCCGGCAAAGTCGGCAGCGCTAAGCGGAACCGGCCGGGTGCCGTCGACATCGGCGATGCCGAATTCCCGCGCCAATGCCGCGGCGATCAGCACGCGCCCGGATTTCGACATGAGCAGCGGGTCGCGCCACAACCCGCCAATGACATGGCCGATGAACTGAGGTGATTCTGAATTGCTCATGTCGAAATGCTCGGCGTTCTCAAGAACGGCTTCGGTGCGGACGAGCCCCGGATAAAGCGCAACGGCGGCGACACTGTGAGGGCGCAGCTCATGGGCGAAGTCTGCGGCCATCTTGTCGGCGGCGGCCTTGGCGATGCCATAGACCGCATTGCCATCGTAGAGCTGGGCGGCCCAGAAGGAGATGTTGACGATGAGGCCGCGTCGCGCCGAGATCATCAACGGAGCGACGGCGCGCGACATCATGAAAGCGCCCCTGAGCGCGGTGCCAATCATCGCCTCCCACCGCCATACCGGCTGCTCCCAAAATGGCCTGGGCCAAGTGAATTCACCGTCTTCCACCATACGTTCGTAGCCCGGCCATGCATTGTTCACCAGAATATCCAGCCTGCCGCCGGCCCGGATCGCTTCGGCCACCCGCTCGCTGTCGGCGTCGCTAGCGTGATCGCATCGATGGACGGAAAGGCGCCCCGGCAGTTTGGCCGCTTCAAACTCGAGCCCCTCGAGCGATCCCGCCGATCCCGCTTGCATTGCCTCCGCCTCGAAACGCGTCCTGCCGGTCACATGAACGGTGACGCCTTCGGCAAGCAGAGCAAGGGCAATGCCGCGCCCTATGCCGCGGCTCCCGCCGGTGACCAAAGCGACGACGTCTTTCATAGTGGGCTCTCCCTGATGAACTGGCGATCAACGCGGCATAAGCGCATATTGGCAGAGAGGCTTCTGCCGGGCGATTGCTTTTTGCGAGTCGCGGACCTTCTGTGCCGGCGTCTCTTCTCCACAGCCGCAGGTTTCAGCATGTCGATTATGACGGGAACAAACAAGGCGGTTCAGATGTTAGATGCAACTGGAATCCGGCGAGTTGTTCGACATGGCCAAATTTGCTCGGGGAGATCACGATACCTGGAATTCGGAGGCCGGGCAGGTCTCCGGCCATAGGGAAGACGCTTTGAAATAGGTCGTAGGACAATAAGATGAATCCGAAAAGCACCCTGAGTATTGCCGGTCATCCGATCCACCCGATGTTGATCCCGTTCCCGATCGCTGCCTTCGTCGGCACGCTGGTCGTCGACATCGTCTACGCCAGATCAGGCGATCCTGCCTGGGCAGATGCGACCAACTGGATGCTCGGCGCCGGCCTTGTCATGGCGGCGCTGGCGGCTGTTGCCGGATTGACCGACTTTCTCGGCGACAGCCGCATTCGCGACCTGCGCGACGCCTGGTTCCATATGATCGGCAACGTCGTCCTCGTCCTGATCGAGGCCTTCAACCTCTGGCGGCGGATGGCCGAAGGCGGCGACTTCATCGTGCCGACCGGATTGGTGCTGTCTCTGGTCGCAACCGCCCTTCTTCTGTTCAACGGCTGGAAGGGCTGGGAAATGGTCTATCGCCACCGCGTCGGCGTCAGCGAGGATCCGGGCAATCCGACGAGATAATGAACGGCATGCTTCAACGGCAGCATGCCCGCCTCGTCCTTCGAGGCCCCTGCGGGGCACCTCAGGATAAGGCTCTCGGAGCGCTTCGGTTCGGAACCACCAACGCCTCCAATTGGCTGCGGCCCCCTCCAACGCTCCTCATGCTGAGGCACGCAGCCCAAAGGGCGAAGCCTCGAAGGACGCCCTTCAGCGCTGCTTCCTGCATTCACCACCGGAGCGCTCGCCTCGTCCAATTCAGCAAATGTGCGGCAGCGGTGCTCACGCGCATTTCGCCAGCTGCGGCCTGGCCTCGGCATGAAAACCGGTCTCCGCTCCCAGCGGCAGATCGGCGATTTCGCGCAGCGACATGCGTTGGACCTCGGGATGCCGCAACGGGTCATCCTTCCAGGCCGGGTCGATCTGCGACCGCGCGGCAGACTTAAAGAAAAACTTCAGCCACGACATGGCAAACCTCGCATTTTCCAGCGGCGCGGAAAGATGATCACCCGGCGGCTGGTGCCGAACAA
The DNA here is from genome assembly GCF_002117485.1 of Rhizobium sp. NXC14. NCBI lineage: Bacteria > Pseudomonadati > Pseudomonadota > Alphaproteobacteria > Hyphomicrobiales > Rhizobiaceae > Rhizobium > Rhizobium sp. NXC14. Next base: position 1,214,722 of record NZ_CP021030.1, read on the forward strand.
GCTCTCCCGCGCATCGTGCCATCACTGGCCGAGCGGGGATTCTGTATGCCTGCAATGTCTGCCTGCGCCGGTGCTTTTTCAATTGAGATTACTGCGGTACCGTTATAGAAAAACTATATGAAGAACCTGAATAGCGTCCATCTCAACGGTCTGCGGGCGCTGGAGGCTGTTGGTCGTCTCGGCTCGTTGCAGGCGGCGGCAGACGAGCTCGGCGTCTCGGTCGGCGCCGTCAGCCAGCAGGTGATCAAGGCCGAAGCGCAGTTGGGGCAAGTGATCTTCGAGCGCACCGCCCGGGGCATGATCGCTACCGAAGCCGGCCGGCCGGTGCTTGCAGCGCTCGACGAAGGCTTTGCCCGTCTTTCGCAGGCAGTCTCGATCGCAAGCCGCAAGGACGATACGATCCTGACCATTTCGGTGGCGCCGGTCTTCGCCGCCCGCTGGCTCGTCCATCGGCTTCATCGGTTCGCCGAACGTTACCCCGACATCAAGCTGCGGCTGGATGCAACGACCAATCTCGTCAATCCCGCGATCTCAGACGTCGACATTGGCATCCGCGTCGGCGCCGGCAAATGGCCCGATGTGAAGGCCGAGCTGCTGCTGGAGCAGGAGGTCTTTCCCGTTTGTTCGCCCGAGATGGCGGCGAACCTGAAACAGCCCGCCGACATCCTCGCTTTGCCTGCCATCATCGATGGCCTTGCCATGTTCAGCTGGGAAGTCTGGATGCGCGAGGCCGGGCTGTCGGGCGCGACACTGTCGACGCGCCACGTCTTCAACGACGCTTCGCTCTGCCTAGATGCGGCGATCGCCGGCCAGGGCGTCATGCTCGCTTGGCAGACGCTTGCCGCCTTCGCGCTGGCCGAAGGCCGGCTGGCGGCACCCTTCGGCATTCGCGCGAAAACCGGCTTCGGCCATTATTTTGTGACGGCCGAAGGCGCGCGCGAACCGAAGAAGGTCAAGGATTTCAAGGCCTGGATCCGCGAGGAAATGGCCGGCACGCTGGCGCTTTTCCAGTAGGCCTTAGACTTCGATCGGCTCCTTGCCGCGCGCCGCCTGCATCGCCTTGTAGGCCGGGCGGGACTGGCAGCGTTCGATCCAGGCCTTGATGTTCGGATGCATGTCGAAAAGGTCCGTCTCGCTCTGGGCATAGCGCAGCACCTCGGCGATGTTGAGATCGGCGACGGTGAAGCGCTCGCCGACGATCCACTGACGGCCGGCGAGATGGCTTTCGAGCGCCACAAATGGCCGGCGCAGCCCGTAGCAGGCGGCGGCGATCGTCTGCTTGCCGTCCTCGCTGTTTTCAAGCCCGTTGTCATAGGTCAGCACGATGCGCACCGAATGCGGCTCGACTTGCGAAGCCGCCCAGATCGTCCACATCGTCAGCAATCCGTCTTCCTCGACGGTTTGGCCGGAAAGCGGCCCGCCATGCTTGCGCGCGAGGTAGAGGTTGATTGCCAGCGACTCGTGCATGACGAGATCGCCGTCGCGAATGCTGGGGATCTGGGCCATCGGGTTGAGGGCTGCGAATTCAGGCGAATGCGTGTTGAGCGGCGCCTCTTCGGCGAGCGGGTCGGCGAGCCGCCTGGCCTGCAGCACCGGCACGGAGCGGAATTCGAGCCCGAGCTCCTCCGCCATCCAGTAGACGCGCGAAGCGCGCGATCGATAGACTCCATAGATTGTCAGCATGACGATACCCCCTCGATCTGTCGCAGAAAAGGTAAACACCGGATCACCCCTGGAAAAGTCCTCGCCGCTGATGGGATGATGAAAGCTTTTGATCTGGCGAGCGCCTTCCCGGCGGCAGATCGAGCACAATTGCCTGACAGGGGGAACAATGAAAGGGCCGGCGGGTTGGACCCAGTGATTGGCGCCGTCGAGGCGTCGAATGCGATGACCCGCGTGCGCAGCGCGCACTAGGCAAAGGAGGAACACATGACGGGCAAGAAGACACATGAACAACAGCTTCGTGTCATCGAGAAACGCGAGAAAGCCGCAAATGCCGGCGAGGATTTCGACGCCAAGGCGGATCTGCAACGCAATGCGCAGGCAAAGGAGGCCTATCGGAAAGGCGATCTGAAGGCCGATCCGGACCCTCACAATGACGATCGGGTCATCATGCGTGGCCGCAATCAGGAGAGCGAGCATAAAAAGGGGGAGCGGTCGTCCCTGACGGTGAAGGAGCCCCGATTAGGAAGGAGCCCCGATCAGGAAAGGAGAGTTTCATGACCTTGACATTGATCAGCAAGGCTTTTGCCCAGGATCAGCCGATCCCGAAGAAATATGCGCGAGCCGGCGAGAACCTCTTTCCGCCGCTTGCCTGGAGCGGTGCTCCCGCCGGGACCCGGAGCTTCGCTCTGGTGGTCGAGGATCCGGATGCTCCCCACGGCACGTTCCGTCACTGCGGCATTGCCAATATCCCGGCGCAGTGGAGCGCCCTTGCCGAAAGCGTCGATACGGCGCCGGAGCAAGCCCCCCGCTTCTACAAGAACGATTTCGGGAATGCCCGATACGACGGTCCGCAGCCGCCGGCGGGCGATCGCCCGCATCACTACATCTTCCGCCTGGCGGCCCTCGACGTGCCGAAGCTTTCTACTCCGGATGCCGCCGGCATCAGCGCGATGTGGGCGGAGGCAAGGAAACATGCATTGGCGGAAGCGACCGTCACCGGCACCTATCAGACGCAATGACCAGAGGCGGAGCCGCCTGTCATGAAATACGGTTCCGTTCCACGGTGAGTTGCCTATAGGGTGAGCCGCCGCCCGCCATCTCGCCGGAGACCTGTTTGTCCCATTCGAAGCCGAGGACGGCCCCTTCGGCCGTCTCCTGGAAGACGTTGTCGGTGATGACGGCGGTGCCGGCGCCTTCGGCGACCGAGACGGCGCATCCTACAGGCGCCTTGCGTACCACGTTGCCGCTGACGACGACATTTCTGAGATAGGGCCCCCAGCCGATCTGCAGGCCCCAGCGCGGCGCGCCCTCGATCACATTGCCAGACACCAGCGTATCGGCCTCCGCCGCGATGCCGATGCCGAAGCCGACCTCGTGGGTGTAGGGACCTTTCAGTGTCAGGTTGCGCACGACATTGCCGGTGACGCTTGCGAGCCTGCCGCCTTCGTCGAAATTGGCGATCGAGATGCCGTTCGCTGCCCCGTCGATCACGTTGGCGGAAACGACCGCGCCTTCGAAGGCGAACTCGACATAGATCGCCGTCTCGCCGGAGCGCCGGCACTGGTTGCTGGTGATCTGGATGTCTGAGGCCGAATTGGCGCGGATAGCGGTAAAGGCGCAGTCGGAAATCTGGTTGTTCACCACCATCACCCCATCGGCGCGAAAGACATTGATGCCGTTGCCGTTCTGGCCGGTGCCGCCGTCATTGGCTCGGATGTTGGAAATCCGGTTGCCGGAGACGACCGTGCCGTCCTCCGCCTTCTTCCAACGATGCACGAGAATGCCACCATTGCCGCAATCCGAGACCGTATTTGCCACGATCGAAAGATTGGCGGAATCGACAGCGTAGAGGCCGGACTGGGCGGCGCCCGAAATGCGGCTGCGTTCGATCCGCCCGCCACAGCGCTCCAGCTGCAGGCCGTGTTTGCGGCTGCCGCCGATCTCGCAATTGTCGATCAGCACCTCGTCGACGCCGGTAAATTGCAGAAGCCCGCCGGCGTAGTCGCCGAGCCAGCGGTTGCCGCCGTCGATGACGAGATTGGAAAGCTCGATGCGCCTGATGTTTTCGGCCGCAAACAGATGGCCGTCGCCGGTATAGACGATCCGGGAGGCGCCGGGCACGCCTGAGATGCGGGTATTGTCGGGCAGGCTGAGGTTGGAGATCTTATAGGTGCCGGGCGGCAGGAAGACCGGCACGTTCTCGGCCGCCGCCTGTCTGATCATCTGCTCCAGGTTGCGGATCTTGCGGTCCCCAATTTCGGGAACGGCGCGATATTCCACCGCGTCGATCGTACCGCGGAGATCCGGCTGGCTGGCAGCCGTCAGCGGCGAGGCAAGCGTGCGCGATGTCCCGCCCGCAAGCGCGGAGGCGCCGAGAAAGAGAAGCATGTCGCGGCGAAAAGGCATTCCGGGCTCTCCTGTCATGAAGCGCCCGTAGCAGAAAATGTGCCAGCCCGCCTGTCTTCTTTTGGCACAGGCCCGTCACATCAATCCGAAATTCTTGCTGCGACAGGGACCGATGGCAGGATCTCGCCGCTTATATTGGTGTGTTATTCACTCTTTCATTTAAGCAACCCGAAGGGAATGGAGACTACTTTGAGGGGAAAATAAATGGATATTGCAGGCCCTTCAGCCGCTGCAGGAGAATGGCGTTATGCATGAAGCGAGTGCCGGGCGATGGGAATCGCTCGATTCCCTGACGGCCGAAACACGGCGCTTCGTTGCCGCCACCGAGGCGATGATGGCGTCTACCGCCCATCTCCTCTCGGAAGGCGTTGAAAACCTGCGCCTGAAGGCGATTATCCACGAACTTCCGGATTTCCTCTACGTCAAGGACCGTGACAGCCGCTTTGTCTTCGCCAACGCCGTCACGGCGGCCAGCCTCGGCCTCAGCGCCGAAGAGATCGCCGGCAAGCGCGATTTCGACCTGTTCGACTTCGAGGCGGCGCGCCGCCATTTCGATATCGAGCAGCAGATCATGGCGAGCGGCGCAGCACGCATCGACATGGAGGAGACGGTCGTCCTTCCCGGCGCCGTCAAGCCGGTATGCCGGTTGACCTCGAAAATACCGCTGCGCAACGATCGCGGCGACGTCGTCGGCCTGATCGGCGTTTCCCGCGATATCACCGAACGCAAGCTGCAGGAGGATCTCCATCGCGGCCAGGCGAAACTGCTCGAGATGATCGCCCGCAATGAACCGCTGCCGATGATCCTCGAGGCGCTGGTGCTGATGATCGAAGCCCAGCTGACGGATATCGACGGCTCGGTTCTTCTGCTCGACGGCCAGGGCACCCGGCTCTATCACGGTGCGGCTCCCAATCTTCCCGGCGGCTACAGCCGGCTCATCGATGGTGTCACCATCGGCCCCAAGGTCGGCTCCTGCGGTACCGCCGCCTGGCGCGGCCAGCCCGTCATCGTCGAGGACGTGATGAGCGATCCGCTGTGGGAGGATTTCCGCGGGCTGGTTGCGCCTTTCGGCTTTCGCTCCTGCTGGTCGACGCCGATCGCTACCTCTGAGAACAATGTGCTCGGCACCTTCGCCCTCTATTCCAGGGAGGTACGCCGTCCGACCGAGCATGAAATGAGGCTGGTGGCGCTCGCCACCCACATCGCCGGCATCGCCATCGAACGCAAGCGCGTCGACGATCGCATCCATTTCATGGCGCATCATGACGATCTCACCGGCCTGCCGAACCGAGCCTTTCTGAAGGAAAGGCTGGCCGGCATCCTCGACCAGGCCCGGCGTAACAATCGCAAGGTCACGGTCGCCTATATCGATCTCGATAACTTGAAGGACGTCAATGACGGCCGCGGCCACGCCGCCGGCGACGAGGTGCTGAGGGAGATCGCCACCCGCATGGCCAACAGCATCCGTCCCTCCGATATGGTGGTGCGCCTCGGCGGCGATGAATTCCTCGTTGTGCTCGTCCACCAGTCGAGCCATGATGCCGGCATCAGCCGCCGTCTTCGCGACCTGCAGAAGGCAATTACTCGGCCGATGCAAGGCGAGAGCGGTGAGATCGTCATCACCTCGAGCATCGGCGTCGCCGCCTTTCCCGTCGACGGCGCCACCTCGGAAGAGCTTCTCGCCAACGCCGATCGCGCCATGTACCGCGCCAAGCAATTCGGCCGCAACACGCTGCAGCATCATGATGGCGACAGCAGCGGGGTCGGCATGCCGCGCGGCGAGCAGGAGGAGCTCCATCAGGCGATAACAGCCGATCAGCTGTTCCTGGAATATCAGCCGCAGGTCGATGTCGCCACCGGCCGCATCACCGGCATCGAGGCGCTGGTCCGTTGGAACCATCCGGCAAAGGGCAGGGTGCCGCCGGCGAGTTTCATCCCGATTGCCGAAGAGACCGGCCTCATCGTTCCCCTTGGCCTCTGGGTGCTGAACGAGGCCTGCCGCCAGGCGCGCAACTGGCAGCATATGGGCCTGACGCCGGTGACGATCGCCGTCAATGTTTCGGCGAAGCAGTTCGCCGATCCGGATTTCGCCAGCCATGTCGCCGAGGCGCTGGAGCGCAACCGCCTGCAGTCCCGCTGGCTGGAGCTCGAGGTCACCGAAAGCGTGGTGATGCAGGATGCCGAGCGCGCGCTCGCCATGATGGAGCAGCTGAGGGCGCTCGGGGTGCGCCTGTCGATCGACGATTTCGGCTCCGGCTATTCCAGCCTTGCGGCACTGAAGACCTTCCCCTTCGACAGGCTGAAAATGGACCGTTCGCTGGTCGAGGCCCTGCCGGGCGACGAAACGGCCGTCGCCATCGCCTCGGCCGTCATTTCGCTGGCGCAGAAGCTGAAGCTGTCGGTTCTCGCCGAAGGCGTCGAGACCGATGCCCAGATGGCTTTCCTGCGGCGGGCGCGCTGCGAGGAGGCGCAGGGCTACCGTTTCTCGAAGCCCGTCTTACCGGAGCAGGTTCCGTTGTTGCTGCAGGCGCAGTTGCCGTGGAATCACGCTCCCTGACCGGCCTCCGCTTGCCGCCTACGCTGATGTGCGAGTTCCACAATATCGCTTTGCCCCGGTGGAAACCGGCTGGTTGTTGTCGATCGATATCCGTTGAAAATCACTGAGCATCAGCGGCCGCAAGGCAGCTCTCCTCGATGCAAAGAGACCCGCCTTAACTGCACAGCATATCCAGCGCCGATTGTGCCGCAATCAGGTCCACGATCTGATGCCTGGCGTCAAACATATCGACCGCCGCTCGCAGACGCGCTGCGGCATCTTCGACGCGACCTTGTCGTGCCAGAGCCGGTGCTAGCTGTGTGATGGCGCGAAGCTCAAAGAGTTTTGCATGCTGCCGGTGGGCAGTGGCGATGGCTGTTTCGAACAGGCGCGCGGCGCCCGTCAGATCACCTCTTGCCGCAGCAATCTGGCCGCGAAGGCGAACGCATTCTGCCAGACAGCACGCTTCGTCCGTATCGGAAACCAGTCCGTCGACGCCATCCAGCAATCGCGATGCGTCCTCGATGCGACCGGCGGGCAGGAGAAGATCACAAAGGATGCATGCCCGATAGGGGGTGTGAAATACGACCCCCTGACCTCGCCAAAGAAGCAAGCTCTCCAGAACGTCTTCGATACCGGCATCCGGTTCACCTAGATGCCAGCGGGCATAACCACGCCACCTGAGGCCGCCGCTTCGACGGGCCGCGTAGCCATGCCGTTCGCAAATCTCGACGATCTTAGAAGCGTTCTCGAGGAGCTCCTCATACTGGCCAAATAAGGCGCACAAATCGCACTGGGTGAGAAAGTGCCAGGCGCGGTCGAATGGCTTATCGAGTTGATCAACAGCTCCTGCAATCTGCTTTTTCAATTCGACCGCAGCATCGACGAAACCCATGAATATCAGCGAATTGTTAAAATAGAACTGGGCAACAACACGTTGATCTCCACCGCCTAGCAAAATGTGCTGACCGGGATCAATGCGATCAGTCACATCCAACGACCTACGCAGGGCCTCGGCTGCCAGGGGTTGTTCTCCCCGGTTGAAATGAGCAACCCCCTTCCATGTCCAAAGGCCACCCAGATACGCCGGAGGCAGAAGATCGGCGCTTCTTGTTTGTCGCTCATCGGCGATCGTCAGGTAGTCGCGATTGCGCCCGGTGGCAAAATGAAAAGGACCGAGTGAAAGCACAACGTCACATTGCAACTTGACCAGATCTGTAGTTGCGGCGGCAAGATATGCGTCTTCAAGTGTTTTCCCAAGGCGCTCGGAGCGATACCCCTGGGCCTGCATCAGAGCATTGGCCATGGAAAGGTGGAGTCGTGTCACTCGTTCGGCGCCGCCGGATACATCGCCCAGTCTCTTGCTGCACTCGATAGCACTGGCAAAATGCGACACGGCTTCGCGAGTGGCAGCTCGGGCCACCGCGGCCTCTCCGGCCTGTTGCCAGCGCTCGAGAGCAGCCGCCCAATCTCCGGCTTCTTGCAGGTGATGCGCGAGAAGTTCGGGTTGCACGTCGGCGATTTCGGTCCATTGTTCCTCTAACGCGATTGCGACACGCCTGTGTAATTCCTGGCGTTTGCCTCGTAGAAGCGTGCCATAGGCTACGTCCTGAACGAGCGCATGTTTGAAGAGGTACGTGGCCAGTGGCCGCGTCCCGCGGCGGAATGCGAGACCGGCGGCGACGAGCTGATCCAGCGCTCCATCTAATTCAATCGCGTTTCGCCGTGCGACGGCTGCCAACAATTCGTAGGAGAATTCGCGTCCGATAACGGCGCCGACCTGGGCGACCTCCCTGGCGATAGAGCCAAGAAGGTCGAGCCGCGCCATCAATGAAGCCTGTAATGTGGCCGGAACGTTCAACGCAGTCGTGGCCGCATGCGAAAGTACAGTATGGGCATCGCCGCTCTCCAGCACTGCCTTCGTCAGCTCTTCGATGAAGAGCGGCACTCCATCGGTACGCTCGACGATCTCCGCAGCGATTTCGCTAAGCAGTTCTCGGCTGCCGACCACTTGCTTAACGAGTGCTGCGCCGTCACGTGGGCCGAGCCGGTTAAGCAGGAGCATCGTTACGTGGGCCTGATCGGTCCAGGTCGGTTCAAACTCGGGACGGAACGTGACGAGAAGCAGGACCCGCAGGCGAGGCACCGTCTCGATGACGAGGTCGAGCAGCTCGCGCGAACTGGGGTCGAGCCAGTGCACATCCTCGAAGAGCATCAGAACCGGGCCATGTCTCGACAGCGCCTCGAGCTTAGCAATCAACACTTCGAACGTTTTTTCTTTCTTTCTTTGGGGCGTGAGCTGAAGAGGTGGGAAGCGGCCTTCGGTCGGCAGCGACAACAGCTCGGCGAGCAACGTTCCATCCTCTTGCGAGATTGGAGCAAGCAGCGCCACCAGTTTGTCGAGTTTCCTCTCCAGCGTGTCTTCCCGCTGGAAGCCGGCGGCCCGTTCGAGCTGCGCAATGGTCGGATGGAGCGCGCTGTCCTGGCGATGTGGCGAGCAGAAATAGCGAAGGCGGGTATGCGGTTCATTCTGGATACGCCCTTGCAAGGCAACGGCGAGCCGCGACTTGCCTATCCCAGGTTCGCCCGAGAGCAGCACGACGCGGCCTTCACCATTTTTCGCGCAATGCCACTGTCGCAGCAGCACCTCGAGCTCCTCCTCACGACCTATCAGGGACGGAGGTGTCGTCCCGTGCAGCGCCTCGAACCGGCTATCGACGGCGCTTTCGCTCACGACCTGATATGGGCGGATGGGCTCCGGAAACCCTTTCACAGCGACTGCCCCAAGATCGCGGTATTGGAAAAGTTCACCGAGCAACTGCCTCGTTTGCGGTGCGATCAGAACGGCATCTGGCTCGGCAAGAGCTTGCAAACGTGCCGCAAGGTTCGGCGTCTCGCCAACGACGCCGCGCTCCTGCCCTTCGTCCGAGGTGATCAGATCGCCGACGACCACTTGGCCGGTGGCAATGCCGACGCGAACCCGCAAGGGCTCGGACTGCTGCAGCCGCCCGATAGTGTCCACGAGAGCAAGGCCGGCTCGCACCGCCTGCTCCGCGTCGTTCTCGCGCGCCTGCGGGTAACCGAAATAGATCAACACGCCGTCGCCCATGTACTTGGCCACAAAGCCGGAGAAGCCGGCGATCGTATCGGCGACACAGCGATGGAAAGCCCCGATGATCTCACGCAGATCCTCGACATCGAGACGCGACGAAAGCGCTGTGGAACCGACGAGATCGACGAACATGACGGTGAGCTGCCGGCGCTCGGCGACGGGCTCGGCAGCGGTCGAATCGAAGCGGTTTGCAGTCCGCTCCAATTCCGCGATTGCCTTGAGGAGCCGCTTGCGATGCCCGAGCAGAATCCCGAGCTGGCGGAGGTCTGCGTCGGTCAGGTCGGACAGAACGTCTGCATCGATCGCATTCTCGCGGAATGCCTGTTCGTATTGCTCAAGGCCAAGGCCTCGCAACCAGGAGGCAATGTCCACGACGGCTTCCCCCTCGCTAGAATTCGCCCCGCCATACTAGACCAAGACCTGCCGTCGCGCATCATCATTCCGTGACCGCGATCATGTCAATGAAGCGATAAATCGCCCCTTGCGACAGCAGCGATGAACGGCGGTCTGTGGTCACAATAACGGTCGCCGCCGGTAGCGACCTGGATATCGGCCTCTTTCATGCGAGGAAATTCTTGCGGAAAACGCAGTTAGAGCTCAAGGATATGCACGGCGTCCATTGTTGTGATGCAGGCATCAATTGGCTCACTCCCACCCAGATAACCTATTGAGGCTCCGCGTCTAGACCCGAATGATGTTGAGGCGCAGAGCGCTGACAACTGCCTGCGTTCTTGTCGTGCATCCCAGCTTCCTGATCACGCTGCCGATCTGATTGTTGACCACGTTTTCCGACAGATCGAGAAGCTTGGCAATCTCGCTGCTCTTTCTGCCTCCGGCCGTCAGCCTCAGGCAGTCCAGCTCGCTCTGCGTAAAGGCAACCGGCTTGTGTTTCTCGTTCAGTGTCAGCTGTGACAGCCGATCATAAATGAGCGTCGCGACAAACAGGAGTTTCGCCATTTCGACCATGCTGAAATTCCGAGACCCCGAAATCGACATCGCACCGCGTCCGCCCGCGGCATCGTGAACGGGAAAATAGGCGCCTTTTTCCATGCCGTACCGCCTGAACAACTCGATCACGGTGGACTTCTTGCCTTCTCCACGATCGGTATTGATCGCCTCGACATCATAGTTGAAAGGGCTGGTCGACCTCAGCATCCGCCGGATGACAGGACTGTCGACCAACAGGTTATGGGCGTCGTAATAGTCGACCATCTCCGCCGGCCAGTTGGTGATGATCTTTGTCGCGCCTATTTCGACGACGTCGACGGTAGGAAGCGTCATGATCAGGAAAGCCGTCATTCCCAGATCCTGGGTAAGACGCTTCATATATTTGAAGACTTCGTAATGCGTCTTGAAGCCTGCGGCGACTTCCTCAATTCGATTGAACTCGGCCTCGAGCGGCATGGCTTTCTCCGATGGCATTCGCGGCGCCGGGCGGCTGAGGTGTCCACTTATCCGCTCTTATCGGAAGTTGATTCTGCGTGCTCCAAGCACGGAGGAATATACATCTACAGAGAACAAACGGAAACACCCTTGGCTGTCGGAAACAGGCGGGCGGCCATTGCTTAACAAAGAGTTTACGGATCTTCGAACCATTCGACGCCGGCCAAGGCCAAAAAATCAGTGGCGGCGCGTTCGACAACGCCCCGGAAGGTCAGCTTCCGACGCGAAATCTTAATGCAAATAACTGATCGAATTGGGTTTTCTTTCAGCATCGGTCGGATGTCACGCATCCGGTTTCGCGACGGCTCGGTTAAAGGAAGCTTAAAGATTTAATCGCATTCTATTTTCGGGGTGCCCGTCCAGCGCAAATCCGTGATGGGTGGCGGCAGTCGTTCGCTCGATTTGAGCTAGGGGGAAGAGCATGAAGAAATTAGGATTTGGCTTCGGTTCGGATGCCAAGGCCGTGCTAGCCGCGATGAGCAGATCGCAGGCCATCATCGAATTCAACCTCGCCGGCAGGATTCTCACCGCCAACGCCAATTTTTGCGCCGCGCTCGGTTATGACTTGTCCGAGATCGTCGGCCAGCATCACCGGATGTTCGTCGAAGAGGCGGAAGCCGCGTCGCCCGAATATCGCGAGTTCTGGGCAAAGCTCGGCCGCGGCGAGTTCGATCAGCGCCAGTACAAGCGCATCGGCAAGGGCGGCAAGGAAATCTGGATTGAAGCCTCCTATAATCCGGTCTTCAGCGGCGGGAAACCCTACAAGGTCGTGAAGTTCGCGACCGATATCACCAAGCAGAAGCTGCAGAGCGCCGAGGATGCCGGCAAGATAAGCGCGCTGTCGCGCGCCCAGGCGGTTATCGAATTCACGCCGAAGGGCGAGATACTGACGGCCAACGAGAATTTCCTGTCGGCGCTCGGCTATCAGCTGGCCGAGATCCAGGGCCGCCATCATTCGATGTTTTGCGACAGCGCTTACGCCAACAGTGACGATTATCGGCGTTTCTGGGTGCGTCTGTCAGCCGGCGAATTCGTAGCCGACGAGTTCCTGCGCATCGGCAAGGGCGGCAAAAAGGTCTATATCCAGGCATCGTACAATCCGATCTTCGACATGAACGGCAAGGTCTTCAAAGTCGTCAAGTTCGCGACGGACGTGACCGCCCGCGTCAACAACGTCGATCAGCTGGCGGCATCCCTGATGGCGCTGTCCGGCGGTGACCTGACCCAGGAAGTCGCAACTCCATTCATTCCGACGCTGGAAAAAATCCGGACCGACTTCAACGCCGCCGTCGGCAAGCTGCGCGCAGCGATGCAGGCCGTGGCCGAAAACGCAACAGGCATCGCTGCCGGAGCCCAGCAGGTTCGTTCCGCCTCGGACGATCTGTCGAAGCGCACGGAACAGCAAGCGGCCTCCGTCGAGGAAACCGCCGCCGCGCTCGAAGAGATCACCACAACCGTCTCCGATTCCAGCAACCGCGCCCAGGAGGCCGGCCAGCTGGTGCGGAGGACCCGCGAGAATGCCGAGCGCTCCGGCGCCGTTGTCCGCAACGCCGTCGAAGCCATGGGCAAGATCGAAACATCGTCGGCCGAGATCGGCAATATCATCGGCGTGATCGACGAAATCGCGTTTCAGACCAATCTGTTGGCGCTGAACGCCGGCGTCGAGGCGGCACGCGCGGGCGATGCCGGCAAGGGTTTTGCCGTGGTCGCACAGGAAGTTCGCGAGCTGGCTCAGAGATCGGCCAAAGCGGCGAAGGAGATTAAGGAGCTGATCAGCGCCTCCAACGAGCACGTGAAGAGCGGAGTGAGCCTGGTCGGGGAGACCGGCAAGGCTCTGGAAGAAATCGTCGCTCAGGTTCAGCAGGTCAACGGCAATGTTCTGGCAATCGTCGAAAGCTCCAAGGAGCAGGCGACAGGATTGAAGGAAATCAACACCGCGGTTAACACCATGGACCAGGGTACGCAGCAAAATGCGGCCATGGTCGAGGAATCGACGGCCGCCGCCCACAGCCTCGCCAAGGAGGCCGACGCGCTCTTCCAGCTGCTGGGGCAGTTTAACATCGGAAGCGGGGGCTTGCGCCAATCACGCCCCGCCGTGGCAACCGCGGCTTCCAGACCTATTCCATCGGCACCGCGTGCAATGGCCGCGAAGGTGAGCGCGGCCTTCCACGGCAATACGGCAGTCGCCGGCGGCGATTCGCAGGAGTTCTGAGGCGCGCGGAGACTCCGCCTCATTTCATGAGCTTGCCGATCGTCTCGATCTCATTCGTCCATAGGCCTGCCGCATAATCCCGCGGCAGCCGCGCCAGCTGCGCGGCATCGTCGATGCCGGTGGAAAAATCGCCGCCGCGATAGGGGCCGAGCACCAAAACCTCCGTTCCGGCATCCTGCATCCGGTTGAGAAAGCGGTCCGGCCAGCCCCACAGCCAAGGCTCTAACCGGCACCAGCATCATCCGATGCCTGCAGGCCTCGGGCAGGAGGCCGGTCCAGCCATAGCCGACATAGCCGAACAGGCAGCCCTTCAGGCTTTTGCGCGAGGCGGTTTTGATATCCGGTGCGAGCCGGCCGAGAACGTCGATCGGCTCGTCGCCGCCATAGACGATGATGCCGGCCCGCTGTGCCGCCGGAAGCGCGTTCAGCACGGCGGCGAGCTTTTCCCCCTCGGACGGATCGCGGCTCTTGATGTTGATGAGAAAGCGCCGATCTGGAGAGGTCGAAAGTACTTGCGCCAGCGTCGGCATCATGCCGATGCCCTGGCCGCGAAAGAGAAAGGTCTTGCCGCCGTCGGCGGTATAGCCGTATCCGATGTCGAGCCTTCTCATTTCAGCCATCGAATGCTTGCGGGTCACGCCGTGTCCGTCGGTGCGGCAGTCGAGCGTCCAGTCGTGAAAGACGGCGAATTCGCCGTCGGTCGTCGGATGCACGTCGATTTCGACGATGTCGGCCTCGGCGGCGAAGCCTGCCTGCATCGACGGTACAGTGTTTTCCAGATAGCCGTGCCTGGGCGGCAGCATGCGGCTCGCCGTGCAGGTGTCGTTTTTCAGATCGGTCTCGTCGAACCGCTGGGCAATGCCGCGATGGGCGAGCAGCACCGGCTTTCCGGCCGATGCTCGGCAATGCGGCTGGTATTGTTGAGATAGATGCCGGCGGCTGCGAGCGCGATCGCCGCCGCGCAATAGAAAAGCTTCCTGCCCATCTCTCTGCTCCTCCTGATTGCATCGATGAAGGCAACAGCTAGAAAGCGATTCTGGTTGTTCTTGGGCTGTTTTCCGGCTTTTCTATGCGCGGGATTATTCGCCGGAAAGGATTGGGACCGCTATGGAACGACAGGACGACGAGCTCATTCATTTCGAAGCGCAGGGGGCGGCCCCGCTGCCATTGGCTGCTGTCGAAGGCCATGTCGGGCGCGCCCGGGCTCGCATCTGGTACGCGAGCTACGGCACAGGCCCTGCCGTCATTCTGCTGCATGGCGGCCTCGGCCATAGCGGCAACTGGGGCTACCAGGTCCCGGCGCTCCTTGCCAGTGGCCGCCGTGTCGTGCTGATCGATAGCCGCGGCCATGGACGAAGCACCCGCGATGTCAGTCCCTACAGCTATGAGCTGATGGCTGCCGACGTGCTGGCGGTGATGGACGAACTGCGGCTGGAAAGGGCGGCGTTCGTCGGCTGGAGCGACGGCGCCTGCATCGCGCTTATCCTCGCCATGACGGCGCCGTCGCGTGTCGAGGGCGTCTTCTTCTTCGCCTGCAACATGGATCCGAGCGGTACGTTGGAATTTGTTCCGACCCCGGTCATCGACCGATGTTTCGCCCGACACGCCAAGGATTATGCGGCATTGTCCGCCACGCCGGACGATTTCAATTCCTTCGTCGAGGCGGTCAGCCTGATGATGCGGACCGAGCCGAATTATGGGGCGGAGGACCTCGGCCGCATCGGCGTTCCGGTCGCGATCGTGCTCGGCGAACACGACGAATTCATCAAAGCCGAGCATGCCGAATATCTTGCCGGCAGCATCCCGGACGCTCAGATGATCTACCTGCCTGGCGTCAGCCACTTCGCCCCTTTGCAGCGGCCGGCGGAGTTCAACGCAGCAATCATATCCTTTCTCGACGGGATCAGGTGATGACGATCGCTTCCTCTGGCCCCGCGCCCGTTTCCCGCTATCTCTTGCATCATGAGAGCTGATGCGCTGCTTTATCCCGCCCCGGAAGGGCTCTATTGCCCGGAGGGCGGCTTTTACGTCGATCCGGTGCGGCCTGTCGAACGGGCGCTCGTCACCCATGGCCATTCCGACCACGCCCGGCCGGGGCATGTGAACGTGCTCGCCACCCGTCAGACGCTCGACATCATGCGCCTGCGTTATGGCGAGGGCTTCTGCGCCAGCGAGCAGATAGCCGGTTTCGGCGAGGAGCTGCTCATCAACGGCGTCAAGGTGAGTTTTCACCCCGCCGGCCATGTGCTCGGCTCGGCTCAGATCGCCATCGAGAAGAACGGCACCCGCATCGTCGTCTCCGGCGATTACAAGCGCCGCCCAGACCCGACCTGCGCGCCTTATGTGCCGGTCGCCTGCGATGTCTTCATCACCGAGGCGACCTTCGGCCTGCCGGTCTTCCATCATCCAGATCCGATCGACGAGACCGGCAAGCTGCTGGCCTCGCTCCGGCAATTTCCCGAGCGCACCCATCTCGTCGGCGCTTATGCGCTGGGTAAGGCCCAGCGCGTCATCCGGCTGCTGCGCGATGCCGGTTATGCCGAGCCGATCTATATCCACGGCGCCATGGAAAAGCTCTGCGACTACTATGTCGGCCAAGGAATAGATCTCGGCGAGCTGCAGCCCGCCACGATAGAAAGCCGCGACAAATCCACCTTCCGGGGCGCCGTCGTCATCGGCCCGTCATCGGCTTTTGCCGACCGCTGGGCCCGGCGCTTCAACGAACCGCTGCCGGCCTTCGCCTCCGGCTGGATGATGGTGCGCCAGCGCGCCAAACAGCTCGGCGTCGAACTGCCGCTCGTCATCTCCGATCATTGCGACTGGCCGGAACTGACCGAAACGATCCGCGAACTGAATCCGGCTGAAGTCTGGGTAACCCATGGCCGCGAGGAGGCGCTGGTGCGCTGGTGCCACCTGCAAGGCATAAGGGCGAAACCGTTGCATCTGGTGGGCTATGAGGATGAGGCGGATTGAGATGAGTTGCGCACTGCGTGAAAACCCCTCCCCAACCCCTCCCCACAAGGGGGAGGGGCTACCGCGCCGCGCCCGTCGCATTTTACGTCTGACGTCCCCGCATGAAGAGACAGCTCTTTGGGGCAAGCCACCGCTACGGGTTAGTCCCTCCCCCTTGTGGGGAGGGGCTGGGGAGGGGTCTTCTCCCCGCGAAGTCGGGGAGGGGTCTTTATCCAGAGCAGGGAGGCCCGCATGAAAGCCTTCGCCGACCTCCTCGACCGCCTGGTCCTGACCCCCAGCCGCAACGGCAAGCTCAAGCTGCTCACCGATTATTTCCGCGATACGCCCGACCCGGACCGCGGTTACGGCCTTGCCGCCATCGCCGGCACGCTCGAAGTGCGAGACGTCAAGCCTGCCATGCTGCGCGACCTCGTGCTGGAGCGCATGGACGAGGTGCTGTTTCATTATTCCTACGACTATGTCGGCGATCTCGCCGAAACCATTTCGCTCGTCTGGGACAATGAGCGGGACATAGACCGCTCGGCCCTGGCTCAGCCGCGCCTGGGCGAGGTAGTCACCCGCATGAACGGTCTCGGCCGCACCGAAGTGCGCGCCTATGTCCGCGATCTGCTCGACCGGCTGGATTCCTCCGGCCGTTTCGCCTTCATCAAGCTGACGACCGGCGCGTTGCGCATCGGCGTTTCCGCCCGTCTTGCCAAACAGGCGCTGGCCGATCTCGGCGGCAAGGACGTCACCGAGATCGAGACTCTCTGGCACGGCCTGCAGCCGCCTTACGAGACGCTGTTCCAATGGCTGGCGGGCGGCGGCGACAAACCGGCTCTGGCGACACCGGCGATCTTCCATTCCGTCATGCTCGCCAATGCCGTGGAGGAGGGAGACCTGGCAGGTCTCGAGCCGACCGACTATGCCGCCGAGTGGAAATGGGACGGCATCCGCGTCCAGCTGTCGCGCTCCGGCGACAGGCGCAAGATCTATTCCCGCTCCGGCGACGACATTTCGGGCGCCTTTCCCGATATTCTCGACGCGATCAATTTTTCCGGCGTCGTCGACGGTGAGCTGCTTGTCGGCGGCACCGCCCGCTCCAACAGCCCGACGCGCACCTTCTCCGACCTGCAGCAGCGCCTGAACCGCAAGACCGTGACGGCGAAGATGCTCGACGATTATCCCGCCTTCATCCGCGCCTATGACCTGCTCTTCGACGATGACGAGGATATTCGCGGGCGCACCTATGTCGAGCGCCGCGAGCGTCTCTCCGATATCATCGAGCGCGCGCCCCATGATCGGTTCGACCTCTCGCCGCTCGTGCCTTTCTCCTCATGGGAGGAGCTCGATGCTCTGCGCGCCGCCCCGCCCGATCCGGTGATCGAGGGCGTGATGATCAAGCGGCGTGACAGCATCTACCAGGCCGGCCGGATGAAAGGCCCCTGGTTCAAGTGGAAGCGCAACCCCTACAATGTCGATGCGGTGCTAATGTATGCCCAGCGCGGCCACGGCAAGCGCTCCAGCTATTATTCCGATTTCACCTTCGGCGTCTGGGCCGATGACGAGGACGGCGAACAGCTGGTGCCGGTCGGAAAGGCCTATTTCGGTTTCACCGATGCCGAACTCGAATTGCTCGACAAGTTCGTGCGCAACAACACGACCGAACGTTTCGGCCCGGTACGGGCCGTCCGCGCCGACCGGGATTTCGGCTTCGTCGTCGAGGTGGCCTTCGAGGGCATCAACCGCTCGACACGGCACAAATCGGGGGTCGCCATGCGCTTCCCCCGCATCGCCCGCCTTCGCCCGGACAAGCCACCTTACGAGGCCGACCGCCTCCGCACACTGGTCGCCATGATCGATGCGAAGCCGGAGTGACCCGAGGCATGTCCCCAACGCTTGCGGCGGCTTGGGAAAGTCATCGGCCGGCCCACCTACTCGTCCCAGGGGATGATTTGAAGATCCGGCCACAGTTTACGCCAGCGCGCGATCTTCCTTTCATAAATCTCCCGGCCAATCTGTTTCTTGTTGGCGCGGACGAGCGGCGCTAATAGATCGGACAAGCCGTAGGGCGCGTATAGATCCACCCTGTTGTCCACCGGCCGAATGCCGACGGCGGCAGCCGTTGTCGGAAAGGTGGTGATCGCATTATCCGTGGAGGTGTAGGGCATAATCACATGCCCGAATTTTTGCCCATACCAAAGATGAACTCTCGCCTGGTTCTTCACATCGATCCAGACAGGCAGATCGGAGAACAAGCTCCGGATACGGACCGAGTGGTCTGCTTCCGCGCTTTCGGACAGGTCATTGTCATCGAAATAAATAAGATCGATGTCATCGATGCCGTGATCGTGGACGAAGTCGAAGGCGTGGTTCCAGACCGTCTGGGCAATCGCGCCGGCGACAAGGCGCCCATCGGGCAAGTCGATTTCGTCCCAGCGTTCGAGCACTGTCGAGAGCAGCGGACTCTTCGAAATGATGGCCTGGAGTTCCATCTGCGGCTTCGGCATTGATTCCCTATTTCGCTTACGATCTGACTTCCGGTGCAGATTGTTGCGATAGGCTTTGCGTTGCAACCTGTGCAACAATGACGCAGGGCAATATTTTCAACATCATGTGTATTGGCGGCATCGTTTTTCCGATGCAAATCTGGCGTGCCGGGGAAATGATTTGGGTGCCGCGTCATGAGCTCGCATGAACAAAATTCCTTTTTCCGCCAACGCCGCGCCGTGCTGGCGGGACTTGCCGGCGCGCTCGTCCTGCCGCGCATGGCGACCGCCTTCGATGTCCCCGACGAGCCGCGCCTTGCCAAGCACGACTATGCCGCGGTCCGCCGCCGCTTCCGCACGAAACTCCTGCAAAAGGGGCCGGCGCCGGATAAATACGAACCGCTGACCGCGCCTGCCGACGCCGAGAAGATATTCTACCGCTCCGGCTATGGCGGCGAGCTAGAACTGGTGGCATGGGTTTCCCGGTACAAACGCGAGCGCACTGCCAAGCCGGCCGTGCTCTTCCTGCATGGCGGCAATGCCATGGGCATCGGCCATTGGCAGCTGATGAAGCCCTACATGGATGCCGGCTATGTCGTGATGATGCCGTCGCTGCGCGGCGAAAACGGCCAGAGGGGCAATTTCTCCGGCTTCTACGATGAGGTCGACGATGTGCTTGCCGCAACCGAGCGCCTGGCGCATCTGCCGGGCGTCGATTCCGGCCGCCTGTTTATCGCCGGCCATAGCATCGGCGGCACGCTGACCATGCTGACGGCGATGAGCAGCCAAAAATTCCGCGCCGCCGCGCCGATTTCGGGCAATCCGAACGCCTTCCGTTTCTTCAGCCGCTATCCGCAGGACATCCGCTTCGACGACAGCGATGCGCATGAATTCGAGGTGCGCTCGGCGCTCTGTTACGCCCACAGCTTCAAATGCCCTATCCGGGTCGTCCACGGTACGGAAGAGTCACATTTCAACGACCGCGCCGATCTGCTCGCCCGCCGCGCCCGCGCCGCCGGCGTCCATATCGAGACCGACACCGTCGCCGGCAACCACACCTCGGCGTTGCCGGCCGAGATCGAACAGAGCATCCGCTTCTTCCACGGTGTGGCGGCGTAAGCTTCGCGCCCCCCTTGAAGTCATTGGCGCATTGCTGAATTTGGCGGAAGTTGTAGTCTCTGATCATGGCTGGCAACATATTCTTCGGCGCAGCAGCCGTGACCTTGCTCGTTGTGCTCTGGCTGATGCTTCCGCTCATCACGAGCCGTCGTGACTTGCTGAAAATGAGCCCGGCCGAGCATGGCTGGTATGCAAAGCGGATTTTTCCGCTGATGCTCCTATTTGCCGCGTTTTCGACCGTAGGGAGCTTGGCTCGGCAGTGGGGGTGGCCCTGAGGTGTGGTTGCTTTGGCGGCGTTTCGGGGACTTGCTTAACTTCCGGCTTTTCCCAACGCCAGCCTCGCGCCAGCCGCGAATGCCATCCTCCCGGCAGATATCGCTGTCTCGCCGATCGTTGATAAGGGTGGTTCCATGAAATTTCTGCGTCGCGTTCTGCCGATTGCCGGGCTTATGATTGCTGTCGCGCCGCTCAGCGGCTGCAACATCCTGATCCCCGATGTCGCTGCCGATTCGCCCGCCCGCTTCGTCCAGGAAACCTCGCCGGTCTTCTATCAGCCGCCGGGCGTCGATCCGCGCCGGGTGCGGCCGATCCCCGATCAGCCGGTGCCGCAGACGCGCGAGCTTTACAAGACCCAGTTCCACCAGACCTACGGCCTGCCGCTCACCAATCCCGTGCATATGGCGATGTATGGCGAGCAGCGCGTCGAGGATTTCACTCTGCCGGCGATCCCGGTCAGCCGCATCCAGCCGCAGTTCCTGCGCCAGGAGGTCGATTACCAGACGACCGAGCGCCCTGGCACCGTCGTCGTCGATACCAAGGCGCGTTTCCTCTATTTGGTCGAGGCTAACGGCAAGGCGATGCGCTACGGCGTCGGCCTCGGCCGCGACGGTTACGCCTGGTCGGGCCGCGGCGTCATTCAGTGGAAGCAGAAATGGCCGCGCTGGACGCCGCCGGTCGAAATGGTCTCGCGCCAGCCGGAAGTCCGCGCCTTTTCGGCGGAAAACGGCGGCATGAATCCCGGGCTTCAGAACCCGCTCGGCGCGCGCGCCATGTATATCTTCAAGGACGGCCAGGATACGCTCTATCGCATTCACGGCACGCCCGACTGGCAGTCGATCGGCAAGGCGACATCGTCGGGCTGCGTGCGCATGCTGAACCAGGATGTCGTCGATCTCTACGACCGGCTTCCTGCCAAGGCCGAGATCGTTGTGATGTAGCGCTGCAACAGCGCTCTTCATATCGTCGGCTCCGGCCGGAACACGTCTGCGTGAAGCTATGGTTTATTTGGCGCAAGCCGATAGATTTCCTGGTGTCGTTATTCCAGGATTCCCGCATCAAAAGGAAATCAGTCCCGCGTCATGAGTTCCGATAGACATCTTTCCCGCCGCAGCTTTCTTTCCCTTTCGGCTCTGACGGCAGCCTCTGCGCTCACCGGCTGCGCCTCCTCCGTCAACACAGTGACATCGGGCGATACTTCGATCATTTACCGCTCGCCCATGCGCCTGTTCCAGTCGCCTGGTGCCTCCAGCGTGCCGAGCGGGCCTGAGCTTGCCGTCATGTACGGCCCGATCGAGGACGGCGGCTTCCTCATTCCCGCCGTTCCCTATGAAGAGATCGATCCGCGCTATTATCGACAGCGTGTCCTCGACCCCACCGGCCAGCCGCCCGGCACCATCGTCGTCGATACGCCGTCGCGTTTCCTCTATCTCGTCCAGGCCGATGGAATGGCGATGCGCTACGGCGTCGGCATCGGCCGCGAGGGTTTCGCCTGGCAGGGATCGGGCGTCATCCAGTGGCGTCAGAAATGGCCGCGTTGGAAGCCGCCGAACGAGATGGTTGCCCGCCAGCCGGAACTGGTCAAATACTCGATCGAGAACGGCGGCATGGAGCCGGGCCTGAAGAACCCGCTCGGCGCCCGCGCCCTCTATATCTTCTCGAACGGCGAGGACACGCTCTATCGCCTGCACGGCAATCCCGACTGGCGCTCGATCGGCAAGGCCGTCTCCTCGGGCTGTGTCAGGCTCTTGAACCAGGATATCATCGATCTCTACGACCGCGTTCCGACAAAGGCGCCGATCGTCGTCTGGCAGTGACGCCGCCGGGGCGGTCGTCAGTCGGCCGCCTCTGCTCACCGCTCGGAAAAGTTTTATTTTCGATTTAGCATTGCTTAATTCGGTAAAAGGCCTACATGGTGCCTATCGAATATGCTCGTGACCTTTGTCCATGCGCCAACGCGCTTCGTCAGATCTCCTCTCAGCATCGATATTTCCCGCGGATATTCTGCCACGGGTGCACTCAAACGGTTGAAAAGGAAATCGTTATGAATTCAGGCGTAGTCAAATGGTTCAATGGCACCAAAGGTTTCGGTTTCATTCAGCCTGATGACGGCTCCACGGACGTTTTCGTCCATATTTCGGCAGTCGAGCGCGCTGGCATGCGCGAACTCACCGAAGGCCAGAAGGTCCGCTACGACCTGGTCCGCGACAAGCGTTCCGGCAAGAGCGCGGCCGACAACCTTCAGGCCGCATGATTGTCATTCGCCTTGGTTGACCACAGATTGCGGCGCGCTGACCACGGATGTACTGGCAGCGCGCTGACCGTCAAAGGCAGCTTGGTGGCTGAATGACTGGAAGAGGTCGGGTTCAAGCCCGGCCTTTTGTTTTGAAGTTGAGCAGCCGAAGAGTTGAGGGACGCAGAATGAGCAGACCAAGCTACAAGGTCGGCGACATGATCGTGCTGAAGTCCGGCCTGACCCGCACGGCAAAGGCAGACAAGCGATGCCGGATCGCCAGCATCCTGCCCAACGATCACGGGCACGTGCAATATCGCGTTCAGTTCACCGGCGAGAATTTCGAGCGCCGCATCACCGATGACGATATCGACATCGGGGAATCGCCACGGGCGGCGTCACTTGAGGCGGCCGCCAAAGCCGATGATGCCGAGCCGTGGCTGAAATTTTCGGGAATCCGCATGGGCAAGTAGCCCGCCGTTTTTTATCATATGACAGCGGCCTCGCCGCCGACAGGAAGGATATTCGCTTGCAGGTACTCGTTAGGGATAACAATGTCGATCAGGCGTTGCGCGTGCTTAAGAAAAAGATGCAGCGTGAAGGGCTTTTTCGGGAAATGAAAGCGCGCAGCGCTTATGAGAAGCCGTCGGAGAAGCGTGCCCGCGAAAAGGGGGAGGCCGTCCGCCGCCAGCGCAAACTTGCCCGCAAGAAGCTGCAGCGCGAGGGCCTGCTGCCGGCGCCGAAGAAGGCTGTCCGCGCTCGCTGATCCGGCCGTGGCATGCCGGCCCTATGTCACGGGCCGGTCGCCACATCTCGGCCTTGTGGAAGTACGTCCCGGCCGTAAAATGATGTTGGCATCCGAAATGCAAGGATCAAACGCCGACACTACCCGAGAAAGGGGGCACATGACCGCCACCAAGGGAGAATTCTTCAACCCCGCCAAGCTTTCGTCTCGCGACAAGGCCGAAGCGACCGATCACACGGCCCGCGCCATCATTGCCGCCGAGGCATCGGCGCGTGACAAGAAGACGGAGAAGCTGAGGGCGCTTCGTCTGCAGCAGGCCGCCGAAGACGCGGATGCCGCACCTGCGCCTGCAAAAAAGCGCCGCACGACGGCGAAGGCCGCCACTCGGCGGTCCTGATCCCGCCGCAGACGTCATACCGGCTTGGGGCAGGGGCTTTCAGCCGTCGCCGGCCCGGCCGAGATTGGCCCGCAGCCGATGCAGCATGTCGCGCATCTCGGCCATTTCCTCGATCGTGCAGCCGGCGGCTTTTCCGATCGCCGTCATGATCGTATCGACCTCTGACTTCATCGCTTCGCCTTTCGGCGTCAGCGACACGATCACCTGTCGCTCGTCGCGCAGATCGCGGATGCGCTTGATCAGCCCGCTCTGCTCCAGCCGTTTCAACAGCGGCGACAGCGTGCCGGAATCGAGGTCCAACTGCTCGCCGATCGTCTTCACCGGTAGTGCGCTGCGTTCCCACAGCACCAGCATTACCAGATATTGCGGATAAGTGAGGCCGACCCTGTCGAGGATCGGTTTATAGGCGCGGGTAAAAGCATGCGCCGTCGCGTAGACGGCGAAGCACAGCTGCTTTTCCAGCCGCTTCTCTTCCTCAGGTATTTCCATCGTCTTTACCGTTTGCGCTTTCATATCCGTCATCCCCGAGGCCGCGATTGTCCTCTTTCCATTCGTGAAATGCAATTTGCAAAATTAACTTGCGTACAATTTGATTGTGCGATAGTAAAATTCCAACCCGATCGAAGGGCCGACCAAAGGAGATCGTCATGCCTATTCTCTATACGACCAAAGCCTCTGCCACCGGCGGCCGCGCCGGCCGCGCCGTTTCCGAAAACGGCGTTCTGGACGTGACACTGACCGTTCCCAAGGAACTCGGCGGTGACGGCGCGACCGGCACCAATCCCGAACAGCTCTTCGCTGCCGGCTACTCCGCCTGCTTCCTCGGTGCCTTGAAATTTGTTGCAGGCCAGCAGAAGGTCAAGATTCCGGAAGAGACGACCGTCTCCGCCAAGGTCGGCATCGGCCCGCGCGAAGACGGCACCGGCTTCGGCATCGAAGTAGCGCTGACGGTCGATATCCCCGGCCTCGACCGCGAAACCGCCGAAAAGCTTGCTGCCGCGGCCCACATCGTCTGCCCCTACAGCCACGCAATGCGCACCTCGACCGAAGTTCCGGTCACCGTCGCCTGATCACGGCGATTCAGCGCCTTGGAATTGCCCCTCACCCTAACCCTCTCCCCGTTCTGACGGGGGGAGGGGACGTGCCCTGCGAAAGGTCGGCTTGGGACGGAGAGGTTACGGCATATCCCTTCTCCGCGTCAAAATGGGGAGAAGGTGCCGGCAGGCGGATGAGGGGCAGGTCGCCCTAATCGCCCGTCGCCCGTCCACTTTGACGCGGCCGGCCCGACGCCTCAGCCGGCTTCGGCGCTTCCACCGTCACCCCCGACAGCGCCTGCAGATCCTGCCGCAGCCGTAGAACGCCGCCCGGCAATTCATCGTCGAGGGCCGCATGCGTGCTTTCCCAGATCGGCAGTGCTCTTGCCAATACCGCCTTGCCTTCTGCGGTAAGGCTGAGCAGCCGGCCGCGCCTATCCCTGGGGTTCTCCACCACTGCCACCCAGCCCCTGCGCTGTAAGGGCTTCAGCGCCGCCGTCAGCGTCGTCTGGTCCATGGCGAGCAGGGCGGCGACCGGCCCCATCGGCGGCGGTTCCGGCCGGTTCAGCGACATCATCAGGGAAAACTGCCCGTTGGTGAGGCCGGTCGGCCGCAGCGCATCGTCGAACAGCCGGGCAAGCGCGCGTGCCGCGCGCTGCACATGGAGGCAGAGGCAGGTGTCGCGCACCATCAGCGTCGTCGAAAAGGGAAGCTCGATCGAATTTGACATGCTCATTTTATATTGATATCAATGTAATTAGTCAAGGAGAAGGGGATGAGCCGGCTCGCCGGCAGCGCCGGAGGAGGGCGCATTTCATGCAGAACGAAGTTGTTTCCCGTGAGGAATGGCTGGATGCCCGGCGTGCCCTGCTCTTGAAGGAAAAAGAGGCGACGAAGCTGCGCGACAGCATTAACGCCGAGCGCATGGCGCTGCCTTGGGTGAAGGTCGACAAGGACTATGTCTTCGAAACGCCCGAGGGAAAGAAATCGCTCGCCGATCTCTTCGATGGCCGCAGCCAGCTTCTGATCTATCATTTCATGCTCGGCCCGGATTGGCAGGCAGGCTGCCCCGGCTGCTCCTTCCTGTCGGATCACGTTGATGGCGCGCTGCCGCATCTCAACCATCACGACGTCACCTGGGTGGCCGTTTCGCGTGCTCCGCTCGACAAGATCGCCGCCTACAAAAGGCGCATGGGCTGGAAATTTCCCTGGGTCTCGTCCTTCGGCAGCGATTTCAATTTCGATTATCACGTCTCTTTCAGTCCGGAGGATCTTGCCAAAGACAAGGTCTTCTACAATTTCACCTCTATCGAGCCGGCTGAGGCGCATGACGAACTGCCGGGCCTTAGCGCCTTCTACCGCAACGACAGGGGCGAGGTCTTTCATACCTATTCGAGCTACGCCCGTGGCCCGGAGGAACTGATCGGCACCCTGATGATCCTCGACCGCGCGCCGAAGGGCCGCAACGAGGAGAGCACGATGAATTTCGTACGCCGCCATGATGAATATGAGGATGCTGCGACGACATCGTCCTGCTGTCACTGAGCCATCAAACATCTGGGATATCGTCATTCGAAGGGAGGAGAGCATGATGAAGGCCGCCGAAGTACTGAAAGAGCATTCCTTTTTGGAAAGACTTGTCGGCGACTGGAGCGTCACCGCACCCGAGATGTCCGACGGCCACGACTGGACGGAGACCGTCCGCTCCCTTCACGGCATCTGGTTCGTCGCCGAAGGGACCGGCCATATGCCCGACGGCAAGCCGGCCACCACGATCCTGACGCTCGGCTACAACGCCGAGAAGGGCAAATATGTCGGCAGCTGGATCGGCAGCATGATGGACTATATGTGGGTCTATGAGGGCGAGGTCGACGCCTCCGGCAATGTTCTCGACCTCTATACCACTGGACCCGACTTCAGCGGCGATGGCCTTGCCGATTACCGCGAGCAGATCACCTTCATCGACGACAATCGCCGCACTTTCACCTCCAGCGCCAAGCAGGAGGACGGCTCGTGGAAGCAGTTCATGGAAGCGCGTTACATCCGCAAAATCTGACAATCACGACGCCCAAGCGAAAAGGCGGCGTCAGAAGAGGGAGAGCATGATGTCCAAGACGCATGGAAAGTTCATTTGGTGTGAGCTGATGACATCAGACACCTCAGCCGCCGCAAAATTCTACAGCTCCGTCGTCGGCTGGACCACCTCGGACATGCAGGTGGAGGGCGTGCCGACCTATACGATCTTCGAGGCGAACGGCATCGGGGTCGCCGGCCTGATGGAGTTTCCGGCCGAGCTTGAAGGCCAAGGCATTCCGCCGAACTGGACGGGCTATGTCGGTGTCGACGATGTCGATCAGACGGCGAGAGATTTCGCCGCCAATGGCGGCGCAGTCCGCCGGCCGCCCCAGGACATCCCGACCGTCGGCCGCTTCGCTGTCGTCGCCGATCCGCATGGCGCCGTCATCTGCATCATGACGCCAGCGCCGATGGAACAGACCTGGCCGGAACTCGCCCCCGACGCGCCCGGCAACATCGGCTGGCACGAACTCTATGCCGGCAACGGCAGGGAAGCTGTTTCCTTCTATTCCAAGCTGTTCGGCTGGACGAAGGATAGCGAGATGGATATGGGGCCGATGGGCGTCTATTACCTCTTCTCCCATGACGGCCGGCAGATCGGCGGCATGATGACCAAGCCCGACAGCGTGCCCATGCCCTGCTGGAGCTACTATTTCATCGTCCCCGCCATCGATGCGGCGATCGAACGCGTCACATCGGGCGGCGGCAAGGTCGTCAACGGCCCGATGGAAGTCCCGGGCGGTAGCTGGATCATCCAGGCCACCGATCCCCAGGGCGCCTTCTTCTGCCTGGTGGCGCCGAAGCGGTAGCGATATTGGCGGTAGTACCGTGAGGCCCCCTCATCCGACCCTTCGGGCTACCTTCTCCCCGATGGGTAGAAGGGGAGTTGCGGCAGCGGCCTCTTCTTGCCGCTGCCGTTTGCGATGGAGGAAACAGTACGGCATATCCCTTCTCCCCTCGGGGGTCCGAAGGACGGGCGAGACCCGCGGCTCGCCCCGGTGCATGCCGGCAGGCAGATGAGGGGGCCACACGGCACGCCGCCAACGCTAATCATCCGGCAACCGAATCAAAAAAACCCTCCGGGCTCTCCACCTCCACCAGCCGCTTCTTCTCGATCAGCCAGAAGCGGTTTCCCACCGCCCGCACGAAGCTGCGGTCGTGCGATACCAGCAGGCAGCTTGCTTCATGCGCCATCAACTCGCTTTCCAGCGCCTCCTGGCCTTCAATGTCCAGATGGTTGGTAGGCTCGTCGAGCAGATAGAAGTTCGGCTCCGTCAGCCTTAGCACCAGCATGCCGAGCCGTGCCTTCTGGCCGCCGGAAAGCTGGCCGATCGGTTTTGCCTGCATATCGATCGTCATGCCGGCCCCGGCGAGCAACGCCCGCGCCCGCTGGTCGCCGACATCGAAGCGGCGGATGATCATGCCGATCGGCGTATCCTTGTCGGCAAGATCGGCAAGCGCCTGGTCGCCATAGCCGAGAACCAGCGACGGCGTCGCCTTGATCCCATCCTGCCCGGCCTCCGGTCTCTCGACCGCCTGTTTCAGCATCGACACCAGCCGTGACTTGCCGGCGCCGTTGAGCCCGAGCAACACGATGCGGTCGCCCTGGCAGATGAACTGACGACCGGTCTTGAACAGCAGCGTCCCGTCCGGCGTCGTCACCGCCGCGTCTTCCAGTGTCACCAGCACCTTGGCATGAGTGCCGCGGTTGGCAAGCCGAATGGCGCCGGCCGAACGTTCGAGATGCGCCGGTCTTGCCGCATCCTCCAGCTTCTCCGCCCGCTGCTTCAGCTGCTTCGACTTGACGACGAGCAGGTCGCTGCCGGAATTGATGCCGATATTGGTGAGCTTGGCGGCCTGCTTGCGCAGTTGCTCCGCCGCCTTCATGTCGCGCTCGTACCGCCGTGCCTCCGAGGCATCGATCTCGTCGAGGGCCGCGCGTGCCCTGCTATAGGGGAGCGCAAAGACCGGCGATTGCTCCGGCCGCAGGAACAATGTCCGGTTGGTCGTCGCATCGAGAAAGGCGCGGTCATGGCTGGAGAGGATGACCGGCACCTCGCGCGGCAGCGCATTCAACCAGCTTTCCAGCTGCGCGATCCTCTCGAGATCGAGATGGTTGGTCGGCTCGTCGAGCAGAAGCACGTCGGGCTCGGTGACCCAGTTGCGGGCAATCATCGCGAGCCGCTGCCAGCCGCCGCTCAAATGCTTCAGCGGCCGGCTGCGCATGGCCTCCGGCACCTCGAGCGATTCCAGCACGAGGTCAACGCGCCAACTCTCGCTTTCGGCCTGATCGGCCGGCAGCGCCTGCAGCACTGCATCATAGAACGGCGTGTCGAAAAGGGCGGCCGGCACATTCTGCGCGACATGGCCGATCGTCAGCCCCCGCGCCTTGGTGATCTCGCCCTCGCTCGGCTCCAGCGCGCCGGTGATGCAGGCAAGCAGGGTGGATTTCCCGCGCCCGTTGGCGGCTACGAGGCCAATGCGGTCGCCTGAATTGACGACGAGATTGAGGTTGGAAAACAGCGGCTTGCTCAGCGCCACGCCGAGATTGCGGATATTGATGAGGGTCATGTTCGTTCTCTGGTCCTGACCGGGAGCAGATGCAATCGGTGGCATCAGGCCATCACGGATTGCGTCTTTCGGGCCCGGGAATAAGAGGAATGCGCGCAGTCATCTGACGGCGGCGCATCGGCCACGAAGGGCAGACCAGGAAGAGAGTGCGTGCGTCTCTGGTCAGCCCTGCAAACGCATTTGCAGGGCGTTGACGGGACCACGCTGGCGATGATGCCGGAAATAATACTGCATAGCGTGATCCTCCTTTCTCGAAAGGGTTGCAGGATGGAAATACCATTGCCCGAAAAAAGAGGCAAGGGCGGCATAATCAGCCGCCGCTGAGTGGAGGGGTGGCTCGGTGTCCGGTACTCAAGAGAGCCCCCTCGGGCTTCGCACCTCAGCATGAGAGAGATTGGAGGATGCCGCGCGCTCATAAGCGGGGGGACAATGCCAGCCGCCGTGTTATGCCGATGTTTTCGAGAAACGCCTCGTCGTGGCTGACGACGATCAGCGCCCCGTCATAGGCGCTGAGACCTGCCTCGACCGCCGATATCGAGTCGATGTCGAGATGATTGGTTGGCTCATCGAGGATTAGCAGCGGCGGCGGTGCGGCGCCGAGCGTGCAGGCAAGGCCTGCGCGCAGCAATTGGCCACCGCTGAGCGTCGAGACCGTCTGCAGCGCCGCATCAGCCCTGAACATGAAGCGGGCAAGCGCGGCCCGACAGGTGTTTTCATCGGCTTGCGGGTTGATCCGGCGGAAATTGTCGCGGATCGAGGCTGACGGCTCGAGAAGGCTCACCTTCTGATCGAGCATGGCGAAACCGGTCATTACCGAGACGGTGCCGGCCCGGGGCTTGAGCTCGCCGGTGATGAGCGCGAGCAGCGTCGTCTTGCCCGAACCGTTCGGTCCGGTGATGGCAATACGTTCCGGTCCCGTCACGTCGAATGAGAGATTGTGGATGACGGGTTCATCTGGCAGATAGCCTGCCGTCACGCCGTCGATCTTCAGCACGATCTTGCTGGCCGGCAGCCCCGTCGCCGGCAGGCTCACCGACAATGGCTGCAGGATCTCGATCTTCTCGCGCGCCGCCTTTGCCTCTTCGAGCGCCTGGGTGCGCCGTCTTTCGGCAAGACGCGCATTGTCGCCGCCGGTGGTTTCGCTTCGCTCCTTCATGCCGCCGAGCATGATGCGCGGAATGCCACCCTTGGCGGCCATCTTCCGCCCGGCGCTGTCCCTGTGTGCCTGACGCTCCACGTTCGCCTGCGCCTTCCTGGCGACCTCCGCCATGCGCCTTTCGGCATCGGCAAGATCATGCGCTGCGGCGGCAAGCTCGAGGGCCTTGCGCTCGCGGTAATGGCTCCAGTTGCCGCCGTAGCGCGTCGCGCCAAGCGACGTCAGTTCGACGATCTGGTCGACGCTTTCGAGCAGTTCCCGGTCATGGCTGACGACGACGGCGCCGGCCCGCCAGCCTGAAATCAATGCGATCACCGCCGCGCGGCCGTAGCGATCGAGATTGTTGGTGGGTTCGTCGAGCAGGAGGAAATCCGGCTCGCTGAAGATGAGCGCAGCAAGCGCCGCACGTGTACGCTGCCCGCCGGAGAGTGCGGCAAGCGGCGTCTCCGGCTCCGCGTCGAGTCCCGTTCGGTTGAGCGCAGTTGCGATGCGTGCCTCCAGCGACCAGTCCGCCGAGGCAACCTCGTCGGCCGTTGCCGCGCCGGCTTCGGCACGACGCACAAGTGCGAGCGCCGCGGCCACGCCGAAGAGATCGGCGATGGTTTCGTCGGCCGCAACCTGAACGCTCTGGCGCAGCATGCCGAGGCTGCCGCTGATCGATATCGATCCCGACTGCGGCCGAATATCGCCGGAGATAAGCTTCAGCAGCGTCGTCTTGCCGACGCCGTTGCGTCCGACAAGACCGCTGCGGTCCCTGCCGAAACTGAGATCGAGATCGGAAAAAAGCGGCCGCCCGTCAGGCGTGGCCCAGGAAATTTGCGAGAGAGTGATGGATGCAGACATCGATAGGGATTTCCCCGTTGGCAAAGCGAACTGGCATTGCGATCGGGTTGAAATCCATTGCTGCACACATCCTGTTGAAATGGTCGATGGCGGGGAATTTAGGGGAGGAAGGCGTTGGGTTCAAGGCAAAGTGGCGATTCTGCATTCTTTCAAGCAGACCTGATGGCTGCCCCTCTCCCTGTAAACGGGGCGAGGGGGACGTGCCACGCGAGAGCTTCGTGAGGGTCGGAGAGGTCGCGGCCTGGTCCCTTCGCCCCGCGAGCGGGGAGCAACCATGTTCAATTTTTCCGGTATTGGGGCGTCCATTCGGTCTTTCGAAAGAGGATTGTGTTGGCGAGAACGATGAGTTTTCGGGCGACGGCTATGACGGCGCACAGGTGTTCCTTTCCGTTCTGACGCAAGCGCGTGTAGAAAGCGGCGAGATCCGGATTGTGCCGGGTTGCCGTGAATGCGCACATGAATAGGCTCTTTCGCAGGCGTTCGCGA
Source organism: Rhizobium sp. NXC14 (assembly GCF_002117485.1). NCBI lineage: Bacteria > Pseudomonadati > Pseudomonadota > Alphaproteobacteria > Hyphomicrobiales > Rhizobiaceae > Rhizobium > Rhizobium sp. NXC14. Next base: position 1,246,473 of record NZ_CP021030.1, read on the forward strand.
CCACCCTGGATGCGGCGTCTGCCATGATACTTTCCGCTATCGTCGTCATAGGGTGCGACGCCGGCAAGGGCGGCGATCTCGGCGCGGCTGGCATGGCCGAGTTCGGGCAGCCGAATGATCAGGCACAGGGCGCTGCGCAGCCCGATCCCCTTGATGGAGATCAGCAGATCGAGCCGTTGCGCCAGGTCGCAATCGTCGCGAACCGTCTTTTCGAGCCGCAGCAGATGGGCCTTGCGGCAGGTTTCGAGGCGGGCGACCTCGCGCAGGTGGCGGCGTTTGATCGCCTCCGACAAGGCGGTCTCGGCAAAGGTCTTGACCAGCGCGATCTGCTGCTCGATCTGTTCCAGATAGGTCAGTTCGGCGGCCAACTTGTCGAAGCGTGCGTCCGGCAGCGCCGGCAACTGCTCGAGACTTGCCGTGAACAACGCAATCAGCACGGCATCGAGCCGATCGTTCTTGGCCCGCTTGAGCCGGCTCTTGGCAAAGAAGCGCAACTGCGCCGGCTGCAGACGCGCCGCCGGCCGCTTGCCGGCCCGCAGATGCGCCAGCAGCCGCCATTCATAGCCGCCGGAGGCTTCGAGGCCGATGCGGCTGACGTCATGCTCTCGAAGAAAGGCGTCAAGCGCCTTCAGGCCAGCGGTGTCGTACGTGACCCTCAGCCTTGCCTTACCGGGATGGAGGGCAATGTCGAGATGGCTTTTGCCGACATCGATTCCGGCACAAATCATGCTATTATCGGTCATCTTCGTCGTCCCTGTCTTGGATACGAACCCCAAGGTTCCTGCAACCACACGGGCCAGATGAAGAGCCGGTTGCGATCCTGCTCCCCACAGCCCAAAACGGCTAAGAAGGTGACGATCCGACAACCAGCTGCCGGGCGGGCGGCCACCCGCCCGGCAAGCATCAATATCCTACATTTTTTTCATCCAAGAAGGTGCCGGCAGGCGGATGAGGGGCTCAAGCGCGCTGCCGCGGCAAATGCCTACCGCTTCAAGCTCCCCAGGATCCCGCGCACCAGCGCCCGGCCCACCTGGGTGGCGACCGTTCTGGCGACGCTCTTCATCGCCGCTTCCACCACCGTTTCTCGCTGGTAGCCGGATCGACCGCGCGATTGGCCGCGGCCCTGGCGGTTGTCGTCATCGCCGCCGAAGCCCGGCAGGTTCCAGCCGGAGGTCGTGCCCGGCTGTTCGGCCGCTTCTTCCTGCGCCCGCTTGGCGGCCTCTGCTTCCGCCGCCTTTTTTGCCCGCGCCGCCAGCATCTCGAAGGCGGATTCGCGATCGACGTCTTCGTCATAGACGCCGAGGACGGGGCTCCTGTCCATCACCTGCTGGCGCTCGCCATCGCTCAGAGGGCCGACGCGGCCCGACGGCGGGCGGATCAGCGTGCGCTCGACGATCGACGGCGCGCCCTTGGCCTCCAGCGTCGAGACCAGGGCCTCGCCGGTACCGAGATTGGTGATGACGGTGGCGCAGTCGAAGGCCGGGTTCGGGCGGAAGGTATCGGCCGCCGTCTTCACCGCCTTCTGTTCGCGCGGCGAATAGGCGCGCAGCGCATGCTGGGCGCGGTTGCCGAGCTGGGCGAGCACCGTTTCCGGCACGTCGAGCGGGTTCTGCGTGACGAAATAGACGCCGACGCCCTTGGAGCGGATCAGCCGCACCACCTGCTCGACGCGTTCGATCAGAACCTTCGGCGCGTCGTTGAAGAGCAGATGAGCCTCGTCGAAGAAGAAGACCAGCTTCGGCTTGTCGGGGTCGCCGACTTCCGGCAGTTCCTCGAACAGCTCGGACAGCAGCCACAGCAGGAAGGTGGCATAGAGCCGCGGGTTCATCATCAGCTTGTCGGCGGCAAGCACCGAGATCTGACCGTAACCATTGGTGTGGGTGCGCATGATGTCGGAGATCTTCAGCGCCGGCTCGCCGAAGAAATGCTCGGCGCCTTGCTGTTCGAGCACCAGCAGCGCCCGCTGGATGGAGCCGACCGAGGCCTTGGAGATCAGGCCGAACTGGCTGGAAAGCTCGGTGGCATTCTCGCCCATATAGTTCAAAAGCGAGGTGAAATCCTTGAGATCGAGCAGCGGCAGGCCGGCCTCATCGGCGATCTTGAAGGCGATGTTGATAACGCCTTCCTGCGGCTCGGAAGCGTCCATCAGCCGGGCGAGCAGCAGCGGCCCCATCTCGGCGACGGTGGTGCGCACCCGATGGCCCTTCTGCCCGAACAGATCCCAGAAGATCACCGGAAACTGGTCGAATTCGTAATCGGTGAAACCGATCTGCTCGGCGCGCTTGGTGAGAAAATCCTTGGGCTCGCCTTTGGCGGCGATGCCGGAAAGATCGCCCTTGATATCGGCCGCAAAGACCGGAACGCCGGCCCGCGAAAAACCTTCGGCCAGCACCTGCAGCGTCACTGTCTTGCCGGTGCCGGTGGCGCCGGTGACGAGACCGTGGCGGTTTCCGAACTTCAGGTCGAGATATTCCGGCTTGTTGATGCTGTCGTCGGGATTGCGGCTCGCGCCGATGAAAATCTTGCCGTCCTCGATCATCGCAATCTCCCTTCGGCCCTGCCGCCGTTTGTTGAGAAGGTCTGGCTTCCGCCGCCTTCATCGAACCATTGTTTCCCTGTTATAAGCAGGCAGGCGAATGCGGACAACTGTTTGCATCGAAAGCGAAACCGCTGGCTTGAGTTGCATTCGAATCTCGATTAACGTTGACGTTAACGTCAAAAATATGAGGAGGCTGACGATGAATGGAATTGTGACTGAAATCGCCGATCGGGTGGGCATTTCCCCGGAGCAGGCGGAGAAGGCGCTCGGCATGATGCTCGGCTTCCTGCAGCGCGAGGCCGCCGACGGCCCCGTTGCCCGGATGATCGAGGCCATCCCCGGCGGCGCGGATCTCGTCGCCCAGTTCAATGGCGCGGGTGCCGGCGGCGGCGGTCTGCTCGGCGGGCTGATGAGCTCGCTCGGCGGCGGCGGCATCATGGGGCTCGGCCAGCAGCTTATGGGCGAGGGCCTCGGCATGGGCGAGATCACCTCGCTCGCCAAGGAGACCATTGCGATCGCCAAGCAATATGCCGGCGAAGAGGTCGTCGACGAAGTCGTCGCCTCCGTCCCCGGCCTCAGCCAGTTCGTCTGAACGACGACAGAACGGCAAGAGCCCCGCGCCGCCGCTGCGGGGCTTACTTTTTCGCTCCTCTAGAAGCTCGTCACTAATGTCGCGTCCGCGCGCAAACACCCCCAGTATGATAACGTCATTGCCGCTGACCGAAAAAGCCACGCTGACGCTGCGCCGGTAGCCGACAATCCGCAAGCCGGGAATCCGGCTATCGCGCACCGTGCCGCGTTCCGGAAAAGTCTCAAGGGCCTCGATGAAGGTGATGATTCCGTCGACGAAGCCGCCGGCGATCCCCGGTCCAGCCTCAACGGCGATATCGGTATAGAGCTTGTCGAGTTCGGCTTCTGCCTTGGGGTGATAGATAATGCGGTAGGCCATGCCTACTTGGCTTTCGCCGCATCGTGCCGGCGCTTTGTTTCGAAGCGCGCCCGCACCTTTTCGGCGGAAATTCCAAGGCTCGGCGTCTTCACCAGCTCGTCATAGCGCGCCGGAATTTCTTCGTTAAGCCAGCGATCGCGGGCCGCCTCATGATCCTCCAAAAGCCGTAGGCCGGCACGGACGATCTCGCTGGCATTGTTGTATCGGCCGGACTCCAACTGCTTCCGAACAAATTCCTCGTAGTGCTTTCCAAGCGCAACGTTGGGCATAGCTTTTCCTTTCGCTGCATCAATATGCGACAATCCCTCGTTTATGGCAATAGATGTCAAAAAGTGACCGATATGAAGCGATTGCTCCGGATCGACTTGCCTCGCAGCCTCTGCCCGCTATATGCCCTTCGCCCATCGGATGAAAGAAAACTGCATGACCGTCTGGCGCCCGCCGCAGCAGATCAGGGTGAAGGTGATCGGCCTTGCCTGGCGAGAGAACCGCTTGCTCGCCGCGGAAGTGGAAGATGACAGTGGCCGCATCAAGGGTGTCCGGCCGCTCGGCGGCTCGATCGAATTCGGCGAGACGCGCGAACAGGCCCTGCACCGCGAAATTCGGGAGGAGCTCGGGACTGAAATCCGCATCGTCGGCCCCTGGCATATTCTCGAAAATATCTTCGAACACCATGGTTCGATCGGCCACGAATTCATCTTCGCCGCCGATGTCGAACTGGCCGATCAAGGCCTCTACGAGCGCGATGAGATCCGCTATTGCGAACTGGACGAAACGGCGGCGACGGCGCGCTGGTTCGGCCGCGACATGGTGCGTGACGCCGGGCTCGATCTCTATCCGACGGGCCTCGAGACGGTTCTCTCGCGATGGCGTGATTGAGCCTTAGTGACGTTGCGAATCTGCTCGCCAAACTTTGATCGCCCGTACTCGCTCCAGAGGGAACAAGGGAGTAGAATTGCTGTTTCTGCCGCATCGTTGACATCAGAAGGAACAGCATCATGCGCAGGTTCATTGCAGCAACGTCGATCGCTCTCCTCAGCCTTTCCGGTCCGGTTCTTGCCCAATCGAACATGGGCATGGATGCCAGCGGCCGCTTTGATGGCACGCCGCCGCTCGGCACAGCGCCGGGCGCGGAGCCGCAAGCCGGGCTGGTCATCCCGCTCGACTCGATCGAAACAGGCAGCGTCGACAACGGTGTTCCGAGCGGCCGCGTCGACTGGGCGCGCTGCCCGCCGCGCAAGGCCCGTGGCGCGCTTGCCACGCAGGGCGGCAACAGCGGCGCCTCCGTCAGCCCGGCGTGCCGCGAAGGTCAATGATCAGGCACGCCCTATTTGCCGTTCTGGCTGTCGCGGTGCAGGATGACCCCGAGTTCGTGCCATTTGCGTCCGTCGCGCTCGATGAGCTCGTCGGCGCAGGTGGGACCCATGCTGCCTGGCGAGTAAGCTTCGGGCGTGCTCGGATCCTTGCTCCAGATGTCAAGGAAGGGCTGCACCGCCGCCCAGCCGGCCTCGATGCCGTCGGCGCGCTGAAACAGCGTCTGGTCGCCGATGAAGAGGTCGTAGAGCAGCGATTCGTATCCGGTCGTCTTGCCGATATCGAACTTGTCGGCATAGCGGAAATCGAGGGACACGGGCGTCGTATCGACCGAGAGCCCCGGCGACTTGATTGAGATTTCCATGCTCAAACCCTCGTCCGGCTGTACCTGGATTACCAGCCGGTTCGGCGGCAGGCGGCGATTGACCTCGGTCTCGCGAAACTGCGCGAAGGGCACCGGCTGGAAGGTGATGACGATCTCGGTGTCGCGTGCCGTCAGTGCCTTGCCGGTTCTCAAATAGAAGGGCACGCCGGCCCAGCGCCAGGTATCGGCATAGAGCTTCAGCGCCACATAGGTCTCGGTCCGGCTGTCGGGCGAAACATCCTTGCTGTCGCGATAGGCGGGAAGATCGACGCCGTTCAACGAGCCGGCCGCATAGGCGCCGCGCACGCCATGCGTCTTTGCCTCCTCGGGCGTATAGATGCGCAGTGCCTTCAGCACCTTGCTCTTCTCGTTGCGGATCGCTTCGGCATCGAAGCTGTTCGGCGGTTCCATGGCAATCATCGCCAAGAGCTGGAAGAGATGGTTCGGCACCATGTCGCGCAGCGCCCCCGTGGCATCGTAGAATTTGCCGCGGCCGCCGACATCAACGACCTCGGCGGCAGTGATCTGCACGTGGTCGATATAGCGGCTGTTCCACAGCGACTCGATGATCATGTTGGCGAAACGCGCCGTCATCAGGTTCTGCACCGTCTCCTTGCCTAGGAAATGATCGAGCCGGTAGACTTGGCTTTCGCCGATCCGGGTGAGGATTTGCGCATTGAGCGCCCGCGCAGAGGCGAGATCGGTGCCGAACGGCTTCTCGATCGCGACGCGGCGGAAGACGCCCTCGCTTTCATCGGTGAGCCCATGGGCGGCAAGCTTCTCGACGATGGTGCCGAAGAAGGATGGCGGCACCGCGAGATAGAAGGCGGCATTGGCGTTCGGCCCCAGCCGCTTGCCGATTTCGACAAAGATGTCATCCTTGGTAAAATCGCCCGACATATAGGAAATGCGCCGGCGCAGGCTCTCCCAGGCTTGGTCCTTGACCGTCTGCTCGTCGCCGTTCAGACGATTGAGGAAGGCATCGAGCCGCCCGCGCAGGAATTCGTCGTCGCCCGCTTCGATGCCGATGCCGAGAATGCTGAGGTCCTCACCAACGAGGCCCTGGCGCGTCAGGTTGATGATCGCCGGCACCAGGAGGCGGCGCGTCAGGTCGCCCGTGGCGCCGAAGATGACAAGGGTGACCGGCGGGGTAGGGGCAGCGTGCATGTGTGTCGTCTCCGATTTTGCCGCCGACTATAATGCCTGCCGGTTTCGCGGCAACATAACTGGCGAGATGTAACGCCCATTTGACACACTGGGGCGGCGGGAGTGCCGAGAGCCGGTGAGTTGCAGCGGGCGTGGCGATGTCAAGGTTGGCGCTCAGCCAAGCAGCCTCAACCCATACTCAGTTTCGGACGAGAGAAGCATAGAACCACTCGATGAAGACGCGGACGATTGGCGTCGCTTGAGCCTCGGATCGGCAGGCCACATAGACCGCGTCATTGGCCGGAACCGTAAGATCGAATGGCGCGACCAGCTCGCCCCGTGCAATCATGTGCGCGGTGGTGATGTTGTCGCCGAGCGCAATGCCATGGCCGTACATGGCGGCCTCGATCGACAGGCGCGCGTCGCTCATCATGTGCTGGCGCGCCGGCATCGCAACGCCGGCTGCGGTGAGCCAGGTGTTCCACTCATTGCCGCGATCGGCATGCAGGAGCATGTGGTCGCGCAGATCGCGCAGGGAGCGCAACGGCCGCCTGTTCATGAGGGCCGGGCTGGCGACGGGGAAGAGCTCCATCCGGCTCCAGAGGCGCGACCAATAATTGGGCCAGTTGCCGCCGCCGTAGAGAATGCACAGGTCGACATTCGGGGAACTCAGATTTTTCGGGTCATTCGAGGCGCGCAGGTCGAGTTGAATATCGGGGTATTGATCGGTGAACTCCTGCAGCCGTGGCATCAGCCAGAGCGACAGCACCGCCGCAACACAGGTTACCCGCAGCGTGCCGCCAGTCGCCGGCCGGGTCATCGCGGCTTTCGCTGCTGCGATCTCCGAAAATGCGTTGGAGACGACCGGCATCAGCAACGCGCCCTGGCTGGTCAGCTTCAACCATTTGCCGCCGCGCTCAAACAGGCGCACGCCGAGCGATTCTTCCAAGGTGCGTATCTGATGGCTGATCGCGCCGTGGGTGACATTCAACTCGCGTCCCGCGGCGGAAACCGATCCATGGCGGGCAGTTGCCTCAAACGCACGCAGCGGGTTGAGGGGTGGCAGACGGCTGGACATGAGGCAAACGACCTGTGAGAAAAACTTGCATGAAACTGTAGATTAATATCAATTGATTTTCCAGCGAGCTTGCCGTTCAATCACTGAAGAAGCCATCGGCCTCTGCGGCAGAGCTGCAGCCGAGGACCGATTTGCCATCCTGATCGCAGCATCGTCATCCTCAAGAAGGCCGTCATGTCCTGGAATGAAACCAAGCTTTCCGAACTCCGAACCAGATATGGCGACAACCACGGCGGTGAATTGCACCATCCGGAGTTCCGCAAGGTAGCGGAGAAGATTTTTAACAAGAGCGGCACCCGGCTCGCGCCCTATTCGGGAATCCCGACATTCCTCTCCGCCCCGCTGATGCAGGTCGACAACGAGAATCCGGATTTCGGTGATCTGCAGGTGGCGATCCTCGGCGTGCCCATGGATCTTGGCGTGACGAACCGCCCGGGCTCGCGCTTTGGACCGCGCGCGTTGCGCGCCATTGAGCGCATCGGTCCTTACAACCATGTGCTCGGCTGCGCGCCGGTTCAGGAACTGCGCGTGGCAGACATTGGCGACGTAGCGTTTCAGAGCCGCTACCGGCTGGAATTGTCACATGAGGATATCGAAAAACGCGTCGCGCAGATCGTTGCCGCAGGTGTGCTGCCGCTCTCGGTAGGCGGAGACCACTCGATCACCCATCCGATTCTGCGGGCCGTCGGCAAGGAGCGGCCGGTCGGCATGATCCATATCGACGCCCATTGCGACACCGGCGGTGCTTACGACCTGACCAAGTTCCACCACGGCGGACCGTTCCGCAACGCCGTGCTCGACGGCGTGCTCGACCCGACGCGCGTGATTCAGATCGGCATTCGCGGCTCGGCTGAATATCTCTGGGAGTTTTCTTACGCCTCGGGCATGACGGTGATCCATGCCGAGGAGATCTCGGCAATGGGCATCCCTGCAATCATCGAAAAGGCGAAGGCCGTCATCGGCGATGGACCGACCTATCTTTCCTTCGACATCGACAGCCTCGATCCTTCCTTCGCGCCGGGCACCGGCACGCCGGAGATTGGCGGCTTCACCACCCGCGAGGCGCTGGAGCTCATCCGCGGCTTCAAGGGCGTGAACCTGGTCGGCGGCGATGTCGTCGAGGTCGCGCCCCAGTATGACGCTACCACCAACACAGCCCATGCCGGCGCGCAGATGCTGTTCGAAATATTGAGCCTGATGGCGTTCAGCCCGGCAATCCGCCGTACCGCCTGACGGGCCTGGCCGCAGCTCAAGGCCAGGAACGACAAGAAGGCCGCAAAGGCCTCGAATACATTGAAAGAGGGAAGCGGCGTGCCGCATCGGTTAGGAGAAAGACGATGACGAAATTGACAATGAACCGCCGCACCATGCTCGGCGTCGGAATAGGTGCTGGTGTAGCCATGTTGGCGATGCCCAATGTGCTGCGCGCCCAGGACAAGTCGCTGAAGGTCGGTGTTTATGGCGGCTACTTCAAGGACTCGTTTGACAAGAACATCTTCCCGGAGTTCACCAAGGCGACCGGCATCGCGGTCGAATCCGTCGCAGAGCCGACCGGCGAGGCCTGGCTGGTGCAGATGCAGCAGGCAGCCCAGGCAGGTCAGGCGCCGGCTGACGTTTCGATGATGTCGCAGGTGTCGATGCGCAAGGGCCAGGCCACAGAGCTCTGGGCTCCGCTCGATCTCGCCAAGATCAAGAATTCCAGCAGCCTGCTTGAGCGCTTCATCAACAAATATCCGGATGGCCGCGTCGCCGGCATCGGCGCGGTCTCATGGTTCATCACCCTGGTCACCAACACAGATGTCTACAAGGAAGCGCCGACCAGCTGGACAGCGCTGTGGGATCCTGCCAATGCCGACAAGCTCGGTCTGCTGGCGCTCGTGTCCAACTCCTTCCTGCTCGACGTGACGGCAAAGACCTATTTCGGCGGCGCCCAGGCCCTCGACACTGAGGAGAGCATCCTCAAGGTCTTCGCCAAGCTGGCCGAGCTGAAGCCGAATGTCCGACTGTGGTATCGCGACGAGGCGCAGTTCGAACAGGCGCTAAAGTCGGGTGAAATCCCAATGGGACAGTATTATCACGACGTGACCGGCCTCGCCGCCGCGGACGGCCAGCCCGTTCGCTCGACGTTCCCGAAGGAGGGCGGCATTCAGGACGCAGGTTCGTGGGCGCTGTCGAAGGCGTCGAAGAAGACGGAAGAGGCGCATATCTTCATCGACTATATGTGTCAGCCGTCCATCCAGGCCGTGCTGTCACGCAAGGTGGGCACGTCGCCAACGGTGAAGCGCGAAACGACCGATCTGACCGAGAAGGAATTTGCGGCGGTTTCCTCCGACATCGAACCGATCATCCCACACTACGACATGTACCTCTCCAAGGCCGACTGGCTGAACGAGAAGTGGACGGAAATGATCGCCAGCTGACGCTCATCGTGCTTTCGCGGGCCCCGTTCAGGGGCCTGCCTTTCGGTCGGGAAGAGGCATATGTCGGGACTCACGCTTCAGAATATCGTCAAGGACTTCAGCGTCATTCGCGCCGTCGACAATGTCGACCTGACGGTGCCGCACGGGGCATTCGTCTGTCTGCTCGGCCCCTCCGGCTGCGGCAAGACGACCTTGCTGCGCATGATCGCAGGTCTCGATCTGCCGACCTCGGGCCGCATCACGCTCAACGGCAAAGACATCACCAGGACGCCGACGCACCAGCGCGAGCTTGGCATGGTGTTCCAGTCGCTGGCGCTGTTCCCGCACCTGACGGTAGGCGAGAATATCGCCTATCCACTGCGCATTCGCGGCCGTCCGAAGGACGAGCAGGCGAAGCGCGTCGAAGAGCTGCTGGCGATGATTTATTTGCCGGGCTACGCTGACCGCTCCGTGTCGAAACTTTCCGGCGGCCAGAGGCAACGCGTCGCAATCGCAAGGGCACTGGCTATTTCGCCGAAACTGTTTCTGCTCGACGAGCCGCTGTCAGCGCTTGATGCCAAGCTGCGCGAAGCCATGCAGGTGGAGCTTCGCCAGCTTCATCAGCGGCTCGGCATCACCACGATCGCCGTCACGCACGACCAGCGCGAGGCGATGACCATGGCCGATACGGTCGTGGTCATGAACGGCGGTCAGATACGCCAGGCGGCGTCGCCGACGGAGATTTATCGCAGGCCGGCAGACAGCTTCGTCGCGGATTTCATTGGCCAGACAAATCTGGTCGAAGCCAGGCGAGAGGGCGGCGCAGTCAGCATATTGGGGCAGCCGGTCGCAGCCCTGTCGCTGTCGGCAGGTATCGAGCGCGCCACGCTTTCGATCCGGCCGGAAGACGTGCGCCTGGGGCCGCCCGAGGCCGGCGCATTGACGGGCGAGGTCACCTTCGTGCGCGATCTCGGCGGCGTCGTCGAAACTTTTGTCAATGTCGGCGGTCAGCAGTTCATTGCGGTCTCGACACCGCGCGAGCGCCCTGACGTGGCGGTGGGCCAGAGGGTGGGCATTGCGCTGACCGACAAGGATTGCGTGGTGATCGAGCAATGAGACGCGAACCCCCGCAGACGCTCGGCGATTATGCCCCACTCGCATTCCCGGCAATCATGCTGATCGTCTTCTTCGTCGTGCCTTTCGGCACGATGATTTCCGTCAGCTTCTTCAAACGCCAGCAGGGCGGCTTCTACACGCCTGATTTCGTCTTCGACAATTATATCCGCTTCCTCTCAGCCTTCTTGGGGGGAGTGCTCAGCTTCTCGCTGCTCCTTGCGATTGCGGTGGCCGCGACCTGTGTCGTTCTGGCCCTGCCTTTCACATACCTGCTGATCCGCATGAAGCGGAGCACCCAGGTGGCCTGGCTGGTCGCACTCCTTTCGATCCTGTCCTTGTCTGAAGTAATCATCGGTTTCGCCTGGTCGACGCTGTTTTCGCGCACGGCCGGCATCACCAACTTGTTTGTATGGCTCGGCCTCATGCAGCAGGCAGTCGCCCTCACGCCGAGCATCGGAGCCGTCGTCACAGGCATGGTCTATCAGGCCTTCCCCTACACGGTCCTGGTGCTCTACCCCGCGCTGGTGCGGCTTGACCCGACGCTTTCAGAGGCCGCGCGAACGCTCGGCGCTTCGCCGGTCAAGGCCTTCTTCACCGTCGTCGTGCCAGCGCTGCGCGATACCATCCTCGCCACGCTGATCATGGTCTTCATCTTCGCTCTCGGGTCCTATCTGTTGCCGCAACTGCTCGGCCGCCCGCAACACTGGACACTTTCCGTGCACATTACCGATCAGGCGATCTATCAGTCGAACATGCCCTTCGCTGCTGCCATGGCGGTTTTCCTGGTGTTGGTCACACTGGCCCTTGTAGCGCTCACGCTGCTCGTTGGCCGCCGAGGAGGAGCGACTAAATGACCATTCTCCGCAACATTCTTTTCGGGGTCGTCGGACTGTTTCTCGCTTTGCCGCTGATCATTGTCGCCGGCGTTTCGGTCAATGCCAAGCAGAGCCTCACCTTCCCGCCGCAAGGCTTCTCGCTCGGCTGGTATGGCCAGATATTTCTCGATATGGAATGGCGCAACGCGCTGATCGCGTCGCTTGTGCTGGCGCTGTCGTCGGCGGCGCTTGCGGTGCTGATTGCCTTGCCGCTCGCCTGGTTCCTCTGGCGCCGCCACGCGCCCTGGGCCAATATTTTCCAGTTGCTTGGCGTGGCGCCCTTTACCTTGCCGCCGGTTATCACGGCGCTCGGCCTGCTGACTTTCTGGGCCACGACCGGATTTTACGGGCAACCCTGGACGGCGGTGATCGGCCACGCCATCTTTTTCGTCACGCTGCCGCTAGTGACCATTTCGCTCGGCTTTTCGGCGATCGACCGCTCGCTGGTAGAGGCCGCCTCGACCTTGGGAGGCGACGACCGTACTGTGTTCCGAACCGTCGTTCTGCCGCTAATTTCGCCGTACATCGTGTCGGGCTACGCTTTTGCCTTTGTGCTGTCGCTCAACGAATACATCGTTGCCTACATGACGGTCGGTTTCACGCTGGAAACGCTGCCGATCAAGATCTTCAATTCGCTGCGATACGGCTACACGCCGACTATGGCGGCGGTGACGATCCTGTTCGTGGCGACCGCAGCGATCGCCTTCAGCCTCGTCGCGCGCTTCGGCGACCTGCCGAAACTGCTTGGCGCGATGACGTCAAACGAACCCTGATCGAAGCAACCAGTCCCCCACGGAACGCAGGGCGATCAGCCGTCCCTACCTCCTCAACATCGAAGCACCCGAGATGGACCTAGCGCTAGAACGACGGTTTCCCTGCGTCGCCGACATGGAAAAAGCCGCGCAAAGACGCATGCCCGGCGGACTCGGGCGCGAAGCTTCCGTTCGGCGCAATCTGGCGGCCATGGAAGAGGTGGTGCTTATGCCGGGCTACCTGGCCGACGCTGACGAGCCCGATATCGGCGCAAGCCTGTTCGGTCATCGTTTCGACGCGCCATTTGCCATCGCGCCGCTTGGGCTGGCCGGCCTTCTGTGGCCCGGGTGGGAGCTACCGCTGGCACAGGCTGCCAGGCAGCACAACCTTCCCTATATCCTCAGCACTTTCGCCAACACCTCGCTTGAGACGATCCGCCCTGCAGGCGGTGATCACACTTGGTTCCAGTTCTATCCACCCAATGATCCCGCCATGGAAGAGGACATGGTGGATCGGGCGGGCAGAGCGGGCTACGACGTTCTCGTCGTGACTGTCGACATTCCAGCACCCACGCGGCGCGAGCGCAACATCCGCAATGGTTTGAGCATCCCGCCGGTCCACGACCTTTCGACGATCATGCAGGTGGCGATGCGTCCGTCATGGGCGATGGGCATTCTGCAAAACGGCGCTCCCGACTTCGCCAATCTCTCGCCCTACTACCCGAAGGGCTCGAGCCTTGCCGCAGCGGCCGAATTTGTCGGCAGGGTGATGACGGGTCACGTCACGCGCGAGCGCTTCAAGAAAATCCGAGACGCATGGCCAGGCAAGATCCTGGTCAAGGGTGTGCTTCGCGCCGACGAAGCGGAGGAATATATGTCCTTGGGCGGCGATGGTCTGATCCTCTCCAATCATGGGGGACGCCAACTCGACGCCGCGCCGTCGGCGGCGGAGGTCATCGGTGAAATCCGCGCACGACTTGGCCCCAAGGCCTTGCTTCTCGCAGACGGAGGCGTGCGCTCCGGCCTTGATATCGCCCGGATGCTGGCGCTCGGCGCCGATTTTGTCCTGATCGGCCGGCCATTCCTGTTTGCTTCCGCCGCCATCGGGCGTCGCGGCGGCGATCATTTGATGAATGTCCTGAAAGCCGAACTGAGGGCAACGATGGCGCAGCTGGGCTGCAAGGCATTGGAGGACTTGCCAGCGTGTCACTGGCGGCCAAAAGCAGGGCGGGCGAAAGCGGAACTTGATCTCGGATGGAGAATTGCGTGACTGAAGCCGTTACCATGAGCGTCGAAGCCCTGCAAAATCGAGTCGTTGCCATCTTCGAACGCGCAGGATTGAACGAGGTGCAGGCGGCGGCTTTGGCGCATGTCATCGTGGCCGGAGAACGCGATGCCTGCAAGTCGCACGGAATATACCGCATCGAGGGTGCGCTGTGCACGGTAAAGGCCGGCAAGGTGATGCCTGATGCCGCTCCCGTCGTTGCACCGGATGACGGCAGCGCAATCGTCAGGGTCGATGCGGGGGGCGGTTTCGCCAGCGCGGCGTTTGAACTCGGCGTACCCGCCCTGGCGGAACGCGCCAAGCGGCTTGGCATCGCCGCGATGGTCATCAACGATTGCTCGCACTTCTCGGCCCTGTGGCCCGAGGTCGAGGCACTGACCGCGCACGGCCTGGCGGCATTGGTGATGTGTCCGAGCTATGCGACGGTTGCCCCATCCGGAGGCAGCAAGCCTCTGCTCGGCACCAATCCACTTGCCTTTGGCTGGCCTCGCAAAGACCAGCCGCCCTACGTGTTCGATTTTGCCACGTCGGTGGCGGCGCGCGGTGAGATCGAACTGCACCGGCGCGCCGGCAAGCAACTGCCGGAGGGTTGGGCGATCGACGCTGCCGGCAATCCGACCACTGACCCGGCGGCCGCGCTCGAAGGCGCAATGATGCCTTTTGGCGGCCATAAGGGGTCCGCCATCGCCACCATGATAGAGCTGCTCGCCGGCATCATGATCGGCGATCTCACCAGTCCCGAGGTCTTAGACTACCTCGGCACGACGACCTTGGCGCCGTTCCATGGCGAACTGATCATTGCGATGTCACCCGAAGCGTTCGCCAGGGGCCGCCCCGGCGATCCGTTCGCGCGCGCCGAAGCGCTCTTTGAAACGATCGTCGGGCAAGGCGCACGGCTTCCATCGCAGCGCCGCTTCGCCGCGCGCGTCAAATCGGAAGCCGAAGGGATCAGCCTGACCGCAGCGGAGATTGCCCAACTGGATGCGCTGTTGGCTGGCGGACTGGCCGCCGTCAAATAAAGCACGTCGTTCGGAAATGTGCAGCGGTTTCGATCAACGACCGGTCCATCGACCTCGGAACCTCAAAGGCAATCCCTGCGAACTATAGCGCATGGATGCGAAGAGCATGCCGGGCGCAGCCGGTCATTTCTTCACCGCCACGATAAAAAGCCGCGGAAATCTGAGCAGCACCCGCCCGTCCGACAGTTTAGGATGGGTTCGTTCGACGCGCGCGAGGTAATCGGCGAGGAACGCCTCGCGATGCTCTTTGCCGGCACGGGCGAGATAGGGCATCAGCCCGGTTCCCTTGACCCATTCGACGACCGCTGCCGCGTCGGCCATCGGGTGATTGTAGATGGTGTGCCAGATGTCGACGCGCGCCGCCTTGGCAATCAGCCTGGAATAATAGGTGGACGGCGGTGCCAGCGGCTGACGGCGCACGCTCTTCGCCTCGAAGGCGGCCTTCCAGGGGCCGGCATGGGCAGTTTCTTCCATCGCCAGATGCGAGGGTTCGCCGAGATTGTCGGGCATCTGCACGGCAAGAACGCCGCCTTCGCAAAGCCCGTCCATCAGCCGCTCGAAAATGTCGAGATGATCGGGCAGCCACTGGAAGACGGCATTGGCAAAGAGCAGATCGGCGGGCTCCGTCGGCTGCCAGCTGCCAAGATCCGCCTCGACGAAGGCTGTGCCCGGCAGCCGCTTGCGGGCCGCCTCCAGCATGTTGATGTCGCTGTCGAGGCCGGAGACGCCGGCAGCCCCATAACGCTCGATGATGAGCTCGGTCGAATTGCCCGGGCCGCAGCCGAGGTCGACGGCGCGGCGAAGGCTCTGCAGCGGTACCTGCGCCAGAAGATCGCGCGCCGGCCGCGTGCGCTCGTCCTCGAACTTGACATATTGGCTGGCGGACCATGCCATGGCGATACCTCCTGATGTCAGGCCACGTCTTTCCAGTGGCGGATGCGGATCGTTTCGATGTTGCGCCCGTAGAGCTCAGTCGCGAACTTCAGACACGAGGATTTTGTCCACGCGCCTGCCATCGAGATCGATGACCTCGAAACGCCATCCATCTCTCGTGAAGCTCTCCCCCAATTCCGGCAGATGTTTCAGCTCCTCCAACACAAGGCCGGCCACGGTCTGATATTCGAGATCGTCCTCGAGCTTGAGGTTCAGGAACTCGGCGAATTCGTCGATCGGCGCCCAGCCGGAGACGAGATAGGAACCATCGTCTCGACGCGCGATGGCCTGCTCATCGACCGGTCCCTCCTGCAGCGCGCCCATGATCGCTTCAAGAATGTCGCCTGACGAAACAATCCCTTCGAAATGGCCGTATTCGTCAAACACCAGCACCATATGAACAGGCGATTTCCTGATGGCTTCGATCACGCTGGTCGCGGTTGCAAGGTCTGATACGACCGGGACGTCCTGCGTCAGAGCCTTGATATCGGCGCTGCCGTGTTCCGATATCGAATCGTAAAAATCCTTGACCGGCAGGATGCCGATCACCTCATCCGAACTGCCTCTGCGGACCGGCAGTCGAGACCGCTTCGTCCGGTGCAGCTGAGCCCGGATTTCGTCGAGACTGTCGTCGATATCGATAATTTCGACGTCCCGCCGCGGCGTCATCAGCGCCCGGGCGGTGCGGTCCGCCAGCCGCATGACGCCTGATATCATCGCCGACTCTTCGCTTTCGATGACGCCCGCCGACTGCGCCTCGGCCAGAACGGTCTTGATCTCCTCGTCAGAGACGTTGTCGCCGGCTTTTCCTGTCTGGCCGAGCAGCCTGAGCATCAGATTTCCCGACGCGTTCAGAAGCCAGACGAGCGGCAGCGCAATTCGTGAAAGCAGCGCCATGGCGGGCGCGACCCTCGCCGCAACCGCTTCCGGTTCCCGCAATGCGATCTGCTTTGGCACAAGTTCGCCGACGATCAGGGAAAGATAGGTGATCGCCACGACGACGGAGCCGACGCCAATGGCGTCAGCGGCCGTCGATGACATTCCCTGCGCCTCCAGCCATGCTGTCAGGCGGCCGCCAAGCGTGGCCCCGGAAAAAGCGCCGGAGAGAACACCGACGAGCGTGATGCCGATCTGAACCGTGGAAAGAAAGCGACCGGGGTTTTCGGCAAGTTTGATGGCTTGAGCTGCACCTTTGCTCCCATTGTCGGAGAGGACCTTCAGGCGGGCTGTTCGAGAAGACACGACAGCCAGCTCGGACATGGCGAGCACACCATTCAGGATGGTGAGAAACGCCACAATTCCAATTTCCAGAAACACAGGGACCCTATTCGTTGAGGTTTTGATGCCGCATAAGGCGAGGCGGCGGGGCTTTCGCAGAGACGCTATATATGCGCATCACCCATCGGCAAAGCTTTCTGTGAGCTCGGCTGGGTGCGAGGCGCGAGGCAGACATCGCCGCACCGTCTACGACAGGCGCCGGCACCTTCTGCGGCGGCTTTTCGGTTTGAGCGGGCGGAGCTTGTACTGGATGGGTCGCTATCGGGCATGGCGCAATCTTGGCGGTGAAACAGGTCCGGCGCAAGAGGCGCTGGGCGAATTCCTCATAGCGCCTTGATGTGACAGTTTCGAAAAACGGCGGCAAGCATGCCTTCACGCATTCCTGCGTGATGCCGAACGCCGAACGCTCCGGCATCACGCGCTCGAATGTCACGCCGCCAGAATGGTGATCCCATAAGCATTGGCAGCGGCCGTCATCCGGGCGATGGTCTCAGGCGAGGGGGCTTTCAGCGGCTCGCTCGTGCCTTCCGTTTCGATGAACTCTGCCATCTCGTGATCGACGACGGCCGAAAAGACTGCCGGAACGGTCCCGCGGTTGGCATAGCCGTGCACCGTGAAAGGCGGGATCGTGACGATGTCGCCAGCACCGGCCTCGATCTCCTCGGGACCACTGTCGGTCAGCCGCCAGATCGTCAAACGGCCCTCGAGAATGCGGAAGACTTCCGGGCTTGCATGCGCGTGTTTCGGCGTCCGGCTGCCGGATGGCACTGTGACGTCGAAGATGTTGAACCAGGTTCCGCGGAGCCGAAGCCGCCGCTCGATCCGTTCGCCGAGCACGAAATACCGCTTCGTGTTTTCGGCAGGCATTTTCACAAACGAGTTGGACATCATGTCTCTTTCTTCTTCTTCTTAACGAGGCTTTTCTTGTAGGCGCCTTCTTGCCGGCGCAGCCGTTAGACCTTTGCGCCGCCTTTGGCAACCGCCCCGTTGCCGGGGCAAGATCGCCGGATGGCTTCGGCACGGATAATGCCTGATGAAGCGTCGCGGCGGATATCGGTGCAGCGGGCCGCGTCCGCAAGGTCCCCGATCCAGGGCGGCCTGCGTGAAAATGACACGGGCCTGCCGCGTTCTGAGCCTTGTCTCACCGCGACCTGCGCGGATCACATTGGTCAGACCGACAAGCGGGGACCTCGGAGCAGCGATCGACGAGAAGGCCAGTGTGATTTTATGGGTTCCCGCTATGTCATATTTTCTTGAGAAACGTTAATAAGGTTCAGCTGGATTGGGTGTGACGGCGATACGCGCTACCTGAATGGCCGTGTTACGGTCCATTCGTGGTCGAGGGAGCATGGCGAGCCATGGAAACAGCAGAGCTACGATATAATTGGGCTGATTCCGACGTCTACGAGACATTCATAGGGCGCTGGAGCGAACATCTGGCAAGCCCATTTCTCAGTCGTGCCAATGTTGCTCGGGGCGATCGCGTGCTCGATGTAGCATGTGGGACGGGAGTGTTGTCGAAAGCACTGGCCGAGGCGGGAGCGCATGTGATCGGTGTTGACGCATCGGAGGGATACCTGGAAGGAGCCCGCCGTCGACGATCCCACCCCAATATCGCATATGAACATGGCGATGTCCGGAAACTGCGGTTCGACGCCAATTCTTTCGATGCGGCAGTTTCCACCCTTGCCTTGGACGTCATCCCGGAAATTGAACAGGTAGTTTCGGAGATGAAGCGCGTGACCCGTCCAGGCGGTGTGGTCGCGTCCGCCGTTACTCAGTTCCTTGGTGGCATGCCCGCCTTCGACCTCGTGATTAACACCGGCGCCGTCCTTGAGACCGACTTCGCAAGGCTGAGATCCATGCGGGCAGGGCGCCAGCTCTTCTGGCCGGATGGCCAGGCGACGTTGTGGCGGAAGATCGGCCTCGTTGACGTGACCGAGATTCCCATTGTCGTGGATTGCGAGTATGCGTCCTTCGCGGACTATTGGGCCACCTTCACAGACGGCCCAGGCAGCACCACAAGCACATTGATGGCACTTTCTGACGACGCCCGAGGTTCGATCGAACAGCATGTTCGTGCTGGGTATCTGGTTGGCTTGCCCGATGGACCCCGGTCATTTCCGATGATGTTCCGTATGGTGCGTGGCTTGGTCCCAGCCTGACACTGGAGAGCATGCAGGGGCCTGCGCCGGCCCCGTGTCAGCTATCGTTCTTCGGCAGCCAAAAGTTGCCAGGCCGCTAGAGTCTGTCAGGTTTATGTTGAAACATATCCTGCATGCCTGAGATAGGCGGCGCATTCGCGCGGGCTGAATGCTTTGAGGACTTCACCGACGCGCCGCCATGTCGCTTCGACGCTACGCTCGTCGGCCTTGCGCAGCAAAGTCTTGAGTTTGGCGAACATCATCTCGATCGGATTGAGATCAGGGCTGTAGGGCGGCAAGAAGAACAGGTGGGCGCCGGCATTGCGGATGGCGTTGCGCGCCGGCTTGCCCTTGTGGCTGCCGAGATTGTCGAGGATGACGATATCGCCGCGATTGAGGGTTGGTGCCAGGCATTGCTCGACCCAGGCGGTGAAAGCGGTGCCGTTGATCGGGCCATCGAGCACGAAAGGCGCGACGATGCGGTCGTGGCGCAGCCCGGCGAGGAAGGTCAGCGTTTTCCAATGGCCATGCGGTATTCCGGCGATCAGCGGCTGCCCACGCTGACACCAGCCGCGGGTGCGCGTCATGTTGGTTTTGACCCAGGTTTCGTCAACGAACACCAGGCGGTCCGGATCAAGTCGATGTTGATGGGTCTTCCAGCGGCTCCGGAACCGCGCCACCTTCGGCCTGTCCTGCTCGCTGGCGATCAGCGTTTTTTTTAAATGTCTTGCCTTCACGGCGCAAGAAACGCCAAACCGTGTCATGAGAGACATGGATGCCTGCCACCTTCAGATCGACGGCAAGCGCCCGCACCGTCCAATCGGCTTTGGCCGCCAGGCGGCGGTGAACCTCATCGGCCGCCGCGCCACACAGCATGGGTTTGACATGCCCACCCATCTTGGCCGGCGCCAAACCACGCCCGGATCGGTCAAGCTGACCGATCCGCACTGCCGTCGCCGCCGATACCCCAAAGCGCAAGGCGGCCGCCCGCACCGTCATGCCCTCGGCAAGTGCGTCGGCAATGCGCTTGCGTAAATCCACGGAAAGAGGTCGCGCCATCGTTGCTGGCCTCCCCACCAGCAATGATGTTGAATCACAACCGAAGCAAAAAGGGAATCCCGTTGCGATTCAGCTTAAAGCTGACCGACTCTAAAGGCCTCAAAGCAGTCAGACCTATGACGTGAAGCCCGGAACTGAGCTTCTGCAACGACTTGGTATCTCTTACCTACACGTCGAAATTTGTCGGCAAGACAATCATGTCCCGGATCGTGACGTTTCGCGGGCGGGTCAGCATGAAGATGATGGCATCGGAGACCTCGGAGGGCTCGATCAGACTCCCGTTGGCTTTTGCCTTCTCAAGGTTTTCCGCGGGCCAATCGGCAAGCAGAGCGGAAACGACCGGACCGGGCGAGACCTGGCTGACCCTGATGCCGTGGTTTTTCAACTGCCGGCGCATGATCTGGACGAAACTGGTAATCGCCCATTTGGAGCTGGAATAGACCGGCTCCCACTGGATCGGCGCATGGCCGGCTACGGAGCAGGTGACCAAAATGTCCCCGGTCCCGCGCTCGATCATATGCGGAGCGATATCGCGGACGTTCTTCATGACGGCGTTCACGTTGAGATTCAGCATCCGATCGATTGCCGCGGTATCGGTATCGATAAGATCCCCGCCGATGTAGGATCCTGCATTGCAGTGCATGATATCGAGGTGATCGACCTTTGCCAGGATTTCCGGCACCATGGCCGCACAACTTGCGGCGTCCAGAAGATCGGTGACCTGCATGATTACGGCGTCGCCGAACTCGGCAGCGTAGGTTTCCAGCGCCTGTCTGTTGTAGTCGACCATCACGACCTTGGCGCCGGCATCGACAAGCGCACGGGTCGTCGCCAGCCCGATACCGGAAGCTGCGCCGGTTACCGCAGCGATCTTTCCTTCGAGTGATTTAGTCATCGTCTTTTCTCGCCTTTTGATTTTCAGACAGCAAGGAAGCCGCCATCGATTGGCAGGACTGCGCCACTGATCATGGCTGCGTCCTCTGAAATAAGCAGTGCAATCGATCGTGCGACATCGTCGACCTCTGCAAAGCGCGCCATCGGGTGGCGAACAATCATCGGGTTACGTTTGGAGGGCTCGGACCACGCCTTGGCGGCAAGCTCCGTCATGGTAACCGTAGGCGCCACTGCATTGACCCGGATTCCATAGGCGCCGAGTTCCTTGGCCATCACACGTGTCGCGCCTTCCAGTCCCGCCTTCGAAGCGGCGTAAGCCACGTGATCCACGAAACCCCGATGTCCGGCGATCGAGGTCACATTCACGATCGTACCGCCGCCGCCGTTTGAAATGCGAGCCCGCGCGAACTCCTGCGCACAAATCAGCGCGGCCCGCAGGTTGATGCCGAGGACCTGCTCATAGCCCTCCTCCGTCATATCGATGACGCTTTCAAGCACGTTGGTTCCTGCGCAATTGATCAGCGCGTCTGCCAGTCCCGCCTTCTTCATGGCGGCGCGTGCTGCTGCATTGTCGGCGAGATTGACTGATATTACCGTCGCGCCGAACTTTGCCGCAAGATCATCCAGATCGGCCTGCGTACGCGACAAGGCTACGATTCGAGCGCCACGGTGGGTGAGCAGTTCAACGCAGGCGCGACCGATACCCTTGCCAGCACCGGTTACGATGACCGTTTTTCCTGTAAAGTCCGACATGGTTGATCCTTCCGATGCCTGTTGCTCAGAACGGGACTCTTTGCTCGGTTTGCCTGTCGAACACATGAGCCGCGGCAGGATCGACGTCGAGCCGTATCCTGTCGCCCGGCTTCAGCGCGTGGCGCTCGCGAAAGGCGCACAAGACCCGCTTGCCCGCCAATTGGACTGCCAGCAGAATTTCGGCCCCCGTGGGCTCGATCAACTCGACAGTTGCCGGTACGCCCGCATCGCCATTCGACAGTATCCACTGGTCTGGACGTACGCCGTATATAACCTCCTGGCCGTTACTCGCCCGCGTGCCTTGTGGAAGGGGAAGGGCCGACCCGTCAGCGAGCCGCGCTGAGTTCAAGGAAAGATCGATTGTGGCCGGCAGCATGTTCATCGCCGGCGATCCGATGAAGCCGGCGACGAAGATATTTGCCGGCCTGTCGTAAAGCTCTAGTGGCGCACCGATCTGTTCCACCTTGCCGTCGCGAAGCACGACAATGCGGTCCGCCATTGTCATGGCTTCAATCTGGTCATGCGTGACATACACGGAAGTCGCGCCGAGGCGCTGGTGAAGAGTTTTGATTTCCGAACGCATATCTACGCGCAACGCGGCGTCCAGGTTTGACAGCGGCTCGTCAAAAAAGAACGCCTTTGGGCGGCGAACCATCGCGCGCCCCATGGCAACGCGCTGCCGCTGGCCTCCGGAGAGCGCCTTCGGATATCGGTCGAGATAGGGCGCAAGCCGCAACATCTCGGCAGCCTTGTCGACCTTGGTATTGCGATCCGCAAGATTCTCGCCGCGCAGTTTCAGTGCGAAGGCCATGTTCTCACGAACGGTCATGTGCGGATAGAGCGCGTAGTTCTGGAACACCATCGCCACGTCACGATCCTTGGCGGCGATGTTGTCGACGCGATGTCCGCCAAGCTTGATCGTGCCGCCGGTGATCTCCTCAAGGCCGGCAAGCGACCGCAGCAGCGTGGATTTGCCGCAACCGGAGGGACCGACCAGTACCACGAATTCACCGTCGGCTATGTCGAACGAGATGTTGCGCAGTGCGTGATAGGAGCCGTAATGCTTGTCGACCTGCTCGAGCTCGATCGTCGCCATGTGTCAATCCTTAGTCAGTTGTGGCGGCTTGGCCGCCGATCATTCGGGACGGGTCCACGGGCAGCTTCACCACGAGGTGTATCCTGCATCCGCCACTGAGATCCAACTTCCGCAGGTACATGCTACCTCCCAAGCTCGATCTGGATCTTCACGGAGGACGGCTTCGGTCGCACGGCGTAATCGAACGCCTCGACAGAATCCTCGAAAGCGTAGGTATCGGTGATCAGCGCGTCGACATTGATCTGGTTCGATCCCAACAGCGCGACGATGCGCGGGTAGACATGGGCGTAGCGGAACACGTGTTCGATGCGCAGCTCCTTGGTCTGGGCGATGACGACATCGAGCGGGACCGGCTTCAGGGGCATGCCGACAAGGACGATGGCGCCGCCGGGGCAACCATGGTGCGCCGTGTCGGCGATCACGTCGGCCGCGCCGGAACATTCGAAGACGACATCGACGCCCCAGCCGTCGGTTTCGCGGGCTATGACACTCTTCAGGTCCTGCGAGCGTACGTTGACGGTCATGATGGCAGGGTCGAGCTTGCGCGCTACGGCAAGCTTTTCGTCGACAACATCGGTAACGATAACTCTGGCGCAACCAGCCGACAGCGCCGCGATCGCTGTCACCATGCCGATCGGCCCGGCGCCCGTGACCAGCGCGATCGCACCGGGCGTCAGCCTCGCCTTGGAAACTGCTTGAAAGCCTACAGCCAGCGGCTCGACCATAGCGCCAGCGGCGTAGGAAACGTTATCCGGAAGCTTAAAGGTGAAGGCCGCCGGGTGGACCACGCTCGGTCGGAGTACGCCATGCACCGGCGGCGTCGCCCAGAAGCGCACCGCGGGATCGAGATTGTAGAGACCCAGCCGCGACGCGCGACTTTGAGGGTCGGGAATGCCGGGCTCCATGCAAACACGGTCGCCCACTTTCAGGTTCTGTACCGCGCTGCCGACCTCTTCGATGATGCCGGCGGCTTCGTGGCCGAGGATCATTGGCTCGCGCACAACGAACGGGCCGATCGCGCCGTGGGTGTAATAGTGAACGTCCGATCCGCAGACGCCGACGGTCTTGATGGCGATGCGCACGTCGGTTGGACCGAGCGCCTCCTTCGGGTCCAGGTCGCGAATGCGCAGTTCGTCTTTGCGTTCGAGGACGAGTGATCTCATGTCTTCAGCCCTTTCGGATAATGAACACGGCGAGCGCCAGGCAGAGCACCGTCGCCACCCATAGGGGCAATACGCCCTCCAGGAAGCGCATCCAGAGAAGATGCACTAGGATTAGGATCACGACCGAGATGAAGCCCCTGTCGAAGCCGTTGGTTCGGATAGGCAGGAATCCGTCGCGTTGGGTTTTCTGGGGTTGAACGCCAGCCATCATCTTACCCTTTCAATGCGCCGAACGTGAGGCCGGTCACGATGTGCTTCTGGACGAAGCCGAGCACGATTAGGGCCGGGAGCGTGGTCAGGAACGCCATCGCTGCCATCTCGCCCCAGTTCGTTCCGGTCACCGAGACATATTCTGCAAGCGCTGTCGTCACGGTCCTGGCGTGAGCCGACGACGTTAGGGTCGCTGCGAACAGGTACTCGTTCCAGGCGAAAATCCAGGTCAGGATGAAGGTGACGGCCAACCCCGGCCGCGCCAGCGGCAGGATGACGTTGGACAGCACCTGGCCGGTTGTCGCACCATCGACGCGCGCCGCTTCGTCAAGCTCCAGCGGAATCCCGTCGAGCATGCCCTTCAAGAGCCAGACGGCGAAGGGCAGGTTGAAGACGCAATAGAGCAGGATTAGGCCAATCTTCGTGTCGAACAGCATGAAATCGCCGAACACGAACCACTTGGTAAACAGCAGGAAGAGCGGCAGCAGAAACACGGCTGGCGGCGCCATGCGGTTGGTGATCAGCCAGAAAAACACGTTGTCACCGCCGCCGATTTTATAACGCGACAGCCCGAACGCCGCGAGCAGGCCGAGCGCGCACACCAGCGCTGCGTTCGATGTCGCCACGATCAGCGAATTCCAGAGATACTGCAGGAAGGTCGAGCTGTTCAGCACCGCCAGGAAATTGTTCCAGTAAAGATCGTCGATGAGGAACGACTTCGAATAAAGCTTCACGCGGGGGCGCATGGAAACGACCAGCATCCACCAGACCGGAAGCAGTGTCAGAATGGTCAGACAGATCCAAAGGACGAAGGACGCTATACCGGAACGTCTCATTGTGCGCCTCCCTTGCGGCCGGTCATGGCAACAAACAGCAGCCAGCTCAGAACGATCGTGACGTATAGCGTCAGCAGCGACATGGCCGCACCGTAGCCGTAATCGGTCTTCGGAAAGACGTTGATCCAGATATGAAGGCCGATGAACCGGGTCGCCTCAGCCGGGCCACCCTTGGTCAGCATCCAGATTTCGTCGACCGAGCGCAATGCGTCCATCAGCCGGATGAAGACGGTTGTCAGCAGCACCGGCTTCAACATCGGAACGATCACGTACCAGAAAATCTGCAGCTTGTTGCCGCCGTCGATCTGCGCCTGTTCGAGCGGTTCTTTCGGCAAGGCGGTCAGTCCGGCCATGAGCGACAGCGTAACGAACGGCGTCCAATGCCACAGGTCCATGATGATCGCCGTGACGAAGGCGTGATAGGCATTGGTCGAGATGTTGTAGTCGATGCCGAACCACAGTTTCAGGTAATAGGGCACGATGCCGAAGCCGGGAACGCAAAGCAGCCGCCAGGTAGCGCCGACTGCAATGGGCGCGACAACGATCGGCAGTGTGTGGATCGTGCGAAAGAACTGCCGGCCCCACAGGCGGTCCGCCATCAGCGCGCGGGCCAGGACGTAGCCTAACAACAGTTCGCTCACAACGACGAAGAATGCGAAGACCAGCGTGCGCGCAAGCGAGTTCAGGAATGTCGTGTCGAAAACGAGGCTGCGATAGTTCTGGAGGCCGGCCCAGCGCAGGGTTGGGTCGACTGCGTTGGTGTTCCAGTCGAAGAAGCCGACATAGAGAATGTAGATGAAGGGAACGAACCCGACGACGAACAGGATTAGCGTGGCTGGTGTTAAAAACAGCCATCCGATGTTGGATTGTCTCATCCTGCGCTCCGTCAGATCGTCCTTGACACTAATTCGCCTGACTACCAGCGTCGCGGGCAGGCCCGCAAACCGCAGTCAGGAAAGGGGCGGCCACCTTGCTGAAGGCGACCGCCAACCGCTTGGGAGGTGCGGTCTTTTACTTGCGGTAGCCGAGCTTCACGAGTTCAGCTTCGGCTGCGGTGGCGGCCTGGTCCAACGCATCGTCCGGCTTGATCTCACCGACGATCGCTTTGTAGATGAACGGCGCGACTACCTGCAGAACTTGCGCGTGGAACGGGAACGGCGGCGCTCCGGCGAACAGCTTTCCGTCCTCACGCATCAGCGTGTAGTAGCCGTTCATCTTCTTGTCCTGATCGACGATCTTGGGATCGTCGTAGGTCGAGTTCATGACGATGCGGGAGCCGGCCAGCGCCCAGTCGGTCTGCACTGAAGCCTGACCGATATATTGCAGGAATAGCAGCGACGCGTCCTTGTTCTTGGACGAATGGGGGATGCCGAACGCGCCACCATCGTAATAGCCGATATATCCCTTGCCGGATTCGGCTGCTTCCATGACACCCGCCTCGACCGGAGGCAATGCCACTCCCACCTTGCCGACGACGGTCGACTTGCTTTCGTCGGTAGCGATCCAGGCAGCGTTTTCCCCGTAGACGAGGCCTTGGGCTGCGCGGCCGGCGGCAAATGTCCCGGCAACCTCGTCCCAAGTGGACGACGTCGATTCCGGCGGCGCGTATTTCAGCAGGCCGATCCAGTAGTTGAGCGCCTTCTTCGCGGCGGCGGAGTTCATCTGGCCGCCGTTCGCTTCGGTGGCCGCGAAGGTCGTGCCATCGATGCCCCAGTTGTACACGCCAAAGGTCGGCGCGACCGACTCGAAGAATTCGTAGAAGGCGGCGGGGTGGCTCGACGAGGCCTGTACGGTGGTTCCCCAGAGCTCCTTGTCTGCGCCGTATTCGGTGAAGAACTTGGCGATCTGGGTATACTCTTCATGCGTCGTCGCGGGCTTCAGATCCGCACCGGTGGAATCCTTGTAGGCTTTCTGGATCGCCGGATCATCGAAAAGATCCTTGCGGTAGAGGTAAGGCTTGATGAATGCTTCCATGGGGACGCCCATGACATCGCCCGACTTCGGATCCTTGAAATAGTTCAGGAAAGTAGTGAAATTCTCCGGTTTGAAGTCCGGCGAAGCGATCTTCGCATTATCGGCGAGCGACTTGGTGATATCGACCAGGAAGTTCCGGGCCAGATATGTATATACGATGTCCTGCTCGATATAGACGAAGTCATAGATGCCGGTATTGGCCTCCATGTCCTTGATCGCCTTGTCGTACATCTGGTCCCAGGATGTCGCCTCGAATTCGACCTTGATGCCGGTCTCTTCGGTGAACTTCGGACCGAGCACCTGCTCGACATATTTCGATGCTGGGGTCGATTCCGAGATGCCCCGGATGGTTGCGCCCTGATAGGGCTGGGCGGCAGTCTTCCACCAGGAATCCTGAGCAAGAGCGGTCGAGCTCCAAAGGCCAAGCGAAATGAAGCCGACGCCCACGGCTTTGACGAAACTGTTCATTGTTCTCCTCCATTTGGATCGCAAAGTCGGTCCGGTTGTGCGTCTAAACTCTCCTCCAAGACGCTCAACGGACCTCAATAGTTCTAGAAAGAACGGGTGGACACAAGCGCGGCCGTTGCGCAATACTGATACTCTCATGCGCGAAATACCGAATTTATTCATGATTTCTTGTGTGCGTTGCACAATCTAATATTGATTGTCGGCGTATGGAGCATGCTGGGAGGCACGGGAGAATGTGCGCAATGTCAGTTATTTCGCCGACGGTCGCGAGATTTGAATATGTCTTGACCGGCGCGGACGAGTCGTTCCTCTGGCGCCGCGACGACTATCCGTGGGAACGCAACGTCTGGAATTTCCACCCGGAGGTGGAGATCCACTATATTCCCAACGCCAGCGGCGTCCTACTTGCAGGCGATCATGTCGGCGCGTTCACCCCGGGCCATATTTCCGTCATCGGAAGCAACCTGCCGCACGACTGGGTGACACCGCTCGGGCCGGATGAGCGCATTCCAGGACGTGACATCGTCATCCAGTTTCTGCCGGCCAAGCTGGAGCAGGCTTCGGCCTTCCTGCCGGAACTGGCGGGGCTGCGTGACTTTCTCGCTCGCGCAAAGCGGGGGCTCTCCTTCAAGGGCCGGGCGCGGGATCAGGCGGAGGCGCTGATACTCGACATGGAGTTCCAGTCCGGCTCGGTGCGGCTTTCGACCTTCCTGTCATTGCTCTCGCTGCTGCGGGACACCGACGAGTTCGATACACTGTCTTCGGAGGCTTACGTGCCGGACCTGAGCTATGGTTCGCTCGAAGCCCTGCAACAGGTCTTCGCATATCTGTTCGCCAACCTGTCGGAGGATATCCGGTTGCCTGATATGGCTCGCATGGTCGGCATGAGCGACAGCGCCTTCTCGCGATTCTTCAAGAAAAACAGCGGCCACAGCTTCACCGACCACGTCAACAAGCTTCGTATCTGGAAGGCGGGCCAGCTATTGACCGATACCTCTATGCCGATAACGGACATCTGCTTCGAGGTGGGCTATCGCAATCTATCAAATTTCAACCGGGTGTTTCTCCGCCACCACAACCTAACACCGTCAAAATACCGGAAACTGTCCACCAACCGCAGAACCGTTCCGTTACCTCAGGCAGTGGCAGATCATATGCCTATGCAGTAAGTCTAGCGGTCGGTCGATGATACTCAAAGAGGAGAAGATGTATTCTCTCCTTGCGACTCATTTATGCCCAGACTCGGACGCTCCCTATGAAAACCGCGTAATCACGCTGATCCCTGTCGCCTCCGCCTTGTCGAGAGCCATCAGCGCCGGCACGGCCTCCTCGAGGCTGACGCGGCGTCCGATCAGTTTCTGCGGGGCGATCTTGCCGGCCGAAAGCATGGCCAGCATCGCGTCATAGCGCCAGGCCTGCATGCCGTGGCTGCCGTAGATTTCCAGTTCGTGGCCGATCACCTGCGCCATCGGAATCTGCGGGGTGGCGTATTCGCCGAGCATCAGCCCCACCTGCACATGCCGGCCGCGCCGGCGCAGATTCTTGATCGAGTTGAAGCAGGTGGCGGGGTGGCCGAGGGCGTCGATCGAGACATGCGCGCCGCCCTTGGTGATCTCGCGCACCGCTTCGGCCACGTCGATGACTTCAGACGCATTGACCGTCGCCACCGCCCCGCATTCGCGCGCGAAGGCGAGTTTCTCTTCCGATATGTCGATGCCGATCGCATTGGCGCCGAGTGCGGTGGCGATCATGATCGCCGACAGGCCGACGCCGCCGCAGCCATGCACGGCGATCCATTCGCCGGGCCCGGTGCGCGCCTGGTCGGCGACGGCGCGGAACGAGGTGGCGAAGCGGCAGCCGAGGCTTGCTGCCGTCGCGTCCTCGATCGAATCGGGCAGGTGCACCAGATTGGTGTCGGCATAATCGATCGCCACATATTCGGCGAAGGAGCCCCAATGGGTGAAGCCCGGCTGGAACTGGTTCGGGCAGACCTGCTGATTGCCGGAATGGCACTCCGGGCAGTGGCCGCAGCCGGAAACGAAGGGCACGGTCACCCGGTCGCCGACCTTGAAGCGCATGACGCCGCGGCCGGTGGCGACGACCCGCCCGGCAAGCTCGTGTCCCGGCACATGCGGCAGGCGGATATCGGGATCGTGGCCCATCCAGCCGTGCCAGTCGCTGCGGCAGAGACCGCTCGCGCCGACCGCGATGACGACGCCGTCTTCCGAAGGCGTGGGATCGGGCAGGATGCGGATTTCGGGCGCCTGTTCGAAGGCTTCGTAGAACATGGCTTTCATCGGCGTCTTCCTTGCAGCTATCCGCGGTTCATCATCATCGCACGCGGCAGCTGGCCGATCCAACATTCATTCCATCATTTTTGCTGATGCACCCATCGCCGAAGCTGGCGTCGCCACGCACGAATATTGCGGCGCGGCGGCGTGCTCCGGCATTTTCTTGCTTCCGCATTTTTCGCCCGGATTTGCCCTTGACCGGACTTGCCGCTGCGGCTTTTGCTTTCCCGACTTGATAGGGGAGGGCAGCATGGCCGTCGATACATCACCGCGTTCAACCACCTGGACTCATGTCGACGGGGAATGGCTCTCCGGTAATCCGCCGCTGATCGGGCCGACCTCGCACGCCATGTGGCTCGGCTCCTCGGTCTTCGACGGCGCCCGCTGGTTTGACGGCATCGCGCCGGATCTTGACCTGCATTGCCAGCGCGTCAACCGTTCCGCCCTCGCCATGGGCCTGAAGCCGGTGAAATCGGCCGAGGAAATCGCCGCACTCGCCTGGGAGGGGGTTGCGAAATTCGATGGCGCCACGGCGATCTACATCAAGCCGATGTATTGGGGCGAACACGGTTCGCCCGGCAGCGTCGTCTCCGTCGATGCCGAATCGACCCGCTTCGCACTCTGCCTGTTCGAGGCGCCGATGGGCGGCCATGGCGGCACCAGCCTCACTGTTTCGCCCTATCGCCGTCCTTCGCCGGAAACAGCGATGACCGAGGCCAAGACCGGCTCGCTCTATCCGAACAGCGGCCGCATGATCGCCGAGGCCCGCAGCCGCGGCTTCGACAATGCGCTGGTGCGCGACCTCAACGGCAACGTCGTCGAAACCGCCTCCTCGAACGTCTTCCTGGTGCGCGACGGCGTGGTGATGACGCCGGCTGCCAACCGCACCTTTCTCGCCGGCA
Organism: Rhizobium sp. NXC14; assembly: GCF_002117485.1. Lineage (NCBI taxonomy): Bacteria > Pseudomonadati > Pseudomonadota > Alphaproteobacteria > Hyphomicrobiales > Rhizobiaceae > Rhizobium > Rhizobium sp. NXC14. The sequence goes on from NZ_CP021030.1 coordinate 1,277,310, forward strand.
TCACCCGCGCCCGCGTCATCGGCCTCTTGCGCAAGGCCGGATTCGACGTTGTGGAAGCCACGCTCTCGGTCGAGGATTTCATGCAGGCCGACGAGATATTCACCACCGGAAACTATTCCAAGGTCGTCGGCGTCACTCGCCTAGATGACCGCAATTTTCAGGAAGGTCCCGTCACCCGCAAGGCGCTGGAGCTCTACATGGACTGGGCCCACGGCCGAAGCGATAGCGAGGAGTGAGCAGTGGTTCGGCGCAGCCGAAGCAATTGATCCGGTGCATCGATTGCAACTGCGAACGCCCGGAGCGCAAGCGTAGGGCCGGAGAGGTCCCGCGGAGCGGGAGCAATCGACCCAATAAGCGATTACAAACTGCGAACCTCGGGGACTGGAAGGCAGTCTGGCATGCGTGGCAAAATGGAGATCCGCGTCGGCCCCACCAAGCGGAACAGTCCCACGCCGGCAATCGGTCGTCAATCGTTCAGCGACGACAACGTAACGAGCGTTTGAGATGCCCGTTGCATCTGGCCTCACGCAGGTTGCAGTTCGTCGGGAACAATGTCGTCACGCAATCATTTCGGCTTCGCCGATCGATCCTAAACGTTAAACGCTCGCTCGACTATGCAGGGCGGGCGTGCCCGAAACCGCTTCGCTTCCCTACCGCCATAGTGCCCGGAACTCCATAACACCGAGGAAACGACCCATGACCGTGCTATCCGACGAACAAGGCGAGATCATCCGTGAGCTTGGCGTTGCCGCCGAGATCGATCCCGAGCACGAGATCGAGCGGCGAACCGAATTTCTCAAGGATTATCTCGTCGCTTCCGGCATGCGCGGCTATGTGCTCGGCATCAGCGGCGGCGTCGATTCGCTGACGGCGGCGCTCATCGCTCAGAAGGCCGTGCGTGAGCTGCGCGACAGCGGCCACTCTGCAGAATTCATTGCCGTGCGCCTTCCCTATGGCGTCCAGGCGGACGAGGCCGATGCGGAGCGGGCGCTTGCCACGATCGGCGCCGACCGATCAATGGTGGTCAACATCAAGGCGGCGGCGGATGCGATGCTGGCCGCCGCTCAAAACGGCGGCCTCGCTTTCGCCGATGCCGGCCGACAGGATTTCATCCTAGGCAATATCAAGGCGCGCCAGCGGATGATCGCCCAGTTCGCTCTGGCCGGCGCGCTCGGCGGTCTCGTCATCGGCACGGATCACACGGCCGAGGCGGTCATGGGCTTCTTCACCAAGTTCGGCGACGGTGCGGCCGATATCCTGCCGCTTGCCGGCCTCAACAAGCGCCGCGTCCGCCTGCTGGCAAAGCGGCTCGGCGCCCCGGACGAACTGGTCTTCAAGGTGCCGACCGCCGATCTCGAGGATCAGCGGCCGCTACGTCCCGACGAGGAGGCCTATGGCGTCACCTATGACGAGATCGACGATTTTCTTGAAGGCAAGCCGGTCGGCGAGATTGCTCGCCGCCGGATCCTTGCCGCCTATCGGGCGACGGCGCATAAGCGCGCCCTGCCGGTTGCCGTCAACGCACTCTGAGAGCGGCCGGCGCTACGGCCGTACTGGCTCGCCCGCCCGTCCGGCCGAGGCAAGATAGGCTTGCGGGGCGAAGTAGACGCCGTCGGCATCGAAGGCCTGAAGGTCTTCCGCCTGCAGCGCCTCGCGCACCTTGGGACGCGCCGCGACGCGAGCCATGAAGCCGTGCAGATCAGGCCATTGTTTCAAATCGATGTCGATCCAGGGCGACCAGTTGAGGCAGACGAACAGATAGGCGTCGGCCACGGTGAAGGCATCGCCGGTAAGGTAGGGTGCGGTGAAACGATCGTTCAGCCAGGCAAGCCGTTTCGAGATCAGCGCGCGGATCTCCTCATGCACGGTGGAATAGATCGGATTGAACAGCAGCACCATCGGCTTGTGCAGTTCGGCCGTGATGAAATTGAGATAGGATTGAACCTCGTTGCGCCTGATGTCGCCGACCTCCGGCAGCAGGGTCGAGCCTTCCGCCAGAAACTGCACGATCGCCGGTCCTTCGGTCAGTACCTTCCCGTCGTCGAGCATCAGCGCCGGGACATAGCCGTTGCCATTGATGACAAGGTAATCTTCGCCATTGCTTGTTCTGTGGGTTTTCCGGTCGACCTGGACGAGCTCGATGTCGAGTCCCAGCTCCCGGCAGATGATGTGCGGCGAAAGCGAGCAGGCCGCGGCGTGCATATAGAGTTTCATCGTCGGTTTCCCCTGTTTGCGGAGGCGGCGAGATTCCGCTCGCCGCAATGATTGGACATTTGTACTGTTTCGCATAAAATGGCCTTCGTCAAGAATTTATTGCGAAGTGGTACAAATATGAAGGATCAGAAGAAGCGCGGCCGCCCACGGGCCTTCGACGCCAAGGCAGCGCTCGGCAAGGCGCGGGATGTCTTTTGGGACAGGGGCTTTGCCGCCGCCTCGCTGGACAATCTCAGTGCCGCGACCAACCTCAACCGCCCAAGCCTTTACGGCGCCTTTGGCGATAAGGAGGCCCTCTATCTCGATGCGCTGGAGGCCTATCGGCAGGATGGCATGGACGTCCTGAAGCAGGCGCTCGATCCGTCGCTGCCGCTGCGCGACAATCTCGCGCGCGTCTATGCCGGTGCTTTGGCGATCTATCTGCATGGCGAAACCGCCGCCCGCGGCTGTCTGCTGATCGGCACCGCTTCGGTCGAGGCTGTCGAACATGAGCGTGTGCGCGAGGTGCTCGGCCGCAGCCTGAACGATTTCGACGGTGAGATCGAAAAGCGCATGCGCATTGCCGTTGAAAGGGGCGAGCTTCCCGAAAGCGCCGACCCGCTGGCGCTGGCAAGGCTCGCTTCCGCCGTCATGCATTCGCTCGCCGTGCGCGCCCGCGCCGGCGACAGCCGCGAAACGCTGGAGGCGATCGCCCGCTCAGGCGTCGAGCTGATCTGCGGAAGCACGCATGTTTGATGTCTCCGTATCCCTCGGCCGTACCGCCCAGGCATAGGCGGCACCCGCCACAAGCAGCAGTGAGGTGCCGAGGAAAACTGCCCGCATGCCGATATGCCCGCCGACGAAACCGCCGAGGACAGGGCCGGCCACCTGGCCGACATATTGCGAGGAGACGGAAAGCCCGAGAATGCTGCCGGCGGCGCTGTCGGGCACGCTATGGCGGATGACGGCGGCGATGCAGGGCAGAAGCCCGCCGAGGGCTGCACCCATCAGGAAACGCAGGAGGATTAGCTGCCAGGAACTGGTGACGAAGGCCTGCGGGATCAGTAGCAGGCCCGCGACGGCGAGCGCGCCTGCTATGACCGGCCAGTGGCCGATCCTGTCGGCGAGCCTGCCGAGCCAGGAGGCCGAAAGAATGCTGCCGAGGGCGGCAGCCGACATGACGAGACCGGATATCATCGTCACTTGCGCTTCGACGGGGAGGATCTCGGCGACATAGACGGTGATGATTGGCTCGATCGACATATTGGCGAGCATCAGCAGCATGCCGGTCGCCAGCATGGCGATAACAGGCCGCCTGTCGGCGATGGATTTCCAGCCGCCGCTCGCCTTGGCCGCCTGGCGGCGATCCGGCGACTTCTCCTCCTTGATCAGCAAGGTGGTGGCGAGAAAGGCGAAAAAGATCATGCCGCCGGCGGCGAGAAACGTGCCGCGGATGCCGATGATCGGCGGCAGCGCTCCGCCGATCAGCGGCCCCACGAGATTGCCGGCCATGATGCCGGAGGAGAGCACGCCGAGCGCCCAGGCGGAGCGGTCCTTCGGCGTCTGCGTCGCCACCAGCACCATCGAGCCGGAGGAGTAGCCGCCGGCAAGCCCGACGAACAGGCGCAGCGCCACCAGCTGCCAGACATCGCCGGCCATGCCCATCAGCGAAATCGCCAGCGTCATGCCGAGGCTGGCGCGCACCAGCATCAGCTTGCGGCCGTAGATGTCGCCGAGCCGCCCCCAGAGCGGCGCAACGAGCGCCGCGGCAAGAAAGGTCGCGCCATAGGCAATGCCCGACCATTGCACGATCGCCGCATGGTCGGTCACGCCGAGTTCCTCGACATAGAGCGGCAGGAAGGGAAGCAGCAGCGTCATCGCCACGATCGTGGTGAAGGAGCCGATCAGCGAGACGGCAAGGTTGCGCTTCCAATAGATTGAGCCCGGCCTGACACCGGCGTCCCATTGTGTGTCTGTCATTGCTTGCATTGATCCTGTAGCGCGGTTGCGCCGCAATCTGGATCATCTCGGCGAAAAGTGCCAGGACAGATCCGATTGCGTAATGCAATCAGTCAATCGGAGGACATGCCACGTCCGTGATCTCTACAGCGCCTATCTCGCCGACCGCAAGGATATTGCCGGCGCGATGCTGACGGAGGATTTCACCTTTTCCAGCCCGCGCGACCATCATATCGATCGAGCCGCCTATTTCGAGCGCTGCTGGCCGAAGGAGCCACTCTTCCGCGCGATCCACATCGAATTCCTGGCGATTAACGGCGACGAGGCTGCTGTTCGCTATCGCGCTGAAAAACTGGATGGCGCAAGCTTCGCCAATATGGAAAGCCTTCGTTTCCGCGGCGACAGGATCGCCTCCGTGGAGGTCTATTTCGGCCGCAATCTCTGACCCGCCGAAACGGCATTAGAAGATCCGCAACGCAGACGTCGTGATGATGACCATCGAGACCGCCACCATCAGCGCCCGCACCGGCAGGCGCTTGACGAGGATGGCGCCAAAAGGGGCGGCGATGACGCCGCCGATGATGAGGCCGATCGCCGAATTGAGCTCAGACCACCCGAGCGTCACGACGAAGGTGATCGAAATCGTCAGCGTCACCGCGAATTCGGTGAAATTCGTCGAGCCGATCACCCGTTTCAGATCATGGCCGCGCCCGATCAGCGTGCTGGTGACAACAGGACCCCACCCGCCGCCGCCGATCGCGTCGAGCAGACCACCGCAAAAGCCGACGGGCGGCACGGCCCAGTCCCGCACCTCGCGCCTGTTCTGCGGTCGGAAGGCCTTGTATAGGATCAGGAGCCCAATCGCGATCAGATAAGCCGACACGAAGGGCTCGATCACCTTGCCGTTGATATTGGCAAGCAGAGTGGCGCCGATCGCGCCGCCGATCATGCCGGCCGGTGCGAGACGCGCCACCAGCCGCCAGTCGACATTGCGATGATAGGTATGCGACAGGCCTGATGCCGCCGTCGTGAACATTTCCGTCACATGCGTCATGGCGCTGGCATTGGCCGCCGGCACCCCAAAGGCCAGCAGGCTCGTCGTCGACAGCACGCCGAAGGCCATGCCGAGCGCGCCGTCGACGATCTGCGCGCAGAAGCCGACAGCGATGAAGAAGAAGATATCCGATGTCATGCGGTCCCCTCAGGCGAACGGTAGCATCAGGATCGGCGATGCGGAAAAATCTTCTGGTGTCAGGAGGAAAAGCCGCGCTGCTTCAGCCGGACGATCTTGAAAAAGCCGTTCGGAAAAACCGGCAGAATATCGGTTGTTGAAAAATCGCCGCGACGCTCGGCCCAGGCGACGATGCGGTGGATTCGGAAGGCGGACGACCAGCCGATATGGCGCACCAGCGGCGCCACCGCCGCCTCAATCACACCTTGCAGACCCGCGCCGTCGCCGAGCTTGCTCGCCAGGATGATCTCGCCGCCCGGCCGCAGCACCCGGGCACATTCGTCCAGCGCCCGCTCGGGTTCGGGAATGAGGGTGATGACGAAGGGCAGGCAGACCACGTCGAACGATTTGTCGGCAAGGCGCAACGCATGCGCATCCATCACCTCGAGCGCACGCACATGCTGAAGATTTTCGCGCCGCACCTTTTCGCGCGCCCGCGCGATCATATGTTCGGAAATGTCGATGCCTGTCACCCGGCACCGGTTGGGATAGTGGGCGAGCGTCAGGCCGGTGCCGACGCCGATTTCAAGAATATCGGTGCCGGCTGCGGCGGCAAGTGCGGCCAGCTTGCGGTGGCCGTCGCGCAGGATGCCGCGATAGACGCGATCATAAACCGGTGCCCAGCGCTGATAGATTTTCTGCTGATCTTCCGCCCTGTCGCGACGCTCCGACATGTCTAGACCTCCCTGCGCGTGACCTTCGAGAATCGGAAAGGATTTTCGAAAGGGATCATGCATTTATCGCAAACATAGAGCGCCTTCACGCCTCTCACAGAGGCGCGGCGCTCTAAACACCGAGACCGTCAACTCCTGAGAGTGGGGCCGGGTTCCGCTCCGGAATGTGACTGAAGTCACAATCGCTGCGGGGGAGGCTATTTCGCTGGCGTCAACCCAAGCTCTTTGGCATCCATCTCGCTGCCGATCTCGACCGACTTCTCCTGCTTGTCATAGACGCAGATCTGAACGACGAACCCCTTTGCCCCCTTCGGCTTTCCCGTCACCAGGGCCAGCCCGTAACGCGAGCTGCCAAAGGGATCAACGACGGCATTGGGTTTTTCGATCGCGACCGCAGCCTTCCTGCACTTGGCTTCCACCTCGGCGGCGAGCTGTTTCCAGGCCTCGTCCGAAGAGGCATGCGCCGCAGTGACAAGAAACGGAAGCGCGGCAATGGCGAGGTGCGGGATTATATTCCTGTTCATATCGGATCTCCATTGGTAGCGGTCGCCGACGAGGCGGTTTTCGGCGGTGTGGCGGCCGATTTGCACACTCGAATACCGCCCTGAAACTGAGGCAAATTTTCCTCCGTCCGGGTGTTTTTTGATATTTCGCCGGTTGCCTCTCCTCCTTTCCCCTCCTATGTTCCGCCTCACCTGCCGAGGACGCAATCTATTGCCAAGAGGAGATCTGACATGGCTTTCGAATTGCCTGAACTTCCCTATGATTACGAAGCGCTTGCCCCCTTCATGTCGAAGGAAACGCTGGAGTTTCACCACGACAAGCACCACAAGGCCTATGTCGACAACGGCAACAAGCTCGCCGCTGAAGCCGGCCTTTCGGATCTCTCGCTCGAAGAGGTCGTGAAGAAGTCCTTCGGCACCAATGCCGGCCTCTTCAACAACGCCGCCCAGCACTACAACCACATCCACTTCTGGAAGTGGATGAAGAAGGGCGGCGGCGGCAACAAGCTGCCGGGCAAGCTCGAAGCGGCCTTTGCCTCCGATCTCGGCGGCTATGACAAGTTCAAGGCCGATTTCGCCAATGCCGGCGCCACCCAGTTCGGCTCCGGTTGGGCCTGGGTTTCCGTCAAGAACGGCAAGCTCGAAATCTCCAAGACCCCGAACGGCGAAAACCCGCTCGTTCACGGCGCCACCCCGATCCTCGGCGTCGACGTCTGGGAACACTCCTATTACATCGACTATCGCAACGCGCGTCCGAAGTATCTCGAAGCCTTCATCGATAGCCTGATCAACTGGGACTACGTCCTGGAGCGCTATGAAGCAGCCACGAAGTAAGCGACTTCGCCCAATTCGACACCCGGCGTCGCAAACGCCGGGTGTTTTCTTTTCGCATAAAGCCGTCACAGCCCTGTCATCGGCCGCTCTTAAGCACGCCCCATGTCGTCCTCTGCTGTTCCTCTGTTCCGCTTCGGCATCATCGCCGACCCGCAATATGCGGCGGTCGCCCCACACGCGGCCATGGACCGCCATTACGCCAACAGCCTGACCAAAGTCGCCGAGGCGATCGAGATATTCAACGGCGAGGAGTTGAGCTTCGTCATGACGCTCGGCGACGTCATCGACCGCAGCTTCGCCAGCTTCGACGACATCCTGCCGGTCTACGGCAAGCTGAGGCACGAGGCGCTCTTCCTGCTCGGCAATCACGATTTCTCCGTCTCCGCGGGGCATCTGTCCGAAATAGTCGCTCGTCTCGGCATGCCGTCTCCCTATTACAGCTTCTCCCGTCACGGGTGGCGCTTCATCGTCCTCGACGGCAGCGAGGTCAGCGCCTTCGCGCCGCCGGAAAACCATCCTCATCGCGCTCTTGCCGCACGGATGCTGGCGGAACTGCAGGCCAAAGAGGCGGCGAACGCCCATCACTGGAACGGTGCGTTGAGCGACGAGCAATTCGCCTGGCTCGGTGATGAGATCGCCAACGCAGCTGCCGCCGGCGAGAAGGTCATCGTGATGAACCACTATCCGGTGTATCCGCCGGGTGAGCACGGCATGTGGGACAGCGAGCGCGTCGTCGCGCTGCTCGCCTCGCAGCCCCATGTCGTCGCCTATCTCAACGGCCACGACCATGTCGGCAATTACGGCAAGGCCGGCGCCTGCCACTTCGTCAACTTCAAGGGCGTGGTCGACACCGAGAACCAGAACGCCTTCGCCATCGTCGAGCTGCACCCCAACCGCATCGAGATCCGCGGTTTCGGCCGAGAGGAAAGCCGCACGCTGGTTTATTAGGCTGCGACCGGGGCCGGCAGGTCTTTTCATCCTGCTCAGGCTTGTGCCACTCTGCCGTCAGATCAGTGCAATAGCTGCCCCTCACCCTAACCCTCTCCCCGTGGGCGAGGGGACGTGCCATACCAGAGGTTGGTGAGGAACGGAGGGGCCGCGGCATATCCCCTTCGCCCCGTTTACGGGGAGAAGGTGCCGGCAGGCGGATGAGGGGGCACGTCGACGCGCATGTGAGCGTCGATGATCGGCCAAGCGGCTGATTCACACCGCCGCAGCCTTCTCCGTCCACCCACTCGTCCACAAATCCCGCAGCCGGTCGCCGTCGCCCTTGAAGAAATCGTCGGCCTCCTCGCAACCCTCCACCCGGTCGCTGCGGAAATTGCGGATCGCCTGTCGCAACTCGCACCATGCGACGATATTGGCGGTCTGCGAATAATAGATCAGCGCGATCGGCTGGATCGTCCGTTCGCTGGCGCGGCCGAGTTCGTCGCGGTAGGCGAGCATCAGCTTGCGTTCGTCGCGGATCGCCCTGCGCACGACCGCAAGGTCGATGGCAGCCGGCTGCGCGGTCGAGCCCCAGGCATAAAGCGCCTTGTTGTTCATCGCCTCACGAAGCGGCGCCGGCACGGCGCCCGATATCTTCTGGTTGACTCTGCGGGCGGCCTGCTTCAGCTCCTCGTCGGCCGTGCGTTCGAGCAGCGCCAGCGACAGAACGATCGCCTCCATCTCCTCGATCGAGAACATCAGGGGCGGCAGGTCGAAGCCCGGCCGCATGATGTAGCCGATGCCGCGACCGCCTTCGATCGGCACCCGCATTGCCTGGAGGGCGGCGATGTCGCGATAGATCGAGCGCACGGTCACTTCGAGCGTCTCGGCCATGACAGCGGCCGTCATCGGTTTTCTGGCGAGCCTCAGGATCTGAATGATCTCGAAAAGCCGCGAGGCCTTGCGCATTTTGCCTCTCCATTTCTCACGCTCCTGACAATACACTGTCAGTTGGGTTTGCGTATAGAGCCGCCTATCGGATTGAAATCAATCGGGGTCTTTTGAAAATGGCCCGTGGAACTGAAGGTGGCAACTGACATGAATTACCATGAAAACCTCTGGCTCTTCTTTACCCTTCTCTTCGGCATCATCATCGTGCCGGGCATGGACATGCTCTTCGTGCTTGCCAACGCGCTGACCGGCGGTATCAGGCGCGGGCTGGCGGCAACCGGCGGCATCATGGCGGGCGGTGCCGTGCATTCGGCCTATGGCGCGGCCGGCGTCGGCGTGCTCGTCACCATGCTGCCGCAGCTCTTCAACCTGCTGCTCTTTGCTGGCGTCGCCTATATGATCTGGATTGGCGTTTCGCTGATGCGCAGTTCGATCACCGTCGAGGCGGTCGGACCGGCGACGGCGCGCTCCGGCTGGCGCGCCTTCCGCCAGGGCGCCGTAACCTGTCTCGTCAATCCCAAGGCCTATATTTTCATGTTCGCCGTCTACCCGCAGTTTCTCAAGCCTGAATATGGCCCGATCTGGCTGCAGGGGCTGATCATGGGCGCCATGACCGTCGTCACCCAGTTTGCCGTTTACGGAGCGCTGGCGATGACGGCAGGCCGCAGCCGCGATCTGCTGGTGGCAAATCCCGACGCCACGGCCTTTGTCGGCCGCTGCGCCGGACTGCTTTTGGTTGCGGTCTCCGCCTTCAGCCTCTGGCAAGGCTGGAAAACCGCCTGAGCCGCCGGTTATCACATTGTTTTTATGACCCTCCGGCAAAACGTGACTGCCTGGACGCATGGATTTTGTCATGCTCCCGGTGCAGATTGGCCAGCGGCCGCCCTGGCCTCAAGAAAACGGAGAGGAAATATGAATTGGAAAGCAGTAGCTGCCGCCGCAGCGATCGCCGCCATCGCCTTCGGTTCGGTGACCGCCGCCGATGGCACCCATGATTCGCGCATTGCGTTGATGAAGAAGATCGGCGGTTCGGCGGGCGCGATGGCCGCCATCGCCAAGGGCGAGAAGCCCTATGATGCCGAGACGGTAAGGTCGGCGCTGACGACGATCGCCGCCACCGCCAAGGTTTTCCCCGATCAGTTCAAGCCGGGCAGCGATATGAATGATCCCGAGGTCAGCCCGAAGGTCTGGGAAAACATGGACGACTTCAAGGCGCGCGCCGCAAAGCTCTCGACCGACGCGGAAACCGCCCTCGCTCAGCTCCCGGCCGATGCCGCCGGTGTCGGTGCCGCGCTCAATACGCTCGGCGCCAATTGCGGCGGCTGTCACAAGGCCTATCGTATTAAGGAATGATAAGCCGGCCTGAGCAATTTCCGCCGGCGCGGATCGCCTGATTTGCGATCGACGGCGGGTCACGTCGGCAACAGGGGAGGCGGCGCATGGTCCGCAGGTTCATCCGGTTACTGCTCTGTCTGATCGGCGTCGCCGTTCTCGGCGGCGGCGCCGTCTATGTCGTTACCGCGCCCGATCCGCTGCCGGAGAGCCATTGGGCCGGTCTCGGCGCGCCGGATCCGGCAAACGGTGAGATGGTCTTCTGGGCGGGCGGCTGCGTCAGCTGTCATTCGGCACCCGGTTCCGAAGGCGATGCCAGGCTGACGCTGGCGGGCGGTCTGGCGCTGAAGAGCCCTTTCGGCACCTTCCACGTGCCGAACATTTCGCCGGATGAAAAGGCCGGCATCGGCGCCTGGACGCTGGCCCAGTTCGGCAATGCGATGAAGCGCGGCGTCGCCCCGGGCGGAGAGCATCTTTACCCGTCCTTTCCCTATGGCTCCTATTCCCGCATGAGCGACAAGGACGTCAACGATCTCTTCGCCTTCCTGAAAACCCTGCCGAAGAGCACCAGCGTCGCGCCCCCGCATGAATTGCCCTTTCCTTACAACATCCGCCTTGCGCTCGGCGGCTGGAAATTCCTCTATTTCAACGATCAGCCGCGCGTCGCGCTCGCCAAGAACGATGACAAGATCAAGCGCGGGCAATATCTCGTCGAAGGCCCCGGCCATTGCGGCGAGTGCCACACGCCGCGCGACGCGCTCGGCGGCTTCCAGGCCGATCTGTGGCTCGCCGGCGCGCCTAATCCGGAGGGGAAGGGGCGCATACCCGATATCACCCCAGCTTCGAAGAGCATCGGCAACTGGAGCGAGGCGGATATCGCCAACTATCTCGAAACCGGCTTCACGCCCGATTTCGATTCCGTCGGCGGTTCGATGGTCGATGTGCAGCACAATATCGCCCGCCTGCCGGCTGCCGACCGCGAGGCGATCGCCGCCTATCTCAAGGCCGTGCCGGGACGTTAAAGCGGCGGTGCGTCCATTCGGACGGACGAGGACGCTTGTTCAAATTGTTTAAAGCGAGGTGGGACCCGGCATCAGATCATAGGGGTGGCGCCAGCCTGGCATGCTGCTGATCCGGTCTTTCCAGGCTGCGATCGCCGGATAGGCTCTGTGATCGATCCCGGTTTCCTCCGGCATGAAGACGTAGCCAGCCAAGGAGAGGTCTGCGATTGTCACCCGGTTGCCGACCATAAAGGCTCGGTGGGCAAGGTGGCCGTCGACAATTGCATAGGCAGCCTTGGCCCGCAGCCTCAAAAACTCGACGACCGGCGTCTCGCCGCTCTTCTGAAGGCCAAAGATGAACCGCAACGTCGCGTAACAGCTTGTGAATTTATGGTTGTCGAAAAGGATCCAACGCATGATCTCGCGCCGTTCTTCGGCTGACTGCGCCCCGAACTGCCCCGTCACCTCTGACAAGTAGTCGAGGATAACTCCCGATTGGCTGATCTTCGTCTGCCCATGTTCGAGCACGGGCGCCTCGCCCTGTTCGTTGATGGTTTCGCGCCATTGTTCGGTTCGCGTTTCACCGCCGAGATAATCGACGAAAATGCTCTCCCACTCGATGCCGGCAAGGGCGAAGAAGAGGGCGACCTTGTAGGCGTTCCCCGAGAGAGCGAAGCAATGGAGTTTGAAGTCAGGCATGAAATCTCCTCATCAACACAGACTTAGACTCGCGGGGCGGGTTATGCGATCGACTGCATGTAACGCATGCCGGTCACCGGCCGCGGGGTGAAATCCATCTGCTCGTAGAAACGATGCGCCAGCACATTGCCGGTAGCGGCGCTGACGGAGAGGTAACCGCAGCCGGCATTGCGCGCCGTCTCGCGGGCGCGGTCGACGAGCAGCTGACCGGTGCCGTGGCCGCGATGGCCGTCGCGCACGAAGAGATGGTGCAGGTCCATGCCGCGTTTGCCTTCCTGCGCCCTGTAGAGCGGCACGAGAATGGCATAGCCGATCAGCCCTTCGCTGGTCTCTGCCACAAGCGCGGTGATCCAGGGCAGCGGGCCGAACAGGTCGCGCTCCAATTGCTCCGGCGTCGTCGCGGCCGCGTCGCCATGATGGGCGGCAAGCAGCGCGATCATCTCGTTGAGCTCGGGCAGGTCGCGCGGCTTGGCGGCGCGGATCGTCACCACCGATGGGCGCATCAGTGAAATTTCGCTGTCTTCGATTTCAGTCATGGTTTTCGCGTCCTTTGATAATCTGCCGTCAGGACGCTGCCGATACAACAAAGCCGCCTGACGGCGGCTTGTTGACAATATGATCTGTCCGGCCGCCCTTTACAGGTACAGCCAAAAATACGAGCGGCTCTGGTGCACGTTCTTGATCATGCAGCATCCATCGCCGCAAACGCGGCATTTGTCAATGGCGTGAGCGCGTGACGTTGAAACATCTCAGGCCTTGAATCCAGCCGAGAACCCAAATAGGATACCCCCCTATGCTACCCGAAGGTCTGCGATGTCTCACACCACCCTGCAGAAGAAGAAGCTCATTGCCCGCGTCAGCCGCCTGAAGGGGCAGCTGGAAGCGGTCGAGCGGGCGCTCGAGGCTGAACGCCCCTGCGGCGAAATCCTGCGACTGCTCGCCTCCATTCGGGGCGCGCTGACCGGGCTGACCGGCGAGGTTTTGGATGATCACCTGCGCGAGCACGTGCTCAATGCCGAGGACGACAGAGCCCGGGCCGAGGCAGTCGAAGAAATATCTGAAGTGCTGAGAACCTATATCCGCTGATGAGAGAAGGACCCTGGGAATGAATGCCGGGATCGGGAAAGTCGAAGTGAAAGCCCTCCAACACGATCATGTGTTCCTCGGCGCCGATCATTTGCGCAACGAGCGGCGCATCTGGCTGGTGATTGCGCTGACGGCGGTGATGATGGTGGCGGAAATCGCCGCCGGCACCGTCTACGGCTCCATGGCCCTCGTCGCTGATGGCTGGCATATGTCAACCCATGCCAGCGCTCTTTTAATTTCCGCGCTCGCCTATCTCTTTGCCCGCCGGCAGGCGCGCAATCCGCGCTTCACCTTCGGCACCGGCAAGCTCGGCGATCTCGCCGGCTTCGCCAGCGCCATTGTCCTTGCCCTGATCGCCCTCCTGATGGCCTGGGAGAGCCTGCTGCGCCTCTCCAATCCGGTGCCGATCGGCTTTGCCCAGGCAATCGCCGTCGCGGTCATCGGCCTTGCCGTCAATCTCGCCAGCGCCTGGCTGCTGGCCGGCGGCGGTCATGCCGCGCATGGACATCATGCGCACGCGCATGGCCATCACGCGCATGGGCACCACGCACACCGCAACGGCCATGGCGGTCACGGCGACCATGCCCACCATCACGCAGAGGCCGGCGACAACAATATCCGCGCCGCCTATCTGCATGTCATGGCCGATGCGCTCACGTCAGTGCTCGCCATCGCGGCGCTCACCCTCGGCAGCCTCTATGGTTGGCTCTGGCTCGATCCCATCATGGGCATCGTCGGCGGCCTGGTCATCGCCAATTGGTCCTGGAGCCTGCTGAAATCGTCGGGCGGCGTCCTTCTCGACATCATGCCCGAAGGCGAGACCCTGCCGGGCGAAATCCGCCAGGCGATCGAGACAGAGGAGGATCGGATCACCGACCTGCATGTCTGGCAGGTCGGCCCCGGCCATCATGCAGCGATCGTCGCGGTCGTCACCTCGCAGGCGCGCGATCCGGCCTTTTACAAGGACAGGCTTTCGGCGCTGGAAGAATTGTCGCATGTGACGGTCGAGGTCACGCGCGCCGCCTGATTGCTGCGGGCGGAGGACGAAATCGCTGCTACTCAACAAGGGTGCAGCGGCTGACAACAAGGTTGCAGCGGCCGACAACAAGTTGCAGCGGGGACGAGATGCCGCCGCAATCGGTCCTTAGCTCTATTCTCCGAATCGTCGGAGGAATTTATGGACCCCAGCCTTACTCGCCGCATGCTGATCGGCTCGGCACTCTGCCTGCCTGCCTTGGGCCTGTCCACGCTGGCGCTTGCGGCCAATGCACAGGAAACTGCGGGGGAGGGCGACGACAATATCGAGCGTCGCCTGGCCGCGCTGGAAAAGCGCACCGGCGGACGCCTCGGCGTCTCGGTGCTCGACACTCAGACGAGCATTTCCTTCGGCTATCGCGGCAGCGAAGCTTTTCCGATGTGCAGCACCTTCAAGGCGCTGGCGGCAGGCTTCGTCCTTGCCCGCGTCGACAAGGGGCAGGAGAGCCTCGAGCGCCGGGTGACCTACGGCAGGGACAAGCTCGTCGACTATTCGCCGCTCAGCGAAAAACACGCCGGTGCCGACGGCATGACGATCGCCGAACTCTGCGAGGCGGCGGTAACGGTCAGCGACAACACCGCCGGCAACCTGCTGCTCGAAAGTTTCGGCGGCCCGCCGGCACTGACCGATTGGCTGCGCTCGATCGGCGACGGCACCACGCGTCTCGACCGCACCGAACCGACACTGAACGAGGGTCGTAAGGACGATCCGCGCGACACCACGGCACCGGATGCGATGCTCGATACGCTCGGCAATCTGACGCTCGGCTCGGTGTTGACCGGGGCCTCTTGCGACAAGCTGATCGCCTGGCTGGTGGCGAGCACCACGGGCAAGGAAAGGCTGCGGGCCGGCCTGCCTGCCGATTGGAAGGTCGGCGACAAGACCGGCACCGGCCCGAACGGCTCCCTCGGCGACATCGCCGTTATCTGGCCGCCGGACCGTGGGCCGATCGTCGCTGCCGTCTATATCGCCGAAGCGACCGCGCCGGTGAAGGATCTCAACCCGACCTTTGCCGAAGTCGGCAGGATGATCACCGAGATGGTGTGATGTGTTAAATCGCATCAGAATCAATTGATTACCGCATCGACATCAAATTCGTGATCAGGCCCGCTTTGATTTCGAGCACGGGCCGATTGGCCTCCGGGTGACCGATGTCTCTCAGCTGATCGGGTGTCAGCTCGGCCAGTCGTTGCCGGCTCACGACCGCCCGTCGCCACGCCTGCAGGCCAGCGATCAGGTTTGCGATGATGTTCGTGGGGCCAGCCACCTGGTTTGTCGGCGCGCTGACGATAGGCTGTGTTTCCGTATGAGCCATTTCCGATCTCCACTTGTGATGTGCGGGTGGAAATCTGCCATACGAGCGTTTTCGGCCTGTTCGGCTGAGCGTGAACCGGGAAGAAAACTTCGACAAGCCGCCGCTAAATCGGTGTTAAATCCGTCTTCCCAAATGCTATTCTGCGAGCGGCGGTTCAAAGTCTGGGGGCTTTCTATGCGCATCAGGTTGCTAGGCGGTCTCGAGGTCATCTCCGGAGAAGGCCGGCCAGTCCGCTTCGCCACGCGCAAGACGTCGCTGCTGTTTGCTGCCCTGGCGTTGGCAGGCCGCCGCGGCTTCCGCAGGGAGGTGCTGTCCGAAGCCTTCTGGCCGGGACGAGGTAATGAGCAGGCCCGCAATAGTTTGCGGCAGGCGCTGGTCGACATCAGGCGGTCGTTCCCGGCGAGCAGTGACGGCACCGTCTCTATCGAAGGGGATCAGGAGACGGTGGCGCTTTTCGTCGATCCCGATCAAGCCGACATTTCGCTCTTCGACCGGAAGCTGGGGACGGGGGCGAGCGCAGATCTCGCCTCCGCAGCGGATCTCTACCGCGGCGATCTGCTTGAAGGCGAGTCCATTCCGGATGAATTGGCTGAGTGGTTCGCACCGTACCGAAGCACATATCAGCGCAAGGCGCTGCAGCTCGTGGAGCGTTTGAGCCTTGCCCTCTTGGAACCAGGCTCGCGGAAGAACCGTCCTGTGAAGGGCTTGCCGAGAGGCTTCTCGCCTCTGACCCGACGGCGGAGGGTGCTCACAGGGCGTTGATGCGGATCCACACTCTCCGCGGCCACGAGAACAGGGCCTTGCGCCAGTTCGAGACCTGCCGAGCTCTCCTGAAGAAGCATCTGGATGTCGAACCCGAAGCGGAGACGTCGTCCCTGGCTGCCTCGCTGCAACCGCGGCAGCGATCCGGTGATCGGCGGGCCGCGGCCGCAGTCGAGCCGCAGCTGCAGGTCTTCTCCGCTCCGACGAAACATCATGATCGGCCATCCCTTGCGGTGTTGCCGTTTCAGAATTTGAGCGGCGATGTGGAGCAGGAATATTTTGCCGACGGCATCGTGGAGGATATCACCATCGCTCTTGCGCAGTTCCGTCATCTCTATGTCATCGCCCGCAATTCGAGCTTCACCTACAAGGGGCAGGCCGTCGACATAAAGCGGGTCGGGCGCGAGCTGGACGTGGACTATGTGGTCGAGGGAAGCGTGCGCCGCGCGGGCGACCGGCTTCGTATCGCCGGACAACTCATCGACACCTCGACCGGCGCGCATCTCTGGGCAGACCGTTTTGACGGAACCTTGGCGAACCTGTTCGATCTGCAGGATCAGGTCGCATCCAGCATTGTCGGCGCAATAACGCCGAAAGTGGAAGAGGCGGAGATCGAGCGGGCCAAACGCAAGCCGACCGAGAGCCTCGACGCCTATGACTATTATCTCCGCGGGCTGGCGGCCTTCGATCGGACGGTGACCAACAGATCAGTCGTCGACGAGGCTCTGCGGCTATTCATGAAGGCAATCGAGCGCGATCCGGATTTTGCCATCGCCCACGCCCGGGCGGCGCGATGCTACGCGACCCGCAAGAGCAATGGCTGGATGATCGATCCGGCCAACGAAATTGCCGAGGCGACCCAACTGGCGAGAAGAGCCGTCGAACTCGGCTGGGACGATGCAGTCGCGCTCGCCTATGGCGGATATGTGCTCGGTTATGTCGGCGGCGACCTCGATGACAGCGCGGCTTGCATCGATCGCGCGCTCTTCCTCAACCCGTACCTGGCCGTTGCCCTGGGCGTCAGCAGTTGGGTGCGAGCCTGCCTGGGCGAGCCGGACAAGGCCGTCGAACATGCTGCCCTCGCCATGAGGCTGAGCCCCGTGGATCCGCGCCTGTTTGCCTGGCAGTTCAATACCGGCCTGGCTCACTTCTGCGCCGGCCGTTACGAGGACGCCGCCGTCTGGGCCGCAAAATCGTTGCGCCATCAGCCGAATTACCCCAGCGCGATGCGGGTGATGGCGGCGGGCCAAGCCATGGCCGGGCGGAAAGCGGAAGCAGGGGAAACGATTGCGCGCCTGCGCTTGCTGGATCCGGCGCTTCGGCTTTCGAACCTCGCCGATATTCTCCCACCGTTCCGGCGACCGGATGACCGCAATCGCTATATAGAGGCGCTTCGTATGGCGGGGTTGCCGGAGTAGGCATGCGGCGAACGAGACCTCTGCCCCATTCGCTTTCCGCTCCGCTGGTGCCCGTCGTGCCGCCGTCTATGTCGCCGAGGCCGGCGATAGAGGCTCCCGGCATCCGCTTTTTGCTTGACCCGAGCATCCATGCACCTGACTTCAGGGTGGGTTTCGCCGGACGTCAGCTCTCCAGTCGGCGCCCGCAGCATGGATCGCCGGGTCAGGCCCGCCGATGACGGAATGTGAGGGAAACGCGGGTGATCGAAACGCTCCACTTTCCGTGGGGCTCATGCGGCGGCCGCATGGAGCTCGCGAGAAGATTTCCCATCACGGTAGCGTATACGCGATCACGTAATCGCCGGGCGTGGTGCCGACCGAGCCGTGGCCGCCGGCGACCATGACGACATATTGCTTGTTGTCGTCGGTCGTATAGGTCATCGGCGTCGCCTGGCCGCCGGCCGGAAGGCGCGCCCGCCAGAGCTCGCGCCCGTTCGTCACGTCATAGGCGCGCAGGTAGTTGTCGACCGCCGCGCCGAGGAAGGCGACTCCGCCTTTGGTCAGCATCGGCCCGCCGATGCCGGGCACGCCCACCTTGAAAGGCAGCGGCAGCGGCGTCATGTCGTGCACGGTGCCGTTCTTGTGCATATAGGCGATCTTGCCGGTGCGCAGGTCGACGCCGGCGACATAGCCCCATGGCGGCGCCTGGCAGGGGATCTGCAGCGGTCCGAGGAAGGGACCCATGAAGACGCCGTAGGGTGCGCCGTCATTGCGGTTGAGCCCCTGTTCGCTGCCCTTCTCGTCCTGTCCTCGCGGCGGAATGTCGGCGGCCGGCACCAGGCGCGAGGTGAAGGCGAGATAGGTCGGCATGCCGAACATGATCTGCCGCTCCGGATCCACAGCCACCGAACCCCAGTTGAAGGTGCCGAAATTGCCGGGATAGACGATCGTGCCTTTCAGCGACGGCGGCGTGTAGCGGCCCTCATAGCGGTAGCGGTGAAAGTCGATGCGGCAGAGGAGCTGGTCGAACAGCGACACGCCCCACATGTCCTTTTCCCGAAGCGGCTCGGGCGAGAAGGTGAGGTCGGAGATCGGCTGCGTCGGCGACGTATGATCGCCCGAGACTGCGCCGCCGGGCGCCGGAATCTCCTTGGTCGGGATGATCGGCTCGCCGCTGCGCCGGTCGAGCACATAGAGATCGCCCTGCTTGGTCGGGCCGACGAGGGCGGGAACCACGCTGCCGTCAGGCTTGGTCAGATCGATGAGCGCCGGCTGGGCCGGCACGTCCATGTCCCAGAGGTCATGATGCACCGTCTGGCGCACCCAGCGCAGCTGGCCGCTGGCGATATCGAGCGCGACGATCGAAGAAGAGAATTTCTCGACATTGTCGCTGCGGCCGATGCCGATCTGATCGGGCACCTGGTTACCGAGCGGGATGTAGACCATGCCGAGCGCCTCATCGACGCTGAAGACCGACCAGCTGTTCGGCGAGTTGGTCGTGTAGGTCTGGCCGTCGGCGATCGGCGTCGTCACGTCGGGATTGCCGGAATCCCAGTTCCAGATCAGTGCGCCGGTCTTGATGTCGAAGGCGCGGATGACGCCGGATTGCTCCTCGGTCGAATAATTGTCGTTGACCGCCCCGCCGATGATGATCTCGCCGGCCACCGCGACCGGCGGCGAGGTGGAATAATAATAGCCGGCCGGATTGAAGCGCATGCCGGTTTCCAGATGCAGCACGCCCTGATCGGCAAAACTGGTGCAGACCTTGCCGTCCGCCGCGTCGAGGGCGATCAGCCGGGCGTCTGAGGTCGGCAGGTAGACGCGCTCGGCGCAGGGCTCGCCGGCGGCGCCATCAGGATCGGCATAATAGGTGACGCCGCGGCAGGTCTGGTGCTGCCGGTTGGGATTCATGCCCGAGTTCGAGTCGTATTTCCATTTCTCCTTGCCGGTCTTGGCGTCGAGTGCGATCGCCCAGTTATGCGGCGTGCAGAGATAGAGCGTGTCCTTCACCTTCAGCGGCGTCACCTGATAGGTTGTCTCGCTGATATCCTCCGGCCGCTTGACGTCGCCGGTCTGGTACCGCCAGGCTTCCTTCAGGGTGGAGACATTCGCGACATTGATCTGGTCGAGCGGCGAATAGCGCTGGCCGAACGGCGTGCGGCCATATTGGTGCCATTCGCCGTCCGGCACGCTGCCGCCGAAGGCTGGATTGGCGGCGACCGCATCCTTCGGCAGATCACCGGCCAGATCATGCGGATCCGTCGTCATCGAATAGACGGCGACGAGGATAGCGAGAATGACCGGCACGGCGAGCGGCCAGGGATTAGCGCCGTAGACAATGCCGGTCGGGCTGCGAAAGCCGAGCGGCCGACGGATCCAGGGCGTCAGCAGCCAGAGGCCGAGCAGGATGATGACGCCGCCGCGCGGGCCGAGCTGCCACCAGTCGAATCCCACCTCCCAGATCGCCCAGGCGAGTGCGGCGACCACGAGCACCGCATAGACCCAGAGCGCAACCGCCTTGCGCATCAGCAGCAGCGCTGCGGTGATGAGGAACATCAGGCCGGCAAACAGATAGAAAATGCTGCCGCCGAGCGAGATGAGCCAGAGCCCGCCGCCGCCGAGCGCAACCCCGATGATGATGAAGAGAATGGAGGTGATGACGAGCGCCATAAGGCTGTCTCCCGCGTGGGTTAGCCGGTGGGGGATCAGCGGAAAAGGTCCGCCGGTCAGGCAGATAGAGCGAGGGAGATGCCTTTCAACGGCTGCATTTGCCGCAGGTGGATGTCACGGTACGGTTGTATTGAAGCCGCTTAGGTCCCGCAGAAAGTCTGCAGCACTCGTTCCTCCGGCTTCGGCGGTTCCATATAAGCGGCAAATTCCGGCCGGTCTTCGTACGGCTTCGACAGCACGGTGAGCAGCGCCTCGAACAGCGAGAAATCGCCGTGTTCGACCGCAGCCTCGATCGCCTGTTCGACCCGGTGGTTGCGGGGGATGAAGGCTGGGTTGACGCGGCGCATGGCGCTGGCGCGTTGGGCCGCTGTCTGCGGATCGCGCGATAATCTCTCGCGCCACCGCGTGAGCCAGGGGGTGCAGGCTTCCGGTTCCCGGAAGCCCCCGGCAAAGGCGGGCTCTGCGCCGTCGTTGCCGGCCAGATCGGCGAGCCGCCGGAACGTCAGGGTGAAATCGCCGCCCTGTGCCTGCATCAGCGATAGCAGCGCCTGGACAAGCTCGAGATCGCCATCTTCTTCGCCGGCAATGCCGACTTTTCTTCGCATGCCGGCAAGCCACTCGGCTTGGAACCGCTCGCCATAGGCGCGGATGATGGCATTGGCCTTGTCGACCGCGTCGTCCGGCTCGGGGCCGATCAGCGGCAGCAGCGTTTCGCCGAGCCGGGCAAGGTTCCACTGGCCGATGGACGGCTGATTGGCATAGGCATAACGGCCATGCTGGTCGATCGACGAAAAGACGGTCGCCGGGTTATAGACATCCATGAAGGCGCAAGGGCCGAAGTCGATCGTCTCGCCAGATACCGTCATGTTATCCGTATTCATCACGCCATGGATGAAGCCGACATGCAGCCAGCGGGCGATCAGCGCCGCCTGGCGCTCCGCGATTGCCGAAAACAGCGCGAGATGGGGTTCTTCGGCAGCCTTCAGTTCGGGATAGTGGCGGTCGACTACATAATCGGCGAGCGCCCGCACGCCGTCTGTGTCGCCCCTTGCGGCGAAATACTGGAAAGTGCCGACACGGATATGGCTCGCCGCCACCCGGGTGAAGACCGCGCCTGGCAGCACCTCTTCGCGATAGACCGGTTCGCCCGTTGTCACGGCCGCCAGCGCCCGTGTGGCGGGAATGCCAAGCGCGAACATCGCCTCGCTGATGATATATTCTCTGAGCACCGGCCCGATTGCCGCCCGGCCGTCGCCGCGGCGCGAAAAAGGTGTCGGCCCGGCGCCCTTCAGCTGGATATCGAAACGCTTGCCGCTGCGGTCGACCACCTCGCCGAGCAGGATCGCCCGGCCGTCGCCGAGCTGCGGCGAGAAGCCGCCGAACTGATGCCCGGCATAGGCCATCGCCAGCGGTTCGGCCCCTTCGGGAACGAGATTGCCGGAAAAGATCGCCGCGCCGTCGCGGCGTAGCGTCTCGACGTCAAGGCCGAGCTCGGCGGCCAACGGTTCGTTCAGCTTGATCAGCCGGGGCTCGGCCACCGGCGTCGGCATTTGCCGCGCAAAGAAGCGCTCGGGCAAGCCGACATAGCTGTTGTCGAACGGAAAGGCCGCACCGGACCGGATTTTCTGCGGGGTCGAGGTCATTGTTCATAGGTAGGACCGGGCTGGCCCGCGCGCAAGCCGGTCTTGCGCGCCCGGTCGGTCGGCCGTCACGCAGATCATGCCGATGCAAGGAATCGTGATCTGCTTTTACCTCTCGTCAAAGCTGCTTTGCCAGAAAGGCCATAGCCCCGCCATGATCTCGGGCGTATAGCAGATCGTCTCCCCTTGGCCTTGTGCCATGTCATCCCCGCGGCCTTGCTGCTTCCTCTGCTCCGCCGCGCCACCGTGAGTGATTCCGGACGATGTCGGATCAGATTTATCAGGCGCCGATGGTTCGGCGCGCCGCGCCCAATTTTCGGGTGATCGCGATGATCGTCGCGAGTGCGATGCTGATGGAAAATATCGACGCGACCGTGCTGGCGACCGCGCTGCCCACCATGGCGCGCGATTTCGCCGTCAGCGCGCCGGCCATGTCGATCTCACTGACCTCCTATCTCCTCAGCCTGGCGATCTTCATTCCGGCGAGCGGCCGCATGGCCGACAGCTTCGGTTCGCGCACAGTGTTCAGGGCGGCGATCGCCGTCTTCGTCATCGGCTCCGTCCTCTGCGCGCTGGCCCCGACGCTGCCCTTCCTGGTGCTGGCGCGGCTGCTGCAAGGAATGGGTGGCGCCATGATGATGCCGGTCGGCCGTCTGGTGCTGATGCGCAGCGTCGCCCGCAAGGATATGGTCAGCGCCATGTCCTGGCTGCTGGTGCCGGCGTTGATCGGCCCGATCGTCGGTCCGCCGCTCGGCGGCTTCATCGTCACCTATCTCGACTGGCGCTGGATCTTCTACATCAACGTGCCGATCGGCATTATCGGCATGATCTTCGTCTCGATCTATATCGACGAGGTCAAGGGCAAGGCGGCCGGCCCCTTCGATACGATCGGCTTCATCCTCTCTGGCATTTCGCTCGGCTCGCTGCTCTTCGGCTTCGAAATGTCGAGTCATGAAGGCGAGGGCGCCTTTTCGATCTTCCTGATATCAGTCGGCCTGCTCTTCGGCATCGGCTATTTGAGGCATGCCCGCAGGCATCCGTCGCCGATCATGGATTTTTCGCTGATGAAGGTGTCGAGCTTCGGCACCTCGGTCATTGCCGGTTCGCTGACGCGCATCACCCAGGGCGCCCAGCCTTTCCTGCTGCCGCTGCTGTTCCAGATAGGCTTCGGCCTTTCCGCCGCCGCGGCCGGTCAGATCGTCATATCAACCGCGCTCGGCGCGCTCGCCATGAAGCCGATGGCGCGGTTCGTCTTCAGCCGGCTCGGCTTCCGCCGCAGCCTCGTCCTCAACGGCATCCTCGGCACGGCCGGCTATGCCCTCTGCGCCGCCTTCCGGCCGGACTGGCCGATGCCGCTCATCTTCGTCGTTCTGGTGCTCAGCGCCTTCTTCCTGTCGTTCCAGTTCACCGCCTACAACACCATCGCCTATGACGAGATCGACAAGGAGCGGATGAGCTCGGCCACCAGTTTTTACACCACTTTTCAGCAGCTGATGCTGTCGCTCGGCATCTGCATCGGGGCCCTGGCGCTGCACGGCTCCATGGCTTTCTCAGGCAGCGAAACGCCTGATCTCGGCGATTTCTCGACCGCCTTCATCGTCGTCACCATCATCTCGATCACCGCGACCGTCTGGAACCTGCGTTTTTCGCCGACCGCTGGCGAGGAGATCAGCGGCTATAAGGCCAAGCGGGCCAAAGATGCTTCTTGAGAAAAGCGGCGCCATGAAAACAAGCACTTGAGGCGCTTCGCCTGAATCAAATTCTGCGCGACGCAGCCGTTCTTAATCCTTGTTCTCAGATCTTGTCCTCCATGTCAGCGGCCATTTCCGCAAGCTTGCGCACGGTATTGAGATTGCGCGAGGTGCCTGATTTAAGCGCAGGCAGCTTCAGCTTCGAGCGGCCGGACCCGTTGGGGTAGTACACGTAGATCTCCCGGCCGGCGAGCTTCGCCTCCTCGCCATCGGGCGCCACCATTTTATCGAGCGCATCGCCGGACGCCTTTTCGGACAGGAAGGTGACGAGCAGGAAATTCGGCTTGGCATCGACAAAGGGCGCGTTGGCGGCAATCGCCTCGAGCTCTTTCCGGCTGCGCACCATCACGCCCGGCCGCTTGCCCATCTTTTGTCCGAGCGCGGCGTCGAGTTTTTCCGCGACCGCCTTCTCAGTCTCGTCAGAGCGGAAAAGCACATTGCCGCTCTGGATGTAGGTTTTCACGTCGGTAAAGCCGACGCCTTCGCAGATCACCTTGAGTTCAGCCATCGGCAGCGAGCCGGTGCCGCCGACGTTTATCGCGCGGAGGAGGGCGATGTAGACTGGCATTTCTCTCTCGCTCGATCTTGTGCCGTCGCCGCCACCTCACATCTTCCCAGCCACCTTGATCGCAAATGCATACTCGAACGCAATCTCCTCCAGCCGCTGGAACCGTCCCGACGCCCCGCCATGGCCGGCGTCCATGTTGGTCTTGAGCAGGATCGGCGCCTCGCCCGTTGTCTTGTCGCGCAGTTTCGCCACCCACTTGGCCGGCTCCCAATAGGTGACGCGCGGATCGGTAAGGCCGCCGAGCGCCAGGATCGGCGGGTAGGCCTTTGCCTCGACATTGTCATAGGGCGAATAGGCGGCGATCTGCTCGTATTCCTCCTTGCTGTCGATCGGATTGCCCCATTCCGGCCATTCCGGCGGGGTGAGCGGCAGCGTGTCATCAAGCATGGTGTTGAGCACGTCGACGAAGGGAACGGCGGCGATGATACCGGCGAACTTCTCCGGCGCCATGTTGGCGACGGCGCCCATCAGCATGCCGCCGGCCGATCCGCCTTCGGCGATGATCTTCGCGTAAGAGGTGAACTTCTGTTGATTCAGATAATCGGCCGCGGCGACGAAGTCCTTGAAGCTATTCGTCTTCTTGTCCATCTTTCCGTCTTCGTACCAGGCAAAGCCCTTGTCCTTGCCGCCGCGGATATGGGCGATGGCATAGACGAAGCCGCGGTCGGCAAGCGACAGGCAATTGGTGTTGAAGCCGGCCGGAATGGTGATGCCGTAGGCGCCGTAGCCGTAAAGCAGGCAGGGGGCGCTGCCGTCGAGCGGCGTATCCCTGCGATAGAGCAGGGTGACCGGCACCGTCTCGCCGTCCCATGTCGGGGCGAAGACGCGGCGGGTGACGTAGTCGTCGGGATTATGGCCGGAGGGAACCTCCTGCGTCTTCAACAACGTGCGCTCGCGCGTCACCATATTGTAGTCGTAGAGCTGCGACGGCGTCGTCATCGAGGAATAGGAGAAGCGGATGACGTCGGTATCGTATTCCGCCGCGCCCGAAAGCCCGAGCGAATAGGCCTCCTCGGCAAAGGCGATCGCATGTTCCTCGCCGGTCGCCCGGTCGCGGATCATGATCCGCGGCAGCCCGTCCTTGCGCTCCAGCCACAGAAGATGGCGGGCATAGGCCATGTGGCTGATGATGAGCGTGCCGGGCTTGTGAGCGACGACTTCGCGCCAGTTTTCCTTGCCCGGATTGTCCACCGGCGCTTCCATGATCTTGAAATCCTTGGCGCCGCCGTCATTGGTCAGGATATAGAAGACATCCCCGCCCTCGGTCAGCGAATATTCGATGCCTTCCTCGCGCGCCGCCACCAGCTTCGGCTCGGCCGTCAGGTCCTTGGTCGACAGCAGCCGGTATTCGCTGGTCTCGTGGTCGTGAATATCGATATAGATGAAGTCGTCGAGCAGCGAGCCGCCGACACCCATGAAGAAGCCGGCATCGGCCTCCTCATAGACCAGCCGGTCTTCCGATTGCGGCTGGCCGACAATGTGGTGGAACACCTTCGAGGGCCGGTGGTTCTCATCGAGCGCCGAATAGAAGAAGCTCTTGCCATCAGGCGCCCAGACGCCGCCGCCGCCGGTATTCTCGATCCGGTCATCGAGATCTTCACCGGTCGCTAGGTCGCGCACTTTAAGGGTGAAGAATTCCGAGCCCTTGTCGTCATAGCCCCAAATGCCGCGGCTGTGGTCGCTCGAATGGTCGAGGCCGGCGAGGCGAAAATAGGCCTTGCCTGATGCCTCCTTGTCGCCGTCGAGCAGGACGGTGCGGATCGCCTCGTCGGCGACGTCGCCGTCGCGGGGAATACGGAAATAGCGCGGCTGTTCGCCGCCGGTCACATAGAACGTGCCATAGGCATAGGCGCCGTCCTTCATCGGCACCGAGCTGTCATCTTCCTTGATGCGGCCGCGCATTTCGGCAAACAGCGCCTTCTGCAGCGGTTTGGTATCCTCCATCGCCGCATTCATATAGGCGTTTTCGGCTTCCAGATGCCGGCGGATCTCGGGGTCGAGGATCGACGGGTCCTTGAACATTGCCTGCCAGTTGTCGGCGCGCAGCCAGGCGTAATCGTCCGTGCGGGTAATGCCGTGGCGCGTATCGGAGACGGGCTTTTTCGGTGCGGCGGGCGGTGTCGGCAGGCTCTTGAAGACGGACAAGGAATTGGCTCCGGTCGGAATGTCGGGTTGGCAAGAGATAGAGGCGCGCAGCCGCCGGATCAAGCGCCAAGGGTGCAGGTGACCGTCCACAGTCGAGGAGACGGCACCGCCCGCCGTGCCTTGATGTCACCACAATGTTTAAGGAGGTCCGCTATCGCAGAGCGAATTTTGCACGTGCCAGCCCCCGGCAAGCCGCCGGCGGCAGGATGAAGACTGTACAACAGTAAGGGATTTCCTCCGCAATGCCGAAACGTCTGCTCCTGTTTGTATCCCTGGCCGGCTTGGCTGCCCCCGCCTTTGCCGTCGACCCGGCTATTAAGAAGCAGCTGGAAAAACTCGATCCCTCCACCCGCCTCGAACAGAGCTGCGACACGGAAGCGATGAGCCGCATCAACAAGGACAGCACCGGCTTCAAGCCCGACAAGGTGATCGCCTATACCTTCAAGGACCCGATCGCCGGCGACAATTCGCTGCAGGCGCCGGGCGCGGTCTTCCGCAGCAAGGGCGACTGGTATCATCTTTCCTACAATTGCATCACCGGCCCGCAGCATATCAACGTGCGCCAGCTCGACTACCAGATCGGTGAGAAGGTGCCGCGCGAGAAGTGGGACAAGTACTATCTCTACGATTGATGCGGTCTCCAGCCGGCGGCTGCGGTGACATCCGGCCACATGGCGTCTGGCAAGGCGAGCGGCTAGAGTCGCGGCGCTCGAATTGTAAAGTCCATGACATGAACCGCATCCTGCTCACATCGGTCTTGCTTCTCGCCTCCTTCTCCGCTGCATTGGCGGACGAAATGCCTCCGCCAATCGCTTCGGCCCCGACCGCAATTGGTCCGGCCAAGGCGCCGTCGGTCAAGCTCGTCGAGCCGCATCTGCATATCGCCCGTTCCAACATACCGGGCCATGCCCGCGTCGCGCTCACCTTCGACGCCTGCATGGGGCAGGCGGACGAACGCATCCTTTCGACCCTCGTGCGCGAGCGCATTCCGGCAACGATCTTCGTCACCGCCCGCTGGCTGAAGCGCAACCCGCAAGCCCTTGCCGTCTTCCTGCAAAATCCGGATCTCTTCGAGCTCGAAAACCATGGCGAGAACCATATTCCGGCCGTCGATACGCCGACGCTCGTCTATGGCATCGCCTCGGCCGGCTCGCCGCAGGCGGTGCGGCAGGAAGTCGAAGGCGGCGCCGCCGCCATGGTCGCGGCCGGCATTCCCGCACCGCACTGGTTCCGCGGCTCCACGGCCAAATACGATCTTTCCGCCATCGGCGAGATTCGCGCCATGGGCTATCGCATCGCCGGCTACTCGGTGAACGGCGACGGTGGTTCGCTGCTCGGCGCAGCGATCACCGAAAAACGCATCGCCTCCGCCGAGGACGGCGATGTCGTCATCTCCCACATCAATCAGCCGACTCATGCGGCGGGCGATGGAGTGGCGAAGGCGCTGGTCGACCTCAAGGCCAAGGGCACCGAGTTCGTTCGTCTGGAGGACGTCCAGGATAGGGGCGACGATAAGACGACGGACTAGATCCACGAAGGTGTGCCATAAGGCACGCCCGCCAATGTGAAGTCCTTACCTCAACTCACTCCCGGCCCGCACCATATCCTCTCCAAACCGCCGTATCCCCGGTTCTTCCCGGTCGAGCGCGAAATCCTCGAACCAGTCGCGGTAGATCCCGGCAATCATCGCCCCGATCATCTGGGCGGCGAGATAGGAGAAGGTGATGCCGTTGCCGCCATAACCGAGGGCGGCGAAGACATGCGGCATGCCGGGTAACGGGCCGATCAGCGGCAGGCCGTCGGCCGTTTCGCCGAAGGTTCCGCCCCAGGCATGGGCGATGCGGGGCTCCGCTCCCGGCCATAACCGCTTCATCTTCTCCTGGACGGCGCTGATCTTGGCCGGCAGCTTTCGATCCCGCGCCGCGGCATCTGTCGTACCGTCGTCCTCGCCGCCGGCGACGATGCGATTGTCCGCGGTCGTGCGCATGTAGAGATAGGGATGGTTGTCCTCCCAGAGCAAAGCCCGGTCGCGCCAGAATGTGGCGGGATCCTGCGGCACGGTGGCGAAGGCCCAGCTCGAACTTGTGCGGTGCAGCTTCGGCATGTCGAGGCCCGGCATCGAATAGCCGGTCGCCAGCACGGCATGCCGCGCTTCGATGACATGGGCGCCATCCGTCTCCGCCGTGACGCAATCGCCTTCGCTGTGCAGCGCGGTCACGGAAGCGCTGACCAGCTGCGCGCCGCGCCGGACCGCCATTGCGATGAGCGCCCAAGTGAGCAGCAGCGGATCGGCCTCCGCCGAACCCGGCGAATAGATTGCGCCATCGCGATCGAACTCGAATTGCGTAAAGAGATCAGGATGTTCGAGATAGACGCCGGGCAGCCCCGCCCGCCGTCGAAGCTGGCGCTCTTCCCTGAGATCGCGGGCGCCTTCCAGGTTGCAGGCGAGATAAAGCGTGTTGCGCGGCCGGAAGCCGCAGGCGATTCCGTTCGCTGCGATCAGCTTCGAAAGACCGGCCACGGCGGCGGCGCTGCGGCGATAGATTCCCGCGGCTCGTTCGAAGCCGTAATAGGTCTCGAGTTCTGTGAGCGTGCTGTCGATTTCCCATTGCAGCATCGCGGTGCTGGCGGCAGTGCTGCCGAAGCCTGGCTCTTCCCGGTCGATGATAACAACGGAAAAGCCGCGCGCCGTCAGATGATCTGCGATCAGCGCGCCGGTGATGCCGCCGCCGATCACCGCAACATCCGTCGAAAAGCTCTGCGCCATCGGCCGCCATTGCGGACGTATGGCATTCTTTCCCCAGAGCGAGCAGCCGCTGACCATCTGGTCATGATCGGATTCGTCGAGATCGAGATCGGACGCCACTTATGTCTCCTCGCTTGATCACTTCGGCAATTGCGGCTGCGGTTTTTCCTCGATCAGCAGTTCCTCGATGATAGTCATGACGATCAGCGACAGCGGCAGCGCCAGCATTGCGCCGACGGCACCCCACATCCAGGTCCAGAACAGGATGGCGAGGAAGACGATAAAGGGATTGATTTCCAGCCGCCGCCCCATCACCGCCGGG
Source organism: Rhizobium sp. NXC14 (assembly GCF_002117485.1). Classification (NCBI taxonomy): domain Bacteria; kingdom Pseudomonadati; phylum Pseudomonadota; class Alphaproteobacteria; order Hyphomicrobiales; family Rhizobiaceae; genus Rhizobium; species Rhizobium sp. NXC14. The sequence goes on from NZ_CP021030.1 coordinate 1,307,052, forward strand.
AAGATCAGGTTCTCCATGACGAGATGCACGGTGAAGAAGGCTGCCGCCGGCACCAGGCCGACGATGAAGCCGTCATAGGTGATGATCCCGGCGATGGCGACGGAGAGCGTCATCAGCGTGATGCCGAGATAGGGAATGAAGCTCGACAGGAAGGCGAAGAAGCCCCAGAGCACCGGCGCCGACAAGCCGCTCGCATAGGCGATGATGGTCATGACGACGCCAAGCCCGATGTAGATCAGCGAAGCGGTGGCGAAATAGAAGCCGAGCACCTGCTCGACGCCATTGATGACGCGGATCGCGGCCAGCCGTTGTGGGCGGGTGCGGAAGGTCATGATGATCGTCTTGCGCAGATTGACGCGGCTGGCAAGAAAGAGGAGCAGCGCGGCGAAGAAGATCAGCCCCTGGATCAGTGCCGGCGTCAGGCTTGTCGTCACCACATGCAGCACGTTACCAGTGTTTTCCAGCAGCGCGCCGATCGACATCGGCCCGCTTTCGAATGTCGCCGGCGTGATGTGCAGCCATTCGATGCGCTCCAGATAGGGCATGATGCGGCTTATCATCCGCTCGACGAAAGCCGGGGCTTCGTTGGCAAGCGTCGCCAGCGGATCGGCAAGCGAAGTGACCAGCAGAACGATGACCAAAGCGACGCTGCTTGACAGAAGGAAGGCGTTGGCAAGCCTCGGCACACCCATTTTGCTGAGATTTTCCGCGGCGAGGCCTAGGATCATGCCGACGACGACGGCAAGGGTCACCGGAATCAGGATCAGCGACATCGTATAGACGGCGGCAAGGCCGAGGATGGCGAAAATGCCGATGATCGCCCAGGCCATGCTGATGTCGAGCCCGTCCTTCTCAAGCCGATGCACCGGCGGGGACGGCAATTCCTCCGCCGTCTCCTGCAACGACTTAGCCCAGGCGCTGGTTTGGCGTTCGCCGATGGCGATCTTCTTTGCGTGTTTGCGGATGCCGTTGGCGATGCCCATGCGTTGAGGTCCCCGAAGCCAGATTGCTTCGCCACAAAAACGCGCTGATGCGGTTCCGGTTCCGCCTCCCCATGGCGCTGTTGTAAGGGCGCTGAAGCGTCCGCCCTTTTGTCGGCTCGCGCGCCGATTTGATCCTGCAGCCGGAACAACCTCGCCGTCGCTGGCGTTCGACCTCGGAAGGAGAGTGCTCATGATTGCAGATCCCGACCAGAAGAAAAGCACCGAGACCTATTCGAGCGATCCCCCTTATGCGGACGAGGCGAGGCTGAAAGCCGCCGATCAGCAGCGTTGGTGGGTTTGGGCCGTTCTTGCGGCGGGCGCGGCAGTTCTCATCATTGCCGGCGTGAGCGTTGCAATCTGGCCCGATCCCAGCAACAATGATCCGACTGCAACGGCTTCGACCAAGCCGGATGCGATCAATACGCAGCCCTCCGGTCCCGGCGCCTTCAACAACGACCCGGCCTCCGGCCCTGCACGGCCGCCCGAAGCGACAGACCGGTCGCCAACGCCAAGCGGAAACGGCGGCGGACCGACGCAGGTGACGACGCCATCAGGAACCGAGAAGGTTCAATAGGGTTTTCAGGTTCAGGCCGAAAGTGTCAGGCCGATGCCCCAGGGATCTTTGAGGAAGACGCCGCCGTCGCGCTTCTCGCTGTTGAGCTCCAGCACGTCGAGCCTGGAAACCGCCGCGTCGAGCGTCGCCTTGTCGTTGAAACGGATCCGGTAGTCCGACAGCCCGGTCATATTGTCGGCGCGGGCAGTGGCGCCCTGGCTGTTCCAGATGTTGGCGGCGAGATGGTGGTGATAGCCGCCGGTGGCAAAAAAGCTTGCGCCGGGATAACGGGCCATCAGCTTGAGACCGAGCACGTCGCGGTAGAAGGCGTCCGCCTGCGGGATATTGCCGACCTGCAGGTGCAGATGGCCGATTGCCGTTCCCTCAGCCATGCCGCCCCAGCGATCCTCCGGTGCGCTGTTATAAAGAGCCTGCAGGTCTAGCCGCCGCGTCGCCATTTCGACCATACCATCCTCAAGGAATTTCCATCCCTCGTGTGGCCGATCGGCATAAATTTCGATGCCGTTGCCCTCGGGATCGGAAAGGTAGATCGCCTCGCTGACGAGATGGTCCGAGGCGCCGTCGAGCACAACGTTGTTTTGGGCGGCGTGGCGCAGCCAGCGCGCCAGTTCGGTGCGGTCGGGCATCAGGAAGGCTGTGTGGAAAAGGCCTGCGGCATTCCGTGGCGCGACTGCCGCGTCCTTTGCCGTGGTCAGCGTCAGCAGCGGATGGCCCCCGACACCCAGCACTTCGCCGCTCGTCGTCTTCTCGATGACCTTCAGGCCGAGCATCGACTGATAGAAGCCGGAAACGAGGCCGAGGTCGGTGACGACGAGATGCGACTGGTCGATATAGGCAGGCCGCGTCAGCGCATAGGATGTTTCTGTCGTCATCAATGGGTCTCCTGCCTCTGCAGTTCAAGGCGTACCGGCGGTGGCGGCAATCATGCCGCCCGTGGCAGATCCGAGGAAGTCTCGCCGGTTCATGCGCCTGGTCTCTTCGGTTGCCGTACTTGATCTCTATATGGCCTATCCCGATTGTTCACAGAAGGCTTGTTTTTGAGGATGAAGCGTTGAGCAGATGTTGACGATGACCTTCACCTGCTTGATCGGAGTCAATGCGCCCATATCTTCATCTGAGCAAGCTTATGCATCTCAGTCAGGAGGGAGCCATGTACAGGAAAATCATCGTGGCGATCGCGCTCGGCAGCCTCGACAGGGGAGAGAACATTCTCCGCAAGGCCGCCTCGCTGCTCGACGCGGGCGGCCAGATTGTCGCGCTCAACGTCGTCGAGGATGTGCCGACCTATGTCGCGATCGAACTGCCGGCCAACATGCTCGAGGACGCCATGAAGGATGGCCGCGACAAGCTGGAGGCGTTGGTCGCCGCAACCGGGGTCACGGCGACGATCGACATCCGCAACGGTCCGCCGGCCAAAGCCATCATCGCAGCCGCCGAAAGCCACGGCGCCGACCTCATCATCCTCGCCTCGCATATTCCGGACTTTTCCAACTACTTTATCGGCGCCACGGCCGACCGTGTCGTGCGGCACGCCAAGTGCTCCGTGCTGGTCGAGCGGCAGAAGATCTGAATCTGCGCCGCCGTCGAGGTCGCCTGTGTGGTCTGTCACGAAGATTTACCACGCGCACGATGCGCCGCAGTTGCGCCCCCGCCCGTTCGGTGCGACCATCGCAATCGGGTACGAAACGGGTTGGCGTGCATGGCCGAGTTCAACGGTATTCGCTGGGCTTATGACAGATATGAGCTGATCGCCGACGGCATCGTCCATGGCGTCGGTCTTGTGCTGGCGCTGATCGGCGCCACCGCTCTGATCTTCTACGCCACGGTCTGGAGCTCCCACGGCGCGCTCGCCGCCGCCTGGATCTATGGCGTCGGACTGGTGCTGACGCTTGCCATCTCCTTTTCTTACAATCTCTGGCCGGTCTCGCGCACCAAATGGTTCCTGCGCCGCTTCGATCATTCGGCGATCTTCATCCTGATCGCCGCCACCTATACGCCCTTTCTCGAACGCGGCGCCGACGATCCGCTGCTCTTCTTCATGCTGATGGTGATATGGCTATTCGCAGCTGTCGGCATCGTCCTGAAATGCGTGTTTCCAGGGCGCTATGACCGCCTCGCCATCCTGCTTTACCTAGCCATGGGTTGGAGCGGCGTGCTGGTGGCGGGGCCTGTCGCCGCGCGCATTCCCTCCGCTTCGATGCTGTTGATCGTTATCGGCGGCGTTATCTACTCGCTCGGCGTCATCTTCCATGTCTGGGAGAAACTACGTTTCCAGAACGCCATCTGGCACGGTTTCGTCGTCATCGCCGCGGCTGTGCATTATTCAGCCGTCTTCACCTGTTTCAGCCTGCCGATGCCAGCCTTCTGAGCTGCGGCCTGCCGAGCGCGTCCCGCGAGCCTTTCTCTGGCGTGTCAGCCGTTTACATCTTTTGATCAGCAGCGTATGCCAATCCGGCAGTCAATCCGAACCGGGTGATCATGACAGACGCCGTCCTTCTCCGCGACGCCACCGAAGCCGATCTTCCAGCCATCCGGGATATCTACAATCATGCCGTCGAGCACACGACGGCGATCTGGAACGAAACGTTCGTCGATCTCGAAAACCGACGGGAATGGCTGAGCGCGCGCAAGGGCCGCGGCTTTCCGGTCATCGTCGCCGAGATGGCGGGCAAGGTCGCGGGCTACGCCTCCTATGGCGACTGGCGCGCCTTCGAAGGCTATCGCCACACCGTCGAACATTCCGTCTATGTCGAAAAGGATCATCGCGGCGCCGGCATCGGCGAGGCCCTGATGCGCGAATTGATCGCGCGTGCGGCGGCCGCCAATATCCATGTGATGATCGCCGGCATCGAGGCTGATAACACAGCCTCGATCCGGCTGCACGAAAAGCTCGGCTTCCGCATTGCCGGCAGATTTTCCGAGGTCGGCACCAAGTTCGGCCGCTGGCTGGACCTCACCTGCATGGAGCTTCGCCTGCCCGGCGAGGCCGATTGAACTGCCTGCCCAAGGCCCACGGAGGGACGAGCGCTCGCTGGACGGAGTGAACCGGCAAATCATTGCCGGAGCGGTCACCATCTTTTTATTGTATTCTGAGCTGTGTAGAAAAGAGAGGCCGCCTGCTTCGCGAGAGGCGGCGTGATAAGCGTCATGGAGATCAACAATTCAATGGTAATGCATAGATTGCCGCTCGGCCTCCTTGCCTTCCTTCTTCTCGCCGCTGCTCCGATTTCCTCGCGTGCTGCCGATTGCGGCAGCACGGCCTCGCCGAAGCTCGACTGGCAGGAATGCACGAAGAAGAACCTGATGCTGCAGGGCAGTGATCTCCAAGGCGCCAATCTCTTCAGCACCGATTTCTCGCTGACCGATCTCAGCGGTTCGAATTTCAAATCCGCCAATCTGGAAAAGGCGAGCTTGGTGCGCGCCTCGCTTGAGGGGTCACATGCCGAAGGGGCCAACTTCGCCAAGATCGAGGCCTATCGCGCCAGCTTCGCCAATATTGTCGCGGACGCCGCGTCCTTTGCCGGGGCCGAGCTGCAGCGCGCCAATTTCGCGGGAGCCCGGCTTTCCGGCGCGAGCTTTGAAAAGGCCGAACTCGGCCGCGCCGATTTCGATAAGGCGGTACTGACGGGGGTGAAATTCTCCTTCGCCAATCTCTCCCGCGCCGATCTCTCCAGCGCCGTCTTCGAAGGCCCGGCGACGTTCGAGCGCGCCTTCATGTTCCTGACCCGCATCGAAGGCCTTGACCTCTCGGCTGCCGCCGGCCTCGAGCAGGCGCAGATCGACCTGGCCTGCGGCGATGCCTCGACCAAATTGCCGGCAGGCCTCTCTGCGCCTTCAAATTGGCCATGCCCTGCCGAGCACGAGTGAACTCGGGCTTTTGCATAGATTCCGTGCAGGTTGACGAAAGCTATGGCAGCAATGCCTGGCCGACGTGGAATGTGTCAGGTTCGAACTAGTGCAGCCTTAACTCGCCAATGACCCGACGCCATTCATTCGGTCCGATCAGCCGCTGATGGCTATAGCGGACGGAATGCAGCGGTCCGTCAAGGTTGGACTGCCAGAAATCGAGGAACTTGTGCATTTCCGGAAAGCCCGGGGCGAGATCGTAATCCTGCCAGACATAAGTCTGCAGAACGGATTCGAAATCCGGAAGGCGGTAGAGGATGTGGGCAGTGGTAAGGCCGTAACCGCTGAGCTGGCGCTCTAGATCCGATGAAAATTGCATGCTTCATCTCCATTTCAGACAACGAGAAGGTGGCGCATATCTTGGCGTCCATCAACGGGATTCTCAACGCAACGGCGGATTTTGTTGTTCCTTCTCAGGGTGTTAGCAGCCACTTCGGGTGAGTGCTAATTTTTTCTCTGCGCCCTCTTGAAATCGAAAAATCGCAAAACCAGATCAATGCGCGCAAAACGCTCGACAGAGGTTTGCACCCGCCCGGACTGGTCATCCGGTCCGGCCAGGGGAACAACATCGTTATTGTTTGTCCATTGGAGGAAAACATGTCGTTCCGACCGCTTCATGACCGCATTCTCGTCCGCCGCGTCGATTCCGAAGAAAAGACCAAGGGCGGCATCATCATTCCCGACACCGCCAAGGAAAAGCCGCAGGAAGGCGAGGTCATCGCCGTCGGTCCTGGTGCGCGCAGTGATGCCGGCCAGATCCAGGCGCTCGACGTCAAGGTCGGCGATCGCATCCTGTTCGGCAAGTGGTCAGGCACGGAGATCAAGATCAACGGCGAGGACCTGCTGATCATGAAGGAAAGCGACGTCATGGGTATTATCGAAGCCCAGGCGGCCAAAAAGATCGCCGCCTGAGGCGTTCGCCCCGCGTTAGTCAAAAAAGCTGCCTATTGAAGGAGTTAAAGAATGGCTGCGAAAGAAGTGAAATTCCATAGCGATGCCCGTGAACGCATGCTCCGTGGGGTCGATGTGCTGGCCAATGCCGTGAAGGTCACGCTTGGCCCGAAAGGCCGCAACGTCGTCATCGACAAATCCTTTGGCGCGCCGCGCATCACCAAGGACGGCGTCTCGGTCGCCAAGGAAATCGAGCTCGAAGACAAGTTCGAGAACATGGGTGCGCAGATGCTGCGCGAAGTGGCGTCGAAGACGAACGACCTCGCCGGCGACGGCACCACGACGGCGACGGTGCTCGCCCAGGCGATCGTCAAGGAGGGCGCCAAGGCGGTCGCCTCCGGCCTGAACCCGATGGACCTGAAGCGCGGCATCGACCTCGCCGTCGACGCTATCGTGGCGGAACTGAAGACCAACGCCCGCAAGATCTCCAACAATTCCGAAATTGCCCAGGTCGGCACGATCTCCGCCAATGGCGATGCCGAGATTGGCCGTTACCTCGCCGAAGCAATGGAAAAGGTCGGCAACGAGGGTGTGATCACAGTCGAGGAAGCCAAGACTGCCGAAACCGAACTCGAAGTCGTCGAAGGCATGCAGTTCGACCGGGGTTATCTCAGCCCCTACTTCGTCACCAATCAGGACAAGATGAGGGTCGAACTGGAGGATCCCTATATCCTCATTCATGAGAAGAAGCTGTCGAACCTGCAGTCGATGCTGCCGGTTCTCGAAGCCGTCGTTCAGTCGGGCAAGCCGCTCCTCATCATCGCTGAAGACGTCGAAGGCGAAGCGCTCGCAACGCTCGTCGTCAACAAGCTGCGCGGCGGCCTGAAGATAGCCGCCGTCAAGGCGCCTGGCTTCGGCGACCGCCGCAAGGCCATGCTGGAAGACATCGCCATCCTGACCGGCGGCACCGTCATCTCCGAAGATCTCGGCATCAAGCTCGAGAATGTGACGCTCAATATGCTCGGCCGGGCAAAGAAGGTGGCCATCGAAAAGGAAAACACCACCATCATCGACGGTGCCGGTTCGAAGGCGGAGCTCGACGGTCGTACCGCTCAGATCCGCGCGCAGATCGAGGAAACCACCTCCGACTATGACCGCGAGAAGCTGCAGGAACGCCTCGCCAAGCTCGCCGGCGGTGTTGCGGTCATCCGCGTCGGCGGCTCGACTGAGGTCGAGGTGAAGGAGAAAAAGGATCGCGTCGACGACGCGCTGCATGCAACCCGCGCAGCGGTCGAGGAGGGCATTCTGCCCGGCGGCGGCGTGGCGCTGCTGCGTGCAGTCAAGGCGCTCGACGCCGTCAAGACGGCAAATGACGACCAGCGGGTCGGCGTCGACATCGTCCGCCGCGCGATCGAAGCCCCGGTTCGCCAGATTGCCGAAAACGCCGGCGCCGAAGGCTCCATCATTGTCGGCAAGCTGCGCGAGAAGAGCGAATTCTCCTATGGCTGGAATGCCCAGAGCGGCGAATATGGCGATCTCTACGCGCAGGGCGTCATCGATCCGGCCAAGGTGGTGCGCACCGCACTTCAGGACGCCGCCTCCGTTGCCGGCCTGCTGGTGACGACAGAAGCGATGATCGCTGAGAAGCCCAAGAAGGAAGCTGCTCCGGCTATGCCCGCCGGCGCCGGCATGGACTTCTAACAGCAACCACTCGGCCCGCTCTGACATCGGGGCGGGCCTCACACTATCGAATGAACCAAGTTCCATCGGTCAACATCAATGGAGCGAGCTATGAGAAAGGAAAGCATCAGCAATTCCATGCAGCAGAGCGCCATGGCTGCCATCAGCGCGGCACATCTGCTTCATCCAGCGAAACATTTCAGTCACCCGCGTGACGTGCTTAACGCCGCCGACATCGGCAACGACGAGAAGCGGGCCATTCTCGCTTCATGGGCATCCGATATCTTCGCGATCGAATCCGTACCTGCCCTTCGCCTTTACCCCGGGACCGAAAAAGCTGTATCCTACGACGAGATCCTCGAAGCGCTGAAGGCTTTGGACAAAGGCGATCGACCATCCGGGAAACAAGATACGTCCGCTCCCTTGAGTGCCCACAGGACGCGTCGTCGAAGACCGTCGGTACGCCGGCTTCCCGGCCTTGGCTTGTGCAGCTACTGGAAAGGAGGACGGCGCCGACCGCTACTCGAAACCTGACCCTCCGTCCGGCCGCCGTGTGCCTCTAAAGGACGCGGGCATGATTTTGCCGACGACTGTTTGCTCAACTGAGGAGGTTTTGCCGATGAAGATCGCTCAGATTGCGCCGCTCGCCGAGAGCGTTCCGCCAAAGCTCTATGGGGGAACGGAGCGGATCGTTTCCTACCTTACCGAAGAACTCGTGGCACAGGGGCATGAGGTCACGCTTTTTGCCAGCGGCGATTCCGTCACCCGGGCGACACTCGTGTCATGTGCGGACGTCGCCTTGCGGCTGAACCCTGCGGTCAAGGAACATTTGCCGCATCAGGTCTTGATGCTGGAGGAGATCCGTCAGCGGGCGCATGAGTTCGACGTGCTGCATTTCCACATCGACCTGCTGCATTTCCCGCTGATCCGCGATTTCGCCGACCGCACTGTCACCACGCTGCACGGCCGGCTCGACCTGCCGGATCTCAAGCCGTTCTACGCGGCGTTCCCGGATATTCCGATGGTGTCGATCTCCAACGACCAGCGCCGTCCGATGCCGCCGGTCGACTGGCGCGGAACGGTCTATCATGGACTGCCGGCTGATCTGCTTCCCTTCACGCAAAACCCTGGAGGCAATTACCTGGCTTTTCTTGGTCGGATCTCTCCGGAAAAGCGCCCCGATCGCGCGATCCAGATCGCGGCAAAGGTCGGAATGCAGCTGAAGATCGCCGCCAAGATCGATAATGCCGACAAGGCCTATTGGGAAACCGTCATCGAGCCGATGATAAAGAGCAATCCGCATGTTGAATTCATCGGCGAGATCGATGAACGTGAGAAAGCTGCCTTCCTTGGAAATGCAGGCGCTCTGCTCTTCCCGATCGACTGGCCGGAGCCCTTCGGGCTGGTGATGATCGAAGCCATGGCCTGCGGCACGCCGGTCATCGCTTTCGGCTGTGGTTCGGTTCCCGAGGTCATTGACAATGGCATCTCGGGCATCCTGGTCGACAGCGTCACCGAGGCGGCCGAAAACGTCGAATGGGCGCTGCGCCTCGATCGGCACAAGGTACGGGCCGCGTTTGAAAAGCGCTTCACTGCACAACGAATGGCGTGCGACTATCTCGACATCTATCGCAACCTGCCGGGCGTTCGCATCAAAGCTGCGCCGATCCGCCGGTCGCGTAGTCAAGCGCCCGACCTGCAGGCTGTTGCCTGAGGCAAGGAGGAGGCATGTCGAACGTGTCTGCGGACAGCAACCCCGCCAAGGCATCGTCAGGCCTGACGGCGCCGGTCGCTCAGTTCTTCATTCCGGCCGCCGCATCGCTGCAGGAGCGCCGGCCGCGTACCTTGAAGCACGGCGATACTTTTGCCGTCTTCGATCATAATGGCGATGCTCTTTCCGGTCCCAGCAGTCCGGAAGGCCTTTTTCACCGGGACACCCGTCATCTCTCGCATCTTTACCTGACGATCAACGAACAGCGGCCCATGCTTCTGTCGTCGACGCTGCGGGATGACAATGCCACGCTGACCTGTGATCTTACTAATCCTGATCAGTTTGATGACAAGGGAAGGCTGGTTCTGGGCCATGACGTGATTCATCTGCGCAGATCACGCTTTCTCTGGAATGCCTGTTGTTATGAACGGCTGGCCGTGAGGAATTATGACGAGCGGCGGCAACATGTTCGCATTCAGATCTCTTTCGGGGCCGATTTCGCCGATCTTTTTGAAGTCCGCGGCACCGCAAGGGCAAGGCGAGGGCACCATCTTCCCGCCGTCGTGGAACAGGATTGGATCCTGCTTTCCTATATTGGCCTGGACGATCGCAAGCGGTCGACGCGCCTTTCCTTCATGCCTGAACCGGCCGAGATTCGTAGCGATCTCGTCACTTACGACCTCCATCTGGAGCCGCACGAGACCAAATCGCTCTTTATCCAGATCGGCTGCGACCATACCTCCGCCGATCGACTGAGCCGCCTTTCCTTCTTTCTTACCTTGCGGGATGCCCGCCGTGCGTTGCGCGCCTCCTCCTCGCGCGCAGCGTCGGTCACAACTTCCAACGAGATCTTCAACGAAGTCGCGCGGCGCAGCGCCTCTGACCTCTACATGCTGATCACCGACAAGCCGGAAGGCCCCTATCCTTATGCTGGCATTCCCTGGTTCAGCACCGTTTTCGGCCGCGATGCCCTGATCACGGCGCTTGAGACACTTTGGCTCGATCCGGAGATCGCCCGCGGGGTTCTGGGTCATCTTGCTGCCAATCAGGCGACGAACGTCGATCCTGCTTCAGACGCCGAGCCGGGCAAGATCCTGCACGAAGTGCGTTGCGGCGAAATGGCCGAACTCGGCGAGGTTCCTTTCCGGCGTTACTATGGCAGCATCGACTCGACGCCGCTCTTCGTGATGCTGGCCGGCGAGTATCTTAAACGAACCGGTGACCTTGCGACCATCGACCGTCTCCTGCCGAATCTCGAAGCGGCGTTGACATGGATCGACGAACATGGGGATCGCGATGGCGACGGCTTCGTCGAATACGGGCGGCTGACGGAAGAAGGCCTGATCAATCAGGCGTGGAAGGATAGCCACGATTCGGTCTTCCATGCCGATGGCACATTGGCCCGGGGCCCAATCGCGATCGCCGAAGTCCAAGCCTATGTCTACGGCGCTTGGCAAAGTGCTGCCGAAATCTTCCGGTGGAGGGGCAACCCGGAGCGCGCGGCGAGCTTTCTCGCGCGCGCGGAGGGACTGCGCCACGCCTTCGACATGAGCTTCTTCGATGAGGAACTCGGCACCTATGTGTTGGCTCTCGACGGGGATAAACGGCCTTGCCGGGTCCGATCCTCCAATGCCGGCCATGCTCTGTTCACCGGTATTGCTTATCCTGAACGGGTCGCACAGGTGACCCGCACCCTGATGAATGCTTCCTCCTTCTGTGGCTGGGGCATCCGGACCATTCCCTCGACCGAAGCACGTTACAATCCTATGAGCTACCACAATGGCTCGATCTGGCCACATGACAATGCCATGATCGCCAGTGGTCTTGCCCGCTATGGCTATCGCGCCGAAGCCGCGCGAATCTTCGAGGGGCTGTTTGCCGCTGCGACCTATATCGACCTGCGGCGGCTTCCCGAACTCCTCTGCGGCCTGCCACGTCAACGCGCACGCGGTCCTACCTCTTATCCGGTTGCCTGCTCGCCGCAAGCATGGGCGGCAGCAGCCCCTTTGTCGCTGCTGCAATCCTGCCTTGGCCTCGACTTCGATCCGAATAATTTGCAGATCAACTTCAGCGTGCCGCGGCTTCCTTCGTTTCTCGACGAGGTAATCTTGCGGCGTCTGCTGATCGGCAATTGCTCGGCTGACGTGGCCATCCGTCGGTCTCGACACCAGGTCGTGGTCGATGTCATCAATCGACAGGGCGATGTCAGCGTGCTCACCACGGCCTGATGAAGGACGGTGCAGGGAAGGCGGGTCAACCGCCTTTTCTAATCGGGTTCCTCTTCGTCCGACCTCAGCAGGTCAACAAGCGCAGCAACCCTGCCGGTCGGTAGATGCCGCCCTTCACCCACCAGGGCCTCGTCATTGTTGGCCCATGCAAACGCCTCGGCAAGCTCGGCTTGGGTTGCACCTGTCGCGATGATCTCGGCCACAAGCGTTTTGTCGGCGGGCCCAAGGACGGCGACGACGTCGTGTGAAGTCATTGTCATAACAATTGCTCCTCGCTCAAGCTCCAGAACATATGGTGGCGTCTTCAAAAAGATCAATTTTTCTCATCGAGAAATTCGATCCCCTTGAAACCGTAAGGCACTGAATTATATTAGTATTGTTGATCGCCCAATAGGGATCGACAGAAAGCCCAGGAGACGCCGGTCGCTCTTGGCGTCTCCTTGTGTCCATGTTGCTTGCAAGGAGGATATGGCTATGAGGACAAACCTCGATTTCTCTCCCCTGTTCCGGTCGAGCATCGGCTTCGAGCGAATGTTGAACGCGCTTGAGGCTGCAGGCCGCGCCGAGACAATCGACAACTGGCCGCCCTACGATATCGTCAAGACCGGCGAGAACGACTACCGCATTGCCATGGCAGTGGCGGGCTTCTCGCAGGACGAGCTGGCAATTACCCAAGAGCAGAACATGCTGATGGTATCAGGGCAGAAGGCAGACAGCGAAGATGCTCAATATCTGCATCGCGGCATTGCCGGACGCTCGTTCCAGCGTCGGTTCGAACTGGCCGATCATGTCAAGGTTGTCGACGCCGGTCTGGTCCACGGTCTGCTGACCATCGATCTCAAGCACGAAATTCCCGAAGAGATGAAGCCGCGCCAGATCGAGATCAAGGCCGACGGGGTGCTGCCCAAGGCCGAGACAAAGCAGATCGAAGGTGAGAAACAGGTGGCGGCCTAAGCGTTCCAATAGCAGGGAGCGGACGTGGCGCCAGACGTCGTCTGGCGCCCACCGGAATGCCGAAGAACCACCAGAAAGGAGTAAAGCCATGAGTGTTCGTGATTTGATTCCCTGGGGCCGCAACAACGGCAATCAGATGCCGAGTCTCCTTCGCGACGACGACCGCGATCCTTTCCTGTCGCTTCACCGCGAGGTCAACCGGCTGTTCGACGACGTTTTTCGCGGCTTTGGCCCCGGCCTGCCGTCACATCGCGGCGCCGGCGGCTTCGGTGCAGGCTGGCCGAGTGTCGAGATTTCGGACACTGAGAAGCAAATCAGGGTTACGGCCGAAGTACCCGGTCTTGAAGAAAAGGACATCGAGGTCTTTCTCAATGACGGCGTGCTCACGCTGAAGGGTGAGAAGCGTTCGGAAACGGAAGACAAGGAGAAGCAGTTTTCGGAGCGCTACTACGGCCGCTTCGAACGACGCATCCCGCTCGGCACCGAGGTCAAGGAAGACCAGGTCGACGCCACCTTCAAGAACGGCGTTCTGACTGTCACTCTGCCAAAGACCGAAAAGGCGCAGTCACAGGTCAAGCGCATCGCCATCAGAAGCTGACGAGCGCGGCGGCCGGCCACCTGGCCGGCCGCCGCTCATCCTTCGCCGATAGGGAGGGATAGATCCATGGAGACCGCAAGAGACACACATCGGAAAACCCCAATATCTGACACTATCTGCGCGTCGAACGATAACGAACGGAGCAAACTTTCGTTCGGACAATCACTGTTTCCCGAAAATGCCGTTGCCCGTATCTTCAAACCGTGCCGCTCCGTTGCGACGTCGGGCAAAGCGCGAACGAAGGGCTGGCGGCTCGTCTTCGAGCGCAGCAGCGCCCCATTCATCGAACCTTTGATGGGTTACACGGGTGATCGCGATGTGCTGACGCAGGTGGAACTCGAATTTCCCACGCTGCGATCCGCCATCCGGTACGCCGAGCGTCACGGTCTGACTTATGTCGTGCAACGGCCTGCTGCTGCTACGGCAAAGCGTATGACCGGCCGCCGAACCGAAAAAATGTCGCATGCTTTCGCTGACGCGACACTGGACCGGCTTGGCCTTGCCCCGCTGAGCGAGAGCTACGGGCAGGCCATGGACGGTGCGACAAGTCGAGGAGATTCTTCCGGTCCGGCGACGTGGTCGTCGCCGATGGACATCGTTGTTGATCCCTCCCTTTCGCTGCAAGCGAAGCGCTCGATCCTTATGAATTGGGCCTGGACGGAATATCTTCTCGACCAGGCAACAAACGAAGGCATGCCGGAGAACGACCGGTCGTCGCGTCTCCATGAGGTCGAGCAGGCGCTGCTTGCCCTCGAGCGGGATGTCGAGAGCGCACAAACACATCTTGTGGCCAATCGGGAAGCTGCATGAGGTGGGTCATGGATCCGCATGTCGTTTTCGATTGCCAGAACATTCTTCCGAACAGGTTCGCTTTGTCGCTCGCGGCAGCGGCCCGCACCCGCGCACTAAGGCGTGGTGCCGAACCAAGGCTTGATCCGCGGTGCGCAAGCGCGAGCGAGATGGCATTGCAGGAGATTGCTTGCGGTGCGTTCGCCGACGACGAGATGGCGCCATTTCTCAAGCAGGCGCATGCTTTTTGCCACCACCTGCACCCACAAAAATCGAGCTTCGCGGCGACGGCCTTTCAAGCACTGCCGCCGCACCCGTCGCCTCATCGCATGAGGCGGTCGATCGATGATGTCAAACAACAGATGAGGAGAAATGAACGATGCTGAAGTCCCTGAATTCGAGCAACCGGACGGCTCTCGATATCGTCAATATCGTTGCCGGTCTTGCTCTTCTGATCTCACCATGGCTGCTCGGCTTCGCAGCCGAGAGCGGCGCCGCATGGAATGCCTGGATCGTCGGCGCTGCCATCGCCCTGATCGCCGCAGCGGCTCTCTACGCCTTCTATGAGGTGGAGGAATGGGTCAATCTTGTCCTGGGCGTATGGGCCGTCGTCGCACCGTGGGTGCTGGGCTTTGCGGCCGTGACAGCGGCGATGTGGGTGCATCTGATTGTGGGTGTTGTCGTCGCCGTAGTGGCCGCCGGCAGCATCTGGTTCAGCCATAACCATCCGCTGTCAACCGTATAAGCGACTCAGAACGGGTCCGGCCGCCGGGCCCGTTCTTCCGAATTCAAGTTTCAAACGAGTAGAGTCGAGGAGCAAACCGATGTTCGATTTAGCCCCGAGGCTCCGCACGATCGCCGTTTCCGCAGCTATCGCCGCCGGAGCCGTCCTGATCACCGTCACCCCCGTCATTGCACAGACAGCGGCGCCTGTACCTTCGGCTGCCAGCTTGCCAAGCTTAGCGCCGATGCTCGATCATATCACCCCAGCCGTCGTTAATATCGCTGTCGTCTCGCGGTCACCAGCCGAAAACAATCCTCTCTACAGCGATCCGAACTTCCGCCACTTCTTTGATGTGCCGGAGCAGCAACGGCGGGGTAGGATGAGTGCCGGTTCTGGGGTCATCATCGACGCTGCGAAAGGCTATGTGCTCACCAATCATCATGTCGTGGATGGCGGGACGGAGATTTCCGTCACGCTGAAGGATGGGCGTCAGTTCCCGGCAAAACTCATCGGCAGTGACAAGGAAACCGATATCGCGCTGCTCCAGATCGACGCAAAAAATCTTGTGGCGATCCAGGTCGGTGATTCCGACGCCCTCAAGGTGGGCGACTATGTCGTTGCGATCGGGAATCCTTTCGGGCTCGGTCAAACGGTTACGTCGGGCATCGTCAGCGCCCTCGGACGCAGCGGCTTGAACATCGAAGGCTATGAAGACTTCATTCAGACGGATGCCTCGATCAATCCGGGAAATTCCGGGGGCGCCCTGGTAACGCTCGATGGCAAGCTGATCGGGGTCAATACAGCGATCCTCAGCCCCGCCGGCGCCAATGTCGGCATCGGATTTGCCGTTCCAAGCAACATGGCGGTGACGGTGATGAATCAATTGATTGCCCATAGGGAAGTGCGACGTGGCAGGCTCGGCATCGGTATCCAGAATATAACGCCCGACCTGGCTGAGGCACTAAGACTTGGCGATTTGCGGGGCGCCCTGATTGCCAATGTCGAGCCTGGCTCGTCGGCCGAGCAGGCCGGACTAAAGACCGGCGATGTGGTGACGGCGATCGACGGGCGTCCCGTTCATGGCGCGACTGACCTCAGGAATCGGATCGGCCTTACGCCGGCGGGCAGCAACGTCCGCTTGACTGTGAAGCGTGGCGATGACGAGAGGGTGATTGCTGCCACCATCGCTGCCGAAGACCACTCTCCTGCAGATCTGTCCGGCACGGCGCTGGAGGGTGCCAGCATGCGGGACGCCCCTAAAGGGGGATTGCGGGATGGGGGCGTCTCCGGCGTGCTGATAGAGAATGTGGCTCCCGGCAGCACCGCGGCTCGCGCCGGTATTCGGGCCGGCGACTTAATCGTTGCGATAAACCGCGTTCCCGTTGCTTCCATCGCCGACTTGCGACGGACGATTGCCGAAAAACCAGCTATAGTCGCCCTCGAACTGATCCGCGATGGCGGCCGGCTGCTGCTGGTCATCCGCTAGCCGGGAGCGGCCTCATGGCTATGAACAGCAAGACAAAGTTCAACATCGGATATTGGATCGCCGCCTTCTTCGTCCTCGTGGCAATCCAGTATCTTTTTGCGACGACGACGCAAGTTGCAGGGATCTCTTACAGCCAGTTCGAAACGGACCTCCGGGACGGCAAGGTCGCCGAAGTCGCCGTCTCCGACAACTTTATCCAGGGGCGCTACAAGGAGCCGCAGAACGGCCGGGCCTTTTTTCTGACGACGCGTGTGGAGCCCAGCCTCGCCCAGC
Organism: Rhizobium sp. NXC14; assembly: GCF_002117485.1. NCBI lineage: Bacteria > Pseudomonadati > Pseudomonadota > Alphaproteobacteria > Hyphomicrobiales > Rhizobiaceae > Rhizobium > Rhizobium sp. NXC14. Next base: position 1,323,849 of record NZ_CP021030.1, read on the forward strand.
AGCTTCAGAGCCATGGGGTGATCGTAACCGGTCAGATCGAAAGCACGTTCCTGCGTGATCTTCTTTCCTGGCTTATTCCCGTGGCGCTCTTCGTCGGCATCTGGATGTTCGTGCTGAGGCGCATGGGTGGCGGGATTGGCGGCGGCCTCATGCAGATCGGCAAGAGCAAGGCACGAATTTATGTCCAGTCTGACACCGGCGTGACGTTCAAGGATGTGGCCGGGGTCGACGAAGCCAAGGAGGAGCTCAAGGAAATCGTCGACTTCCTCAAGGATCCGGCAGGTTACGGCCGGCTGGGTGGCCGGATGCCGAAAGGGGTGCTGCTCGTCGGCCCACCTGGTACCGGCAAGACCCTGCTGGCGCGCGCAGTCGCAGGGGAGGCCGGTGTACCATTTTTCTCGATTTCCGGCTCCGAATTTGTCGAGATGTTCGTCGGCGTCGGTGCTGCGCGCGTCCGCGATCTCTTTGAACAGGCGCGCGCCAAGGCGCCGGCCATCATCTTCATCGATGAGCTCGATGCACTCGGCCGCGCCCGCGGCATCGGTCCGATGGCGGGCGGTCATGATGAAAAGGAGCAGACTCTCAACCAGCTGCTCGTGGAGCTCGACGGCTTCGACTCGTCTACGGGGCTTGTATTGCTTGCCGCCACAAACCGGCCGGAAATCCTCGATCCCGCCCTCCTCAGGGCCGGCCGCTTCGATCGCCAGGTGCTGGTCGACCGGCCTGACAAGGCCGGACGCATCGAGATCCTCAACGTGCATCTGAAGAAGTCGAAGCTGGCGCCGGAAGTCGACATCGAGCAGATTGCCGCGCTGACACCAGGGTTTACGGGTGCCGACCTTGCCAATCTCGCGAACGAGGCAACGCTGCTCGCCACGCGCCGGAAAGCCGATGCTGTCAGTATGGAGGATTTTAACAACGCGGTAGAACGCATTGTCGCAGGTCTCGAAAAGCGCAACCGGCTGCTCAATCCCAAGGAGCGGGAGATTGTCGCCCATCACGAGATGGGCCATGCACTGGTTGCGATGGCATTGCCTGGTGTCGATCCTGTCCACAAGGTTTCGATCATCCCGCGCGGCATTGGCGCGCTCGGCTATACGATTCAGCGGCCAACGGAGGATAGATTTCTGATGACCCGCGAGGAGCTCGAGAACAAGATGGCGGTCTTGCTCGGCGGACGCGCGGCTGAATGGATCATCTATGGCCGTTTGTCCACGGGTGCGGCCGACGACCTCGTCAAGGTCACGGATATCGCCCGCGCCATGGTTACCCGCTACGGCATGACGGAAAAGCTGGGGCACGTCGCGCTTGAGAAGGACCGGCGCTCATTCCTTGCGACAGACCAGCCCTTCTACGGACCACAGGAGCATGAATATTCCGACGAAACCGCCGCTGCGGTCGACGAAGAGGTCCGACGGATTGTCGACGAGACGTTCGGCAGGGCGGTGGAATTGCTTCGGAAACGCAAAAGCATGCTGGAACGGGCGGCGCGGCTTCTCCTCGAAACAGAGACTCTAAATGAGACCGACTTGCGGTCCCTTCTGGTCAGGGTCGAAGCGGCGGATCAGCCCACTTGAGTGGGCGGCACGATCAATCGGCCGCCGAGAAGGTGACAATTGCGGCCGAGACGTCGTAGGCCGGCGCGGCCTTTGCCGGGCTCAGGTGGCCTGCGGAACTTAATTCGCCGTGGCGACCTATGCCGCCTGGACTGCTTTGATCGTGCCGATCATGGCTCGGCGTTATTCCCCCGGCTCGAATACCATGGCGTGGCCGTTGATGCAGTAGCGCAGGCCGGTCGGCGGCGGGCCGTCGGGAAAGACGTGGCCGAGGTGGGCGTCGCAGGTGCCGCAGCGGATTTCGGTCCGCACCATACCGTAGCTCGTGTCGCGATGCTCGGTCACAGCATCGGGAGAAACCGCTTCGAAATAGCTCGGCCAGCCGCAGCCGGCGTCGAATTTCGTGTCAGAGCGGAAAAGCGGCGCGTTGCAGCCGACGCAGCGGTAGAGCCCCGTCTCGAAGGAATCCCAGTAGGGGCCGGTGAAGGCGCGTTCGGTGCCGTGCTGGCGGGTAATGCGGTATTGCTCGGGCGTGAGCTGCTCTTTCCATTCGGCGTCTGACTTATAGATCTTGGCGGTGGTTGCAGTTTCGGACATGACGTGCTCCTTTCGCCGAAGGGCGGTTCCGTTTCGCCAGAAATGTGGTGCGCCGTCCTTGTTTCATCAAGCCTCCGGCGCCGGGCCGCGGGAATCGCGGCATGCAGCTATCAGGGAAGACGTCTGCTTTTACATCTATTAAGGGTTTTCTGTTAGGGTTAATGTTACGTACATTGAGGAGCCATTGGTGTTTGAAGCTGCAATCGTCCTGCTCTACGGCCTCGTGACCGTGACCGCCATGACGGTCACGCTGCTGGAGGGCTGGGCGAATCATGCCGGTTTGACGTTTCACCGTCTCGCCGGACTTGTCGCCTGCCTGCTTTGGCCGCTGACGCTTCTGCTCTTTATCCTGCACGGTTCGGTCGTCCGGCTGCTGACGCGTCTCTCCCGCTCGCTGGCCTGATCACGGCAACTCCCTGAACCCGTGCTATTGGCGTCTTAACCTGTTTTACGCCGAACTTATGCACAGGAAGCTGTGAGTAAAGCTTGGCCTAAAGTCCTATAATTCTTCCTCAGCCATTTTTTCTCAAGAAAAACGACAAATAATAATTGGCCTTTCGGCCAAACGATGGTATTTGAAAATGCAAGTAGAATTCTGATTGTGAATTACAATCGTACTGCTTCCAAGTCCCTCAGTTTTGATTTTTCAATGTCTAACTGGGGCCATCGCCTGGAGCAAGACGGTAGTGGTTTTCGGTCAGGCAGTATAAGAACAGGTCTCGGACTTCGGAATCTAGGGGTGGATTTCACGTTTTTCGAAACAGAAGATTGCTTCCTGTGCTTTTGCTGTTCGCTTCTACGAGGCGGGTCTTTGGCGTGACAGTCAAAGATCGTGTGAGCATGCTAACAGGAGAAAAAATATGACGGATATGGCGACCGGCAATGGGCCGGAGCTGCTTGTGGAACTGACGGCCGACATCGTCGCGGCTTATGTCAGCAACCATGTTGTCCCGGTCAGCGACCTGGCAAATCTGATTTCCGACGTGCATTCGGCACTGAGCAACACGTCCGTACCGCAGCCCGCTGCGGCTGTCGTCGAAAAGCAGAAGCCTGCAGTCTCTGTCCGCAAGTCCGTACAGGACGAGCAGATTACGTGCCTGGAATGCGGCGGCAACTTCAAGTCCCTCAAGCGTCACCTCATGACGCATCACAGTCTCTCGCCGGAAGAATACCGTGAGAAATGGGACCTGCCGACCGACTACCCGATGGTAGCGCCCGCCTATGCCGAAGCGCGTTCGCGCCTGGCGAAGGAGATGGGCCTGGGTCAGCGCCGCAAGCGCGGCCGCGGCTGAGCTTTCGAAGCAGTCAACGACAAAAGCCGGGTCTTGTGCCCGGCTTTTCTGTCTGTACCGCAAACATGATGCCGAAAACCGGATGCGTTTCCGGGCGCTGTCTGTCCGGGCCTGTTAAATCAAAGCAGGATTCAGACTTTAGTGCAAACGGCCCAGAGTTCATCCTGTCCTGAATGAGGATAATAATCTCCCTGACTATTCCGCCGCTGTCGCAAATCATGCACGGGGGAGACGGGATATTATCAGGAAGCCTCTCTTACGCTTGGGAGGGTGAGGTAGAATGTATTCCTATACTATAAGGAAGTGTTAATATATTCGATTGGCCGTCTCCGCAAATGCGCGATGGGCCGCGCTGACCGACCGAATCGATCGCGTTCAGGCCGCGGCGCGGACTTTCGCCTCATCCCGGATTCGCTTCACCATCGAGCGCAGCCCGTTCGAGCGTTGCGACGACAGGTTCTCCACCAAGCCGATCTTCGAGAAGATCTCGAAGGCATCGAGAGCAGCGATCTCGGAAGCCAGCTTGCCGGAATAGGTGGCAAGTACGATGGCGACGAGGCCGCGCACGATATGCGCGTCGGAATCGCCTTCGAAACTCATGATTGGGTTTTCCGGATCGCCCGACGTATGCGTCACCAGCCACACCTGGCTGGCGCAACCCATCACCTTGTTCTCCGAGGTGCGTTTTTCCTCGGCGAGCTCGGGCAGCGCCTTGCCCAGTTCGATGACATAGCGGTAGCGGTCTTCCCAATCGTCCAGGAAGGCGAAGTCATCGATGATCTGGTCGAGGGATGCCATAAAAAGCCTTTCACCTTTTGGCATGCTGGCAAAACGACACGGCAATTTTGCGTCCGGACATGCTCTAGGACTGCATATAGGTGATAGACCGACAGATTTGAACCGCTAAAGCTCGTCGTCTTGCCGATGCCGCACTCCAGCTTTTATTTTACGCACGTCGTTATCGAAAACCACCGCACATTATTGTGCGACATGCTCTCAAAAGAAACGCCGTGAGGGATGGGCATCCTCACGGCGCAGCAATCTGCTGAATTAAACAGGGCAGGCACGCAGGCATGGGGCATTTCCGCGTCATGCGGACCACCGATGCAAGCTCTAAAGCATGTCGCGCAAAAGTGTGCAGCGGTTTTGCGTGAAAGACATGCGGTAAACCAAGGACCTAAAGCGCGGCAGGCGAATCTCAAAGATCGCACCGCTTTAGAATTCAATTGAGTAGCGGTCTCGCCTCCGAATGTTGCTCATACGCGGCGGGCCGATTGCTCGCGCAACTTCGTCAGATCGCCGGCTTCGGCGTCGGCAGCGGGATCGCGCCGGTTACTACGGTCGCGGCTTCATCGTCGACCGGCGGACGGTAAGGCATCGGCTGGTTGAGCGCAGCCTTTGCCTCGCGTGCCTTCTCCTGAACGGAAGGAGAGGCGAGGTAGGGTGCGGCGGCTGCCACCCGGTTTGCGGGTTCGGCGGGGCTTGCGGTCGTCGTCGGTTCGTCCGTGAATTGGCTGTCGAGAAGTTCGTAAGCGACGCGGGCGCCCTCACGGGCCCGGTAGCCGAGCGCCGTCAGGGTCTCGGCGCCTTTGGCGCAGACCTCCGGCTTGTCCGAGCACATGCCAGTGAGATAGTCATAGGCGCCGCTCGCCGCCGTGAATGCATCGGAGAGCTGCAATTGCGGGCCGCCGGCGAGCTTGTCGGATCCCTCCGTGCTGAAGACGGAAAGAAGCACGAGCACAAGGCCAAACCAGAAGGATCCTTTGATCAGAAACCACATTGTCGTTGCCCATCCTGTTTTCCCGTCCGGTTCTATCGCCGAATCAGGCCGGTTGTCCGGTGTGCTTTCACCATATCGGCAAGTTGCGAATGCCGCTTTTCGAAACTCGTGCGCATTTGCGGCAAATTTAATTCAAATTTTAGCGAAGTGCATTTGAGCCGCATTTAAGTCGAATGGGAGCGATTGTCGTTAAGTATCAGGGCGGCACCTGCTTGCAATTGCAGGGCTTTTGCCTGTTCGCCTTGCCACAGGAGTTAACGCGATGCTGAAATATGAAGGAAATCCGCCGCTTACTGGCCATTAACCACAAAAAGCAAAGGAGCGCGCGGATGCTCCAAAATGGGAATTTCTGCTCTTTCTGGCTGTGAACAGCGCCTTTGCCTTATCCTTTCCTTAAGTCGCGGCGGCCTATTGTCCGGATCGACAGACAGCCTCTTTGGGCGGGTATTGCGTGCGAGTATTGAGTGACATTGGCGGCTGGGTGACGACCCTCGTAGACCGGGCGGCGACAAGCTGGCTTTCCCGGACGGGCGGCGGCGAAGCCGTGCGCCAGCGCGAGCTTGCGATTCTGCGCCGCCTCGTGCTGCTCTCCTCGGCCGCTCTCGTCGCCGCGCCTGTCGGTCTTTCGGCGGTCACCAGTCCGGCCGTCGCGCTGCCGGCCGGCGTCGCCATGGTCTGCGCCGCCTTTCTCTTTTCCGCCGTCGGCAGCATCGCGCTGGCCCGCCAGGGCTCGTCCGCCGGCATTGCCGCACAGTCGGCCGAGGATTTCTTCCTCGCCGTCACCCCCGGCTTCGTCTTCTTCCTGGATCCGCACGGCAGCGTCGCCACCATCGGCGGCCGCGACCGGCGCGATTTCCTTGCCTGGATGCGCGATCCGAAGGGCAGGGGCTTCCTGGAGCAGGTGCATGTCTCAGACCGTATCCTGTTCTTGCAGGCGCTCGATGAGCTCAGGCGCGGCGAAGACGCCGCAAGCGTCGATCTGCGCCTCGACCGGCCTTCGGTCTCGCGCGATCAGCGCCAGTTCGCCTATTTGAGAATGGACATGACGGCGCGCCGTGATGCCGATGGCGAGCTTGCCGCCGTCATCGCCCAGCTGCGCGATGTCTCCGTCGAGCAGCAGCTGCGGGCCGAAGCCCAGAACCGTGCGGCCGAGGCCGAGTCGGCAAATGATGCCAAGTCGCGCTTCCTCGCCGCGGTCAGCCACGAACTGCGCACGCCGCTGAATGCCATCCTCGGCTTCTCCGATATTCTGATCGGCGAATATTTCGGGAAGTTCGAAAACGACCGCCAGCGTGAATATGTCGGGCTCGTCCGCGAATCCGGCGCGCATCTGCTCTCCGTCGTCAATACCATGCTCGACATGAGCAAGATCGAAGCGGGGCGCTACGAGCTGATTCTCGATGCCTTCGATATCTCAAGCTCCGTCAGATCCTGCGAATCGATGCTGGCTTTGCAAGCCAAGACCAAGGGCGTCACGCTGACGAGCCGGATTCAGCGCGGGCTTGGCGAGATCGTCGCCGATCAGCGCGCCATCCAGCAGATCCTCATCAATCTCATCGGCAATGCCGTGAAATTCACCGAAGCCGGCGGCGTCGTCTCGGTCGATGCGGCGGCGCGTGACGGCATTCTGAAGCTGACGGTCAGCGATACCGGCATCGGCATTGCCGCCGATAAGCTGGCGATGCTCGGCCAACCTTTCGTCCAGATTCAGAACGATTACACCCGCCGCTTCGAGGGCAGCGGTCTCGGCCTCTCGTTGGTCAAGGGGTTAGTGGCGCTGCATGGCGGCAATTTTGCCATTGCCAGCCAGCCGGGCGAAGGTACGATCATCACCGTTGAGATCGCGGTGGATGGCTCGGGCGCCCGGCGCGCCGAAAATGCCGGCCATGGCGCGACCGTCGAATTTCCGCCGCGGCTGAAGGACGCGGTCGGCACCGGAGCAGAATTGGAAGAGGGGCTTTTCGATGGCCGCGCGCAAGCGAAAATCGCCTAGGGGAAAGAAGCGACGGCAGCAGCCGGGCCTTGTCGTGTCCGGTGCGGCCGCTCTCGGGGGGCTCGGCCTGCAGGGCGCCTCCGCGCTGGGTGGTCTAGGGCTGCAGGGGGCGTCCGCGCTCGGCGGCGTCATCGGCCGTAATCCGTCGGTCGCCGGCGGCACGATCGCCTTCTTCGTCATCTTCTCCTTCGTTGCGGCCAACGCGCTCTGGTATCAGCCTGGCCTGCATCCGCACCCGATTTTCCGCACCCGCGACCCGCAGTCTCCCAATGTGCTCGGTGCGCGCCGTCCAACCGACGAACAGCCGGCTGACGTCACCACCTTCCGGATCGAACGGCCGGAGGATGCCGCCGCCACCAGCGGGACGCCGGCGCCGGCCGCAGCCGCTCAGCAGCCGAGCCAGCTCGTCATGGACATCCAGCAGCAGCTGGTGCGCCGTGGCCTCTATAACGGCACCGCCGACGGCATCATCGGTCCCCGCACCAGCGCCGCCATCCTGTTTTTCCAGGAGACCGTCGGCATGGCCCAGACTGGGGAAGCGACGCCGGAGGTGCTGGCCGCGCTGAGAACCGACGCTGACGGCCCCTCGACTGTGCCTGTGGAAAAACCGCCTGAGGATGTCACCTCGAAGGCGGCGGCGGAAGACCCGGTGGCTGCCGCGATCCGCAGCGCCGAAAAGACCGTCAAGACGGCTCCGTCAGCCGCAAAGCAGCTTCCATCGAGCGAGCTCGCCACCGTCGACCTGGTGTTGAAAATCCAGAAGGGCCTTTCCAACATGGCCTATGCCAATGTCGGCGTCGACGGTGTGGCGGGCGAGCAGACCCGCGCCGCCATCCGCCATTTCCAAAAGCACTATAACCTCCCCGAAAACGGCGAACCGAACGAGGCGGTGCTGAAGAAGTTGAAGGAAATCGGTGCGATCTAAGTCTTTCGCGCCATAGATTACAACCTAAGTCTAAGACCCTAGCGCCGTTTGCAACTTGTTAACCATGTTGTCCGAAGCTTTGCCCATTGCGGCGGGGGAATGTCGGTCATGCATGCGCTGAAGGCGATAGACGATCTGGCCGGAGAACCGGCGGTCAAAGCGGAAAGCCCGGATCGCGAGGCATTGCGCCACATCCTGCAGCGCCTTGCTGAAGAAGCCTCCACGCTTGGCATCGATCTCGTCGATATTGCCGGCGCCATCCAGGACATGGCGGCGATGTCGGCGCGCCACGCCTCCGCTTTCGATCATGTCACCAGCACCGCACTTTCGATTGCCGAGACCAATCGCTCGGTCGCCCTGTCGCTGCGCGAGACCGACCGCACGGCGGCCGAAGCCCGCCAGATGCTCAAGGAATCGGCCGACCGCTTGTCCGGCTCCGTTGCCGAGATCGGCCATATGGTTCAGGCTTCCAACGTCATCGGCGCCGAAATCGCCGGCTTCTCGAAATCGCTTGCCGATGTCGACAAGATTGCCGAGGAGATCAGCACCATAGCCCGCCAGACCAACCTTCTGGCGCTGAACGCCGCGATCGAGGCGGCGCGCGCCGGCGATGCAGGAAAGGGTTTCGCCGTGGTTGCCGCCGAAGTGCGCGCACTTTCGCTGCAGACGTCGAAGGCGACCGGCACCATTCAGGACACGCTGGATGAGCTGCGGGTGAAGATCGACCGGCTGTCGGCGGTCGGCGGTGATGCCCGCGACAGCGCCGCCGGCGTGCGTGACAAGTCGGAGGCGATGCGCGGCGCCTTCGAAAGTATGGAACATGTCATCACCCGCATTCTCGACAGTTCGACCGTCATGGCCAACACCACCGAGGCCGTCGACCAGCAATGCGCCGGCTTCGTCCAGAAGCTCGGCGAGATGTCCGCCGAGGTCGCCGATTCGAATGTCAGGCTGCAGCAGGCGGCAAAACGCGTCGACAGCGTCGTTGGCCTCTCGGAAACGCTGATCCAGCTGACGGCGAGCGCCGGCGTCAAGACCGCCGACAGCCGCTGGATCGAGGAAGCACAATCGGTGGCAAGGCAGATATCAGGCGCTTTCGAACGCGCCGTCGCCGAGGGTCAGATCGGTTTCGATGCCCTCTTCGACCGGCGCTACCGGCCGCTGCCTGGCACCGATCCGGTTCAGGTGATGGCCGCCTTCACCGAGCTCACCGACCGTCTGCTGCCGCCGATCCAGGAGGCCGTCGTCGCCCTGGACGAGCGCGTCGCCTTCTGCGCGGCGGTCGACGAAAACGGTTATCTGCCGACCCATAACCGGAAGTTTTCGCAGCCACAGCGGCCAGGCGACGTCGTCTGGAACACCGCCAATTGCCGCAATCGCCGCGTCTTCGCCGATCGCGTCGGCCTTGCCGCCGGCCGCAGCACCGCACCTTTCCTCGTCCAGACCTATCGCCGCGACATGGGCGGCGGCAATTTCGTGATGATGAAGGATATCTCCGCGCCGATCACCGTCAGGGGCCGCCATTGGGGTGGCTTGCGGCTGGCGATCAAGGTCTGACGCATTCGTCAACGCTTGACTGCGGATTGCCGGCGCTCGCGCGCCGGTCTTAGAGCCTTTCCGGGTTAGATTGAAGCATTCTGCCGGAGCAGGTTTTCGCCAGCATCAAAGGCGATTGGCGACGGCCATACCCCAAGGTATGTCCGAGCCGATCGCCTTTGATGCTGGCTAGAGATGCCCGGCGATTCTGAAGTCTTGCAGATTTGCCAGGCAAATCTGCGGGAGGGTTGGCTGAAACGGGCCGGCTGATCGACCGGCCGGCTTGGCCGTAGAGCTCGGCTACGACACGCGCCCGCCGGTCGACCATACGACTCCGTTTGAGCCAACAGAATGCTTCAATCTAACTCGGAAAGGCTCTATACCGCGCCGATGAGATTACGCGCCGACATCTTCGTATCTTCCCTTCTGCGCCGCGTCTTCGCGAGTGGTGATTTCGCGGCTGTGGAGAAGAAGGGCGCGGAGGAGGCGGGCGCGATCTTCATCCGCCAGCACTTCCGCGACGGCCTGGAGACCCTCTATGCGCCGGCGCCGCAGACCGCCTTCGGCGAAGACGAGATCCGAGACCGGTTGTTCGAAGTCCGTCTCGCGCGAAGCGAGCCGGAAGCGGTGCGGGCGATACTGGATCGCGAACGCCGCTTCGACCCAGATCTCTGGATCGTCGAGCTGGAGGCGGAGGAATTGGGGGACATGATCCCCTTGGCGGGGGATCGCTGAGGGTCAGGTCTTCTTCAACTCAACGCGACCGCCGCCCCAGCGCGCGCATATCGCGCTGCACCGGCGCCTGACGGATGAAGCGGTGGGTTTCTGTTCTCCGAGATGTGTCCGAATCGGGTGCCTCGGCCTTGTAGGTGTAACGATCGGCGCGCCGCCAGGCCTCCACCCTTTCGTGGCATTCTTCCGGATCGAGCGCATCGAGCACCATCCAGCCGCGCGTCACATTGTGCTGTTGTTCGGCAAGATGCGGATAGAAGCGTTCCAGCACGAAGACGGCGTCGAGAAAGCCCATGCCGAGGCTCGTCAGCGTCGTGCCGAGCTGCTGGCCGGAGAGGTCGAGCATGATGCGTTCGGCAAGCCAGCGGCTGGCGGAAAGCGCATCGGCAAGTGCGGTGGCGAAATGCGTCGCCTCGTGCGACCGGGCGAAGCGCACCAGCAGCGCCTCCTGAACGTCGGTGAGGGTGCGCAGGCCGAGCCTGTCTTTATCATCGCGGCCGAGATGGCTGGCGAGATCGAGGATGCGTCCGCGCAAGGCTTCTTCATTGGCGACGCGCTGCTCCTCCAGCGCTTCGGCCTCGTTGCTCTCCACCTGAACCGGCGAAAGCGGGACGGTCACCGGTTCCGTGATCGGCGCCGAAGCGGCCGCGGCGCGCGGCTGGGTCTGGCGCAACGCCACCAGCGCGTCGATGACCTTCGGCGAGAGCGAATCGCGGCTGACGATCGCCTTGACATGCGCCGCACCCTGCATGCGCGCGATGGTGATCAGCGTGTCGTCGGCAATCGCCTTCGAGGCGATAAGGAAAGGCGCGGCGATCTCGATCGGCTGATTGCCGATGAACAGCGCCACGGCTGCCGGCATGGTCTCGCATTGGGAAAGGGCCGCGACCGCCTGGCGCTTGGCCTGCTCGGAGGAAGCTTGGAACAGCGGTGTGAAAAGTTCGGCGAATTGGCGTAGCTCGGATCGTGTCGGACGAGATAGGCTCTCGAAACTGCTCACCGTCGCCATTAACACCACGTCCTTTTTCCTGACGGCCAATGGGCCCTCCAGGTCTCGAAACCGGTCACGCACAAGCACACCCTGAAAACGCAGAACCAAGGGAAACCGCGGGCCGATAGCGCTGGCGGATACGCCTCTCGGACCACACGGATATGAACAAATCCTACAGCGGTACGGTTAATGGATGCTGAAGATTTTATTAAAATGATACAGAAATATGCCTGCGGAACGTGCGGCGAATTGTTTGCCGGCAAGGAAAGGCGATCGGTTTTGAAAGGGCGCTGGGGCAGTTCCCGCGGCCGGCGCGGCGGCTGAAACAGCTCGTTCCTCCCTTCGGATCGTTCTCGCGATTCGAACATGCCGCAACGAGAAAGATGAAAATCGGGCCGCTACAGCCATTTCAAGCATGGCGGGAACTGCGATCGGTCCCTCTCCCGAAACGCGTGGCCAATGCGGGACAAACCAAAGCCGATCCGGATGTGCCGCAACGAATATTTTTGTGCCGCATATTTGCAACACCGGCATCGCCTGTGGCAGACAGATACCGTCAACCATATGAATTGTTTCTAATTTTATATTACCGGCCGCCTTCCGATCTTTCAGCGGGGGCATGAAACTAAATCGACTCTTCAAGCGTTGAAGAGGAAGTTACGGAAACTGTATTTGGCATCCACCGAATATTAGTAAACTGTTAACTGTCATGTGTCTCAATTCGGACAGGAACGACGCGATTTGAGTGTTTGGATCGTCGAAACTCCGCATCACGGTATTTCAGTCAGGTGCCGTGGGAAAGGCGCGAATGCCCTCGGTTCGGCCATGCTGGCACCGCAGGACGCGCCGGCCCGCAGATTGGCGGGCAGGGTGAAATCCGTCGCAAGTTCATCCGTCTCGGGCAGTGCATGGAGACGAGAATGGCAATAGTAGTCGCATTGGCGGATCGGCGGCCGCGGGCGCCGCGTCGCCCGGACAAGGAACCGCGCGAAGCCAAGATCCTCTGGTTCACCGGGGTCCGCTACGAGCGGCTCGCCGAGAAGCCTAGACATGGTCCGGCGCCCGCGCCGCGCGCCAGGAAGAAGTAAGCGCTTCCTCAACCCCGGAGCGTGATGCCGAAATTGAGAACAGACATCCCGCTTAATTGCCGGGGGTGAATTGCTCGCAGCCCGCTTCCGTCAGGAAGTTGCGCGCTGCTTCGTCGAAGCTTGCCTGCGGTGCCAACGTCCGTAGCACGGCATAACCGTCCGGCCGCGCCATTTCCACCAGGATCGCTTGGTCCAGTTCCCTCGGCAGGTTCTTGCGCAAGTCCGTCAACTGGATCGGCCCGCCCGCCAGGACGTCGAGCGCCCCGCCGACCGATGTCCGGTCGTTCATGCTGAACACCTCGTTGGAGGCGCTGTCGTAGATGGCGATCGACCAGAAGGGCACATTGCCCTTGGCGGTGAAATGCACCGGCGCATCCTCGACATCGAAGGAGCAGACGGCGGTCCGCAGGAAGGGGTCGCCATTGGCAAGCCCAGCCTCGTCGTACTGCTCGCCGAGGAGATAGAAATTGTTGAGATCGCCCTCTGCCGCCACACGAGTCGCCGCATCCCTGCGGGTGAAATGCGGCAGGGACAGGATGATGACGAGATGCAGCAGCGCCGCACCGAAAAGCCCGGTCAGGACGGCGAAGAAGATCCTAACCATTGCCGCACCCGGTCTTGGTGAGTTTCGGCATGGCGAGATCAATTACACCGGAGCTGCCGGCGGTCGGCGTATCGAACAGCGTCAGCACCAGCCGGAAGGTGCCGGCCTGCGGCAAGGCCAGCCAGTTGCCCGGCCGAGCGACGGCGGAGATCTCGATCGAAAAGCTGCTGTCGGGCTGGCGCAGCACCGTCCAGGAATTAAGCGCCGCCGGAAGCCCGGTCTTCACCGCCGCCGGATTGCCGCCATTGTCGGCGGTAAAGAGCGTCCAGAGCCGCGCGGGCGGCGTCTGTCCGCTGAGGCGGTAACGGCAGCCGGCATTCAGCCGTCCGCCTTCGTCGTCGACGCTCGCCGTGAAGGTCAGGCCCTCGGCGCTGCCGTAGAGCAGCTTGCCGGCGCGTGCCCGGTGCGACTTGGCGTAGGGATCGGCATCGACCGTCTGCAGCGCCGGAAAGGCCTCCCAGGCGCCGAGCTTGATCGCGCCGAAACCCTGTGTCGCATCCAGCGCATAAAGCGAAATCATGATCCCGCCGCCAAAGGCGACGATTAGCGTGATCAGGATGAAAAGGGGGAATCGAAACACGTCATGACCTTGGAAACCGGGATGACAGGGTTAACACTGATTCTGGCAGGGTGGAATGCCGGGTGGCGAATGAACGCCGATCTGTCCAGAGGCGGCTGGTCTCGTCTGCATGCTCGCGGAGACAGAGAAAAGCGACACTACCACGCAGCTCCTAATCCGCACTCGCCACCTTCTGCGGCGTCGGCGGCGCGGCGGCCTTCAACTTCTCTCCGAGCTTCTTGAGAATGTTTGTCGATTGCACCGAGAGCATGCGCGGCCGGATGAGCTGCGGCAATCCGTCCTGCGGCTTGGCGGCCGCGGTCTTGGCGAGATCCTTTTCCGAGGGCGGGGGGTTTTCGACGCCGGGGATGGGGCGCAACGTCACACCCTGGTGGGCGTAGTCCATGGCGCGCTTGAAGGTCATCGCAGGCAGTGAGCCGCCCGTCATGTTGTTGGTCGAGGTATAGTCGTCATTGCCGAACCAGACGGCGCAGGTGTAATTGCCGGTGAAGCCGACGAACCAGGCATCGCGATAGCCTTGGGTCGTGCCGGTTTTGCCGGCTGTCAGGATGCCGTTGTCGAGTGCCGCCTTTCGTGCCGTGCCGACATAGGGGACCCGCGACAGCATCTGGTTCATGTAGGCATCGGCCTGCTCGGACAGCACGCGTTTCGGCGCCGGCTCGTCACGATCAAAGTCGTAGAGCACATCGCCTTCGTAATCGAGGATCTGGGTAATGCCGTGGCGGCGCGATTGATAACCGCCGGCCGGGAACGTGGCATAGGCTGTCGCCTGATCCAGCACCGTCACCTCCGATGTCCCGATAGGGATTGTGACGTCGTCGCGGATCGGCGTTTCGACGCCGAGGTTTTTCGCCATCGCCCGGATCGGCTGGATGCCGAGCTTTTCCTTGGCAAGCCGCACCGGCACGGTATTGATCGACTGGGCGATCGCCGTCTCGAGCGTGATGCGGCCGACATAGCGGTTGGCGTAATTATGCGGGCTCCAATTGCCCCAGGAAATCGGCGCGTCGACGATCGTCGTCTGCGGCGTCATTCCGCTCTCCATCGCCAGCGCGTAGGTATAGACCTTGAACGAGGAGCCGGGCTGACGCAGCGCCTTGGTGGCGCGGTTGAACTGGCTCTCACCGTAATCCCGCCCGCCGACCATGGCGCGTACGGCGCCGCCGTTCTCGATCATCACCATGGCGCCTTGCTTGGCGTGATAAGCCTCGCCATATTCGCGCAGCGACGTCTCGACCGCATCTTCGGCCGCCTTCTGGATGCCCATGTCGATCGTCGTGCGCACGATCAGCGAGTGCTGGTGGAAGCGCGGTGAAAGCCGCTGCACTTCGTCGAAAGCCCAGTCGAGGAAGAAATCCGGCGATTCCACCTCGTTGCGATCGACGACGGTCGCCGGATTGCGCCTGGCGGCGATCACCTGACCTTCGGTCATCAGACCGCTCTGCACGAGATTGGTCAGCACTTCGTTGGCACGCGCACGCGCCGCCGGCAGGTTCACGTGCGGCGCATATTTGGCCGGCGCCTTGAACAGGCCGGCCAGCATCGCCGACTCGGCAAGGTTCACATCGGTGATATTCTTGCCGAAATAGAACTGCGCCGCCGCAGCAGCGCCAAAGGTGCCGCCGCCCATATAGGCGCGATCGAGATAGGTGGAGAGGATTTCCTTCTTGGAAAGGTTTGCCTCGAGCCAAAGGGCCAGGAACGCTTCGGTGATCTTGCGGTCGAGCGAGCGCTCGTTGGAAAGGAAGAGGTTCTTGGCGAGCTGCTGGGTCAGCGTCGAGCCGCCCTGCACGACTTCGCCGGCCTGGGCGTTGGTCACCATCGCGCGGAAGAGGCCGACGACGTCGATGCCGAAATGGTCGAAGAAGCGCCGGTCTTCGGTGGCAAGAACGGATTTGATCAGGGAATCCGGCAGCTCGTCGATCGGTACGGAATTCTGGTGGATGACGCCGCGATGGCCGATGACGTTGCCGTAGCGGTCGGTGAAAGTGACGGCGAAATCGCCGCGATTGCGCCAGTCCTCCTTGGTCGCCTCGAAGGCCGGCTGGGCAAGCACCAGCATCAGCACCGCGCCGGCCGCCCCGAGGGTCAGCCCTTCGCCGGCGAGCTCGAAGACAATGCGTTTCCAGCCGCGCACGCGGAAGCGGCGGAAGAAGATGGTGGTGTCTTCCCAGATCTCCGCGGCGCGGAAGCCGGCGTTCCAGACGGTCGAATCGATCCACGAATCGATGCGCAGCAGAATGTGGCGGCTCCTGGTCGGCCGCCTGCCCACCGTGTCACCGGTTCGCTTGTCTGCTTCCTTTTCAGGCCCTTTTTCAGGGTTGTCCGGATCCTGCACGTCCTGTATTCCCGCCTGATCGCGCTTGCCTCATGTCCGGTCGCCGGAAGCGACGAAAGCGCGAGGCCCGATCGCCCGAAAGCTCTCCGATACCAGGAGCATGCTGAAGAATTGATTGATTTTGCCGCGGATAACAAGAGAGATAGAGTGGCGGTCACGTGATTTTGCGGGCCGCTGTTGCAAGAAACGGACGATGGACGATCTGCCCTTCTGGAAGAAGAAGACGCTTGCCGAAATGACCGCCGCCGAATGGGAAAGCCTCTGCGACGGCTGCGGCCTCTGCTGTCTCAACAAGCTCGAGGAATGGGATAGCGGCGATATCTATTTCACCTCGGTCAGCTGCAAACTGCTGGACGGCCACAGCTGCCGCTGCTCCAGCTATGAGAACCGCTGGGATTTCGTGCCGGACTGCGTGCAGCTGACCAGGGAGAACGTGCCCGAGATCGCCTGGCTGCCGCCGACCTGCGGCTACCGGCTGATTAATGAGGGCCGCGATCTCTACTGGTGGCATCCGCTTGTCTCCGGCGATCCCGAGACCGTCCACGCCGCCGGCATTTCCGCCCGCGGCCGCACGATCAATGAAAACGAGATCGATGTCGACGATCTCGAGGATTACGTCGTTGACTGGCCGCTGACCGTGGGCGCGGAAAAGGATGAAGAAGAAGCGTGAGCGGCGGTCATAATTCCACTGCTGACAGGAAGCGCCGCAATTCCGTCTCCACATAGGCGTCCACCGGGCCGCCTGCGCCAAAGCCCCACCAGGTGAGCGATCCCTGCCATTGTGACAGCATCAGTCGGGCAATCGTTTCCGGCGCCTTCGCCGAGCCGAAACATTGTGCGATCGCCGCCGTCAGCGTCGTTCCCCAGGCCGCACCTCGGGCGCGCAGCACCGGATCGCGAAAATCCTCGCGCAGGACCAGCAATCCCTCGCCATAAGCGGCGGCATCGTCGCCGTAATCCTGCGACAGGCCGACGAGCAGCGCGACGGCGCCCTCCGGCGTTTTCGCCACGCTGCCGGCAAGCCGCTCTGTTTCCGCATCCAGCCGGTCCCAGGCGTACAGTAGCGCGGCGCGCAACATCGCCGCCTTTGTCGCGAAACGCTGAACCAGTGTTGAACCGGAAAGGCCGCTCGCCTTCGCCACCGCAGCAAACGTTGCTGCATCCGGCCCTTCGGCATGGATCAGGGCCAGCACCATGGCGAGAAGTTGTTCGTCGGAAAGGGTGCGGCGGCGCGGCATGAATTTCCTCTTGCGTTCATTTTTAATATGAACAAACATTCGTTTATATTCAATAAGGCCGGTGGCAATCGACCGGCTCTCGGTTCTAGCGTGGAGGATGGAAACGTGACAGCGGATTTGCAGGGGAAAGTGGCCTTGGTGGCGGGCGCGACGCGTGGCGCCGGCCGAGGCATTGCGGTGGAACTCGGCGCTGCCGGCGCCACCGTCTATGTGACGGGTCGCACAACACGCGCCGGGCAATCCGAATATATGCGGCCGGAAACTATCGAGGAGACGGCCGAGCTGGTGACGTCGGCTGGCGGCAAGGGCATTGCCGTGCAGGTGGATCATCTCGTTCCGCATGAGGTCGAGGCGCTCGTCGCGCGCATCCGGACGGAAGTCGGCCGGCTCGACATCCTCGTCAATGACATCTGGGGCTGTGAAAAGCTGTTTGAATGGGACAAGGCGGTCTGGGAGCATTCGCTGGACAAGGGCCTGCGCATGCTGCGGCTCGGCATTGAGACGCATTTGATCACCGCCCATTACGCGCTGGCGCTGATGATCGAGCGGCCGGGCGGGCTGCTGGTGGAGGTAACCGACGGCACGGCAGAATACAATGCCACGCATTACCGGCTCTCGCCCTTCTACGACCTCGTCAAGACGGGCGTCACCCGCATGGCCTGGGCGCATGCGCAGGACTTGGCCAAATACGGCGCCACCGCCGTTTCGATCACGCCTGGCTGGCTGCGCTCCGAAATGATGCTGGAGGCCTATGGTGTGGGCGAGGAGAATTGGCGCGACGCGACCAAGGTGCAGCCGCATTTCGCCATTTCCGAAACTCCGCGCTTCATCGGCCGTGCGGTCACGGCGCTGTCAGCCGATCCCGACCGCGCCCGCTGGAACGGCCAGTCGCTGTCGAGCGGCGGGTTGGCCAAGGCCTATGGTTTCGACGACATCGACGGTTCGCGGCCGGATTGCTGGCGCTATCTGGTGGAAGTGCAGGAGCCGGGCAAACCGGCTGACGTGACCGATTACCGGTGAGGCTGACCGCCGCCCTTGGGCGAGCTGCTGCCCTGAGGCGCGGTTTGGGCCGCCGTCTTCATCTGTCCGGCGAAGCTGGTTTCCGGCTTCGTCGCCAGCTTGTCCTTCTTCGGCTTGCGGGCCTCGCGATTGCTTCTCAGCTGTCCTTTTGCCATGGATGGATCTCCCGTTGGACTAGAATTGAAAGCTGTTGGCCGCGCGTTACCCGCCTGCAGAATTTGACCGGCGGCTTGGTTCGGCGTTCGCGCGGCAATCCCTGGATTGCATAGCGGTTGCAGACGGGGGTGACCGGTTTCGGTTGCTTCTTCGGTTTGCCGAAATGGTATTCGAGCGCCCGTAAGAGCATGACCGGCGAGGTGACGCCCTCCTGGAACAGCTTGATCAGCAGCATGGCTGCGGCGTTGCAGGCCTGTTCGTCCTCGACCGGGATTTTTGTTGTATAGCCGGCGGCGTCGAGTACACCCTGAAGCATGTCGAGATCGGATGACGTCAGATAGGGCTTATCGGAAGTGGAAGACATCGACGTCCTCCTTTCGTCGGGGCGGGGGTTATGAAACCCTCAGTCGGCAGCGCCCGTGCGATGGCTGCCGAAGCTGAAACAATGCGCCTTTCGCCGGAGCAACGCAACGGGATTTTCGCGGCTGACAGAGGCTCGGGCGCAGGCACAGCTCGCACCTCCGAGATGCTGGGCATGATGATCATTGCGCCGCCCGACAGGCTAGCTGACGGGCGAGGGCTGTCCTCGGCCCCTCAAGAGCTGCGGCCCCGACGGCCGTTATATTTCGCCTTTGTGGAAATAGGCCTCGAGGCGGTAGCCGTCCGGATCGATGACGAAGGCGGCATAATAGAAGCGGCCGTAATCCGGCCGGATGCCTGGTTCGCCGTTGTCCGTGCCGCCGGAGGCGATCGCAGCCGCATAGAACGCGTCGACCGCGGCCTCGTCCGGCGCGACGAAGCAAAAATGCAGCCCGGACTGCATGTCGGCGACAACGGGGCGCGCAACCTGCATCACCCAGAGGCCGACCTGTTCGGAACCGTAGCCGATCATGCCGTCGGAATTCGACAGGCGCTCATATCCGAGAGGCGCCAGCGCCGCATCGTAGAAGCGGCGGGCTCTTTCGAGATCTTTGACGCCGATGGAGATATGATCGAACATGGACCGCAAACTCCGTTCCCAGGACTGCCGGCAGCATCTTTCAACGGCAGCTCCAAGTCAACGAGAGAACGTGCATCGAACAGGCCCGCCGGATGACCGGCCCTCTTGCGAGGTCAGCCGGGACGCGACCTACTGCAGCTGCGGCTTTTTCAGGAAGCTGTTGCGGTCGGCGGATTTGATCCGCAGCCAGGCCTCCCGTCCGTTGCGCAGAATCCGCATCGGAATCTCGGCGCCGGCTGGGCCGCTGCTCCAGAGCTTGCGGTAGAAATCGGCTAGGCCATCGACCTCTTCGTCGCGGATTTCCGAAATGATATCGCCCTGACGCAGGCCGGCCTCGGCGGCCGGGCCGCCTTCGGCGACGCTCATCACCACCACGCCGCCACTGCTTTCGGCGGAGAATGCGCCGAGCCAGGGCCGCGGCGGCTTGTTGACCTGGCCGCGGTTCAAGAGATCGTCCAGGATAGGCGGCAAAAGATCGATCGGAACGATCATGTTGATATCGGCCACCTCGCCGTCCTGACTCATCTGCAGACGAAGCGAACCGATGCCGAGAAGCTTGCCGTCCGCGCCGATCAGCGCCGCGCCGCCCCATGCGGGATGAGCCGGCGCGGTAAAAATCGCCTCATCCAGCAGATATTCCCAATAACCGGCGAATTCCTGCCGGGCCACGATGTTTGCCTGGACATATTCGCCGATGCCGTCGGCAAGCACGACGGGATCGCCGGGCTTGGCCGCGGCCGCATCGCCGAAATCCACCGCCGGCGCGTTCAGGACGCCGAGCGCCTGCACCAGTCCGAAACCGCTCTCCTGGTCATAGGCAAGCGGATGGGCGGGAACCACCCGGCCGTCCAGGGTCGTCAGCCAGACTTCCTCGGCCTCGGTGATAAGATAACCGATGGTCAGCACCAGCCCATTGTCGCGAATGACCACGCCGCTGCCCTCGCGGACGGTGCCCAGCGTCTCCGCCGTGAAGGCATCTTCCGGAATGGTGGAACGGACGGCCACGACTGACCGCAAGATAGGATCGATATTCATGCTTTCATCCCAATGGGCGCCGCCGCGCAACGCCGAAAGCCGGCACTTCTCCTTCCATAGGTAAGGAGATGAAGGGGCGGCGGCAAGGTTGGAGCGGCGGGAATTTCCGCCACCGCCTCTCCTGGCGTGGAGGAATACCGGAATATGCGGGGGTGGTAGGGCGCTGCGCAACAATATACAGTCAATCAGGGAATCAGACGTGCACGGATCACGACATGAAGGACTGGCATCCCGATCTCAGCCGCAGCAGCAGCCCGCGCTACATGGCGATCGCCGATCTGATCGAAATGGATCTGCGCAGCGGTCACTTGGTAGCAGGTGACCGGCTGCCGCCGCAGCGCGAACTCGCCAAACGGCTGAACGTCGATTTCACCACGGTGGCGAGAGGATATGTCGAGGCGCAGAAGCGCGGCCTCGTTGATTCCCATGTCGGTCGAGGCACTTTCGTCACAGGCGCTGCCGTCAGGCAGCACCAGGACTTAGGCGCCGATTACGCGCCCGATCCCCGCCGTGCGTCGGTTGTCGACTTCTCGATGAACCTACCGCCGGAACCGGACGATCTGGAGTTGATCGCCCGCATGCGTGAAGGCATGTCGGCGGTAGCCGCGAGTCTGATCCCGCTTTTGCGTTATCAAGGCTTCGGCGGCTCGGTCATGGACAAGGAGGCCGCCGCCGCCTGGCTCGGCCGCCGCGGTCTGACGCCCTCGCAGGAGCGGTTCTTCGTCACGCCGGGCGCCCATCCGGCTCTCCTGGCGATCTTCGGCCTGCTGGCCAAGCCCGGCGAGACCGTACTTTCGGAAATCATCACCTATCCCGGGATGCGCTCGATCGCAGCCCAGTTGCGGCTCAATCTTGCCGGCCTTCCGATGGACGGGGATGGAATCCGGCCGGATGCTTTGGCCGCGGCCTGCGAGCGGTTGAAGCCGAAGGCGCTCTATCTCAATCCGACGCTGCAGAACCCGACGACGCTGACGATTCCCGCCGGCCGCCGTGAGGAAATCGCAGCCGTCGCCCGCAAATATCACCTGCCGATCGTCGAGGACGATGCCTACGGCTTCATTCTGCAAGAAGGGCCTGCGCCGATTGCGGCGATGGCGCCCGATCTGACCTGGCATATTGGCGGCCTGGCGAAATGCCTCGGCGCGGGCCTGCGCATTGCCTATGTCGTGGCGCCCGACACCAGGGCGGTGTGGCCCTTCGTCAGCGCCATGCGCGCAAACAATGTCATGGCCTCGCCGTTGAATATGGCACTCGCCACCCGCTGGATCGAGGATGGCACGGCCGATGCGATCCTCCGCTTCATTCGCGCAGAGGCGGGCGCCCGCCAGCAGATGGTCGCCGCCGTTCTGCCCGCCGGCAGCTACCGCGCCGATCCGATCAGCTTCAATATCTGGCTGCCTCTGGCCAACGGCTGGACCCGTTCCACCTTCGGCAGCCATATGCATTCCGCTGGCATCGGCGTGGTGGCAAGCGATGCCTTCACGGTCGAGGGTGCCGCGCCTGAGGCTGTCCGGGTCTGCCTCGGCGGCCCGATTGCACGCCAGAAATTGCAAGGCGCATTGGAGTTCATGGCCCATGCGCTGGAAGGACCGCCGGAGATGGCGGCTTCGTTCTTTTGATCCGGCCGCGTCGCGGCCTCCAGGCCGCTCTTCGAATGGTTTGCGCCCATCTGCGACCGGCCCCTTGATCGTTCGGGGGCTTCTGCGGCAATCTGGCAGATTGATCGGTGTCTTCCGTACAATGTATTTGTATTGAATGCATACATTGCGCGGCATTGAATGAGCCGTGAGATAGGATCAATCATCATGGACACGGAATATCCCCCGCTTCCTCCGATGCAGACCGGCATCAGGGGACGCTGCCCGCGCTGTGGGCAGGGTCATATGTTCAAGGGCTTCCTGACGCTGCAGCCGCAGTGCGAAGCCTGCGGCCTCGATTATTCTTTCGCCGATCCGGCTGACGGCCCGGCCTTCTTCGTCATCTGCTTCGCCTGCATCCCGAGCGTGTTGCTCGGCGTCTGGCTGGAGGTGGCTTTCTCGGCGCCGATCTGGGCGCATCTTCTCGTCACCGGTCCCTTCATGCTCGCCACCTGCATTCCGCCGCTCAGGCCACTGAAAGGCTGGCTGGTCGCCAGCCAGTATTTCTATAAGGCGGAAGAGGGCAAGCTGGCCTGAAGCTGCGGGCTACTTCATCGCGGCGCGCAGGCGCGGCGTCGCGAAATCGATGAGGGCCCGCAGTTTCAGTGGCACCAGCCCCTGCGAGGGATAGACGAGATGCACCGGCGCCGGCTGCGGTTCGAAATCGGCAAGCAGTGGCGCCAGCAGGCCTGCCTTCTCGGCGCGGGCGGCCTGGTAGGAGAGCACGCGGGTGATGCCAAGACCGGCCACGGCGGCATCCACGGCCGCCTCGGCGGTGTTGACGGCAAGTCGTGATCGGATCGGCACAACGAGGTCGCGTTTGCCCTCGACGAATGTCCAGCTTCGCGTCGAGGCCATGCCTTCGAACGTGATGCAGTCATGCACCGAAAGATCGCTGGGGTGGCGGATTGCGCCGTGCCGGGCAACATAATCCGGGTTTGCATAGACCGTGCGGCGGATCGCGCCGAGCCTTGTGGCGATCAGGCTGCTATCGGCCAGATTGCCGATCCTGAGCGCCAGATCGATATGATCCTCGACGAGGTTCGCCAGCCGGTCGCCCAGCATCAGCCTGAGATTGATATCGGGATAGGCCTTCAGAAAATCCACGACGATGGGCAGGACATGCAGCCGACCGAAGACGATCGGCGCCGTCATCGTCAGCTCACCCTTCGGTGCGCGGTATTCGCCGGCCGCCGTCCGCTCCGCCTCTTCCAAGCGGTCGAGAATCTCCCGCGCCGCCTCGACATAGGCGCGGCCGGCCTCCGTCAACCCGATCTTCCGGTTGGTCCGTTGCAAGAGCCGGGCGCCCAGATGTGCTTCGAGCTCCGAAACCTTGCGGCTGACGGTGGCAAGCGGCGAGTGCAGATGCCGCGAGGCGGCCGACAGGCTGCCTTGTTCCACGACGGTGAGAAGCACGGTCATGGCTTCGAGGCGGTCCATCCTATCCTTCCATAAATTGGAAATCTGTCTTTCAGATTAGCATTCTACTCCAACTCAGCGGAAGGCCGTAGATTCGCTGCCGATGGTTCCGAGCAGCCATCGCTAATCGCCTTCGTTGCCAGAGGCCATCATGAAACTCTACCATCACCCGCTATCCGGCCATTCGCATCGTGCCCATCTTTTCCTGTCGCTGCTTGATGTGCCCCATGAACTGTTCGAGGTCGACTTGGCGGCAGGCGCCCACAAGGCGCCGGAGTTCCTCAAGCTCAATCCCTTTGGCCAGGTGCCGGTTCTCGATGACGACGGCACGATCATTGCCGATTCCTCCGCCATCCTCGTCTATCTCTCGCGCAAATACGGCCGCACCGATTGGCTGCCGGAGGAAGCGGTTGCTGCGGCGCGGATACAGAAATGGCTGTCGGTCGCGGCGGGCGAGATTGCCTACGGGCCGTGTGCGGCCCGTCTGGTCACTGTCTTCGGCGCTGATTTCCGTACGGAGGAGGTGATTGCCCGGGGCGCACCGCATCCTCGCACTGGTCGAGGCGGAGCTCGGCGGCGACAGCTTCCTGCTCGGCGACAGGCCGACGATCGCCGACATCGCGCTTTACAGCTACATCGCCAATGCGCCGGAGGGCAATGTCGATATCTCGGCCTATCCGAGCGTCCGCGCATGGCTTGCGCGCATCGAGGCGCTGCCGGGTTTCGTCGGCTTTCGGAAGACGAAGATCGGCCTTGCCGCATGAACAGTCGCCGGGGCGGATTGCCGTCCCGGCTTCCCGATGATCCCACAAGGAGGCCATGATGCTGAATGAGACAGGACAGGGTGCCGCATCGCCCTGGCATGAGGGCGAACTTGCCATGCAGCGCAGTATCGGCGTCGTCGACCGCATGGACGGGCCAGGGCGCAATTTCATTCGCAAGGCCATGCCCGAACAGCACCGCGCCTTCTTTCCGATGCTGCCTTTCGTCGTGCTCGGCGCGGTCGACGCCAAGGGCGATGTCTGGGCAACTGTGCGGGCGGGGCGCCCGGGATTCATGTCCTCACCGGTGCCGGAGGCTCTCGACGTGGATCTGCGCCGCGACCCGGACGATCCTGCCGACGCAGGCATGGAAGATGGAGACGCGATCGCGCTGCTCGGCATCCAGCTCGAGACCCGCAGGCGCAATCGGCTGAACGGCGTGATCCGCAGGACCGATGCCGAGGCTTTCCGCCTGCGGGTCGGCCAGAGCTTCGGCAACTGTCCGCAATATATCCAGCCGCGCTCAGCCGTCTTTGTCCGCGATCCCGATAAGCCCACCTCGATGCGGCCGCTTCACTCCGTCAGCCTCGACGACCGGGCGCGGCGGATGATCGGGAGCGCCGATACGTTTTTCGTCGCCTCCTATGTCGATCGTGAGAATGGTGAGCGGCAGGTGGATGTCTCCCATCGCGGCGGCAATGCCGGCTTCGTGCGGCTCGGTACCGACGGCGTGCTGACCATCCCCGATTTTCCCGGCAACCGGTTCTTCAACACGCTCGGCAATCTTCTCGTTAATCCGACGGCCGGGCTGGTCTTCGTCGATTTCGAAACCGGCGATATGCTGCAGATCACCGGAAGGGCCGAAATATTGCTGTCTTCGCCTGAACTCGCCAGCTTTGAAAGGGCCGAAAGGCTGTGGCGTTTTAAGCCCGAGAGCATCGTGCTTCGCCCGGATGCCCTGCCGTTGCGCTGGAGCCGCAATCTCAACCGAGCAGAAGGTAGGTGAGCATGATGCTCGCTGATGTTTTTACCAATCGCTACAGTCACGACAACTCAATACAGGAGAAAGATGATGTCCAGCCTCGTCCCGCCCTTCACCCTCGAGACCGCCACCCGGAAGGTTCGTCTCGCTGAGGACGGCTGGAACAGTCGAGATCCCGAGCGCGTCTCGCTCGTCTATACGCCGGATAGTCGCTGGCGCAACCGCGCCGAATTCATCAACGGCCGCGCCGAGATCGTCGCTTTCCTCACCCGCAAATGGGCCAAGGAGCTGGATTACCGGCTGATCAAGGAAATCTGGGCCTTTACCGACAATCGCATCGCCGTCCGCTTTGCCTATGAATGGCACGATGACAGCGGCAACTGGTTCCGCTCTTACGGCAATGAGAATTGGGAATTCGACGCGGCGGGCTTGATGCAGCGCCGTTTTGCCTGCATCAACGATCTGCCGATCCGGGAAACGCAGCGCAAATACCACTGGCCGCTCGGCCGGCGGCCGGATGACCACCCCGGCCTAACCGAGCTCGGTCTTTAAATCGCGTCGCAGGCGATATCGGCCGCTGTGGCATGACGACGCCCGTCAGGCGATCGCGGCAATGTGGGACAATGTGAATGATTACTTCCGCGCCGGGGGCCGCATCTGCCTCGTCGGCGCCTTCGCGCTCCACGACACCCGTGAGCGGTTTTTCTCGGCGATCGCTGGTTATTTCATCCGCTGGATCGATGCATTGCGTTCGGCCCTCATGCGGGCCGGCTGTGCTGATGCGCAGACGCTGGCTGAGGAAGGCGTCTGCCGCATTCAGGGTGCTCTGGTTCTAATGGCGCGCACTTAGGAACAGAGCCTCTTCACCCGGTCACTGGAAACCGGCTTGAGGCCGCAGCGCAATAAGGCCGGGCCTTACATCCGCACCGCTTTGCTGTATTTCTCAGCGCTGCTGTTGAGGCTGCTGGCTCGGACGGGTATTCTCGCGCTCAGGGCGAATCTGGCGCCACTCATTTTCCATCTGGTCGAGGACATGCTGGGGAATGGTGGGGTGTGTGTTGGCGGGCGCCTGCATCGGAAGTCTCCTCTTGTGGTGGTAAGGCTTCAGGGCAAGAAAATGCATCGCATAAGCCAAAAGGAATGTAAATCAGGGGCTTAGGCACTTAAAACGATTAAGTTTATTTTAATCGATTAAGACGATTTTAACCGTAACATTTACGGGAAGCGCGGAATGGTTGTCCACATGGACCGTGTATTCTTTTTTGATGCGGTGCGCAGAGAGCTTTTCAAAGGCGGGCTGACTCAGCCTCAGGTGGTGGGCATGACGGCGATTCTCGACGCCTGGGAAAAGCGGTTCACCCAGGCCGATCGCCGATGGCTCGCCTATATCCTTGCCACAGCTTATCATGAAACCGCCTATACGATGCAGCCGGTGCGCGAGACGCTGGCCGAAAGCGATCTGCGCGCCGTCGAGATCCTGGAGACTGCCTTTGCCGCGGGCCGGCTCTCCTGGGTGAAGACGCCCTATTGGCGGCCGGACGAGGACGGCCGCTGCTGGCTCGGGCGCGGACTGGTGCAGCTCACTCATAAGCGCAATTACGAGGCGATGAGCGCGCTGACCGGCATCGATCTCGTCGCCGATCCCGATCGGGCAATGGAGATGGATGCGGCGGTGACGATCCTGATCGAAGGCATGCTGCAGGGCAGCTTTACCGGTCACAAACTTGCCGATCACCTGAATGCGACGACCGAGGATTGGGTCAATGCGCGCCGCATCGTCAACGGCACCGACCGGGCCGAGAAGCTTGCGGGTTACGCCATGGCCTTCCATGCGGCACTGCGTCCGGATGCCGCGCAGGACCGGCCGCGCAGTTGAAGGCCTGCGGCGCGCGTGTTATCGCGCCGGCCAACCCTCTGGAATCTGAAAGGAGCTTCCGCGTGATCCGCCATATCGTCTTCTTCACCGTGCAGGAGGAACATCTGGAGGAGGTGAGGGCGGGACTTTCGATCCTGACCGGCATTCCGCACGCGCGACTGCTGGAAATCGGCACGAACGTGAAGACCGATCAGCTGGGCACCGAGATCGATCTTGTGGTCTATGGCGAATTCGATGATGCGGCGGCTCTCGCCGCTTACAAGGCGCACCCCGATTATCAGCGCTCGATCGAGCGCGTCCGCCCGCTCCGGGAAAAACGCATCGCTGCTGATTACGACAGCCGCACGGCCGTGACGCAGCCGCTCTGAACTCGCAATCGATTGGCTCGAGCCGGGCAGTCCTTAAGCTTCGATTGGCTGAGCAATCTTCTGGAGTCGAATCGCACAGTTGAATAAACTTCTGAGCCACTGAAGGCGCCTTTTAGAAAAGCCGCGGCAAGCGATTCACAAGATTCGCAAAATCCGCCTGCCTACGAGGTGGCGGGGCTCGGCTGCGATGACTGCGCGCCGCGCACCAGCGTCATCAGCATCATCACGAAAGCCAGCGACAATGCCGCAAGCACGGCGGCGGCGAAGAGCGCCGGGCTGGTACCGGCGCGATCGAGGATGGCGGTGAAGACGACGGGAGCGACGGCATTGGCAAGGTTTTGCGGCAGCGACAATCGGGCCGACTGCAGGCCGAATTCGCGCGGCGAAAACAGGGCCAGCGGCAGAAGCGCGCGGGCGACGGTCATCACGCCGGCGCCGAAGCCGTAGAACAGGATGAAGGTGACGAGCAGCGGCGTCGAAGGACTGGCGACCAGCATCACCAGGAAGCCCGTCAGCATCAGCCCGATGCCAGTAGCGGCGCTGAGGATCGGATTACCGCGCCGGCCGAGCAGCATGTCGAGGAACCGTGCCGAGATGCCGAGAATGCCGCGGGCCGAGCCGAGTTGCAGCGCGAAAGCCGGCGAGGCGCCGGACCGGCGGAAGATCTCCAGCAGCGATGGCGAGATGCCGAAGGTGATGAAGGTGGTGATGGTCGTCGAGGCGGCGATCAGCAGAAAGGCTCTGCGCCGCGCCGCCTTCGACAGCGTCACCGGGGCGATGTCGGCCGCGCCGCCGCCGACCTGGGCGGCGATCGGGCTGGGCAGGGCGAAAAGATGCAGCGGCAGGCATAGGAACAATTGTAGCGCCGCGCAGATGAGGAAGGTCAGGCGCCACCCGAAGGTGTCGTTGAGCAGGCTGAGGATCGGCCAGAAGACAGCGCTCGAGAGCCCGGTGAACAGCATCAGGACGGCGATGACGCGCTTGCCGTTCATCCCTTCGCGCTCCACGACTGCAGTGTAGGCGGGCGCCGACAGGCCAAGCGCGCCGCCGACGCCGATCACCATCCAGGCGGCGGCATAGAGAATGACGCCGTTTGCGCCGGCAAGCAGAGAGAGGCCGAGCGCAAAGGTCACAGAAGCCGCCGAAAGCACCCGGGCGGCGCCATAGTGGGCAAGGCAGCGACCGGTCACCGGACCGAGGATCGCACTGACCATCATCATGATCGTCAGGCCGGCGAACGCCACCTCGTTCGCCATGCCGAGATCGGCCGCCACGATGCGGCCCATGACTCCGAGCATGTCGAAGGTCGTGCCCCAGCCGATCAGCTGGGTGACGGCGAGGACGATGACCGTCTGCGCCGAGCGGAAGCGAAAGGAAATGGGCATCGGTGCTGAAACGGCCTGAAACGGGAGCAACCAAGCCATAACAGTTTCGATCCCCCGGTGAAAGCAGCCGCCGTCGATTCGGATTGCAGCCCGGCGCTTTTTCTCCAGCCGGAAATAGAGATCGGCCGGTACAATTTCAGGACGACCTGCTGCGCACGGAAATCGGCGATATCGACCGCCTTGCCGCCGCTTTCCCGGCAACGCTGTGGCCCAATCGCCGACCACCGGTCGGCTTGCCCGCGGCGCGATGGCAAAGGCATTGATCCCATCTGGCGAGGTTCATTTGGGGAGCGGAGAAAGCGCCGCCTCTGCCTGCTGCGAGCGTGGTTTCCGATCGCAGGAATCGTTTTTGTCGAACAGGCGAGAATGGTTCTAAACGCCCTGTATTACAGCGCATTCATTTGCCATTCAGGTCGCGTGGGTACATATTCGCAGCAAGTTGGAATTACCTTGAAAGCGTAAGACATGGCCTTTCCTCTGAGCGTCGCAGTAGTGGCCGCCGGACTGGTGGCATCGGCGCCCTCACCGGACGGCGCGGGCACCCTCGTCCTGCGCGTGGCTGGCGATTGCAGCGCCGCCGCAGCCCAGGTCGTCGAACAGACGGGCGGGCAGCTCCTATCCGTGCAACCGGTGGGCGATAGCTGCATCATTACCGTTCTCGTGTCGGGCAATGGCCAGCGTCCACGCAAGGTAACGGTAAAGGTTCCGATGTAAGCGGAATCGGTCTATTCAAACACGATCGATTTGAAGCGGACGAAGGCGGACCGATGCGCATCCTGGTAATCGAAGACGACGTCAACTTGAACCGGCAGCTGACCGACACATTGAAGGAGGCGGGCTATGTCGTCGACCAGGCGTTCGACGGCGAAGAGGGCCATTTCCTCGGCGACACCGAACCCTATGACGCCATCATTCTCGATATCGGCCTGCCGGAGATGGACGGTGTGACGGTGCTGGAAAAATGGCGCGGCGCCGGCCGCGGCATGCCGGTCTTGATCCTGACGGCGCGCGACCGTTGGAGCGACAAGGTCGCTGGCATCGACGCCGGCGCCGACGACTATGTCACCAAGCCCTTCCATGTCGAGGAAGTTCTGGCGCGCATTCGAGCCTTGATCAGGCGCGCCGCCGGCCACGCATCCTCGGAGATCGTCTGCGGGCCGGTGCGGCTCGACACCAAATCCTCGAAGGCCACGGTCAACGGCACGACGCTGAAGCTGACCTCGCACGAATATCGCCTGCTGGCCTATCTCATGCATCACATGGGCGAGGTCGTCTCGCGCACCGAGCTCGTCGAGCACATGTACGATCAGGATTTCGACCGCGATTCCAACACGATCGAGGTCTTTGTCGGCCGTCTGCGCAAGAAGATGGGCGTCGATCTGATCGAAACGGTGCGCGGTCTCGGCTACCGCATCCAAGCGCCGAAACATGCGAATTAAGTCGCTCACCGCACGCGTGTTGCTGCTGACCACGGTCTGGTCGACGGTGGCGCTGGTGGTGATCGGCCTGCTGATCTCGACGCTCTACCGTAAGAGCGCCGAACGCGGTTTTCAGGATCTGCTGCGGGCGCAGCTCTACAACGTCATCAATTCGGTGACGATCGGCGATCAGGGGGCGTTGAGCGGCAGCCCGCAGCTCGGCGACCTGCGTTTCGCCCAGCCCAAGACCGGCTGGTATTGGGTAGTCGAGCCGCTCGGCACTTATACCACCGCGCCGCTGGTCTCGCCCTCTCTCGGCTCGGCGCTCATTCCGGTACCCTCCGTCGTCGAGGCGCCTTTCGACAAGAATTATGAGCGCTACTACCAGGTGACGGATGCCTCCGGCAACCGCGTGCAGGTGGCCGAAACCGAAGTGGTGCTCGACACGGACGGGCGAGCGGCGCGCTTCCGCGTCACCGGCAATGTCGACGTCGTCGAGGACGATGTCCGCACCTTTTCCCACAGCCTCTATCTGGCGCTTGCCGGTTTCGGCGTCGGCAGCCTGATCGTCAATGCGCTGGCGATTCTCTATGGCCTGAAGCCGCTCGACAAGGCGCGCGCCGCGTTGGAGCGCATCCGCGCCGGCGAGAGCGAGCAGCTGAAGGGCGACTTCCCGCGCGAAATCCTGCCGCTCGCCAACGAGGTGAACGCGCTGATCGACAGCAACCGCCGCATCGTCGAGCGGGCGCGCATGCAGGTCGGCAATCTCGCCCATTCGCTGAAGACGCCGATTGCGGTTCTCCTCAACGAGGCACGCGTCCTGGAAAAGTCTCATGGCGAACTGGTGCGCAGCCAAGCGGAATCGATGCAGGGGCAGGTGCAATCCTATCTCAACCGGGCCCGCATCGCCGCCCAGCGCGAATCCGTGCTCGCCCGCACCGATGCCGAACCGGCGCTGGAGCGGCTGGTGCGCGTCATGCGCCGGCTGAACGTCGATACCGAATTCGATCTTGTCGTGTCGCCGCCGCATCTTGCCGTTGCCATGGAACAGCAGGATCTCGAGGAAACCGTCGGCAATCTCCTGGAAAATGCGGCGCGTTTCGCCAAGAGCAGGGTGCGGCTTTCGGCCGTCGAGGCTGGCGAGGACGTGAAAGGGGCGGAGGCGAGCGCCCGCCGGCGCTGGGTGGAGCTTGCCGTCGAGGATGACGGCCCCGGCCTTGAGCCCGACCAGATCCGCGAGGCGCTGAAGCGTGGCCGCAGGCTCGACGAAAGCAAGCCTGGAACCGGCTTGGGCCTTTCGATCGTCACCGAGATTTCCAACGAATACCAGGGAAGGCTCGAACTGTCCCGCGGCGAATGGGGCGGGCTGAAGGCGAAGCTTATCCTGCCCGGCGTCACAAAGGATGTTGCATGACCAACTGCTTGATGTCACAAGGATAGTGGCAAATGTATAGCATGCTTTGCCACAATGCTGACACGGGGACGCTGCACTTCGATCGGCTGAATTTGACCTCTGATCGTGGTTCGACGCAATGATTCTACGCTCGCAAGGCATGATGGTTTCCATCCTTCTTCTCGCCGTCGCGCTCACCGGCTGCACGACGACGAAGGGTGCCGCTTCGCGTGGCATTTTTTCGAGCAAACCCTCCGCCTCGGCCGCCTTCATCACCGCGCTCCAGGGCGGCATCGTTGGCCGCAGCGGCGTGAGCTTGAGCGATAGCGACAAACAGCGGGCGCTCGAGGCGGAGTATCGGGCGCTCGAAGGGGCGGCGGTCGGCCAACCGGTGGTCTGGAGCGGCAAGGAGGTCACAGGCAAGGTCGTGGCGGCCGCACCCTATCAGGTCGGCTCGCAGAACTGCCGGCAATATACCCATACGCTGACCGTCGACGGCAAGGAAACCGTGGCACGGGGTGCAGCCTGCCGCAACGACGACGGCAGCTGGTCGCCGCTCGGCTGAAGTCGTTCAGCTTAAATTGCGGCGAATAGCCTCAAATCTTCGTCATTCCGGCTTTGGCAGTTGGAATAGGCGTGTGCTTCACGTATTTGGGCCGATATGCTGTTCTGGATTCTCGTTGCCGTTCTGACGGCAGCCGTCGCCGTCATCCTGCTCTATCCCCTTCTGCGTGGTGCGAAGGCGGCGCAGAACAGCCGCGCCGGCGAGGCGGCAGTCTATCGCGACCAGTTGCGCGAACTCGACCGCGATCTTGCTGGCGGGCTTATCACGCCTGAGGAGGCTGATTACGCCAGGGCCGAAATCGGCCGGCGGCTGATCGCCGTCTCTGCCGCAGAGCCGGAGACGGTAGACAAACCCGCACGGCATCACCATCTCGTCGAAGTCTTCGTCCTCTTGATCCTGCCGGTGCTAGGACTCTGTCTTTATTTGACGACGGGCAGGCCGGATCTGCCGTCGCAGCCGCTGGAAGCGCGGCTGGAAAATCCAGGCGACGACGTGGCGGTGCTGATCGCCAAGGCGGAGCGGCATCTGGCTCAGAATCCCGACGACGGCAAGGGCTGGGACGTACTGGCGCCGATCTATTTCCGCACGATGCGGATTGCCGATGCCGAGGTCGCCTACCGCAATGCGATCCGGCTTCTGGGCCCGAGCCCGATCCGGCTCGACGGCCTTGCCGAGACGCTGATGGCGGTTTCGGACGGCGTCGTGACGGAGGAAGCGCGTCAGGCGCTGGAACAGTCGCTGACGCTGGAGCCCGATAATCCGCGTGCCCGCTTCTACATCGCGCTCAGCATGGAACAGGCGGGACGGGCCGACGAGGCCCGCCGGGCTTTCGAGGCGCTGGCGCAGCAATCGCCGGCCGATGCACCCTGGCTGCCGCTGGTCAATGAACATATCGCCAAGAACGGCGGCGCGGCTCAGCCGGTTGCGCCTGGCGGACCGACGTCGGAAGATGTGGCGGCGGCTGGAAACATGAGCGCCGGCGATCGCCAGCAGTTGATCCGCGGCATGGTCGAAAGCCTTGATACCAAACTCAGCGAGGATCCCAACAATTTCGAGGGATGGATCCGGCTCGTCCGCTCTTACGCCGTATTGAACGATAAGAATCGCGCAGCCGACGCCCTGAAGCGCGGGCTGGCCGCCTTTCCGCCGTCCGGCGAGCAGGGCCGGCAATTGCTGGCGCTTGCCAGGGAACTTGGCATTGCCACGGAGGGAATGACGCAATGACGCGCAAGCAGAAGCGCCTTGCGGTGATCGCTGGCGGGATGAGTTTCATCCTGGCGGCGGTGTTGTTGGTGATGTTCGCCTTCAGCCAATCGGTGGCCTATTTCTACATGCCGGCCGATCTTGCCAAGACGCCGGTGGCGCCGGAGACCCGCATCCGGCTCGGCGGCCTGGTCGGGGCGGGCAGCGTCGTACGCGGCGCCGGTTCGACGGTGGAGTTTTCCGTCACCGACGGCAGCGCCAATGCGGTGAAGGTCAGATATACCGGCATCCTGCCCGATCTGTTCCGCGAGGGCCAGGGCGTTGTCACCGAGGGCATGTTTGCCGCCAGCAGCAACGTCTTTGTCGCCGACACCGTGCTTGCCAAGCATGACGAGACCTATATGCCGAAGGAGGTGGCCGACAAGCTGAAACAGCAGGGGCTGTGGCAGGAAGGCCAGGGGCAGGGGCAGAGCCAAGATCCGGGGCAGGAGCAGGAGGCGAAAGCAACGCCATGATCATCGAGATCGGCCATTACGCTTTGGTGCTGGCGCTGGCGACGGCGCTGATCGTCTCGATCGTGCCGGTGATCGGCGCCCGCCGCCATGATCCGGCGATGATGGATGTGGCAAGCGTCGGCTCGCTTGTGATGTTTGCGCTCGTCGCCTTTGCCTTTGCCGTCCTGACCTATGCCCATGTCGTCTCCGACTTCTCAGTCGAGAACGTCTGGGAGAATTCGCATTCGCTGGTGCCGCTGATCTACAAATATTCGGGCGTCTGGGGCAATCACGAGGGATCGATGATGCTCTGGCTGCTGATCCTGGCGCTGTTCAGCGCCCTGGTCGCGATCTTCGGCGCCAATCTGCCGGAGACGCTGAAGGCCAATGTACTTGCCGTGCAAGCCTGGATCTCGCTCGCCTTCACCCTGTTCATTCTCTTGACCTCCAATCCCTTCCTGCGGCTCGATCCGGCCCCGGCCGAGGGCCGCGATCTCAATCCGGTGCTGCAGGATATTGGGCTCGCCATCCATCCGCCGCTGCTCTATCTCGGCTATGTCGGCTTTTCCGTCTGCTTCTCCTTTGCCGTGGCAGCCCTGATCGAAGGCCGCATCGACGCCGCTTGGGCGCGCTGGGTCAGGCCGTGGACGCTGGCGGCCTGGACCTGTCTGACGCTCGGCATCGCCATGGGCTCCTACTGGGCCTATTACGAGCTCGGCTGGGGCGGCTGGTGGTTCTGGGATCCGGTGGAGAACGCCTCCTTCATGCCTTGGCTTGCCGGAACCGCGCTGCTGCATTCGGCCCTCGTCATGGAAAAGCGCGAGGCGCTGAAGATCTGGACGGTGCTGCTTGCGATCCTGACCTTCTCGCTGTCGCTGATGGGCACCTTCCTGGTGCGCTCCGGCGTGCTGACTTCGGTGCATGCCTTCGCCAGCGATCCCACCCGCGGCGTCTTCATCCTCTCGATCCTCTTGATCTTCATCGGCGGGGCGCTGTCGCTGTTTGCCCTGCGGGCGCCGAAGCTTTCGGCCGGCGGGCTGTTTGCGCCGATCTCGCGTGAAGGGGCGCTCGTCCTCAACAATCTGATCCTGACGGTCGCCTGCGGCACGGTGCTGACCGGCACCCTCTATCCGCTGCTGTTGGAGACGCTGACCGGCGACAAGATCTCCGTGGGGCCGCCCTTCTTCAACCTGACCTTCGGGCTGCTGATGGCGCCGCTGCTCGTCATCGTGCCGTTCGGGCCGCTGCTGGCCTGGAAGCGCGGCGATCTGCTCGGCGCCCTGCAGCGGCTCTATGCCGTTGCAAGCCTGGCATTTCTTGCCGCGGTGGCCTTCTTCTATCTCCAACATGGCGGGCCGGTGTTGTCGGTGCTCGGGCTGACGGCCGGGCTGTTCCTGATCCTCGGCGCCATTGCCGATCTCTGGTATCGGGCCGGCATCGGCAAGGTGGCGGGCTCCATCGCCTGGCGCCGCCTGTTGGGCCTGCCGCGCTCAGCCTTAGGCACGGCGCTCGCCCATGCCGGGCTCGGCGTCAGCGTGCTCGGCATCGTCGCCGTCACCACCTTCCAGAGCGAACATGTCGTCGAGATGAAGCCGGGCGCCACGGTCGAAGCCGGTGGCTACAGCCTTGAGTTCGACGGCATGCGAGCGAGCAGGGGACCGAACTACACCGAGGAGCGCGGCCACTTCACCATCCGCCGCGCCGGTGTCACCATTGCCGATACCTGGTCGGCCAAGCGGCTCTATACCGCCCGGCAGATGCCGACGACGGAGGCGGGCATCCTGACCTTCGGCCTCAGCCAGCTCTATGTCTCGCTTGGCGACGCCACCAAGGACGGCGGCATCGTCGTGCGCATCTGGTGGAAGCCGTTCATCCTGTGTATCTGGGGCGGCGCCTTGATCATGGCCGCCGGCGGCTGCGTGTCGCTCTCCGACCGGCGCCTGCGTGTCGGCGCCCCGCGCCGAAAGGCGAAGGCCGCAGCTCCTGCGATGGAGCCGGCGGAATGATGCGTCTCTCCCGTCTCCTCGTCGCCGTGTTCGTGTTCTTCGCACCCGTTTCCGCCTTCGCCGTCAATCCCGACGAAGTGCTGGCGGATCCGGCGCTGGAGGCCCGCGCGCGGGCGCTATCGGCCGAACTGCGCTGCATGGTCTGCCAGAATCAGTCGATCGACGATTCCAATGCCGAGCTCGCCAAGGATCTCCGCTTGCTTGTGCGTGAGCGCATCAGCAACGGCGACAGCGATGAGGCGGTGCTCAACTATATCGTCTCGCGCTACGGCGAGTTCGTGCTTCTGAAGCCGAGGTTCAGCGTGAGGACGCTGTT
The DNA here is from genome assembly GCF_002117485.1 of Rhizobium sp. NXC14. NCBI lineage: Bacteria > Pseudomonadati > Pseudomonadota > Alphaproteobacteria > Hyphomicrobiales > Rhizobiaceae > Rhizobium > Rhizobium sp. NXC14. The sequence goes on from NZ_CP021030.1 coordinate 1,360,133, forward strand.
GCTCTGGGGCGCCCCGGTGCTGCTGGTCCTTGCCGGCGGCGCGTCGCTGCTCGTCTTTGCGCGCAAGAGGGCAGGCCGGCCGACCGGAAGCAAGCTGACGCCGGAAGAGCAGGCGAAGCTCAGTGAGCTTCTGGAAAAGTAACCGTCTGCACGCGGCGACCGTGACTAAACATTCCAAACATTACGAACTTTTCATTGGCTGGACAGTTCGCAGTAAGGTGCGCCATCCTATATCTTAAGTCATCGACTGATCCGGCGCCGCCGGTCTGAAGATCTAAGAACAAGAGAAGGTGCTCCAATGCTCAAGAATTTCAACGGACGTCCGTCCCTCGCCACGGTGCTCAAGGCTTCTACCGTCGCCGGTATCGCAGCCGCTGTGCTCGCAACCGGCGTTCCGCTCGAAATCACCCGGTCTTACGCTGAAGCTGTCAAGGTTCAGGCGCCTGCCGTTCCGAGCTTCGCCAATGTCGTCGATGCCGTTTCACCCGCCGTCGTTTCCGTTCGCGTCGAAAACCGCGTCAACCCCGTCGCCGACAATGACGGCTTCTCCTTCGATTTCAACGGCCGCGGCTTCGACGATCTGCCTGACGATCACCCGCTGAAGCGGTTCTTCAAGCAATTCGGCCAGGATCCGAACGACCAGCAGGGCCACCAGCGGCGCTTCGGCCAGAACGGTCCGGGTGGCCCGAATGGTCCCGGTAAGGGCCGTCTGCGCCCGGTCGCTCAAGGCTCCGGCTTCTTCATCTCCGAAGACGGCTATATCGTTACCAACAACCACGTGGTTTCCGACGGCCAGGCCTTCGTCGCGGTCATGAATGACGGCACCGAACTCGATGCCAAGCTGATCGGCAAGGATCCGCGCACTGATCTCGCCGTCCTCAAGGTCGACGGCAAGGGTAAGAAGTTCACCTATGTCAACTGGGCCGACGACAACAATGTCCGCGTCGGCGACTGGGTTGTCGCCGTTGGCAATCCCTTCGGTCTCGGTGGCACGGTGACGGCCGGCATCGTTTCGGCCCGCGGCCGCGACATCGGCTCCGGTCCCTATGACGATTACCTGCAGGTGGATGCGGCCGTGAACCGCGGCAACTCCGGCGGTCCGACCTTCAACCTCAACGGCGAAGTCGTCGGCATCAACACGGCGATCTTCTCGCCTTCGGGCGGCAGCGTCGGTATTGCCTTCGCGATTCCCGCCTCGACCGCAAGGGATGTCGTCGCCGATCTGATGAAGGATGGCCAGGTTTCCCGCGGCTGGTTGGGCGTCCAGATCCAGCCGGTGACCAAGGATATCGCCGAGTCCATCGGCCTTTCCGAGCCGAGCGGCGCCCTCGTTGTCGCCCCGCAGCCCGGATCGCCGGGTGACAAGGCCGGCATGAAGGCCGGTGATGTCGTCACGGCACTCAATGGCGAAACGATCAAGGATGCCCGTGATCTCAGCCGCCGCATCGGCGCGATGCAGCCGGGCAGCAAGGCCGAGCTTTCGGTCTGGCGCGCCGGCAAAGCCCAGTCGCTCACCGTCGAACTCGGCACGCTGCCGGCCGATCAGAAGGATGCCAACGCCGACGACAACAACAATCAGCCGCAGCAGCCTGAGGCACCGGCTTCCGAGAAGGCGCTTGCCGATCTTGGCCTGACCGTCGGCCCCTCCGATGACGGCAAGGGCCTGACGATCACCGGCATCGATCCCGACTCTGACGCCGCCGACAAGGGCATCAAGGAAGGCGAAAAGATCACATCGGTCAACAATCAGGAGGTTTCCACTGCCGCCGATGTCGTCAAGGTGCTGAATCAGGCCAAGAAGGACGGCCGCACCCGCGCGCTGTTCCAGATCCAGTCCAGCGAAGGAAGCCGTTTCGTCGCGCTTCCGATCAACGGCCAGGGCTGATCCGCAAAGAAAATCGGAGCCGTGCGGATCAACGTCCGCGCGGCTCGTTTCTTCTGACCTTTCAAGGATGATCGCGATGAGCGCCGCCTCGCAGCAAGATGCTTTGAGCCTTGCCGAAACGCAGCCGGTGGGTAATGTCGGCCGCATGAAGATTCTCATCATCGAAGATGATCTCGAAGCCGCGGCCTACCTCACGAAAGCCTTTCGTGAGGCGGGCATCGTCGCCGATCACGCCAGCGACGGCGAGGCCGGCTTGTTCATGGGGTCGGAGAACACCTACGACGTTATCGTCATCGATCGCATGCTGCCGCGCCGGGACGGACTTTCGGTCATCAGCGAATTGCGCCGCAAGGGCATCCACACGCCGGTCCTCATCCTCTCCGCCCTTGGCCAGGTCGACGACCGCGTCACCGGCCTTCGTGCCGGCGGCGACGATTACCTGCCAAAGCCCTATGCCTTCAGTGAGCTGCTGGCGCGCGTCGAAGTGCTCGGCCGCCGCAAGGGCACGCCGGAACAGGACGTCGTCTATCGCGTCGGCGATCTTGAACTCGACCGGCTCTCCCACGAGGTGCGCCGCGGCGGCAAGGAAATCCCGCTGCAGCCGCGCGAGTTCCGCCTGCTCGAATATCTGATGAAGAATGCCGGCCAGGTGGTCACCCGAACGATGCTGCTCGAAAATGTCTGGGACTATCACTTCGACCCGCAGACCAACGTCATCGACGTCCATGTCTCGCGCCTGCGCTCGAAGATCGAGAAGGACTTCAGCCAGCCGCTCCTCAAGACCATTCGGGGTGCGGGGTATATGATCAAGGATGAGGGATGAGCCGCTTCAGGGTTCTCTTCAAGTCCACCGCAGTCCGCCTCTCGGCACTCTACATTCTACTATTCGCCATCTGCGCCGCGACGCTCGTCTTCTATGTGACGGCGATGTCGGAACGGCTGCTGACAGGCCAGATTCGCGATGCCGTCCGGCAGGAGGTGGAGCAGGTGCAGCGCGCCTATGACACCGGCGGCATGAACCTTCTGCTGCGCACGATGGAACGGCGTGCCCGTCAGCCCGGCGCCAATCTCTACATCATCGCCGGTCCTTCGGGGGATATTCTCGCCGGGAACGTCGCCTCGGTGCAGCCCGGTGTCTTCGAGGAGGTCGGCTGGACCTCGGCTCCTTTCGCCTATCAGCGTTATACAGACGGCGGTGGTATCGAGCGCCGCCATAAGGCGATCGCCAACATTTTCGTGCTCGACAACGGCTTGAGAATCCTGGTCGGCCGCGACCTGGGCGATCCCGAGCGCTTCCGCCTGCTGGTGCGCCAGGCGCTGATGGTGGCTTTGGCGATCATGGGGCTCGGCGCGATCATCATTTGGTTCGGCATTGGGCGCAACGCACTGAAACGCATTGACCGCATGTCGGATGCGAGCAAGAAGATCATGGCAGGCGATCTCTCGCAACGCCTGCCGGTCGGCGGCTCCGGCGACGAGTTCGACCGGCTGTCGATGTCGCTGAACACCATGCTGGAACGTATCGAGAAGTTGAATGAAGGCTTGCGGCAGGTCTCAGACAACATTGCCCATGATCTCAAGACACCGCTGACACGGCTACGCAACAAGGCCGCCGATGCGCTCGATATGACGGATGGCGATACGCGTCGCGTCGCCCTCGAAGGCATTATTAGCGAATCGGATCAGCTGATCCGCACCTTCAACGCCCTGCTGATGATCTCCCGCGTCGAGGCCGGGTCGGTCGCGGCGGAGATGTCGCCGGTGGAGCTTTCGGCAATCGTTTCCGACAGTGCCGAACTTTATGAACCCGCAGCGGAGGAGGCCGGTCTCGGCCTCAGCGCCAGTGTCGAGCCGGGCATCGAGGTGCAGGGCAATCGCGAGCTGATCGGCCAGGCGATCTTCAATCTGCTTGACAATGCGATTAAATATTCCTCCGATACGGAAGGTGCGGGCGAAGTGTCGCTCAAGCTCGCCCGCCACCCGGACGGCATCTGCCTGTCGGTGGCCGACCATGGGCCTGGCGTTCCGGCCGACCGGCGCGACGACGTGGTGAAGCGCTTCGTTCGCCTCGACGAGAGCCGTTCGAAGCCCGGCACAGGGCTCGGGCTTTCGCTGGTGGAAGCAGTGATGGAGCTGCATAACGGCCGACTGGAACTCTCCGACACCAATCCCGACAAGCCTGAACAGCGCGGGTTGACGGTCAGCATGATCTTCCCGGCAAAGGTCGCCTGAGGGTCTTGTCCGATTGCGATAGGCTGAATCGCGTATTGGCGGTTTTCCACCAGGACACTAAGTTACCTCCAAACCGAAGGCGGCGACCCCGATTCCAAATAATCGCCACGCCTTCTGCAGAGCCAGGGAGAGCGCATGCTGACGAAATCGACGCATGGCCTGAAGGATGTCGCTGAAGGGCTACTGCGTCCGCTGAGCCAGACGGAGCTGAAGCTGGCGCTGACCGATCTGCAGGAGGCGGGCAAAAGCGAGCCGTTAATTGCGGCAACGCTGAAGACGGACGAGCGGGTGCGCGACTTCATCGCCGCCGTGCTGTCGCTGTCGCCCTACTTGCGTGAAATCGTCAATCTCGACCCCGCCGTCCTTGCCGGCGCCATCAGCGAACCGCTGGAGCCGCAGATCGAAGCGCTGATCGCCGAGGCGCGAAGCTGCTGGCGGCGGGACGGTGAAGGGGCGGCGCCGGGGGAATCCGTGGTGATGAGCAGGCTGCGCATCATCAAGCGCAAGGCCGCTTTTCTCGTTGCGCTCGCCGATCTCTCGCGCATTTTCGACAGCCGGACGACAACGGCCTGGCTGAGCGCGCTTGCCGAGGCTTCGGTCGCGGCTGCGGTCGACCATCTGCTGCTTTCGGCGCATGAGGGGGGAAAGCTCAGGCTGCACGATCCGGCCAAACCAAGCGAGGGCTCGGGCCTGATCGTGCTCGGCATGGGAAAGCTCGGCGCGTCCGAACTCAACTATTCCTCCGATATCGATCTCGTCGTCTTCTTTGACGAACAGGCCGGCATCGTGCCCGACCCGGATGATGCGATCGAGATTTTTCCCAGGTTGATGCGCCGGCTGGTGCGCATCCTGCAGGAGCGCACGGCGGACGGCTACGTTTTCCGCACCGATCTCAGATTGCGTCCCGATCCCGGCTCGACGCCGCTGGCGATCCCGGTTGACGCGGCGATGATCTATTATGAGGGCAGGGGCCAGAACTGGGAGCGGGCGGCCTTCATCAAGGCGCGCGCCGTCGCCGGAGACCTTGCGGCCGGCGGCGAGTTCCTGCGCGGACTCGGCCCTTTCGTCTTCCGCAAATATCTCGATTACGCGGCGATCGCCGATATCCACTCGATCAAGCGGCAGATCCACGCGCATAAGGGCCACGGCGCGATCGCCGTCAAGGGTCATAATGTCAAGCTCGGCCGCGGCGGCATTCGCGAAATCGAATTCTTCGTCCAGACGCAGCAGCTGATTGCCGGCGGCCGCATGCCGGCGCTGCGCGCCCGGGCGACGGAGGAGACACTCCGTGAACTCACCAAGGCGAAATGGATCGATGCGGAAACGCGCGACGAACTGACGGAGGCCTACTGGTTCCTGCGTGACGTCGAGCATCGCATTCAGATGGTGCGCGACGAGCAGACTCACCTTCTGCCGGAGACCGACGCCGACCTGAAGCGCATCGCCTTCATGATGGGCTTTCCCGACACGCCGAGCTTTTCCGAAAGGCTGGTCAGTGTCCTGAAAACGGTCGAGCGTCGTTACGCCCGCCTATTCGAGCAGGAGAGCAAGCTTTCCAGCGAAACCGGAAACCTCGTCTTCACCGGCCAGGGCGACGACCCGGACACGCTGGAGACGCTGAAGAAGCTTGGTTTCACCAGACCATCCGACATTTCGCGCATCATCCGCACTTGGCACTACGGCCGCTATCGCGCGACGCAATCGGTGGAGGCGCGTGAAAGACTGACGGAGCTGGCACCGGAGCTGCTGCGCGTCTTCGGCGAAAGCAAGCGTGCCGACGAGGCGCTGCTGCGCTTCGACAGCTTCATCTCGGGCCTTCCCGCCGGCATCCAGCTCTTCTCGCTGCTCGGCAGCAATCCGGCGCTCCTGTCGCTAATCGTCAACATCATGTCCTCGGCGCCCCGCCTGGCCGAAGTGATTGCCGCCAAGCCGCATGTCTTCGACGGCATGCTCGATCCCGGCCTGATGGCCGAGCTGCCGACCCGCGAGCATCTCGGCGAACGCCTGAAGGGCTCTCTTGCCCAGGCGCGCCATTATGAGGAAGTGCTCGACCGGCTGCGCATCTTCGCCGCCGAACAGCGCTTCCTCATCGGCATCCGCCTGCTCACCGGCGCAATCAATGGCGCAATGGCCGCCCGCGCCTTTACCCATCTCGCCGATCTCATCATTGCGGCCGCACTCGATGCCGTGGTGAGCGAGATGCGGGCGGCGCATGGCGATTATCCGGGTGGCCGCATCGCCATATCAGGCATGGGCAAGCTCGGCAGCTTTGAGCTGACCGCAGGTTCCGACATCGATCTGATCCTGCTCTATGATTATGACGAAGCGGCTTCCGAATCCGACGGGCCAAAGCCGCTCGACTCGACGCGCTATTTCACCCGCATCACCCAGCGACTGATCGCCGCCCTGTCGGCGCCGACCGCCGAGGGCGTACTTTACGAGGTCGATATGCGGCTGCGTCCCTCCGGCAACAAGGGCCCGGTCGCCACCCGCATCAATGCCTTCCGCAAATACCAGCGCGAAGAGGCCTGGACGTGGGAGCATATGGCGCTCAGCCGCGCCCGGTTGATCTCAGGCGATGACAGCCTGATCTCCGAGGCGGAACATATTATTCGCGAGGTGCTGACTTCAGATCGCGACATCGCCAAGGTGGCGCATGACGTTGCCGAGATGCGCGAACTGATCGACAAGGAAAAGCCGCCATCCGGCCCCTGGGACTTGAAGCACATTCCCGGCGGCGTCATCGATCTCGAATTCATCGCCCAGTATCTGGCGTTGATCGCACCAACCAAGGGCATCGACATTGTCGTGAATGGCAAGAGCACCGGCGAGGCCCTTAAGTTGCTTGGTGACCGACTGATGGCGACTGCCGACCTCGACACGTGCCTCGAAGCCTTCACGCTCTACACCAGTCTTTCACAGCTGATCCGGCTCTGCATCGAGAGCGAGTTCGACCCGAACGACGCGCCCGCCGGCCTAATCGAGCTCGTCTGCCGTGCCGGCGACTGCCCTGACATCAGGACGCTGGAAGGCGAGGTGAAGCGGCTTTCGAAGGCAGTGAGAAAGATATTCTTGAATACCGTGAAAGCCTAAACATCATCCGGAATGCGCAGCGAGATCACCGTGCCCACAGCTTCGCGGGAGCGGATCTTCATGCGGCCGCCATGCAGCGAAGTCAGCGAGCGGGAAATGGCGAGGCCGAGGCCGGAGCCGCCCTTGCTCTTGGCGTATTGGCTCTGCACCTGTTCGAACGGCTGGCCGATTTTCGACAGCGCCGAGCGCGGGATGCCGATGCCGGTATCGGCGATGGTGACGAAGACGGCGCCGTCGACGCGGCGTGTGCGCAATGCGATGCGGCCGCCATCGTCGGTGAACTTCACCGCATTGGAGAGCAAGTTGAGAAGCACCTGTTTCATCGCTCGGCGGTCTGCCGTCAGCGTCAGGCCCGACGAGATGCGCTGCTCGATGACGATGTTCTTTTCGGCCGCCGGAATGGCGGTAAAACGCAGGCTTTCCTCGATCAGCGGCACGAGGTCGATGCGCTCGCGGTGCAGCTTCAGATGGCCGGCCTCGATCTTCGACATGTCGAGAATGTCATTGATGACGTTCAGCAGATGTTTGCCGCTGTCATGGATATCGCGGGCATATTCGTCATATTTCAGCGAGCCGAGCGGCCCGAACATCTGGTTCTGTAGGATCTCGGAGAAGCCGAGGATGGCGTTGAGCGGGGTGCGCAGCTCATGCGACATGTTGGCGAGGAATTCCGACTTCGCCTTGTTGGCGGCTTCGGCCCGTTCCTTCTCCGCCTGATAGTTGGCGTTGGCGGTCGAAAGCTCGGCCTTCTGGAGCTCCAGCGTCTGACGCGAGGCGGAGAGATCGCCGATCGTTGCCATCAGCCGGCGTTCGGATTCGCGCAGCCGCTCCTGATGACGTTTCATTAGCGTAATATCGGTGCCGACGGAGACCCTGCCACCGTCGCGCGTGCGCCGTTCATTGATCTGCAGCCAGCGCTCGTCGGCAAGCTGCACCTCCGTCGTGCGCCCCGAGCCGTCGGCATCGGCGACCCGCCGCTCGATGACGGGGCGGGCGGCGGCGGCATTGACGATCGAGCGCTCGGTGCCGGGCACCAGCACGCTGTCCGGCAGGCCGTAGGCTTCCTGGAAATGCGTGTTGCACATGACGAGCCGATCGTTCTTGTCCCAGAGCACGAAGGCTTCGGAGGTGCATTCGATGGCGTCGGCGAGCCGCTGGTCGGCTTCGGCATAGCGCTGGGCGAGCCGGTGCTGTTCGGTCACGTCCATGGCGATGCCGATCAGGTGCATGCGGCCGGAATTGCTGCGGATCACCTGGGCGCGGGCGCGCAGCCAGACATAGTGGCCACCGGCATGGCGCATGCGGAAGATCTGGTCGACCTGACCGGAATGGCCGTTGGCGATGGCGCGGGCGATCTCATAGAGGCCGCCGTCATCCGGATGCATCAGCCGCGCGGCCTCGCCGAAGCCCAGCGTCTTGTCCGAACCCGGCAGGCCGAGCATGTCGTACATCGAACGCGACCAGAAGAATTCGCGGTTCTCGAAATCGAAATCCCAGAGGCCGCAACGGCCGCGCGACAGCGCCGTCTCGACGCGCAGGTTCGATTCCAGGAAGATATCGTCGGCGTCGCGGGCGCGCTTCACCTGGGTGTAATAGGCATAGAGGATGACGAGCAGGATCGAGGATATGCCGGCAAACAGCGTGACGTTGAGCGCCAGTTCCTCGCGCCAGACTTGGCTGATCTCCTCGAGCGAGGTGGCGGCGACGATATAGCCGCCGGCATTGCCCATCAAAGTGATCTCGGCATAGTGCGGCACGCCGCCGATCGTGGTTTCGATGACACCGGCTCGATCGCCGAAACGTCGGATTGCCGAAACCTCGGGGAAGAAGTCACCGACATTGCTGCCGACATGCGAGAGCCCGGCAGTCGTCGCGGCGAAAACCTTGCCGCTGGCCTGCACCAGCAGCACGAAAGCGCCGCTGTCCAGCCGATCCTGCGGCAGGTACTTGGCGAGGCGGGTCTGCGCTTGGCCGATATCGCCGCTGTCGAAAATCTGGGACGCATCGGCAAACACCGCCGAGGCAGTCGCCGCCGAGAGCGCGGTGGCATGACGGGCGGAAGCCTCCAGGCGGGCATATTCATTCATCATGCCGAAGAAATGCGAGGCGGCGACGACGGAGAGGAAGGCAATGATGAGCGCCGGAATGGTGCGCTTCAAGATGAGCTCGGCCTTCGGCAGATGACGAAGGAGCGGTTCCGATGTCGCATGACCGGAAAGGCTGTTTCGCCAGGCTTTCAGCCCGTCAAAATCGACACGCAGCCGTCCTCCGGCCACGGTTGCCCGCCGCACGTCCATCATCTCTTCGCCTTGTCCCTCGTGTGATTCGCGCGCCGCTCGCTCGAACCTGACCTAGAGAATCACGGGGGATTCGCCTTGTCCAGAGGTAAAGGTAAAAATCCGTTAACTATTTAAATTTCTGAAATTTTTGAGCGATTCGAATCAACAGGCCGGCCCGCCGTCACATCCTGCGCGGCGGCCGGCTCAGCAAATCACCCCTTAAGCGTGCGCTCCACGATGTCGCGCACGTCAGTGGAAAGGTTGGGCGCCTGTTCGATCTTGCTCAATGCGGCGCGGGCATGATCGGCACGCGTCGGCTCCAGTGAGCGCCAGGAGCGCATCGAGGTAAGAATTCGGGCGGCGAGTTGCGGGTTGCGCTCGTCGATTTTGAGAATCTCACCGGCAAGGAAGTGGTAGCCTTCGCCGTCGGCACGACCGAAGCCGGTCGGATTGGCGAAGGCAAAGGTGCCGACCAGCGCCCGCATCCTGTTCGGATTGGTCCGCTTGAACAGCGAATTTTCCATCAGGGCGCGGACCCGCTCCAAGGCCTTGGCGCCGGGGATGCCGGCCTGGATCGCGAACCATTTGTCGATGACGAGCGCATTTTCTGCGAAGCGGTCGCGGAAGGCTGTGAGCGCCTCGCTGGTCTGCTCACTCTCGGGGAAATGATGGGCGAGGATCGTCAGCGCATGGCTGAGATCGGTCATGTTGTTGGACGCGTCGAAGGCGGCCTTGGCACGAAACGGTGTCTGCTCGGCATAGGAGAGGTAGGTGAGGGCGCTATTGCGCAGGGCGCGCAGGCCGGCGCTTCGGGCATCCGGGCTGAAGGCGCCTGAGGTCGTCATTGCCGCGTAAAGGCTGGCGAAAATATCCTTCCCGGCATCGGCGATCTGTTTCAGGATCGCCTGACGGCCGGAATGGATGGCGTCGGGATCATTGTTGCTGCCGAGTTCGCGGGCAATATCGGATTCGCTCGGCAGAGCCAGCGCCTGAGCGCGGAAGGCGGGCTCGAGGCTCTCGTCGGCGGCAGCCGCAATCAGCGTCTCGACGAAGGTCGCCTCGCAGGCGACGGGCTTGCCCTCACGCGCGTCGCGGGCGGCCTTGAGAAGGTTCGGCAGCGCCAGATCGGTCAGCGCCTGCCAGCGGGCGAAATGATCCGTCTCGTACCGGGCGAGGCGGGCAAGGTCGGCCGGGCTCTGATCGAAATGCAGATTGATCGGCGCCGAGAAGCTGCGGTTGATCGAGACGACCGGACGCGAGCCGATGCCGTGGAATACCACCGTCTGGGCGCGGTTGGTCAGGTGCAGCACCTCGCCGGCATATTCGGCGCCGCTGACCGAGCTCGGTTCGATCATGCCGCCGTTTTCGCCGAACAGCGCGAGGCTGAGCGGAATATGCATCGGTTCCTTGCTCGACTGGCCGGGTGTTGCCGGAACCATCTGTTCGAGCGACAGGGTGAAGGTGCTGGCCGCCGGATCGTAGCTGCCCGACGCGGTGACGAGCGGCGTGCCGGCCTGATGGTACCAGAGCGAGAATTGCGTCAGGTCGCGCCCGCTTGCATCCTCGAAGCATGCGACGAAATCCTCGATCGTCACGGCCTGACCGTCATGGCGGTCGAAATAGAGGTCCATGCCCCGCTTGAAAGCGTCTTTGCCGAGAAGTGTGGCGATCATCCTCGTGACTTCGCTGCCCTTCTCGTAGACAGTCCGCGTGTAGAAGTTGTTGATCTCGCGATATGTCGTCGGCCGCACCGGATGGGCCAGAGGGCCGCCATCCTCCGGAAACTGTTCGGATTTCAGATGGCGCACATCGGCGATGCGTTTGACCGGGCGCGAGCGCTGGTCGGAGGAGAATTCCTGGTCGCGATAGACCGTCAGGCCTTCCTTGAGGCACAGCTGGAACCAGTCACGGCAGGTGATGCGGTTGCCGGTCCAATTGTGGAAATATTCATGCGCGATGACCGCTTCGATATTGGCGTAGTCGGCATCGGTCGCGGTCTCGGGATCGGCAAGGACATATCTGTCGTTGAAGACGTTGAGGCCCTTGTTCTCCATCGCCCCCATGTTGAAGTCGGAGACGGCGACGATCATGAAGATGTCGAGATCATATTCGCGCCCGAACCGCTCTTCGTCCCACTTCATCGAGCGCTTCAGCGCATCCATCGCATAGGCTGCGCGAGGCTCCTTGCCGTGTTCGACATAGATCTTCAGCACCACTTCACGGCCGGACATGGTGGTGAAGGTGTCTTCGACGACGCCGAGATCGCCGGCCACGAGGGCGAAAAGATAGCTTGGCTTCGGATGCGGGTCGAACCAGGCGGCGAAATGCTTGCCGGGGCCGTAGCCGGCGCCGCCCAGGAAGTTGCCGTTCGATAGCAGCAGCGGGTTGGCGTCCTTGTCGGCGATGATGTTGACCGTATAGGGCGCAAGCACGTCGGGTCGGTCGGGGAAGTAGGTGATGCGGCGGAAGCCCTCCGCCTCGCACTGCGTGCAGTAGACGCCGCCGGTGCGGTAGAGGCCCATCAGCTGGGTATTGGCCTCGGGATTGATGATCGTGGTGATCGTCAGCTCGAAAGGGGCGCTTTCCGGCAGGTCGCGCACCGTCAGGCTTTCCGGCGTCGCGTCATAACGTGAAGGGTCAAGCTCCACCTGGTCGAACAGCAGCCCCGCCAGCGTCAGCTCGTCGCCGTCGAGCACGATCGGCGCCGCGATGTCGGCGCCCGGACGACGATGAAAGATGAGACGCGCTTCGACCTTTGTCTCGGTCGGATCAAGTTCGAATGTCAGGTCCACGCGTTCCAGCACGAAGTCGGTGGGACGGTAATCTGCCAGATGAATGACCTGGCCGGTATCTGTTCGCATGGTGTTTCCTGAAGACCGTTATTTGACAACCGCGGATACAGAGGCGGGCGCACTCTGCCTAAATTGCCGGGCATGATTACATTAAAGTCTGAACTAAAGTTAAAGCAAATTGCCGGCAAACGCGAAGTTCGCAGGCAAAATATCCATGGGAGCCGGATGAACGTGGCAGCCGGCCGAAAGGCGTTATATCGGATCGAGCAGCCGCTCTCCCGCCTGCCCAGTCGGATCGGATGCGAAAAGCGATAAATTTTCGCCCATCTCGATTTTCTTTAGCTAGGATGACAGACGTCACTCGCCGCGTCCCCGAGTCGGATGCGTCTCCCCGTTGCTTTTAAGTCAGCATCAGAGCCAGGATCATGCACTCGGTTCTCAGAAACCCGATGAGAGGCATTGCGCTGAAAGTCTCGTCGGTCGTGGTCTTCCTGGCCATGCAGACCTTCATCAAGCTGGCCGGCCCGCATATCCCGCCGGGCCAGGTCACCTTCTGCCGGTCCTTCTTCGCGCTCTTCCCGATCATGGCTTATCTCGCTTATATCGGCCAGCTGCGCGCAGCCTTCCACACCGCCAACCCGCTCGGCCACCTGAAGCGCGGCACGATCGGCATCCTGTCGATGGCTTTCGGTTTTTACGGCCTGCTGCATCTGCCGCTGCCGGAGGCGATCGCGCTTGGCTACGCTTTGCCGCTCGTCGCCGTTGTCTTCGCCGCGGTTTTTCTCGGCGAGACCGTGCGCATCTATCGCTGGAGCGCCGTTCTCGTCGGCATCGTCGGCGTCGCCATCGTCTCCTGGCCGAAGCTGACGCTGTTTCGTGACGGCGGCATGCAAGCCGAACAGGCCGTCGGCGCGCTTTGCGTGCTGCTCTCGGCCGTTCTCGGCGGCATGGCGATGATCCAGGTGCGTCGGCTCGTCGAAGAAGAGAAGACTGCGACGATCGTGCTTTATTTTTCGCTGACCGCGTCGATCTTCTCGCTGGCTTCCCTTCCTTTCGGCTGGCTCGTCCTGCCATGGCCGTCGGCGCTTTATCTGGTCGCTGCCGGCTTTTGCGGCGGCGTCGCCCAGATTTTGCTGACGGAAAGCTACCGCCATGCGGATGTCTCCACCATCGCGCCGTTCGAATATACGTCGATCCTGCTCGGCGGTATCGTCGGCTACTTCGTCTTCGGCGACGTGCCGACCGTCACAATGCTGATCGGTACCGTCATCGTCGTTGCTGCCGGTATCTTCATCATTTATCGCGAGCATCAGCTGGGCATCGAACAGCGAGGGGCGCGCAAGGCGACGACGCCGCAAGCCTGAGGTGCCGACCGGCACTATATTTTACGCAGGGATTGCTGTCATGAGAGGCTTGCTGCCGGTGAGCGAAAAGAATGGCGAATTCTTGGGATGGCGTCGACCTGCGGAATATGATTGTTGAACATGAAAAACTATCATTTATTCAATGCTATGCATGTCTGAATGAGCCGGTTTGCGGCTTTCGATATTACTGCTCCGAACGCTGGCCTGCGAGCGGAGATGGAGAAAAGCATAATGGCGTTCACGGCGGAGCAATTGGCGGGGAACTGCTCCTTTTTGATGAGCATCCGCTTTCTGGCTGGGCAGACGCGCAGCATGTTCGACGCCGGTCCACGTTTGGCGCGACTGCTCGCCTCCCATCAGCGCTGGCTCCTGACCCAGACCGCCTATGCTCTCCACCTGGAATATGATCCGCGCGACCCGACGTCGGGTTTCACCGCCGTTCGGCTGACCGGCCGCATCACCGCACACAAGGTGGCGAGCCGTAACACCGTGCTCGCTTTCATCGAAGAACTTTATACCTACCGCTTCATCGCTCACACGCCTGGCGACGAGCGGCGCCGCCCACGGCATTTTGAACCGGCCATTGTCAGCCACCAGGCAATGTTTGGCTGGATTCACGCCAATCTGGCTGCGCTCGACCTGCTGGACGGCGGCGAAAGGGCGGCCTTTTTCCAGGCAAATCCAGCATTGATGAAGCTTGTTCAGCCGCGCATCGCACGCCATTGCCTGGAAGACGCCGCCTGGCGGGAGCCGCCGGAGCAGGTGGCGCAGTTTCTCTGGACCGAAGCCGGCGGCCTCGTGGTCGACAACTTCATCAGCCGGATGGATATCGAGAACACCGCTTCTGACAGCTTTGTCGTCGGCCGCGTCGAAACCCGCGCGCTCGCCGCCGATTTCATGATGTCGCGCACGCACCTGCAGCGGCTCTTGGCGAAGGCGGCGCAGCGCGGCTGCGTCGGCTGGCATGACGAGCCGCGCAAGACGCGGCTCTGGATATCGCGGGATTTTGTCGAAGAATATTGCGCCTGGCAGGCCGTCAAGTTCGCCTATGTCGACGAAGCCTTCGAATGGGCGAAAGCCCGGATCGAAGAAATGGCAGTCTGATCAGAGAACGATCGCCGCTGCACTCGCGCCAAGATCCGAGGCGACATCGGCAGGCCTGACCGACAGCTCGCGCTCATATTCCCGTGCGGCGCAGACCGCGACGCGGATATGTTCGAAGGTTTCGATATTGCGCAGAAACGACAGCAGGATCGTCGACATGGTGGTTTACTCTGACATGAACGGGCAGGCGGCTGCGCGATTCCTTAGAGGCCTTTGATGCCTCTGAAAAGATGCGCGGCGCGGCAGCGCCCGCCGCTTAATATTGCTGGAAGTCGGAAAAAATGGCGTTCGGACGTGCCGTGCGGCTGTTGATGCCGGTGCCGCGGGCAACCATCTGCTCGTTCGCGGCAAAGCCGAAGCGGCTATAGCCGTTAGTGGAACGAATCTGGTCGCCGGTGAGACGAAGGGTTTCAAACCCGCAATGGATAGGACGAAATCGTTTGTTCATGGCCTTGGTTCCTGTAATTCCTCCCAAGACGCGGCCTTATATTGCAGTGCAACATCGATTCTGCAATGCATCGTAATGCGATGCAGCCATGCGAAATACGCATGGATCATTTTATGAATCGTTCACTTCGACTAATTTCTGAGCAAAGAGAGCGAGTTCAGTTTCGCTTGAAAGATCAGCAGGTCGTTCCAGGCCAACCGTTTGTTGACAGGTGCGGTTAACAGATCCTGAGGATGCAGGCTGGCAATGGCGGGAACGACGCGCTCGGCGACGGCAATTTCTCTCCAGCGGCCACGCAAGCCGTGAATCGTATCGTTTTCTCCGAAGAAGAACCGCGCCGCGAAATTGCCGAGCAGCAGGATCGCCTGCGGCTCGGCGAGCGCAATCTGCCGCTCGATGAAGGGTCGGCAGATATCCATTTCGGCCGGCGACGCCGCGCGGTTGCCGGGCGGCCGCCAGGGAATGACCTGCGTCAGCAGGACGCTGTCACGGCTAAGTCCGATCGCCGCCAGCATCCTGTCGAACAACTGGCCGGATTTTCCCGAGAAGGGCGTACCTTCACGATCGTCTTCGGCGCTCGGCGCCGAGCCGATCACCATGATGCCGCTGCCGGGATCGCCGCTGGCAAAGATGGTCGAGCGGGCGCTGTGCTTGAGATTGCAGCCGTTGAAGGATTCGATTGCGGTCTTCAGCTCGCTGAGCGACCGCGCGGTTTCGGCGACGAAACGCGCCTGCTGCACGGCCTCGTTGTCTGGGATCGCCGGCTGCGGCCCGGCGGCCGGGGTCGGACGTGCCGCTGCACTCGGACGAGGCGATGTCTGGCGCTGCCCAGGCGACGGACGTTGCTCAGTGGGAGATGGTTCCTGCTGGGTCTGCGCGGCCGGACGGCGCGCAGCCTTCATCGCCTCGAATTCGGCGAAGCGGTCGACCGCCTCTTCTTCCAGCAGCCATTCCACACCGGCATCCGCATGGAAATGCAGAAGTGCTGCAAGCTCGGCGGGGGAAAGGTCGTTGGCGGAGATCATACGGCAAATCTAGCGAAGAGATCGTGGCATTGAAAGGGCGGGCGGCACGTTGGCCGCGCTTGCCCGCTTTATTGCACAGTCCATTGCGCGATGTCGTCGCGTTCGCCGATCAGCGCCAGACCATGGGCGATCGACAGCAGTTCGCCACCGCTTTCGATCCGGTCGCGCTCGAAGCGCTCGGTGAAGATGCGGCGCACCGCCGGCACGAAGGAGGTGCCGCCGGTCAGGAACACCTTGTCGATGTCAGCAGGCTTCGTCTCGGTTTTGACAAGCACCTCGTCGAGGGCGCCTTCGATGCGGGCGAGATCCTCGGCGATCCAGCTTTCGAAGTCGCGGCGCTTAATGCTGCGCTGTCCGCCGCGGCCAAGCGGCGCGAATTCGAAAGGCGCCTCGTCGGCAGCCGAGAGCGCCATCTTCGTCGTCGACACCGCCTGGTAGAGCGGATAGCCTTCGTCATGATCGATGAGGTCGATGAAGATTTCGAGCTTTTCCGGCTCAAGGCTGGTGCGCACCAGTTTCTTCAGATCCTCGAATTCCCGCGTGGTCTTGAAGATCGACAGCTGGTTCCAGCGGCCGAAGCTGGAATAGTAGTTGACTTCGAGAATCTTGTCGAAGCTCCTGAAATGGCTTCCCTTGCCGATCAGCGGCGCGACGATATTGTCGATCATCCGATAGTCGAAATGATCGCCGGCGACGCCGACGCCGGAATGGCCGATCGGCGTTGCCGTCAGCCTGCCGGCGACGGTTTCGAAGCGGATAAGCGAATAGTCGGTCGTGCCGCCGCCGAAATCGGCAACCAGCACCGTCGCATCCTGCTTCAAGTTCTGCGCAAAATAGAAGGCGGCGGCGACCGGCTCGTAGACATAGTGGATTTCGGGAAAGCCGAAGCGCGACAGCGCCTCGTTATAGCGTTCGGTCGCGAGCGCCGGATCGGGGCTGGCGCCGGCGAAATGCACCGGCCGGCCGGTGACGATGCGGCTGACATCCGAGGGCCAGCTGTCGCCGGCATAGTTGCGCAGGCGCCGCACGAAGATCTCCATCAAATCCTCGAAATTGTGCCGCTTGGCGAAGATCAGCGTGCCCTGGAACAGCGCGCTTGCCGCAAAGGTCTTGATCGACTGCAGGAACCGGCATTCGCCGGGATTGTCGATGAATTGCCGGATGGCCGCATGGCCCGCCTCCACTTTCAGCGCCGAGGCGCCGAGCTGGGCGTCCTTCATGAAGGAGAGTGCCGTCCGCATGCTGTCGGCCGTCCCGGCCGCGCTTGTGAACGTCATCGAACCCGTTGTCCCGCCATCCGCCGTGGCGAGAACCGTATTCGTCGTGCCGAAGTCGAAACCCAGCGCCTGAGCCATGCCCGCACCTCTTCATGCCGATTGTTGCTGGAGACGGAGCAGCTCTCCGCAAGGGCGTAAAGGACGCCTGGATCAAGGAGGGCGGTTGATGCCATAGCGGCGTGACACATTCAAGGGGATTGAAGATCGAGACGCGTTGCCGCGCCCGCTTCTTCGCCGCTCGGGGGCAAGAAGCGGACAGGCAAGGCCCGGTATCGTCAGAACTCCTTACTCGGCGGCCAGCGCCCTTGTCTCCTGCAGCACCGGCTCCTCGACCTTCTTCTGGCCCATCAGCCGGCCGAGGAAATGGCCGAACCGGTCCATCTCGACGAAGATGACAGGGGTGATGAACAGCGTCAGCAACTGCGACACGACGAGGCCGCCGACGACGGCTATGCCGAGCGGCTGGCGCAGCTCCGAGCTGGCGCCGGTGCCGAGTGCGATCGGCAGCGCGCCGAGCAGGGCGCAGAAGGTCGTCATCATGATCGGCCGGAAGCGTCGCACACAGGCCTCGTGGATCGCCGACGTCGCCTTTTCGCCGGTCGTGCGCATGGTCTCCACCGCCACATCGATCATCATGATCGCGTTCTTCTTGACGATGCCGATCAGCATCAGCAGCCCGATGAGGACAATGATCGACAGGTCGAAGCCCATGATCTTCAAGGCGAGCAGCGCACCGAAGGCCGCCGCGGGCAAGCCGGACAGAATGGTGAGCGGATGGATGAAGCTTTCATAGAGCACGCCGAGCACAACATAGATGGTCAGCACCGCCGCCAGGATCAGATAGGGCGTATTGCCCTGCGACTGTTCGAAGATCTCGGCCGTGCCGCCATAGGAGGTGAAGACATCGGCCGGCAGGCCGATCTCCTTCTTGATCTGGTCGATCGCTGCCGTCGCGTCACTGAGCGAAACGCCTTCAGGCAGGTTGAAGGAAACGGTGGTCGAGACAAGCTGGCCCGTCTGGTTGATCGTCACGGGGCCGGTGGTGCGCTGCACGTGCGCGAAGTTCGAAAGCGGCACCAGACTGCCATTGGACGAGGCGACGCGAATCTCCGACAGCTTCTGGTCGTCCCAGGGTTTGCTGGTGTCGTATTCGACGATGACGTCGTAGCTGTCGCCGGTCGACTGGATCTCTGCCGCCGTATATCCGCTGAAGGATTCCTGCAGTGTCGTGCGCAGCGTATCGTTGTCGATCCCATAGGCCGCCGCCCGCTCACTATCGATGACGATATTGGCTTGCAGGGCGTTGTTCTGGGCATCCGACGTCACATCGGTGAACAGCCCGCGGTCACCACGCATCGCCGCTTGGATCTTGCCGGCCCAGAGATTGGTCTGGTCGGCGCTCAGCGCCTGAATGACCAGCTGATATTGGCTTGCGGTCTGGCGGCCGCCGAAGCGCAGGCTCTGATTCGGCGTCACGAAGGCCTGCAATCCGGGGATCTTGTTGATCGCGGTGCGCAGCTCACGCAACGTCTGATCAAGCGGCGGGCGCTCCTTCTTGTCCTTGAGTTCGACGAACATCGAGCCATTGTTCTGCGGTTTGTTCGGATTGCCGCCGATCGTCGACATGACATGGTTGACGGCCGGGTTCGCCTTGACGGCGGCTGCCGCCTGCTGCTGCAGAGCCTCCATGGCGGAATAGGAAATGTCTTGCCGGGCCTGCGTGCTGATCGTCAGCCGGCCGATGTCCTCCTGCGGGAAGAAGCTGGTCGGCAGCGTCATGAAGAAATAGATTGTCAGCGCCACCGAGCCGAGGAACAGGCCGAGAATCGTGACACGATGGCGAAGACACCAGCCGACTGATCTGTCGTAGCCGCGGAGTGTCCGCTCGAAACCGGCATCGAAGATGCGGATCAAAAGCGGCGGCCGGCTGTGATTGTTGGAAAGGCGCGAACCAAGCATCGGCGTCACGGTTAGCGAAACGATCGCCGACGAGATGATGGCGATGGCGACCACCATGCCGAATTCGTTGAACACGCGGCCGACGACGCCGCCCATCAGGAGGATCGGGATGAAGACGGCAATCAGCGAAACCGACATGGATATGATCGTGTAGCTGACTTCGCCGGCCCCTTTGATCGCCGCCTCGCGCACCGGCATGCCTTCCTCGACATGGCGCAGGATGTTCTCGAGCATGACGATCGCGTCGTCCACCACCAGTCCCACTGCCAGTGTCAGCCCGAGCAGCGAAATGTTGTCGATGCTGTAGCCGAGCACATACATCATGCCGAAGGTCGCAATCAGCGACAGCGGAACGGCAAGCCCCGGGATGATCGTTGCCGTTGCATGGCCGGTGAAGAGGTAGATGACGAGAACGACGAGGCCGATCGTCAGGAAGAGTGTGAACTTAACGTCGGCAATGGCGGCGCGAATGGGTTTTGCGGCGTCGTTCATGACCACGGTCGTCACCGAAGACGGAATTTCGGCGTGCAACTGCGGCAGCTTGGCGTTGATTGCATCGACGACATCAACCGTATTGGCGTCCGGTTGGCGCTGGATGGCGAGGATGATGCCGCGCTGGCCGTCATACCAGCTGCCGGTATACTGGTTCTCGACGCCGTCCTGTACATCGGCGACATCGCCGAGATGGATCGGCGCTCCGTTCGGATTGGCGATCACGAGCGAGCGGAACTGGTCGGCATTGGTGCGCTGCGTATTCGCGGTGATGGTCATGCTCTGTGAATTGTTCTGCAGCGTCCCCACGGGTTGCTGGCTGTTGGCGGCAGAAAGCGCCTTGTTGACGGTATCGATGCCGATGCCGCGTGTGAGCAGCTTGTTGGGATCGACCTCGACTCGTACAGCATAGGTCTGCGCACCATAGACGCTGACCTGGGCAACGCCGGGCAGCGTCGAAAGCGATGGCGAGATGATGTCCTCGGCGATCTCGTCGAGCTTGCTGCGCGGCATGGTGTTGCTCTGCACGGAGAGCAGCATCACAGGCGCATCGGCCGGGTTGGTCTTGCGATAGCTCGGTGGTGTCGTCAGGTTGTCGGGCAGCTGCCGCGTCGCGTGTGAGATTGCCGCCTGCACATCGGCAGCAGCCGCATCGATATCGCGATTGAGATCAAACTGCAGCACGATGCTGGTGCTGCCGAGCGAGCTCGAGGCGCTGATTTCGCTGATCCCGGGAATGGTCTCGAACTGCTTGATCAGCGGCGTGGCAACCGAGGTCGCCATGGTCTGCGGCGAAGCACCGCTCAGCTGCGCCGAAACGTTGATCGTCGGAAAATCAACCTGCGGCAGCGCTGCAACCGGCACGAGCCGGTAGCCGGCAAGACCGGCCAGAATGACGCCGATGGCAAGCAGCGTTGTTGCGACGGGGCGCTGGATACAGAAATTCGGGATCATTGCTGAGCTCCCACCGCGATCGTCTCGGACTGCCGCAGTTGCCGAGGCTCTTCGGCAGACGCGACGTCAAGCGTCTTGTCGTCGAACTGCTCGTTGATTGGCTGCTGGTCGCTGAGCTGGCCCTGGCCTTCGATGACGACATGGTCGCCCGGCTGAAGACCCGATTCGATAGCGGTGAAGCCGCCATTGGCGCGGGCGACGGTGACCGGCGTCAGATGCGATTTGCCGTCCTTGGCGACGAAGGCGAAGAACCCGTCCGGGCCGGGGCTGACGGCAACCGTCGGCACCACCACCTGCTGTTCGTCGTTGTTGAAATGCACGACGATATTGACCGATTGGCCGGGCCACAGCGCACCGGAGGCATTCTCGAATTTCGCCTTGGCCAAGATCGTGCCCGAGGCCGTGTCGACCGTGTTGTCGTAGAAGCTGATCTCGCCCTTGCGCACCTGCCCCTTGGAGGAAGCGGGAACTGTGCTGACCTCGACCGGGCCGGCTGCCAGCGCTTTCTTCAGGACGCGCAGATAGCGCTCCTGCAGGTGAAATTTCACATAGATCGGATCATATTTCGCGATGGTGACGATTGCCGACCCGGCATTGAGGAAGGCGCCCTTGCTGACGGCAATATCGCCGAGCCGGCCGTCGAAGGGCGCCCGGATATCCGTATTCTCGAGGGTGATTTGATCCGAGGCCAGGGTGGCCTTGTCAGCCTCGACTGTGGCCGCGGCGGTGTCGCGGGCAGCT
Source organism: Rhizobium sp. NXC14 (assembly GCF_002117485.1). Classification (NCBI taxonomy): domain Bacteria; kingdom Pseudomonadati; phylum Pseudomonadota; class Alphaproteobacteria; order Hyphomicrobiales; family Rhizobiaceae; genus Rhizobium; species Rhizobium sp. NXC14. The sequence continues at coordinate 1,381,778 of NZ_CP021030.1, forward strand.
CTTGCCTGGTCGAGGCTCTGCTGGGTGCCCGCCTTCTGGTCGAACAGGTCCTGTGCGCGAACCAGGGCCGTCTCCGCTTCCGAAAGCGTTGCCGTATCCCGGACGATCATCGCATTGTCCTTGTCGACCGCCGCCTTGGCCGTCCGGTCGTCGAGCTTGGCGATAAGGTCGCCGGCTTTGACGGTGGCTCCATCCTGCGCATTGATGCTGACGACCAGGCCCTGTTCCTGTGCGGCCATGGTCGTATTGTCGTCGGCATCGGCCCAGCCGGACGCGGTGACATCCGTCGGCAGCGTCGTTTTCACCGCAGCGACTGTTTTGACGACGGTCGGGCCACCACCTCCACGTCTGCGTCCGCCACCCTGGTGTTGCCCGCCATTCCCGGCTTGGTCGGTCGGCGCCTGATTGGCCTGCGTCTGTTCGCCCTGTGCCTGCCTGCTGCCGCCATTGCCGCCGGCCGGCTGCTTGATGAGCTGCGAAAGGTAGGGAATGTGCGCGGCATAAGGGACGAGATTCCCGAATTGCCAAACCCCGACCGCGGCGATTGCGACAAAGCTGACGGTGATCCAAAATTTCTTCATGGGTGAGACCGGGGTTTGAGCACGGGTGCAAATTTATGCTTTGATTGAGCCGCTTATATTGCGGCGCAAAAAAGACATAATTCCCGTGTCGCGATCACTAAGTGGTTATAATGGCTTAAATTTTTGTAATGAATATTCCGTAATATTCAGGTTATACTAATATATGTGAAGTGCAAATTGGCGCGGGCTCGAAGGCTGCAATCCGGCGGTTCGCAACAGCTCGGTGCCACTCCCCACGCGCGAAAGATGGGGAAACAGAGAAGGCAGCTCGTCATGACTGAATTGGATGCCAGCGAATTTCGCTCTGTCGTCACAAGCGTATTTCCCGAACTGACCGGCTCCGTCTTCAAGCTGGCGGCAAAGGACTGGGATTCGATCGCGATCGACGTCGACGACACGCTGATCTTCAAGTTTCCCCGCCATATAGGCGCCGAAAGAGCGCTTGTGAAAGAAGCCGCTTTGCTCAATGTCGTCCGACCGTCGCTGTCGATGGCGGTTCCCGACATGCGCATTCACGACGGGCCGCCGATCTTCTCCAGCCACGCCAAGCTCGAGGGTGAACACCTTATTGCCGAAGACTACGATGCGCTTCGGGAGGGCGACCGTCAGCGGCTCGCGGATGACCTCGCGCGATTTTACGCCGAGCTGCACGCGCTCGATGCCGATCTTCTACGGGCGGCCGGCGCCGGAGCGATCCAGCCATGGCAATCGCCGGAGGCGGTTCGGACGAAGGCTTTGCCGCTGCTGCCGCCCGATATCAAGGGCTTTGCGGAGAGCGTTGTTTCGGATTTCGAGGCCTTGCCGCCGGATCCCTTCGGCAGCGTCTTTGGTTTCTTCGATGGCCACGGCTGGAATATGGCATTCGATCACGGGCACGGTAAGCTCAACGGCATTTACGATTTCGCCGATTCAGGTTTCGGTCCGTTGCACCAGGAGTTCATCTATTCGAACTTCATCTCGCCCGATCTGACCGCGCGCATCGTCTCTGCCTATGAAATGCTGACCGGACGGAGGCTCGACCGGCGGCGCATTGCGATCCTGACGGGTTTCCATCGGCTTTCCGAACTCGCCGAACTTGCCGACGATCCGGCCAATGTCGAACAGATGATCCGGAACGCGGCGACCTGGGCTGCCGTGGCGGTCCGTGCGGCCTGAGCTGCTCTAGACGGACCGTGCGGCGCCGCCGTCGCAGCGGATGAGCGAGCCGGTAATGTAGCTTGCCGGTTGGCTGCACAGGAAGGCGGCCGTTGCGGCAAATTCCTCGACCCTGCCGTAGCGGCCGACAGGAATGCGCGCCTCCTTGTCGGCGCGGATTTCCTCGAGGCTTTTGCCCGTCCGCTTTGCCGCGGCGCCGTCGAGGTCGTCGAGCCGCCTGGTCAGGATGCTGCCCGGCAGAAGCAAGTTGGTGGTGATGCCGAAGCTCGCCACTTCGGAGGCAAGAGTCTTGCTCCAGCCGGCAAGCGCCGGGCGCAGCGTGTTCGACAGCGCCAGGTTGGCGATCGGTTCGATCACGCCTGATGAGGCGACCGTCAGGATGCGGCCCCAGCCTTGCGCCTTCATGTCAGGCAGCAGCGCATTGGTGAGCGTGATCACCCGGGCGACCATGGAGAGGAAATAGGTTTCGAGCTTTTCGGCCGTCATCTCCTCCGTCGTGCCGGGCGTTGGCCCGCCGGTATTGTTGACGAGGATGTCGATGCCGCCGAACCTCTCCTTCACTGCCGTCGTTGCCGTCTCGACGAAGCGCTCATCGCCAAGATCGGCCCAGATCCAGTCGGCCCGGCCATTGCCTTCGCTGTTGATCGCCGCGCAATTGGCCTCCAGCTGTTCGCCGCTGCGCCCGCACAGCAGCACGTTTGCGCCTTCGCGCGCGAGTGCTGTGGCGATGCCGAGGCCAAGCCCGCGCGAGGAGGCAAGAACGAGCGCCCGTTTGCCCTTGATACCGAGATCCATGATTTCCTCCGATGTCTTCGAGGCATGTATAAGGCGCGGACGACAAAAAGGGAAAGGGACGACTGTGGTCTCGCGGGTTTCACAACTGACGTTAACGTAAGCGGTACCGTAAGTCTCGCATCGGCTGGAATGTCTTTGTGCGAATTGAGGATTGGCTGTCGCATCCCGGCTCGACAATGCTTCGCGGTTTTGACAAGACAGTGGCCATGGGATGATGGCCACTGGCCAAGCGGAGACGAATGAATGACCGAGACGACTGAGCTGCCCGAACGCGAGAGCATGGAATTTGACGTTGTGATCGTCGGCGCCGGTCCTGCCGGTTTGGCGGCGGCCATCCGGCTGAAGCAGGTCAATCCGGAACTGTCCGTCGTGGTGCTGGAGAAGGGGGCCGAGGTCGGCGCCCATATCCTCTCCGGCGCCGTCGTCGATCCCATTGGCATCGACCGGCTGCTGCCCGGCTGGCGCAAGGAGGAAGGCCATCCCTTCAAGACCGAGGTGACCGCCGACCACTTCCTGGTCCTCGGCCCCGCCGGCTCGATCCGTCTGCCGAACATCCTGATGCCGCCCTTGATGAACAATCACGGCAACTACATCGTGTCACTCGGCAATGTCTGTCGCTGGCTGGCTGGCAAAGCAGAAGAACTCGGCGTCGAGATCTATCCGGGCTTTGCCGCCGTCGAAGTGCTGTACGATGACAAAGGCGCGGTGATCGGCGTTGCCACCGGCGATATGGGCATCGAGAAGAATGGCGAGCCTGGTCCCAACTACACCCGCGGCATGGAGCTGCGCGGCAAATATACGCTGATCGGCGAAGGCGTGCGTGGCTCGCTCGCCAAGCAGCTGATCGCCAAGTTCGACCTGCAGAAGGACCGCGAGCCGCAGAAATTCGGCATCGGCATCAAGGAGCTCTGGCAGGTCAAGCCGGAGAATCACAAGCCTGGTCTGGTGCAGCACTCCTTCGGCTGGCCGCTCGGCATGAAAACCGGCGGCGGTTCCTTCCTTTATCACCTCGAAGACAATCTGGTGGCCGTCGGCTTCGTTGTCCACCTGAACTACAAGAACCCTTATCTCTACCCCTTCGAGGAGTTCCAGCGCTTCAAGACCCATCCGGCGATCCGGGGAACTTTCGAGGGTGGCAAGCGGCTGTCCTATGGCGCGCGTGCGATCACCGAGGGCGGCTATCAGTCGGTGCCGAAGCTTTCCTTCCCCGGCGGGGCGCTGATCGGCTGTTCGGCCGGTCTCGTCAATGTGCCGCGCATCAAGGGCAGCCACAATGCGGTGCTGTCGGGCATGCTGGCGGCCGAGAAGATCGCCGCGGCGATTGTATCAGGCCGCAGCCATGACGAAGTGGTCGAGATCGAGAATGAATGGCGCGCCACAGACATTGGCCGCGACCTGAAGCTGGTGCGCAACGTCAAGCCGCTGTGGTCGAAGTTCGGCACGGCCGTCGGCGTCGCGCTCGGCGGCCTCGACATGTGGGTGAACACGCTGTTCGGCTTCTCCTTCTTCGGCACCCTTGGTCACGGCAAGACCGATGCGCAGAGCCTGGAGCCGGCCGCCAACCACAAACCGATCGCCTATCCGAAACCGGATGGCGTTCTGACCTTCGACCGCCTGTCCTCGGTGTTCCTGTCGAACACCAATCACGAGGAAGACCAGCCGGTGCATCTGCAGGTCAAGGACATGGCGCTGCAGAAGAGCTCCGAGCTCGGCATCTATGCCGGCCCGTCGACACGCTACTGTCCGGCCGGCGTCTACGAATGGGTGGAGAAGGATGGCGACAAGACCTTCGTTATCAACGCCCAGAACTGCGTGCACTGCAAGACTTGCGACATCAAGGACCCGAACCAAAACATCAACTGGGTGCCGCCGCAGGGCGGCGAGGGGCCGGTCTATCCGAATATGTGAGGTGCCTCGCCGACATCGGCGGTGATTTCGACCGCTGACGTCTTCGTGATCGCCTTTCGCCGGCTGCCGTTAGCCGTTCGTTAACCATAAATTCCTTAGCTTGCGACATGTTGTTGACGCACTAAGGACACATTCATGACGATCTCCCGCCGGGGCTTTCTGATCGCTCTGCCGCTTTTTGTCGCCGGCTGCTCCTCGACCGGCCTCAATAGCCAGACGAATTATGCAGCACTTCCGGATGAAAAGTTTCCGCTGAGGCAGGTGCCGATCGATAAGATCAAGCCGGAACTTCGCCGCCAGGAAGTCGCCTATGAAACCACACATGCGCCGGGCACGATCGTCATCGACACGCCGGCGCGTCGCGCCTACTACGTCCTCGGTGACGGCAGGGCGATGCGATATGGCGTCGGTGTCGGCCGCGAGGGGCTGGCCTTTGCCGGTAACGCCTATATCGGGCGCAAGGCCGAGTGGCCGAACTGGACGCCGACGGAAAACATGCAGCGTCGCGAGGAACGCTATCGCAGGCTCGCCGGCGGTATGCCCGGTGGCCCTAACAATCCGCTCGGCGCGCGCGCAATGTATCTCTATCGCGGCGGCAACGACACGCATTTTCGGATCCACGGCACCAATCAGCCGGAATCGATTGGTCTCGCCATGTCGAGCGGCTGTATCCGCATGATGAATCACGATGTCATCGATCTCTATGGTCGCGTGGAGGTCGGTGCCCGGGTCGTTGTCATCCAAGCCTGAACGATCGAGAACACACTGAAAAGCCGCGGCAGCGATGGCTGCCGGCGGCTTGATATTGTCGATTGTGGCTGATGGTCAGCGTCGTGCAGCGATACCGGTTGAAAGCGCGACGCCGATGCCGGTGATCACTGCTGCACTGATTTCGGCAAGACCAATCGTTTCACCAAGGAGAAAACCGCCGCCGACAGTCGCAAGAACAGGCGTCAATGCCGTAAAGGCGGCGGCCTGCGTTCCGCCGAGGATGCGGACCGCCGTGCCATAGGCGACCATGGCGACGAGGCCCGACAGAATACCCTGGCTCAACACCTGCAGTCCGATCTCGGCAAGCGGCGCCTGTGGCAGCGAGACGCCGAAGACGAGGCCGAGCATCGCCATGATCAGGAAAGACCAGGCGGCGATCAGCGCGCTCGCCTGAATGGCCGTCAGCCCCGAGCGGCGGAAGGCATGCGTGTAGCTTGCCCATAGCACGGCGCCGGCAGGCAGCAGGACGAAGCTCGTCCAGGGTAGGGAGGCATCGGCAAAGCTGCGGGCGAGCAGGATCATCACGCCTCCGACGATTGCCGCCAGCCCGGCAATGCGTGTGGCATCCGGCCGCTCCCGAAACAACAGAATGCCGATCAATGCGGTGGCAAGCGGCATGGAGCCGCCGAGCAGGATGCCGGAGGAGGCGGCCGGTGTGGAGTGGATGGCGAGCGTTGTCACCAGGAAGAAGATCGCGCCGCAGCCGGCGACCATGATCGCCAGCAGATGGAGCGGCAGACCCTTCGGCAACAGGCCAGTGCGGAGCCAGACCGGCGAAAGCGCAAGCGCCGGGATGCCGAAGCGGATAAGGCCGATATCGATCGAACCGAGCGACGTCGCGGTACTGTGGCGGGTTGCCAGAAACCAGCTCGCCCAGATCAACACGGTGACGCTGCCGGCGGCATAACCGAGCGTCTGCGAAGGTGATTTGTCGTTTGAAAATGCGATCGTGCTCATAGTCCCAATCCTTTCCTCGATCCGGATCCTGTCCGGTTGAAAAGAAAATTAGCGCCGAAGGCCGGGGCATGTCCTTGCTATCTGTGGCTTGAAAATCGTGCTATACGCAATCTTCTGCCAAATGATGCCGATGGATCTCTGGAAAATGCCAAATCTCGACAAATTCGATATTGCCATCCTGAAATGCCTGCAGGAGGATGCGCGCGCCACCAATGTCGAGATCGCCGAGAAGGTGAACCTCTCGCCGTCGCCCTGCCTGCGCCGCATCCGCAATCTCGAACGCTCCGGTATCATCCGCGGTTACACCGCCGATATCGACCGCAAGGAGGTCGGTCTCGGCCTGACGGTCTTCGTCGAATTTAAGGTGGTGCATCACAGTCGCGAAAATTCCGAGGCGCAGCAGAAGGCGCTGCTCGCCATTCCCGAGATCGTCTCCTGCTTTCTGATCTCAGGTACGGCCGACTTCCTAGCCGAAGTGGTGGTGGAGGATCTCGCCGCCTATGAACGGCTGCTGACGGAGACGCTGCTGACTTTGCCGAACGTCAGCGACATCCGCTCGAACTTCGCCATCCGCAGCATAAAGACGCATGGGCCGCTGAAGCTGCCTGAGGGAAGGTGATTTCCCAAAGGTTTGGATAGGGCGTGGAGCCCACGCCTCATCCGCCTGCCGGCACCTTCTCCTCGTAAACGGGGCGAAGAGAGTATCGCCGCAACCTCTCCTTTCTCACCAATCTCTCGCAAGGCAGGTCCCCTCTCCCCGCGTGCGGGGAGAGGGCCAGGGTGAGGGGCACATCTAGCCGGTTGCGCATGTGCTACAGCAGCGTCCCGCTGAGGATGAGCAGCGCCACCGAGAAGTAGATGACGAGGCCGGTGACGTCGACCAGCGTGGCGACAAAGGGCGCAGAGGCGCTGGCCGGATCGAGTCGGAGTTTCTGCAGCATGAATGGCAGCATCGAACCGCAGATCGAGCCGAAGGTGACGATTCCGATCAGCGCGGCAAACACCGTGACGGCGACCATCGGCCAGTGCGGACCGTAATTGTAGAGCCCCGCCGATTGCCAGAAGACGATGCGGACGAAGCCGACGAGGCCGAGGATCGCGCCGAGCACGATGCCGGTCGGCAGTTCGCGCAACAGCACCTTCCACCAGTCCGAAAGCTTCAATTCGCCGAGCGCCAGCGCCCTTATGATCAGCGAAGTGGCCTGGGAACCCGAATTGCCGCCCGAGCTCATGATCAGCGGTATGAACAGCGTCAGCACCACGGCCTTTTCGAGCTCGCCTTCGAAATGCTGCATGGCGCTTGCTGTCAGCATCTCGCCGAGGAAGAGGGCGGCGAGCCAGCCGGCGCGCTTGCGGATCATGCCGGCGAAGCCGATCTTCATATAGGGCTGGCCGAGCGCCTCCATGCCGCCGAACTTCTGGGCGGCTTCCGTCGTGTCTGCGATCATCGTGTCGATCACATCGTCAACGGTGACGATGCCGAGCACCTGCCCGTGTTCGTCGATGACAGGCAGGGCGAGCAAATCGTGCTTGCGGATCAGCCGGGCGACGTCCTCCTGCTTCATCAGCGGATCGGCCGAAACCGGCGCGCCCTTCTGAGCCACGGAGAGGATGGATGCATCCGGCTCGCCGGTGATGAGGCGGCGCAGCGTCACCACATGCTGCAGCGCATGACTCAACTCATCGAGCACGTAGATAGCGTAAACCGTCTCGCGTGAGCGTTCGACCTGGCGTACATGATCGAGAGTCTGGGCAACGGTCCAGCTGTCGGGAACACTGACGAATTCCGTCGTCATGATGCCGCCCGCCGTGCGCGGGGGATAGCCCATCAGGTGCTGGATGGCGACGCGCACCGGCTCGTCGAGGCTGGAGAACAGCCGGGCCCGGGTCTCGCCGTCGAGTTCGAGCAGCACGTCGGCGACGCGGTCGTTGGACATGCCGTGCATCAGCCGTGCGGCGTCCTCGGCGCTGATCAGCGCGAGGATCTGTGCAGCGTTGCGAAGCTCCGGCCGGTCGAGCATATTGACGGCATAGTCGAGCGGCATGCCCGACAGCACCCGCCCCGCGTCCTGGACGCTGAGCGCATTCAGAGCTTCGACGCGTTCGGCGATTGTTGCGCCGCGGCTGTTGTTGATGAAGGCGCGGGCGGCATGGCCTGCCCGAAGAGGGAAGCGGTTGATATTCATTGAGGCTCGCCTTTCCGTCGATCCGCCGTAGCGTCCGATCGGGCGAGCCGACAGGAGTCGGTCAGCGCACGAGGGCGGCCGCGTACGGCAAAGGCAATCGACTGTTACTGTCGCTTGGCATCTGAGTGATGGCTCCGTTGAAATGCGCGGAAGATGAATGTCATCCACGTGTCATGCTAGGTGGCCCCGAACGCCGAAAAAGTCAAGCAGGATAAATGCTTAACGCCAGAATGTCGCACCTGTGCGGTGCGGCATTCCGGCGTGTGGCAATGACTTGCGGCTGACGGCTTAAAAAACCTTCGTGCAAGTGAGAATCAGAAGCCTGCAAGCACTGCCTTGCCCTTCATACGGCCGCTTTCCACCATCGCATGTGCCTTCTTCAGATTTGCCGCATTGATCGGACCGACGGTCTCGGTGAGCGTCGTGCGGATCTGTCCGGCGTCGACCAGTTCGGAAATCTTGTTCAGCAGCTTGTGCTGCTCGATCATGTCAGGCGTGCCATAAAGCGGGCGGGTGAACATCAGCTCCCAATGAATGGAGATGGCCTTGCGCTTGAAGGGCACGATGTCGAGTGTCTTGGGATCGTCGATCAGTGCGAAGCGGCCCTGCGGCGCGATGGCTTCCACGATGTCGCCGATGTGACTGTCGGTATTGGTTGTCGAGAAAACGAATCCCGGCGCGCCGATACCAAGCGCTGCCACCTGAGGCGCGATCGGCTTGGAGTGATCGACGACGTGATGTGCGCAGAGCGCCTTCACCCAGTCCTGCGTTTCCGGCCGCGATGCCGTTGCGATCACGGTGAGGTCGGTGAGAGAACGGGCGATCTGGATGGCGATCGAGCCGACCCCGCCTGCGCCGCCGATGATCAGGATGGAGCGTGCCGGGCCCGCAATGGGGTCCTGCACCTTCAGCCGGTCGAACAACGTCTCATAAGCGGTGATCGAGGTCAGCGGCAGGGCGGCTGCGGCCGCGAAATCGAGGCTCCTCGGTTTTTTGCCGACAATGCGCTCGTCGACGAGGTGGAATTCGGCATTGCTGCCCGGACGGCTGATGACGCCGGAGTAGAACACCTCGTCGCCCGGCCTGAACAGCGTGACGTCAGCACCGATGGCCTTGACGACACCGGCGGCATCCCAACCGAGCACCTTCAGTTCGTCGGCAGGTTGCGCGGAATGGGCGCGCACCTTCACATCGACGGGATTGACCGAGACCGCCTTGATCTCGACGAGCAGATCGTGGCCCCGAGCTTCCGGCATCGGCAAGTCGACATCGATCAGCGAGGTCTCGGCGGTAATGGGCAGTGGGGTTTTATAAGCGACGGCGCGCATGGGAAACTCCTGTGTTCTTTGCACGGAAGCTAGATGCGCACTATGTTCGAGCAACGCAAGAATGCACAAATTCTGTACGTAGTACCATAAAGGATACTGTAAAATGTCGTTGCCGCGCGCCAAACTCGTCAGGAATTTTCCCGGTTGCCCTTTAGAGGCGACGCTGAGCTACCTCGACGGCAAATGGAAGGGTGTGATCCTCTTTCACCTCATGAAGGGCACGCTGCGCTTCAACGAACTGCGCCGCAAGCTACCGGCCGTGACCCAGCGGATGCTGACGAAGCAGTTGCGCGAACTCGAAGGGTCCGGTCTGGTGTCGCGTACCGTCTTCCCGGTGGTGCCGCCGCGTGTTGAGTACGCGATGACGCCGCTAGGCATGACGCTGAAGCCGGTCGTCGATGCGCTTGCCGCCTGGGGCGACGATTATGTCTTCTGCAACCCGGAAGGACGTGAGTTGCGCATGTCCTCAGGCGGGCTGCACACGCCGGCTGCGCCTCTCCAGGCGGGCTGAGGCTGCGAAGACGAAGAGACCAAGGAAGGAGAGTGCTGCGCCGACGTAGCCCGTGGCCGCAAAGCCGTAACCCCAGGCGATGACGAGGCCGCCGAGCCAGGCGCCAATCGCATTGGCGATATTGAAGGCGGAATGGTTGGAAGCGGCCGCCAGCGTCTGCGCATCAGCGGCGACATCCATCAGCCGCGTCTGCAGCGCCGGGCCGGCGGCAAAACCGCAGCCGACGAAGAAGACCGAGAGGCCAAGCATATAGGGGTTGGCGGCGGTCAGCGAAAAGGTCGTGAGCACGACGATATTGTAAACGAGCGATCCGCCGATCGTGCCGAGCAGCGACTTGTCGGCGAGCCATGAGCCGATGAAATTGCCGGCATTCATGCCGATGCCGAAGAGCACCAGCATGACCGGAACGGCGCTTGCCGGCAGCATCGCCACCTCGGTCGTCGTCGAGGCGATATAGCTGAACATGGCGAACATGCCGCCATAACCGACCGCGGCGATCCCGAGCGTCAGCCAGACCTGTGGTCGGCGGAAGGCGCCGAGTTCACGTGAGAAACTCGCTTCTTCGGAGACCCTGTCCTTCGGAACATAGACCCAGATCAAGGCCACTGTCAGCAGCCCGACGACCCCGACCGACAGGAACGCAACCTGCCAGTCCAGCGATTGGCCGAAAAGCGTCGTCAGCGGCGTGCCGAGGAGCGTTGCGACAGTCAGTCCGAGCATGACGCGTCCGACAGCGCGTGCCCGCCGATGAATCGGCACCATTGAGGCGGCCACAAGTGCGGCGACGCCGAAATATGCGCCATGCGGCAGGCCGGTGATGAAGCGCAGGACGGTGAACGTCTCAAAGGTCGGCGCCACGGCGCTCGAGATATTGCCGAGGGCAAAGACCAGCATCAGCAACAAAAGTAATGTGCGGCGCGCCATCTTCGCGGCGAGCACGGCGATGACGGGCGCGCCGACGACGACGCCGAGCGCATAGGCGCTGATGACGTATCCAGCCTGCGGCGTCGTCACCGAGAAGGTATCGGCCACATTGGGCAGCAGCCCCATGATTGCGAATTCGCCGGTGCCGATGCCGAAGCCGCCGCAAGCGAGCGCCAGTTGAACCAAAACCACGGTCGTTGCCGACGGCAGCTCGTCAGCAGGCTGGGTACCGACGGAATCGTTGATGGCGATCTCACTCATGGGAGCTCTCTCTGGACGGTTTCTGCTCGGCAGGCCACTGGCCAAGTGCGGCCACGAGGCGATCGGGACAAATGGCGGGAAGGAAGATGGCGATATCTGATCTATCCGTAATATGCCGGCAGGCGTCGAGTGCATTTTTCGCAGTGCAGCGTCTTGCTATGTGCATATGTCCGTTGCAACATTTGCATTTCTGTCATTTCTGCCGAGCCAGGGCGGCGCTTGAAATCGTCGGTGCCGCAACCATTTGAGGAGCAAGGCAGGACCATTTCCGCGCCAGGGACGGGAGCCCTCATGAAGCTTGTAGGCTTTTTCAATCGCGACGGCGGTACCTTCAAGACCACCGATATGCTGGCCTACGAGAAGAGGGCGGAAGCAGCGTTCCGCGATGCGGGGCACGATTTCGACGCGATCGTTTTCTCCGGAAATGAAATCATTCCGGCCATGGAACGTGCGGCCAAGCGCGACGATATCGACGGCATCGTCGCCGGAGGCGGCGACGGGACGATTTCGGCGGCGGCATCGATCGCCTGGAAGAACGGTATCGCACTCGGCGTCGTCCCGGCCGGCACCATGAACCTCTTTGCCCGTTCGCTGCGCGTGCCGCTCGATATCTGGCAGGCTCTCGACGTGCTTGCATCAGGCGAGATCGACAATGTTGATATTGCCAGCGCCAACGGCCGCCCCTTCATTCATCAGTTTTCCGCCGGCTTGCATGCCCGCATGGTGCGCTATCGCAATTCCTATAGCTATCGCTCGCGGCTGGGCAAGATCAGGGCAAGCACGAAGGCGGCCCTCGGCGTTATCTTCAATCCGCCTGAATTCGAGGTCGAGTTCGAAGCGGCCGGCATGCGCGAGCGTCGCCGGGTTTCGGCAGTCTCGGTCTCCAACAACCCGTTTGGCGAAAATGCACTGCTGTATGCCGATAATCTGAGAAGCGGCGAACTCGGCTTCTATACGGCAAATCCGCTGAAACCGCTCGGTGTCGCCCGCCTCGCCTTCGATATGATGCGCGGCAAGGTCCGCGAGAACGCGGACGTCATGGTGATGCACCCGGCCGAGGTGCGCCTGCATTTCCCGAAGCTGCGCTCCAAGGCCAATTGCGTGATGGACGGGGAGCTGCTGCCGCTCGAACGCGACGTCTTGATCCGTCTGCATCCGGGCGAACTGAAGGTTCTCGTCAAGCAGGGTCTGGCGGCTCAGATCGATGCGGACGAACGCCGCGAACCCGCGGCGTAACGGAAGGATTCAGAGACGCGGTAGGTAGGTGCGATAGTCGAAATCGGAGACCGTGCGAAGATGCGCCAGCGCTTCCTTGCGCTTGGTGTCCCCATAGAGCGCCTGATAGCGGCTGCCGAAGATATCGGCGATGAAGGGCGAGGTGCGGAAGGTCTCGACCGCGCTCAGGAAATCATGCGTCAGTCGCCTCGTATCTGCGGGCGTGTGCGCGGGCGTCGTCTCCTCGCCGGGATCGAGCTCGCGGTCGAGACCGGTGAGCATGCCGCCGAGGATCGCCGCCAGCAGCAGATAAGGATTGGCATCGGCGCCGGCGACGCGATGCTCGATGCGTGCGGCCGGCCCGTCCTTTTCGGGTATGCGGATTGCCGTGCCGCGATGGCCGTTGCCCCAGCTCAGATCGACGGGCGCGAAGGAGCCCGGCTGAAAGCGCCGGTAGGAATTGGCGAAGGGGGCGAAGATCAGCTGCGCCTCGCGCATGCTGTCGAGCATACCTGCCGTGACCGATTTCAGCAGCTTCGGCTCGCCGCCTTTGGCGTCGAGAATGTTGCGGCCCTGTTCGTCGATGACGCTTACATGCACATGCAGGCCGGAACCGGCATGGTCGGAATAGGGCTTGGCCATGCAGGTCGATTTCAGCCCGTGGCGGCGCGCCGCCTGTTCGGCGATGCGCTTCAAATAAAGGCAGTCGTCGGCTGCCGCCAGCGCACTGGGTCGGTGCATGAGATTGACCTCGAACTGGCCGGGTCCGAATTCCGCTGTCGTCGCGTCCGCCGGCAGCCCCTGCGCCTTGGCATAGGCCCTCAGCGTCCGCAGATAGCTGTCGAGCGCGTCGACGGCGCTCATGTCGTAGAGCTGGAAACCATTCGGCTCGCCGCCATAGGTGAGGCTTTCGGGCGGGGAAGGCCGTCCGGTCTCGCGCCAGTCTGCGGACATCACATAGAATTCCAGCTCGGTGGCGATGACGGGCGTCAGCCCGCGCAGCCTGTAGCGTTCGACCACCGAGGCGAGGATCGCGCGCGGATCCATGAAGCTCGGGGTGCCGTCGAATTCGCACATGGTGGCGAGGACCTGCATCGAGCCCTCCGGCGCCCAGGGCATTGGCGCGAGGCTGCGTCGGTCTGGAACGACCATCCCGTCGGGATCGCCGATGGTTAGCGACAGGCCGGTGATGTCGTCATTGTCGTCGCCCCAGATGTCGAGCGACTGTGTCGATGTCGGCAGGCGGATCTCGCCGGCCCAGACCTTGCCTTCGCTGCCGGGCGGAAGCTGTTTGCCGCGCAGCTCGCCATTCATGCCGACGATCAGGATATCGAAACGTGGGTCTCCATCGGCCTTGCCGTCCATCCTGTCGCTCACCATGACCTTGAAAATCCTCCGGGACAAGGCCAAGCTCCTATCCCATCGACAGCAGCCTTTCAATCCGCGAGGATCTTTTGCCAGTGATGCCCGATACTTACCCGCCCTCCAACCTTGCTGCGATCGACGCCGCGCACCATCTGCACCCCTTCGCCGACATGAAGAAGCTGAACGTCGAGGGAACGCGGATCATTCAGCGCGGCGAGGGCGTCTACATCTTCGATAGTCACGGCATAAAATATCTTGACGGCTTCGCCGGCCTTTGGTGCGTCAACATCGGCTACGGCCGCCGAGAGATCGCCGAAGCGGTTGCAAGGCAGATGAACGAGCTGCCCTATTACAACACCTTCTTCGGCACGACCTCCACGCCGACGGCGCTGCTGGCGCAGAAGGTGACGTCGCATGCGGGCAAACGGTTCAACCATATTTTCTTCACCGGCTCCGGTTCGGAAGCGAACGACACCTGGTTCCGCATGGCTCGCGTCTATTGGAGCGCCGTCGGCAAGCCGTCCAAGAAGATCGTGATCGCGAGGAGGAACGGCTATCACGGCTCGACCGTCGCTGGCGCCAGCCTCGGCGGCATGAAGTACATGCATGAGCAAGGCGATCTGCCGATATCAGGCATTGTCCATATCGGGCAGCCCTATTGGTACGGCGAGGGCGGCGATCTCTCACCAGCCGAATTCGGCCTGAAAGTCGCCCGCGAGCTCGAAGCCAAGATCGACGAACTCGGCGAGGAAAATGTCGCGGCCTTCGTCGCCGAACCGGTGCAGGGGGCTGCCGGCGTCATCATTCCGCCCGAGACTTACTGGCCTGAGATCGACCGCATCTGCAAGGCGCGCAATATCCTGCTGGTAACCGACGAGGTGATCTGCGGTTTCGGCCGCCTGGGCGCCTGGTTCGGCCATCAGCATTTCGGCGTCGAACCCGATCTCGCGCCGATTGCCAAGGGGCTTTCCTCCGGCTATCTGCCGATCGGCGGCGTGCTCGTCAGCGGCCGCATCGCCGATGTGCTGATCAACGAGGTCGGCGATTTCAATCACGGCTTCACCTATTCCGGCCATCCGGTCTGCGCCGCCGCGGCTCTCGAAAACCTGCGCATCATCGAGGAGGAAAAACTGGTCGAGCGCGTGCGCGACGATATCGGTCCCTACTTCGGCAAGGCCTGGGCAGCACTGGCCGAACACGATCTTGTCGGCGAGGCGGTCAGCATTGGCCTCATGGGCGGCCTGCAGCTTACTGCCGACAAGAGCGCGCGCACCCGTTACGAAAAGCCCGATCAGGTCGGCGCGCTCGTCCGCAATCACGCATTGGCGAACGGCCTGGTGCTGCGCGCCACCGGCGACCGCATGCTCGCCTCGCCACCACTCGTCATCAGCCGCGCTGAGGTGGACGAGATGGCGAGAATCACCAGGCTGGCATTGGATGCGGCCTGGAAGGAGCTGAAATCATGAAGTCGTTCAGTTGGCCTGGTTGATCCAGGCATAACCGAAGCGATAGCGGTCGTCGCCGCGCCCGTAGAGATATGGCACATCGATAACCGCGGCGTCGGGCGCGGATACGCCGAGATTGACCTGGAGCCATTGCGCCATGGCCGGCGGCAGCCCTTCGTTTTTCTCCCTCTGCAGCATGAGCCACACCAGGAGAAGCGGCCGGCGGCCTGAGATATCCGGCTTGAAGCCGGGATAATCGACTGAGAGGACGGGAATACCGGGAATATCCTGTCTGAGATTGCCGGCGAGCAGGCTGTCGCCGGCAAGGATCGCCGCCGGTTCGGCCTGCCTGCGCAAGGTTTCCAGCATATCAGCATATGGCCTGTTCAGCCGCTCGTAATGACCTGAGAAGCGCGCGCTCGCCACACTGCCGTAAAGGGCCGCCGGCACGCCGATCATGATGATGGCAACGATCGGCATGAAACGCCGCAAAGCCTTGTCGGTCTCCACCCCTGCCGCCTCGATCTTTAGGCAGAGATAAAGCGGCACTATGAACAGCATCGGCACCAGCCAGCGATCCTTGATGCCGGCCGCGCCGCCGAAGACGATCAACAGCAGGATGCCGATGACGAAGACGAGCAGCATCCGCTCGAGGAGCCGTGTCCATTCCGATTGGGCAGTCAGCGCTGAGCGAAGCTTCTTGCCGAAGACCATGGCGAACACTGCTATGGTCAATCCGGCGAAGCTGATGACGGCGAGAGCGAGCGAGCCGATGCCCATGGCGACCTGCATCAGATAGCTCGCATGGCCGCTCGCCGTCATCTTCTCCAGCGTGCGCGCGGTTGCGAAATCGAGATTGTCCTTCAGCCAGAAGAGATGCGGCAGGATGATGACGAGGGCCACGATCACGGTCAGCTCCAGCCGCCGGTCGAAGATTCGCGGCCGCAGGCGTGTATCCGCCAGCGCGGCAATCAGGGCAGCGGCCGGTAGGATGGCGAAATTATACTTGGCAAGCAGACCGAAACCGATGCCGATGCCCGCGATCAGATAGGAGGCAAGGCTCGGCTGCTTCAGGCTGCGGATGAAACCGTAGAAGAAGATGCTGGCCGAGAAGAAGACCGCGACCGTGTGCGTCAGGTCACGCTGCATCTCGAAAACCATCTGCGGAATGGTGAGCAGCCCGAGTGTTGCGATTGCCACGAGCGCCTTGTCACGCAGGACGAGCCGCGCCGTCAGGCCATACAGCAGATAGGAGATGAAGAGCAGAAGGTTCTTGACGACGGACAGGGCGGCAAGCGAGACGCCGGCAAACTGGAAGACGGCATATTGCAGCCAATTGTAGAAGGGCGGCTGCGGGCCATAACCGGCGGCGAGCCATTGTGAGCGAAAGGCCTGTTCCGCCTCGTCGAGATCGAGTGAATGCGATGTCGCCAGCCTCACACCGATCTGAAGGACGAAATAGGCGGCCAGCAGGATGAAAATCCACCTGACGTCGCGAAGGCTGGTCTCGCTCATCTATCTCGCTCCCGGCCGAACCCAGGCATAGCCGAGTGCGAAATTATCGCCCTGGCGACCGAAATGATAGGGAAGCGACAAGGCGCCGATCTCCTGCGGTGCGATATCGGCCGCCCCCAGCGCCGATGAAAATCGCTCCGGCATGGCCGCATCGGCGGCCGTCGCCGTCTTCTTGCCGCGCCAGACGATGAGCACTGGTCCGTCCGATGTCGCATAGGCCGGGATGCCGGGTGCAGGGAAATCCGGGATCACCACGGGCACGCCGGGAAACTGCAGCCGCATGTTCCCACCGACATAGGTATCCGAGGCGATCACCAGCGCAGGTTCGGCCTGTCGCGTCATTTCGCGGGCGAGATCGGCCATCGGCACATTCGGCCTGCTGTAGGTGCCGATCAGCCCGGCGCCGACGACGCGGAAGCCGAGCGCCACCAGGACGCAGGCCATCAGCACCGGCACGACGGGTCGGAAGCGGCGCAGTCCGGCGGAAAGGTCAAACCCGGCCGCCTGCATCTTTGCCAGGAAATAGATCGGCAGCACCAGCAGGAACGGGTCGAGCCAGCGTTCACGCACCGTCGTGGAGCCGGTGAACAGAACGATCAAAAGGATTCCGGCGAGGCTGGCAAGCATCATCCGCTCCATCATCCCTGTCCAGCGGTTTCCGGATGCGAGCGCCCTGAAAAAGTTCCGGCCGAAGGCGGCGGGGAAAATGGCGATGGGCAGCGCCGCAAAGGCGATGATGGCGATGACAAAGGCGAGAATGCCCTTGCCGATGCGCAAGGCTCCGGCCGGTTCATTGCCGGCGGCCATTTTGACCAGAGTATCGGAGGAGGCGAATTCGAGGTTGCTCCGCAGCCAGATCGCGTGCGGCAGCACGATGATGAGCGCGACGGCGATCGCTGCCAGGATACGCCAGTCCAGCACCCTGCGCCGCCATTCGGCATCGGGCAGGACGGCGATCAGCGCCGCGACGGGCATCAGCGCGAAATTATATTTCGAGATCAGCCCTATGCCGGTCGCAAGCCCGAGCAGGAGGTAGCTGCCGAGGTCGGGCCGCTCGAGCGTGCGGAAGAAGCCGTAGAGGAAGAGCGAACTGGCAAAGAGCAGCGCCGTCGTATGGGTCAGATCCTGCTGCGCCATGTAGGAGACCTGGGGCAGCGTGATCAATGCCATCATTCCGACGGCGGCAAGCTTCTCGTCCTTCAGCGCCTCGCGTCCGGCAAGGCCGTAAAAGAGGTAACACAGGAAGAGCAGGATGTTCTTCGGGATAACAAGCGCGCCCATCGACAAGCCGGTCACCGAAACGATGGCATATTGCATCCAGTTGTAGAAGGGCGGCTGCGGGCCATAACCCGCCAGCAGATATTGCGAGAAGAAGGACTGCTCGGCCTCGTCGAGTTCCAGCGCGTGCGGAAGTACCAGCCTGAGCGCGATGTTCAGCACGAAATAGGCTGCAAGCAGCAGCGCCGCGGTTCTCATCGTCCTCGTCGCCCGGTTCAGCATCGTGCTGCCGGTTTATGCTTGGCTTTGATCGTCGAAGATCTCCCGGACGATGTAGTTCGGGGAGGCATCGTCACGATAGTAGGTGCGCGCGATCATTTCCGCCAGGATGCCGGTGGTGATCATCTGTACCGACGAAAGCAGGAGCACGACGCCGACCATCAGCATCGGACGTGTGCCGATATCGTTGCCCATGATGAACTTGTCGAACCCGAGATAGAGCAGGATCAAGATGGCAACCGCGCCGAGACCGAGACCGAGCGAGCCGAAGAAATGGCCGGGCCGCGCCTTGTAGCGCATGAAGAACATCACCGACAGCAGATCGAGGATAACGCGGAAGGTGCGCGAGATGCCGTATTTCGAAACACCGTGCTCGCGGGCATGGTGGGTGACGGCCATCTCGCCGATGCGCGAACTCGGGACGACGCCGGCGACCCAGGCTGGGATGAAGCGGTGCATCTCGCCCATCAGCTTCACCTGCTTGATGATCGAGGCCCGGTAGATCTTCAGGCTGCAGCCGTAGTCGTGCAGCTTGACGCCGGTGATGCGGCCGATCAGGTAGTTGGCGCACCAGGAGGGGATCTTGCGCAGGAACAGGCCGTCCTTGCGGTTCTTGCGCCAGCCGACCAGCAGGTCGAGTTCGCGCCGCTCGAGCTCCGAGACCATCGCAGGGATGTCCTTCGGGTCGTTCTGCAGATCGCCGTCCATCGTCGCGATTAGCCGCCCCCGGGCGGTATCGATGCCAGCCTGCATGGCGGCAGTCTGGCCGAAATTACGCTGCAGCTCGACGATCCGGAGCGCCAGGCCCTTGCGGCCGACGAATTTTCGGGCGTTGACGAGCGTCGCATCCGTGCTGCCGTCGTCGACGAGGATCAGTTCCCAGCGATGAGGATACTCGGCCATCGCCGCAACGATGCGCTCGACCAGCGGGCCGACGCTTTCCTCTTCGTTGAAAACGGGCACGACCAGCGACAGCTCGAGCGATTGTACCGGATCATTCGTGCCGCGAATGGGCTCTACCGTTGTCTGCAACTTTGCATCTCCAAAAGGCCGGGCGGCCTTGCAATCTTACTGCCGCCACCGCGCTTGCGGAAGCCTACTACATGAAGTGTCCGCCCGTTGCCAGCGGGCAATGCCGCTTTCACCGCAATCGGCCGACTTGCCGCAACCCTACTTCGCACCGCCTTCTACCCAGGAATAACCAATTGAGAACGTATGTTTGCCGTCACCGAAAAGATAGGGAAGGGTCAGCGTCTTCACCTCCTGCAGATGAATACCCGATCTCACGAGATCATCGGCAAAGTCGGGAGAAATGGTGGGGTCATTTGCGGTTTCTCCGCGCCAGACGACGAGCACAGGACCCTTCGCAGCCGCATATTCAGGCACCCCGGGGCCTGGAAAGAATGGGATCACGACGGGGACGTCGGGGAATTCCAGCTTCATGTTGCCGGCCACGAACTTGGTTCCCGCCACGATGAGAACCGGCTTGCGGGTCGCGGTCAGCTCGTCAACGAAATTCGCGAAGGGCACGTTCGTTCTCGTGTAAACGCCGGTATATTGCATGCCGACGATCCTGAGCAGAAGGATCGCCAGGATGACGACCATGAAGACCGGCACCACAGGCCGGAAGCGTGCAAGGCCGGCGGAAAGATCGACGCCGGCGGTTTCGAGCTTCAGGAACAGATAGATCAGCATGACGAGCAGGCACGGGTCGAGCCAGCGCTCGTGGATATCACTCGCGCCGGCGACGATGACGACACCGACGAAGGCGAGCAGGCTCACGATCATCATTCGCTCGATGACCCGTATCATCGGACTGGACGCGGAAAGCGCACGGAAGAAATCCCGTCGGAAGGCTGCTGCGAAGAGAACGATGGGCAGTGCGACGAAGCCGAGGACGGCGATGACGAGGGACAACAGCCCCTGACCGATGCGGGGAAGGCCAGCGGCGGCCTCGTGTTCGGCGGTCATCCGCTCCATGGTCGGGGCCGAAGCGCTGATGAGATTATCGGGCAGCCATAGCGCATGCGGCAGAATGATCAGAATGGCGATTGCGAACGCCGGCAGCAGACGCCAGTCCAACAGACGGCTGCGCCACTTTCGGTCCACCAGGACCGCGACGAAGGCGGCAAACGGCAGGATGGCGAAATTGTATTTTGAGATGAGGCCGATGCCGGTGGCGATGCCGATGACGAGATAGCTCCCGATTGTCGGCTGCCGAAGCGTGCGAAAAAAGCCGAAGAGAAAGAGCGAGGTCGCAAACAGCAGGGCAACGGTATGGGTCAGTTCGCGCTGCGCCATCAGGCCGACCTGTGGCAGGGTAATCAGGCTCAGCATAGCGACGGGTGCGAGCAGACGGTTCTTCAGCACCTCGCGGGCAGCCAGCCCATAGAAAAGATAGCAGCCGAAGAGAATGATGTTCTTCGGAACCGAGAGCGCCCACATCGTAATCCCGGTGACCGAGACGATGGCGTATTGGATCCAGTTGTAGAAGGGAGGCTGCGGACCGTAGCCGGCCAGAAGATATTGCGAGTAGAACGATTGTTCCGCCTCGTCGAGATCAAGCGTATGGGGCAATGCGATGCGGAGCACGATGTTCAGCAGGAAATAGACTGCCAGAAAAATGCTCGCGCTCGTGATGTTTCTGGTAATGCGCTCCAACATCGATCTCCAAGTCAGGCCGGCAAGACGCCGTGATCTGTCGGTCTGCAGCGGCGGTGGTCGGCCTTAAAGCGATCTCGCCGCCGTCGCTTCAACTCCGCCGTTGTGCCCAACCTTCATTTCTCCTAAAACGCCTGGCAATGGAGCCGAGGCTCATGCCGACGCCAAGCGAGGAATGCCTACTACATGAAGAGTTCGATCGTTGAAAGCCAGCAGTCCTGGTTTATGCGCAATCGCATGACGGCGCTGACGGTCGTAATTGTCGCAGCCTATGCGCTCTTCGTACAATGGTTCTGGGGTTGGCCCGTCATCATCAGCCAATGGGCCGATGTCGGGGCAGGCCCGGTGATCGGCGCGCTCGTGGCGTTGACGAGCACCTATTTCCTGCGTACCTGGCGCATCTACGACTATTTTCCCAAGGAGACGGCGGGCCGGTTCGCGATTCTCTTTCGCGTTACGCAGATCCACAATCTCCTGAACATCATGCTGCCCTTCCGCACCGGCGAGACCAGCTTTCCCTTGCTGATGCGCACCGAGTTCGGCATTCCGCTGACCCGCGGAACCTCGGCGCTCCTGGTCATGCGGCTGCTCGACCTGCACGCGCTTCTGGCTGCAGCGGGTATCGGCTTTGCGCTCGCCGCGGCCGATGCATTCGTCGCATGGTCGCTTTGGGCAGTCTTCCTGCTGCTGCCGGTCGCAGCCTTCGCCGCGCGCAAGCCGCTGTTCCGGCTCGCTGCCACGTTGTTGCCTGATAAGGCGCAGAAATTCGTCGTCGAGATCGAAAACGGTCTGCCGCTCGATGCCGCGGCGTTTGCGCGCGCCTGGGCGATGACCATCGTCAACTGGCTGGTGAAGGTGATCGTGCTCGCATGGGCGCTCGGCCTGATGGGCGTGCTGCCGATGGCGGCAAGCTTCGGCGGCGCGCTCGGCGGTGAACTCTCCTCCGTTCTGCCGGTGCACGCGCCGGGCGGCGTCGGCACCTATCCGGCCGGCATCACCGCCGGCGCCATTGCGCTCGGAGCCTCCAGCGAGCGGATGGCTCTGGCCGCGCTGGCGCAGGCAAGCGTCAATGCGCATCTCTTGATCATCGTCTCGGCGCTGACGGGCACCGCAATCTCACTGCCGCTCGGGCGCCGCGGCAAGCTCTGAAATCCGTTTCCGCAAAAAACCCTGCTCCGGCTCCTGCCGACAGAGCGACAGTGCCGTCTGATAGGCGGTGATCGCCTCTTCAGTGCGGCCAAGCCTGCGCAGGAAATCGGCGCGCGCCGAATGGGCGAGGTGATAGGACCTGAGCTCCTGACGCCCTAAAATGGCATCGACCAGATCCAGTCCCTTCGCCGGCCCTTCCGCCATTGATATCGCAACGGCGCGGTTGAGTTCCACGATCGGGGAGGGCTGCGCCGCCAGCAGCAGATCATAGTAGAAGGCGATGCGCCGCCAGTCGGTTTCTTCGGCGGTCGGCGCTCTGGCATGCTCTGCAGCGATCGCCGCCTGCGCCGTATAGGCGCTGATCTCCGCCACCCGCATCGCCTCGGCGAGCAGCGCCAGGCCTTCCGCGATTTTTGCACGGTCCCAGAGCGACCGGTCCTGGTCGGCAAGCAGCACCAGCGATCCCTGCTCGTTGCTGCGTGCCGAGCGGCGGGAATCCTGCAGCAGCATCAGCGCCAGAAGACCACGGGCGTCAGGATGCGGCAGCAGCGCCAGAAGCAGCCGCGCCAGCCTAACCGCCTCGGCGGTCAGGTCGGCGCGGACAACATCCTCGCCGGATGAGGCGGAATAACCTTCGTTGAAAACGAGATAGATGACGTGCAGCACCTGATCGAGCCGCTGAGGCAGTGCGTCGCGGCCCGGCACTTCGTAGGGGATATTCGCGGCGCGTATCCTGTTCTTGGCGCGCACGATCCGCTGGGCGACCGTCGGCGCCGGAACGAGAAAGGCATGGGCGATCTCTTCGGTGGTCAATCCGCAGATTTCGCGGAGCGCCATCGCCGTCTGCGCGTCGGATGGGATGGCAGGATGGCAGCAGGTGAAGATCAGGCGCAGCATGTCGTCCTCGATCGCTTCCATATCGCCGATCTCCGTTGTGTCGACGCTGTAGAGGCTGTCCTCGATGTGATGCTGCGAGGCGTCGAAGCGCGCTCGCCGCCGGATTGTGTCGATCGCCTTGAAACGTCCTGTCGAGACGAGCCAGGCGAACGGGTTGCCGGGAACGCCATCCGTCGGCCATGTCCGGGCGGCCGCGGCAAAGGCATCCTGAAGCGCTTCCTCCGCTCGGTCGAAATCCCCGAGCAGGCGGATCAGCGTCGCCAGCACCCGTCGCGACTGGGTTCGATAAATCTCTTCGATCACGCTCTCCAGCGGCTCACCTCCTCAGTACGGCGCGGGGAGTGTCCGCACGGGCCGGAGCTCGACCGCGCCGAAACGCGCCGAAGGGATCCGTCCGGCAATCTCTTTCGCCTGCATGAGGTCCGGCGCCTCGATGACGTAGAAGCCGGCGAGATGTTCCTTCGTCTCGACATAGGGGCCATCGGTGGCGGAGAGCGTGTTGTTACGAACGCGCAGCACCGTCGCTTGGTCAGGCATCTCCAAGGCATCGGCGTGGATCATGATGCCGTCACGGCGTAGCTCCTCATCGAAGGCGAAATGCGCTTTGATGAGTTCATCGGTCTCACCAGGCGTCAGCCTGCCATCCGTGTCGGCGCTGTTGTAGATCAGGCAGATGTAGCGCATGGCTAATTCCTATCCTGGATCGCGTAAGTCGGGCGCACTTCGATCGAGGAATATTTGAGGATCGGAAAGCTCGACGCGATCGTCTTCGCCTCCTCGATATTCTCTGCTTCTACAAGCACAAAACCGCCGAGATGCTCCTTGATTTCGGCAAATGGGCCATCGGTCGCAGAGACTTCGCCATTGCGCAGGCGGATCGTGACCGCTGTTGACGGTTCATGCAAGGCGAGTGCCACCTGCAGGTGACCGCTCTCGCGCCAGCGATTGTCGCTGATGATGCACTCCTGTGTGAGCGCATCCCATTCGCTCTGAGGGACCAGCTTGCTTTTTTCCGTGTCGAACCAGATCTGGCATAGAAATTTCATCGCTCTTTCCTCATTTGGTTCCGAATTCGTGGATTGGCCGCACTTCGATTGCGCCGAGCTTGGCGAGCGGGATGCCGGCGGCAACGCGGATCGCGCCGTTAAGGTCCTTGGCCTCGATCAGAATGAAGCCGCCGAGCGCTTCTTTCGTCTCGGCGAAGGGGCCATCAGTCACCGACATCTCGCCGCTGCGCACCCGAACCGTCACCGCCGATGTTGGCGGCTGCAGCGCCTGGGCGACGATCATATGCCCGCTTTCGACGAGGTCCCTGTCGTAGTTCAGGGAATTTGCGTCGAGTTCGGCCTTCTCCTCCTGCGTCATGGTGTCGAGTATCGCGCCATCGAACCAGACCTGGCAGAGATATTTCATCGCGGGCAGCCTCCTTGCAGAGTTTCAATACCTCTGGACGAATGGGGTGCGGGCATTTCGACAGCGTCAGGAAAAATCTTTTGTGCCGGTCACCTGTCGAAATGACAAGTGAGCACTCGACAAGGCTTCGTCGAAACCTGTCGAGGAGAATGGCAATGAGTATTCTTGAAATCGCGCTGGCAAGCCAGATCTGGGCGCGCCGCCATGAGAAGCGCGGGCTGGCATTCGACGAAAGCGCTGGGCTGAAGGCCCTTCTGCGCGTCGCTTTCGTCTTCTTCGCCTTCACCCTGTTGATTGCAGCGCTGAATATCGCCGCCGACAGGCCGCAAATGCTTGCGCAGAGTTCGGCGCCTGTTGCGACCGGCCGATGAAGAAACGGCCTATTGGAATGCCGTCTCGAAGAAGCTGCGCAGTTTGCGCGAATGCAGCGCTTCCTTCGGCATGGCGGCCAGCTTCTGGACGGCACGGATGCCGATCTGCAAATGCTGGTTCACTTGCGTGCGGTAGAAGGCGGTCGCCATACCCGGCAGCTTCAACTCGCCATGCAGCGGCTTGTCGGAGACGCAGAGGAGCGTCCCGTAGGGCACGCGGAAGCGGAAGCCATTGGCGGCGATCGTTGCCGATTCCATGTCGAGTGCGATGGCGCGCGCCTGCGAGAGCCGCTTCACCGGCCCGCGCTGATCGCGCAGTTCCCAATTGCGGTTGTCGATCGTACCGACTGTGCCGGTGCGCATGATGCGCTTCAGCTCGAAGCCTTCGTAGCCAGTGATTTCGGCGACGGCCGCTTCCAGCGCCACTTGCACTTCGGCCAGCGCCGGAATCGGCACCCAGACCGGCAGGTCGTCGTCGAGAACATGGTCCTCTCGCATATAGGCATGGGCGAGAACGTAATCGCCGAGCCGCTGGCTATTGCGAAGCCCGGCGCAGTGGCCGAGCATCAGCCAGGCATGCGGGCGCAGCACGGCGACGTGGTCGGTGATCGTCTTGGCGTTGGAAGGGCCGACGCCGATATTGATCATGGTGATCCCGGCATGGCCCTTCTTCTTCAGATGATAGGCCGGCATCTGCGGCAGACGGGAAAGTGTCGCATCCGTTTCCGGCACACTTGAGCCGGGCAGGGTGACGATGTTGCCGGGCTCGACGAAGGCGGTGTAGCCGTCGCCGCCGTCCGCCATCAGCTTGCGCGCCCAGCTGCAGAATTCATCGATATAAAATTGGTAGTTCGTAAACAGCACGAAGTTCTGGAAATGCTCGGCATGCGTCGCCGTATAATGCGACAGCCGGGCGAGCGAATAGTCGATGCGCTGAGCGGTGAACGGCGCAAGCGGCGAGGGCTCTCCTGGCGGCGGGATATATTCGCCGTTGGCGATTTCGTCGTCGGTGGTGTTGAGGTCGGGCGTGTCGAAGATATCGCGCATTGGAACGTCGACAAAAGCTGAGGCCGATGCTTCGACATGGGCGCCCTCGCCGAAGGCGAAATGCAGCGGGATCGGCGTTGACGATTCCGAGACGACGATCGGAACATTATGGCTCTTGATCAGCAGCGACAACTGCTCCTTCAGGTAATGCCTGAAGAGCTTCGGCCGGGTGACCGTCGTCGTGTAGATGCCGGGCGCCGTGACATGGCCGTAGGAGAGGCGCGAATCGACATGGCCGAAGCTCGTCGTCTCTATGCTGACCTGCGGATAGAAGGCGCGGTAGCGCGAGGCGATTGGGGCGCCCTGGGCAAGGTCGGTGAAGCTCTGGATCAGGAACGCCGTATTGCGTTCATAAAGCGCTGTCAGCGTCTCGACGGCCTTGGCCGGATCATCGAAGCTCTCGGGCTGGAAAGGGGGCGGAGAGGAAATGTCGAGGGGCGACAGAGGGGAGATTCGTTTGTTCATGACGCATTATAGAGAGTTGTTTTTGACAAGCAAACGACGCGCGCCGGCCGATTCCGATTTTTTATCCTCTTGCGAGCCTGTTGCCGTCACCGCACCGTGGGCGCGCAGAAGGTTCCGCTTCTCTCCAGGCAGGTATAGTTCGCACCGAAATGCGACTGCGTACCGCCCCCGCCATTGTGCACGACGACCGCCGAAAACGTGACGGCGAAGACCGCCGCAAACAGCGTGATGATGGTGAAACGTCTTGCCAGAATATAGAAGTTCATCCCAGGCCCCCGATACGCAACCTAACCGTGACATGAGTTTTGCCACACCTCGGCTGAACGAGTGCTGAGATGCCGGTTCATCCACCGTTCAGCTTCCGGGGCAGGGACTGGCGATTGCAGTGACGATTGGCAAGTCGGGAAGACTTCGAGGCATGTCGGCTTTTCGACCGGCATGATTATACGTTTGGGATGATTGTTGCGCCTGGTTTTATCACGTCAGAGCCGCGTCCAGGTCTGCGTCTTGCAAAGGATCTTCATCACGCAGCCCTGCATCTTCAGTGAATTGCCGGAAATCTTTCCTGAGCCGCTATAGGTCTTGTCGGCGGCGGGGTCGGTGATTTCGCCGGCGTAGCTGCCGCCGGTCCCGGCAAGTGTGCCGATCTTGCGGCCGGTATATTTACCGGTTTTCAGCGTCACGCAATAACTCCCGCCGCAGGCGGCAATCACCGCCGTTTCGCCGGAGGCGGTCTTCCAATTGCCGACGATAGGTTCCTCGGCATTCGCTGTGCCCGCTATCACGGCGATAGCGCCGGCAAGAATGAGACTGCGGATCATCTTTTCCTCCCTGATGTCCTCTGACCGACCGCGAAAATAACTGACGCGAACGTAAAGGTAAATAGAGCCAGCTGCCGGTCGCTGAAGGCAGCCGAAAAGCCGACCGTATTTTAAACCCGTCGCCTGCTGTGTTCATGATGAACGATCCGTTTATTTCCAAATCTGAATCTTTTGTAAAATTCGAACGAAAGTCCTTAAATCGCAGGCAATCCGATGTTTAACAAAAACCCAATTTTACCAAGCGTTTGCAGTTTGTTTGTCTCAAATTAATCATGCATTTTAGGCGTTTTTTGAAAGCAGTTTGGCATAGTCAAGCCATCAGACGAGCGGGGTAAACCCGCCGGACCGGAAGGGCCGCAAAGCCGCGTAGACGGCAGGGTCCGAAGGTAAAACAGGGTAAGTCGTAAACAGGCTAACAGGGATAAAACCGATGGCACGCTTTGAAATGCACAATGCTGAAACGGCCACCATGGGTGGCGACAACAACAGCGCCGATGTCTTCTGCGAAATGGGTCTGATGTATGCGACCGGCCGCGGCTGCGCCGTCGACCTCGTTGCCGCCCACAAGTGGCTGAACATCGCCGCGATCAAGGGCAACGACCGCGCCGCCGAGCTCCGCGCCGACGTGGCCGCCGCCATGAACAAGATGCAGCTCGTGGAAGCACTGCGCGCTGCCCGCGAATGGATGACGGTTCACTAACGCACCGACCGAGAATCCGAAACGATTCCGGACAGAACGATACCTCAACTGTTGGAGCGCCGCGTGTCCAAAAGGACCCACGGCGCTCCAACTGACGTTTTCTGAGGTTGTCGGTGTTGGGACGCCTCAGACGTCCTTCGTTAGACGAGGCAAGACCTCGTCGATTGCAACGACACCTTGGGGATCAAAACATGGCGCTCAAGCGAATGGACAATGTCGGAATCGTCGTCGAAAACCTCGGAGAGGCGATTGATTTCTTTCGCGAGCTCGGCCTCGAATTGGAAGGGCGGGCGACGGTCGATGGCGAATGGGCCGGACGTATCACTGGACTGGGAGATCAGCGTGTCGAGATCGCCATGATGCGCACACCGGACGGCCACAGCCGGCTTGAGCTCTCCCGCTTTCTGGCGCCGCCTGTCGTCGCAGATCACCGGAACGCCCCGGTCAACGCCCTCGGCTACCTCCGCGTCATGTTCGCAGTCGATGACATTGACGAGACGCTTGAGAGACTGCGCGGGCGCGGCGCGCAGCTCGTAGGGGAAGTGGTTCAGTATAAGGATGCGTATCGGCTCTGCTATATTCGCGGACCTGAAGGGATTCTGATCGGCCTCGCCGAGGAACTCCGCTGAACGCAATACGCGGACAAAAGGGGGAAGACCGACCAATGTCGGCGGACAGGGATAAAAACCTCAGGCGAGCGTCTTCAGGACCTGCGGCAGCGCTTCCTCGAAGAGCGCCATTTCAGCCTCCGGTCCGACGCTGACGCGGATGCAGCGATTGAGCGGCGCGACGCCCGGCATGCGGATAAACACGCCATGCTCCATCAGGCCATCGACGATCGCCCGCGCATGGGCGCCCTCGCGACCGGTATCGATCGCCACGAAATTCGTCGCCGAGGGCAGCGGCTCAAGACCATTTGCCCGGGCGATGCGGCCGATCCGCTCGCGTGCCGCATGGATCTTCCCGACCACCTCGGCCAAATAGGCCTGGTCCTTGAGCGCCGCCAGCGCTGCAACCGTCGCCAGCCGGTTCATGCCGAAATGATTTCGGATCTTGTCGAAGGCCTGTGCCGTGCCCGAGGTCGAGATCGCGTAGCCGGTGCGTGAACCAGCGAGCCCGTAGGCCTTGGAAAAGGTGCGGGTGCGGACGATGTTCGGCAGATCGATGAGCGAGAGGATCGACGGCAATGAATTTGCCGGCCCCGTTTCGCTGTAGGCCTCGTCCAGCACCATCATCGTGGTCTCGGGCAGCGCGCGGGCGAATGCTACGATGCTGTCGGCTTCCCACCAGCTTCCCATCGGATTGTCAGGGTTGGCGAAATAGACAAGCGGCGCATTCTCGCGCCTGACGGCATCGAGAAGCCCGTCCAGATCCTCGCGGTCGTTTACATAAGGGACGGTCACCAGCCGGCCGCTGAAACCGGCGACATGGAAGTTGAAGGTCGGATAGGCGCCGAGCGAGGTAACGACGGGCGCCCCCGGCTCGATCACCAACCGGACGATGTGACCGAGCAGTTCGTCAATGCCGCCGCCGATGGCGATATTGGCGGGCGCCACACCGAGATGCGCGCCAAGTGCTTGCCGCAGCGCGAAATTCTCCGGGTCGTTGTATTTCCAGATGTCGTGCGTCTCTTCGCGGATCGCGGCAAGCACGGAAGGGGCCGGGCCAAAGCCGTTCTCATTGGCGCCGATTCGCGCCAGGACGGCGCGACCGCGCTCGCGTTCGATGGCCTCGGGGCCAACGAAGGGAACTGTGGAGGGCAGGGCGCTGATGAGGGGTGTAAAGCGCGAGAAGGCGGACATGCGAAAGCGGTTTCCGGACATGTTGAGATCAGGCGCAACAATAGGCCCGGGCCCAGCCATGGCAAGCAAGATTATTCCGCAGCCACGGCGCTCCTGATGCGTCCCTTTCAATCGGCAAGGCGACGAGTGATTTGAATTGCTGGACGATTTTTCCTCGGATCAGTTTCCCATCCGGGGACTTATACCGGGCTGGCGGCAAGCCTCGTCTCGCGGAACATCGGTGCACGCCTGGCGTCGATCGCTTCCATATTGCCGACAAGGAAATCGGCGCGGACGACGCGTCGCAGAACCTCTGGATCCAGGAGGTTGATGAACCTTACCCCGATGCGTTCCTTATGGCGGTAGACCTCGGCGCAACCGATGCGATAAGCCAGGCCGAGGATGTTCAGATAATAATGTTTCGGCAGACCGGCGGTTGTCGAGACGATGAACGTCGCACCGCCCTGCGATATGTCGATGATCTCGGCGCTTCGCATCGACACGCCGGTGAGGCACGGCCGCACGGCGACGATGCGGGCCGGGCGCTTGACGTGGAACTCTTCCCAGCGCAGGTCGTAAACGGCGGATTTGACCGTCGCAAGGTGTGTGGCGCGGAGCATAGTCATCTTACATTCTCCGTCAGACAGGGCACAGTTGGGGTTCTTGCTCTGAGCAAGCTGATCTTGCTCCAGTCACGGTCCCATGAATGTTTTGCACATTCGTCAAACATATGATGACAATTTTAACGAGTTTAAATTTTGTTCCCAAGCGGGACTCCTGATGTTCACAATCGGCACGCAGGCTGTCATGCCAAGCTCGATGGCGGATTGCGCCGCTATCATTTCCGGCGCTGTTTTCTCGAACTCTTTCAATGGCCGGGCGTTCTGTCTAGATCGACGAGCAAGGGGCGCGTCGATGACGACAGCGAGGAGTTGAAGATGACCGACGTCAGAATCCCCGGAAAATCATGGATCGTAGTCTGCAATGGAGCCAAGGCCCTGATCATGCAGAACGCCGGCGATGCCCAGCTGATGAACCTGAAGGTGTTGGAAACCCTGACGCAGCCGAACGAGCCCGATCGCGAACTCGGCGCCGACAAGCCCGGCCGCAGCCATGCCGCAGACGGATTGAGCCGCAGCGCTGTCGAAGAGACCAGCTGGCAGGAGCAGGCCGAAGCGCAATTTCTGAAACATGTGGCGGAGCGAATGGACGAGCTGACGCAGGCAAAGGATGCGCGTCGTATCGTCCTCATCGCACCGCCGAAGGCGCTCGGCACCTTGCGGCCGGCGCTGAGCGCCGAGACGCAGGCAGCGATATCGGCGGAATTGGCGAAAGACTATACCAATCTGCCGATCGACGAGATCGAGCGGCATCTCGCAGCGTGATGAAACCGATCGATGAACTGACGCGGGCCTCTGGCCCGCATTTCTTGTTCGCTTCAGACCAACGGTCTCTCTCCGGCAAACAGATCCTCATGATCGGCAAACAGCGTGGCCAGGCGATCGATGACCGTCCTAACTTCCGGCCTTTGCCGCTCGTCGTCATGCGCGACGATCCACATCTCGTAGGTCAATTCATCGATGACAGGCCCGGCGCGGACGAGTTTGCGCTCCTGGTCGCCGATGAAACAGGGCAGCACGCCGCGGCCGGCGCCGCCTCGGATCAGGTAAAAGAGCATATGCGGCGTGTTCGTCCAGCTGGTGATCCAATAATCCGGCTGTTCGAAAGTCCACTTGTCCGCCGGTGTGATGGCGATGTCCGTTCCTAGTGAGATCCAGTTGCAATTGGTCTCGTCATAATCGGCCGCCTGATAAACCGCATGCGCCACCTTGACTGAACGGCGGATCGCGACGTTGCCGCCGTCCGGCCGGCTGTGGCGAATGGCGATATGCGCCTCGCGATAGGTGAAATCGACACTCGCGTCACAAGTCTTGTAACACATGCGAAAACAGTCTTTCGGCGTCCAGACGCTGGCCAGGTGGTCGGCGATAAAGCGCGACGTCCAGCTATCGACGACCGTCGACACAATCGGCAGCGTCAGCACTTCACCGCGCCAGTCGGAAATCGCCCGGGCCGCATCCTGCATCAGCCGGACGCGATCGAGCAGCTCCTGGCCGTCCTTGGCAAGCAGGTAGCCTGTGGGACCGCGGTTGAACAGCGACCGGCCGGTCACACGTTCGAGCGCCAGCATACGCCGGCCGATCGTCGGCGCACTGAGCCCCGTCCGCGCCGCCGCCGCCGATAGACCGCCGCCGGTCGCGACATGGAAAAAAAGCTGCAGGTCATCCCAGCTCGCCTCTTTCATGGATGAAAACCCCCTTTCCTCCATGCCTCTACATAACGGGAGCGTGAAGGCTTAGCTCAACTACTCCAGCAATAGATGGAGGATAGGCAATGCTTCTCAACTGGGTAGTTCTCTTCAACGAGGTCGCGTCCCGCAATTGCCGGATGCGCCGCGATCCCATGGCCGATCCGCTCGATGGCCCGGAATGGCGCGGACTTCTCTGGATCATAGCGATCATCGCGCATCTCTCGGCAACAAGAGGCGAGACGAGGAGGCCGCGCCGGGACCGGGCGGTGATTGGAAGACGCCTCAGTTTTCGAAGCTCAGTCGCAGCACGTGGTGCAGGAATTCCGGATTGAGCAGCATGTTGAAGCTGATCGTCACCAGTTCGTTTTCGCGCTTGACCAAGGTGGCGCCGATTTCGTCATGGATGCCGAGTATTTCGAGAAAGAAGTGACTCGGCATCTCCAGGCTCGGACTGACTTCGAGCACGGCGCCGGCAAGTGTGATCGTGCGGATCAGGCAGCGTACCTGCGTCCCGGTGCTGAGGTGGTGGCCGACGAAGATGATATTGCCCGGCCTGTCGAGATTGAATTCCCGGTAAGCACGTTCCGGCTTGGGGTGTTCTGTGGCGAGGTGCATCTGAAAGGCCCTTTTAGCCTCTGCTCATCGTAAGCAGAGAATAATGCAAGAGTGCTGACGATTGCTGAAGATTGTCGTTAGGTTTGAAGGTTTTTGCCGAGATCGGCTGAAAATCGCACCGATTCCGTCCATATCTGCTCCAAATTCGCGCAATTCGGCGGGCAGCCGCGCCATTCTTGACATGCCGACAGCGATCGCGCATACAAAGCCCCGGTTCGAGGCACCAGCCGCTCGCGGATGAAAATCCATGGTGAAGCCCTCGCGATCATGGTCACGGCCCCTTGTGCATGCTGACTGACGGCAATGCGAGCTCCCATTGACAGTCGAAGAGCATGCCTTGCGAAGGCTCACTCCATGACGACCTATCCCGGCATTGAAGAACTGAAGGCCCAGGCTAAGCGCCTGCGCCAGGCGATGAACGATCGCGGCAGCGCGCTGACCCACAGTGCGGCATTGGAAATGATCGCCCGCCAGCACGGCGCGCGTGACTGGAACACGCTGGCGGCTCTGGCGGCAAAACCCAATGCGGCTGCGAAGACGCCGCTCTTCGTCGGCGCCCATATTCGCGGCCGCTATCTCAATCAGCCGTTCACTGGCGAAATCCTCTCGCTTTCGGCTCTGCCGGGCGGCCTCTACCGGATCACCATCCATTTCGACGAAGCGGTTGACGTGGTCACCTTCGAGAGTTTTTCAGCCTTTCGGCGGCGCGTGAGTGCACAGATCGATGCCGACGGCGTCTCCCCCAGGAAGACCTCGAACGGCGTGCCTCATCTGGTACTCGATCTCTGATTTGCTCCTCATCCTTCCTGGCTGCCCGCATGGCTTGTTCAAGCGCAGCGGATGTCGCCCGATATCACACGGATTTCTCCATGACCGATCCTTCCAAAGGCAATGACTTCCTCACCGGCTGGCTGCCGGGCGTATTCATCAGGACTGCGGCGCCGATCGTCGCGATCACTACCGTCAACGGCCTCTTTGCTGTCGTCGACACCTATTTCCTGGGCGCCTATGTCGGCCCCGACGCGCTCTCAGCCGTCAGCCTGATCTTCCCGGGGTTGATGCTGCTGGTCGCCCTGCAATCGCTCGTCTCGAACGGCATGGGAAGCATCCTCGCCCGCCGGCTCGGTGCCGGCGATCGCCAGGGCGCGCGCCGGGTATTTTCCGGCGCCCATACGCTGGCGCTCGCCGTCGTCGTGATCCTCATCGTGATCTACTGGACCCTCGGCGAGCGGATCATCGGTGCCGGCGCCGCCGAGAACACGGCCGTGGCCGACGGCGCCATGCTTTTCATGGGCGCGATGATCGCCGCGACGCCGGTGAGTTTTTTCCTGTCGCTGCATCTCGACGGGCTGCGCTGTGAAGGCAGGATCGGTTTCATGACGGCGGTCACGCTCTCGGCCTCGCTGCTCAACATCCTCGCCAACTGGCTGTTCATGGCGGTGATGCATTGGGGCGTGCTCGGTTCGGCCGCAGGCTCCATCGCTTCGCAATTCGTCTGTCTCGCCGCCGTGCTCGTCTATCGCTGGCGTCGGCCGGCGACGCTCAGGCCTTCTCCCGCATTCGCCCTTGTCGAATGGCGCGGCATTGTCGCCTTGGGCGCTCCCATGAGCCTCGGTTTCATCGGCATATCGCTTGCCTCGGCCGCGATTCTGGTCAACGTCTCGCTCTGGAGCACGCGTGATCATACCGCCACCATTGCCGCCTACGGCATCATCACCCGTATCCTGACCTTCGCCTATCTGCCGCTGCTTGGTCTCAGCATCGCCCTACAGACGATCGCCGGCAACAATCACGGAGCCGGCCTTGGGTTGCGCGTCGGCCGCAGCCTGCAGATCGCCATGCTCTCGGCGCTCGTCTATTGCAGCTTGGTGGAGATCACGGTGGAATTGCTGGCTGGCCGCATCGGCGCCGTCTTTGTTGGCGATCCCGCCATTATCGCCGAGGTCAGACGAATTCTGCCTTGGACGATCGGCGCCTATTTTCTCTTCGGGCAGATGCTGATCCTGTCGTCCTATTTCCAGTCGATCGGCGATGCGCCGCGCGCGGCGATCTTCGGTCTGTCGCGACCCTATCTTCTCACCCTTCCTCTCACCTTCCTGCTGCCTTTCGTCTTCGGCGAGCAGGGAATCTGGATGGTGCCTGTTTTTGCCGAGGCAGGCATGGTGGTGCTTGCCTTGCTGGTGCTGTCTGAGAATGCCAGGCGCCGCGGCTGGCGATACGGGCTTCTGCCCGCCTGAGAGACGGAAGCCGCGCCTTCCTGTGCGGCTTCCGCCGATTGGCTTCTATTCCTTCCCGCTCTGCGCGGCCGATGTCGAAGCCTCCGCCTCGTTCAGTGCCTCGGCGCATTCCCGGCAGCAGACTTCGACCGTCTTGCCGCCGAGCTTGACGGTGATGGTCTCGGCGCCGAGTTCGCAGTCGCAGGCAGCGCATGTGGTCTTCTTCATCGGGTAATCCTCCATTGATCGTCCCCGGATCGGGACAGCATCATAAGAGCATCGAAGACCGCGTCATCGCTGTCGAAAACTTTAGCGATTATCAACTCGGAAAGGCTCTAAGGTCGGCGTCGCAGTTGCGCCGAGCGCTGGAATTCGGCCGGAGTCTGACCGAAGGCCTGTTTGAAGGAAGCGCTGAAATGACTGTGGCTGGAAAAGCCGAGATCGAGCCCGAGCGCGGTCAGATCCTCATACTGGCCGAGCAAATCGAGCGCCCGGGCAAGCCGCAGCCTCAGCTGATAGCGATAGAGCGGCGTGGCCTCGACCTGCTGGAAGACCTGGGTGAGGTAAACAGGGGAAACACCGACTTCCGAGGCGATTTCCGCAAGCGTCCAGCGTCTCGCGAGATCGGAGGAAAGCACCAGCTTTGCCCGGTCGACGAGTTTCTGCCGGCCGAGGCTGGCGCCGGCCGCATGCGAGGTGCGCTCGCCGAGCGAGCGGCGAACCAGCGTCAGGGCCAGCGTTTCCGCCTCGAGCGTTTCGGCGACGTTGCGCCTGAGACCGTGGCGCAGCAGGGCGACCAGCGCCTGCGCGCGAGGGTCGATCCGCCGGCGCTGGCGGCGGAAGGAAAAGGCCGGGCCGGGCTGGGCCTGCTCCTTCGGCGCCAGCTCTTCCAGCATGGATTCGTCGATCGACAGGTCGATGCAGCCGTCGCCGCCCGCGATCGGATGGCTGATCCGATAGCCCTGACCGGCATTGAAGAACAGCACCTGATTGGCTTCAGCCACCGTATCCGCGCGGCCGACATGGCGCATAAAGACGCCGCGATAGGGATAGACGAGGCTTGTTTTGTGAGCACATTCCTCGTCGCTCATGTGGCGGCACTCGCCATTGCAGACGACGTCACGAATAGTGACGGTCTTGGTTTTCAGGAGCAGAGCTGTTGAAAACTGCGACATTGTATCGTCCGGTTCAGGCAGGGCAGCCCGACAAGGCTGCGCTGGGGCACAGTACCACAGTGAGTCTGATGTTTCAGTAGCGGCTGTAAACGTGCACGTCGCTTTCTGTCTGCCCCCGGGAGAGGCCGACATCCTTCAACTGATCGTCGGAAAGTTCCATCAGCGCATTGTAGTTGCGCCATTCGCTGATCTTGCGCCCCAGCCAGCGGACTGCTGTGGCGGCTGCAGAAAGAAGGCCGGGCCGCCGCGAAGGGCGGATATTGCTGGCCGGTATCGTGAAATGCGAGCTGTGCATGATGATCCTCCATCCTCATTGGATGGAGGCAGTGAACCATCACCGACAATTTGGCGCTGTCAGATTTTTTAGCGATCGAGCGCGGCCTTCATGCCTTCAGCAGCCATTCGTGCTCGGCGGCATTGTGGAACTTCCAGATCCGCTTCGGCCCGGCCATGACGTTGAGATAATAAAGATCATAGCCATGCGTTGCGGCGCAGGGATGATAGCCCTTCGGCACCAGCGTCACGTCGCCGTCCTCGATCGCCATCGCCTCGTCGAGCGAGCGGTCGTCGGTGTAGACGCGCTGGAAACCGAAACCCTGCGGCGGGTTGAGGCGGTGGTAGTAAGTCTCCTCCAGGAAGCTCTCGTTCGGGAGGTCGTCCTGATCGTGCTTGTGCGGCGGATAGGAGGAGGTATGGCCACCTGGCGTGATCACCTCGACGACGAGCAGCGAATGCGCCGAATTATCGTCCTCAGGCATGATGTTGTTGACGTAGCGCACATTCGTGCCCTTGCCGCGCGTCACCTGCGGATGCGTGCCGGGCGGGATCGCCTTTGCCTCATAGCCGCCGCCGCCGGGCGCCGAGCAGACAGCCAGTTCCAGATCGGTCTCCGCCGTGACCGACCACGTCGAGCCCATCGGGATATAAAGCGCATACGGCGCCCCGTCGAAGGGATTCATCCGCTCGCCCAGCGTCCCGAAATCCTTCGCGCCGGCCGACGCCTTGCCTTTGCCTGTCACCCAGACCAGGCAGACTTCCCGATCGCCGGTCTCTCCCGAAACCGTCTCGCCCGGCTTGACGCGGTGCAGATCAAAGCCGACATAGGTCCAGCCGGCATTTTCCGGGGTGACATGCGTGACGCGGCCATGTGTGCCGGATGGTTTCACCTTGAGGTTTGGCATTGGTGTTTCTCCTCGTATGTTGGTGGGCGCAGCCCCCTTATCCGGCTGCCGCCACCTTCTCCCCGAGGGGAGAAGGGATATGCCGCACCGTCGCTTTTCGCTTCTCCCCTTAGGGAGAAGGTGCCCGAAGGGCGGATGAGGGGGCCGCTTGCTCCAGCGGTCCGGTCAATTCGTCCCTCTTGTGAGAGGGGTCTTTCGTCCCGTTACCCCTTCGGAAAGCCTTCCGTTTCCACAGTATAACCAGCCGCGGTCATGACGCGCATCAGTTCGGCATGGCCGATCTCGGCCATCTTCTGCGGCGGCGCCTTGCGCGGATCCTGTTCGGCCTCGACGACGAACCAGCCTTCATAGCCATGGTCGGCGAAGCGTTGGACGATGGCGCCAAAATCGAGCGAGCCGTCGCCCGGCACTGTGAAGGCGCCAAGCGCCACGGCGTCGAGGAAAGACTGCCGGCTGCGGTCGAGCCCATCCACGACGGATTGACGAATGTCCTTGACGTGGACGTGGTTGATGCGGGCGTGGTGATTGTCGATGGCGCGCAGCACATCGCCGCCGGCAAAGGCCAGATGCCCGGCGTCGAGCAACAGCGGAATACCTTCGCCCGAAGAGCGCATGAAGGCGTCGAGTTCCTGTTCGGTTTCGACGACGGCGGCCATGTGGTGGTGATAGGAGAGCGGCATGCCCTTTTCAGCGCACCATTCGCCGAATTCCGTGACGCGGCGCGCATAGGCCTTAATCTCGTCGTCGGAAAGGCGCGGCTTGGTCGCGAGCGGCTTGGAGCGGTCGCCCTGAATGGAGCGGCCAACTTCGCCATAGACGATGCAGGGCGCGTTGACCGCCTTGAACAGCTCGATCATCGGCGCAATGCGGTCCTTGTTGGCCGAGAGCTCCTCATTGACAAGCGTGCCGGAGAACCAGCCGCCGCACAGCGTCACGTCCGCGGTGCGCAGGATCGGCAGCATCTCTTCCGGGCTACTGGGGAAACGGCGGCCTTGCTCCATGCCGGTGAAACCGGCGCTGCGCGATTGCCGCAGGCATTCTTCGAGCGACACATCGTCACTAAGCTCAGGAAGGTCGTCGTTCCACCATGCGATGGGCGACATGCCGAGTTTGGCCTTCATCAATATTCTCCTTAAAGACATTGCGGAAGAGCGGGTCGGCTCCTCCGGAAAAACGGGTTAACCTGTTCAGCCGATGCGCTGGGAGCCGCGGGCTTCGACATAACCCTTGCGCGCCTGGTTGACTTCTTCGCGCGGGCTGACTTCCGGCACCGCGACATCCCACCAATGGCCGCCGGCCTCAGTGGTGATCAAGGGATCGGTGTCGATGACGAAGACGGATGTACGATCGTTCTTCTTAGAATCGACGATCGCCTGCTCGAGTTCGGCGATGGAACTAACCTTGACAGCGATAGCGCCCATGCTTTCGGCATGCGCGCGAAAATCGATCTCAGGCATCACCTCGTGATAGGAGTCCTTGAGCAGATTGTTGAAGTTGGCCCCGCCGGTTCCCATCTGCAGCCGGTTGATGCAGCCGTAGCCGCGATTGTCGAGCACGACGATGTTGAGCTTGAGGCCGAGCATAACCGAGGTCGCGATCTCGGAATTCATCATCATGTAGGAACCGTCGCCGACCATGACGACGACATCCCTTTCGGGGCGCGCCATCTTGGCGCCGAGCCCGCCGGCGATCTCGTAGCCCATGCAGGAGAAGCCATATTCCATGTGGTAGCTGCCCGGCGTCGTCGCCGGCCAGAGCTTGTGCAATTCGCCGGGAAGGCCACCTGCGGCGCAAAGCAGCGTCGAATTCTCGCCACCGATGGTGCGCGCCACCGCGCCGATCACCTGCGCATCGGAGGGCAGGGCGGTATTGGTCGCCGCCATAGCCTTGGTAGCAGCCTCCATCCAGACCTTCTTTTCCGCCGTTGCCTTCTCGGTAAGTGCCGCCGGCGCCCTCCAGCCGGAAAGGCCTACCGAAAGCGCCTTCAGCCCTTCGCGTGCATCGGCCACCACAGGGTGGCTGTCGTGCTTCACCGCGTCATAGGCGGCGATGTTGAGGCCGACCATCTTCAGGCTGTCATTCTTGAACAGCGCCCAGGAACCGGTCGTGAAATCCTGGCAGCGCGTGCCGATGGCGATGACGAGATCTGTCTCTTCGGCGATTGCGTTCGCCGCCGAGGTGCCGGTGACGCCGACCGAGCCGAGCGCCAGCGGATGGGTCTCGTTGATCGACGACTTGCCGGCCTGAGTGACAACGACGGGGATGGCGTGAGCTTCGGCAAAGGCCGCGAGTTCCTTCGTCGCCTGCGAATAGAGCACGCCGCCGCCGGCAACGATCACCGGCTTCTCAGATGCCTTGATCAGCGCGATGGCATTTGCCAGTTCGTCCGCATCCGGCTGCGGCCTGCGGGTCGTCCAGACCTTTTCCTGAAACAGGCTTTCCGGATAATCGAAGGCCTCGGCCTGAACGTCCTGGCAGAGCGACAATGTCACCGGCCCGCAATCGAGCGGATCGGTCAGCACCTGCATTGCGCGCTTCAGCGCCGTGATGATCTGCTCCGGCCGGGTGATCCGGTCGAAGTAGCGCGAAACCGGGCGGAATGCATCATTGGCTGATACGGTGCCGTCGCCGAAATCCTCGATCTGCTGCAGCACCGGATCCGGCGCGCGGTTGGCGAAGACGTCCCCGGGCAGGAAGAGGACGGGAATGCGGTTGACATGCGCGACACCCGCGGCCGTCACCATGTTCAGTGCGCCGGGACCGATCGAGGTCGTGCAGGCCATGAAGCGCGTGCGGAAGTTTGCCTTTGCATAGGCGATCGCAGCATGCGCCATGCCCTGCTCGTTGTGGGCGCGGTAAGTCGTCAATTCCCCGCGCACCTGATAAAGCGCCTCGCCGATGCCGGCGACGTTGCCGTGGCCGAAGATCGCCCAGACGCCGCCGAAGATCGGCACCTTTTTGCCGTCGACAACGGTCATTTGTACTTTCAGGAAATGCGCGACGGCCTGCGCCATCGTCAACCGTATCGTCTTGCCCATCGGGGCCTCCCGCAATCTTCGTTCTAGTTGGTTTCCCCTCCCCAACCTCTCCCCACAAAGGGGAGGGGCCACTCGTTGGGCTCGCCGCATTTCACCGCAACCTTGCGTCCGCATCAGAGCTCGTTTGTGGTGTGAAGCGATGCCTCAACTTAAGTCCCTCCCCCTTGTGGGGAGGGGCTGGGGAGGGGTCTAATTCTCAGTGAAGCCCACGCGTCTTAAGCCAGGCCTCTGTCAATTGCCGGAAGCGGCCGGCCATGTCGGCGATTGCCGCCTCGTCGCTTATCTCGCCGGAGAGCCAGGCGCGCGCCGGATCGGCAAAGATTGTCCGGCCGACGGCGAAGCCCTTCACCGAGGGAGCCGCCAGCGTCGCCTCGAAACAGGAGATCAGTTCCTCTGCGGGCGCTTCGAGCCCGAGAAGCACGATACCACGGCACCATGGATCATTTTTGGCAATCACGGCATCGATCTTCTTCCAGGCTTCGCCGGAAGCCTGTGGCTCCAGCTTCCACCAGTCAGGCTTGATGCCGAGCGCGTAAAGTTCCTCCAGCGCGGTGGCGATCGTATCGTCGGTGAGCGGCCCGTTCTTGCCGGCGATGATTTCCACCAGAAGTTCGCGTCCGACCTTGCGTGCGGCCTCGAACAGCGTGCGCAGCTTCTCCTGCTGCTCCGTCTTCAGGTCGACGGGATCATCGGGATGATAGAAGCACAGGCACTTGATGCAATGGCCGAGCGGCCATTCGACAAGCTGCGAGCCGATATCCTGGCTGAATTCGAAGCGCAGCGGCTTCGAGCCCGGCAGTTCGACAGGCCGGCCGATCCAGGAGAAATTCTTCGTCGCCGCATCGAAGAAGGCGTCGCGGCCGAATCGCTCGTCGATCAGCATGCCGTAGCCGTCGCGGCCGTTCGAAACGCGTGCTGCCGCCTCGACCGCCAGTCGCTTGAAGGCGACGATCTTCTTGTGGTCGACGCCGAGCTCGTCGGCGACGCTCACGAGCTGTGAGCGGTGGTCGATCGCCAGCGCCATCAGAAGCGGGATTTCGCCGCGGCGGGTGGATGCCCAGTGAATATGGTTGATCGACTCGTCCTTGCGCAGCGCCCGATGTTTGCTGCCGGTCTTCAGGAAGAAGTCGAGTTCCGCCCAGGTCGGATATTCCGGCGAGCAGAGCAGGCGAGAGACCGCGAAGGCCCCGCAGGCATTGGCCCAGGTGGCGCAGGTCTGCAGCGGCTCGTCGCGCAGGAAGCCGCGCAGGAAGCCGGACATGAAGGCGTCGCCGGCGCCGAGAACGTTGAACACTTCGATCGGGAAGCCCTGGCCGACGATGCCGGCTTCGAGATCGTCGGCGATCGGCCCGTCATAGACGATGCAGCCCATGGCTCCGCGCTTAAGCACGATCGTCGCCGGCGTCAGGCGGCGAATCTCCTTCAGCGCGCCGAGCACGTCATCTGCGCCGGATGCGATGAGGATTTCCTCTTCAGTGCCGACAATGAGATCGCAATCGGGCAGCGTTTCCTTCATCTTCGAGGAGACGCGGTCGGATTTCACATAGCGTTCGAAGCCTTCCGCATGGCCGGCAAGGCCCCAGAGGTTCGGCCGGTAGTCGATGTCGAAGATTACCTTGCGGCCGTTCTCCTTAGCGATGCGGATTGCTTTGCGTTGCGCGGCTTCGGTGTTGGGCAGAGAAAAATGCGTGCCGGAAACGAGAACGGCGCGCGACGATTTGATGAAGTTTTCGTCGATATCGCCTTCCTCGAGCGCCATATCGGCGCAGTCGGAGCGATAAAAGATCATCGGCGACACGCCCTCGGCCTCGACCGCCAGCAGCACCAGCGCCGTCAGCCGTTCCTTGTCGGTGACGATGCCGTCCGTCGCCACACCTTCGCGCGCCGCCTGCTCACGGATGAAGCGTCCCATCTGCTCGTCGCCGACGCGGGTGATGAGCCCGGACTTGAGGCCGAGCCGCGCCGTGCCGATGGCGATATTGGATGGGCAGCCGCCGACGGATTTGGCGAAGGAGGCAATATCCTCCAGTCGCGAACCGATCTGCTGCCCGTAAAGATCGACCGAGGAACGGCCGATGGTGATTACATCAAGCGCCGGCTCCGGCTGTGAACCCGGATTGGTTTGTACCATGATGTCCTCCCGCTAGATTTTGCGCGGCTTCCAATGCCTGCTAATGTCAATAATGAAACATTGGTTCCGATATTTTGTCAATTCGGAATGTTTATTCCATTTTCTCTTTTCCAGCTTTGTGATGTTGACGCTTGCGACGCCGCTCGGCGATCGCAACCGGCAGCGCCATGGTGAGCGCCATTGAGGCTGAAAGCGAGCGGAAGCCAGCGAAATCCGCTTCCGCCACCTCGAACCAATGTGTGGCGCAGGCGGCAAGTGGCGAGAAGGCCGAATCGGTGATTGCAATGACCGGGACGCCGCGATCGGCGAGCTCCTGGCTCTGGCTGAGGCTGTCGGCTGCATAGGGCGAGAAGCTCGCAGCGATCGCCGCATCCCTTGGCGATGCGAACTGCACCATTTCAGGATCGACTCCGTTCGGCGAGGCGACGATCTGGTGGCGGATGTTGAGCTTGGAAAATGCATAGGTCATATGCGCTGTCAGCGGATAGGAGCGCCGCTTGGCGATAAGATAGATGGTTTCGGCAGCGGCCAGGATATCGACCGCCTTCGTGAACGTGTCGCTTTGAACGGTCGCGGCCAGCCGGTTGACCGACTGGCTCGCCGCGGCGATGAAGCCGGAAAGCAGGTTGGCGTCATCATCGTCGCCGTTCGACTGCTCCAGCGTGACGAGCCGCTCTTCATAGCTCAGCGTCCGGTCGCGCAGCCTTTCTCGGAAGATGCTCTGCAGATCGGAAAAGCCTTCGTAACCCAGATGATGCGCCAGGCGTACCAGCGTCGACGGCTGGACCTCGGAGGC
This sequence comes from Rhizobium sp. NXC14, assembly GCF_002117485.1. Classification (NCBI taxonomy): domain Bacteria; kingdom Pseudomonadati; phylum Pseudomonadota; class Alphaproteobacteria; order Hyphomicrobiales; family Rhizobiaceae; genus Rhizobium; species Rhizobium sp. NXC14. The sequence goes on from NZ_CP021030.1 coordinate 1,424,960, forward strand.
GGCCGCGATACTCGCCGTCGTGCCGAAGGCAATTTCATCGGGATTGCCGAGCGCGAACGCGGCGACTTGCGCCAGCCGCTTCGGCATGTTCGCCTTGCGCTCGATGATGGTGCTGCGCAGGCTTTCGAAATCGCGCGGCACGCGCGCGTGCCTTTGGGGATCATTATCCATGCTTGCGGCTCACGGGATGAAACAAACATTCCATATCGCCGAGCATAGACGATTTCGAACGGCGCGCCTAATTGTTTTTAATCGCCTGTAATTGAAGGGTTTTGTACAATCGCACCGGGCGAATGAAGGCCGTATGCCTGCCAACAGTCTCTTGTCAAAATGATCCAAATATTCCAAAAATCCGCGCGCACTTCTGGAGGAGACGGAAATGAAACCACTTGGCATCGGTCTGATCGGCACGGGTTATATGGGCAAATGCCATGCGCTGGCGTGGAATGCGGTGAAGACCGTGTTCGGCGATGTCGAGCGTCCGCGGCTCGTGCACCTGGCTGAAGCCAATGCCGCGCTTGCCGAGGCTCGTGCCGGCGAGTTCGGCTTCGAGAAGGCAACGGCCGACTGGCGGGCGCTGATCGCCGACCCCGAGGTCGACGTCGTTTCCGTCACCACGCCCAATCAGTTCCATGCCGAGATGGCGATTGCAGCCCTGGATGCCGGCAAGCATGTCTGGTGTGAGAAGCCGATGGCGCCCGCTTATGCCGATGCCGAGCGCATGCTGGCGACGGCGGAGCGTTCCGGCAAGGTCGCCGTTCTCGGTTATAATTACATTCAGAATCCCGTCATGAGGCACATCAGGAAGCTTGTCGGAGACGGTGCCATCGGTACGGTCAATCATGTCCGAGTCGAAATGGACGAGGATTTCATGGCCGATCCCGACGTCTTCTTTTATTGGAAGAGCGAGCTTTCCGCCGGCTATGGTGCGCTTGACGATTTCGCCGTGCACCCGCTGTCGTTGCTCTGGTATCTTTTCGGGCATGTCGAGGCCGTCATAACAGACATGGTGAAGCCCTGCGCCGACCGTCCGCTCAACCAGGGTGGCCGCCGTGCCGTCGAAAATCACGATGTCGCCAACGTGCTGATGCGGCTCGGCGGCGGCATCTCCGCGGTGTTGATGGCGAATCGCGCCGCCTGGGGTCGCAAGGGGCGGATCGCCCTGCAGCTTTACGGCTCGAAAGGCTCGATCCTCTACGACCAGGAGCGCATGAACGAGTTCGAACTCTATCAGGCAGAAGGGCCCGGTTCGGAGCAGGGCTTCCGCAAGATACTGGCGGCGCCTGCCCATCGGCCCTATGATCGGTTCATCCCGGCTCCTGGCCATGGTCTCGGCTTCAACGATCTGAAGATCATCGAGTGCCGCGAGCTGATCCGGGCCATATCGGGCGAGCCGTCGTCGATCGTGACATTTAAAGACGGTCTCAGGATAGAAAAGTCGGTGCATGCCATGGCACAGTCCTTCCACGAGCGTCGCTGGATCGAAATCGGCTGAATGTAAGAAGCCGCTTTCCGTTGACGGCGCATGGGGCAGGGGATAGGCCTTGGCGTAAGTGTCGAGCCTAGTTTCAGGAGTGAGATCGTGACGGATAGAGTGGTGATCATCGGCGCGGGACAGGCGGGTTTCGCCTTGGCGGCCAAACTTCGTGCTTTGAAGGATACGCGCCCGATCACCCTCATCGGCGCCGAGGATGTAGCCCCCTATCAGCGCCCGCCGCTTTCGAAGAAATATCTGCTCGGCGAAATGAGCTTCGACCGCCTGCTGTTCCGCCCGGAACACTGGTATGCCGACAACGACGTCGATCTTCGCCTTTCGACCTGGGCCGAGCAGATCGAGCGGGACAGCAAGCAAGTTCTGCTGCAGGACGGCTCCGTTCTCGACTACGGCACGCTGGTGCTCGCCACCGGCTCGACGCCGCGCCGGCTGCCGGCGGCAATCGGCGGCGATCTCGAAGGCGTCTATGTCGCCCGCGACAAGCGCGATGCCGATCTGCTGGCCGATGAAATGCGCCCCGGCCGGCGCGTCCTCATCATCGGCGGCGGTTACATTGGCCTCGAGGCTGCGGCAGTAGCCCGCCATCGCGGCCTCGAGGTCACGGTCATCGAAATGGCCGATCGCATTCTGCAGCGTGTCGCGGCGAAGGAAACGGCCGACCTCATGCGCGCCATTCACGAGAGCCACGACGTGGTGATCCGCGAGAAGACCGGCCTGAAACATTTGATCGGCAAGGATGGTCGGGTTTCCGGCGCCGCCCTTTCCGACGGCTCGGTCATCGACGTCGATTTCGTCGTCGTCGGAATCGGCGTCGTGCCGAACGACCAGCTTGCCAAGGAAGCCGGCCTCGAAGTCGCCAACGGCATCATCGTCGATGAATTCGCCCGGACCTCCGATCCGGCGATTTTCGCGGCCGGCGATTGCGCAGCACTTCCATGGCAGGGTGGACGCATCAGGCTCGAATCGGTGCAGAACGCTGTCGACCAGGCTGAGGCTGCGGCAGCTCTCATCGCCGGCGGCGACGAGCCTTATGAGCCGAAGCCTTGGTTCTGGTCCGACCAGTACGACGTCAAACTCCAGATCGCCGGCTTCAATCTCGGTTATGACGACACGCTACTGCGTCCCGGCGCCCGCGAAGGGGCTCATTCGGTCTGGTACTTCAGGGAAGGCCGGCTGATCGCGGTCGATGCGATCAATGACGCAAAGGCTTATGTGACCGGCAAGAAGCTGCTGGAATCTCGCACCAATCCCGATCGAGCGATCCTCGCCGACCCCTCGGCCGATCTCAAGAGCCTATTGAGCTGAGTCCGCAAGCGGGCGCCGCCAGGCGCGTGCGGTTGAAGGACGATCGGCCGAGCTTTCCGGGGAAGGGCGCAGACGAGCGATTGTTCTCGTCTGTCCGTCAAAAGCCGAAACGCCGGCCCCTGCATTTCTTCTGGTGAAAACTGAAAAAACCCTTGCATTCAAAGACCGCTCACCCTAGTTAGGCCGCACCGGAGAGGTGGCCGAGTGGTCGAAGGCGCTCCCCTGCTAAGGGAGTATACGTCAAAAGCGTATCGTGGGTTCGAATCCCATCTTCTCCGCCATTTTGATTTCCACCGTGTCTCTGGTCTGAACTTCCGTCGGCGAATCATGGCCGCTTAATCGGCTATCCCTGCGAGTCGCGGCAAGGGAGAATCGCTTCGAAGACAGAGAATCGCTGGCGGGAATCACGTCCCTCGCTTCCGCCCTCAGGCGGCAGCGAGAGCGGATCGGTGAACGTCCGGTTGCGCTTTCGGACTGCCATCTCTTCCGCAATAGCCCGAACTTGTCAAAAACGTGTCGCAAATGCGTCGGAGGACGCATGTCTAGCTCTTTGTCGACTTCGGCTAAGCAGCGACAAAATCAGGCTTTTCTTAACAAAGCATAAAGGAAATCGGGGCCGGTTGCCTGACTTGTGTCCTTTCGGCAACAGAATGTCGGGAAGGCTCCCGCAAACCACCCATTCGAGTAAGTTGGTGATTGCGTGACGGCCGCCGTCTTGTATTTTCACCCTCGGAAGCAAGGGCGACGGATCGTCCACTTCTTAAAACACGGGGATGGGGCAGGGAACGCTGCTCAGCGAAAGATCCCAAACCCGATCGAAACTTTGAATTGGAGGTCATTTATGAACATCAAGAGCCTTCTTCTCGGCTCCGCTGCTGCTCTCGCAGTAGTTTCCGGTGCTCAGGCTGCTGACGCTATTGTTGCTGCTGAGCCGGAACCGGTTGAATATGTTCGCGTCTGCGACGCTTACGGCACCGGCTACTTCTACATCCCGGGCACCGAAACCTGCCTCAAGATCGAAGGCTACATCCGTTTCCAGGTTAACGTTGGCGAAGACGTCGGCGGCGACTCTGACTGGGATGCAGTCACCCGCGGTCAGGTTCAGTTCACCGCCAAGAGCGACACCGAATATGGTCCGCTGACCGGCGTCATCGTCATGCAGTTCAATGCTGACAATGCTACCGACCAGGAAGCCAAGCTCGACTCCGCTTACCTCGACGTCGCGGGCTTCCGCGCCGGTCTGTTCTACAGCTGGTGGGACGATGGTCTCTCGGGTGAAACCGACGACATCGGCTCGATCGTAACGCTGCACAACTCCATCCGCTATCAGTACGAAAGCGGCGACTTCTACGCTGGTCTCAGCGTCGACGAACTGGAAGACGGCTTCTACAAGTCTGGCGAAGGCCCGAACAACGTAGGCGTTGCCTTCGGTCTCGGCGGCAAGGCTGGCGCCTTTAGCTACCAGCTCACCGGCGGTTGGGACTTCGACAACGAAGACGGCGCTATCCGTGCAATGGGTACGGTTGACATCGGCCCCGGCACGCTCGGCCTCGCAGCCGTGTACTCTTCCGGCCCGAACTCCTACTACTCCGCAGCTGAATGGGCTGTCGCTGCCGAATACGCTATCAAGGCAACCGACAAGCTCAAGATCACTCCTGGCGTCCAGTACTACGGCGACTACTACGTTGCTGGCGACGACTTCAGCGACGGCGATGCCTGGAAGGTCGGTCTGACGGTTGATTACCAGATCGTTGACAACTTCTACGCCAAGGCTTCGGTTCAGTACCTCGATCCGGAAGACGCTGACGACTCCACGACGGGCTACTTCCGCCTGCAGCGTTCGTTCTAATCTGGTCTGATTTCGGTCGATCAGGAAAGCCCGGCTCTCGAGCCGGGCTTTTTGCGTTTGCGCAGGGTAGTGTTTGAATCTCTCAGCTGTCGGAAGCGAGACGATCGCACGATCGCGGAGCCCGCCACGCCGCGGTGGCTGGCGACAGATCGCCTCAGGCATAGGCAAAGGCCCTGGTTACACTCACTGCCGGGACATTTCGTGCCATGACTTTCAGATCCTCGCGGACCATCTCCGTAACCAGCTGATCAAGGCTGGTCTCGTGTTTCCAGCCAAGCTTCGTATGCGCCTTCGTCGGATCACCGATCAGAAGGTCAACTTCAGTCGGGCGGAAATAAGCCGGATCGATCTCCACCACGCACCGACCGGATGTCTTGTCATACCCCTTTTCCTCGACCCCGTTGCCACGCCAATCAATCGGCATGCCCACTTTGGCAAAGGCTTTGTCGACAAAGGCGCGAACCGAATGCGTTTCGCCGGTTGCCAGGACATAGTCCTCCGGTTCGTCCTGCTGCAGCATCAGCCACATCCCACGGACATATTCTCGCGCATGTCCCCAGTCGCGCTGTGCATCCAAATTGCCGAGATAGAGCCTCTCCTGCAGTCCAAGATGGATCGCAGCCGCCGCCCGGGTGATTTTACGGGTCACGAAGGTCTCGCCGCGGATCGGGCTTTCATGATTGAACAAGATGCCGTTCGAGGCGTGTATGCCATATGCCTCGCGATAATTGACCACGATCCAATAGGCGTAGAGCTTGGCCGCTGCGTAGGGTGATCGAGGGTAGAACGGCGTCGTTTCACTTTGCGGGACTTCCTGAACTTTGCCGTAGAGCTCCGAGGTGGACGCTTGATAGAAGCGCGTCTTCCTGGTCAGTCCCAGGAGGCGAATTGCTTCAAGCAGCCGAAGGGTGCCGGTTCCATCCGCGTTGGCCGTATATTCCGGCGTCTCGAAAGAGACTTGAACGTGGCTCTGTGCTGCGAGATTATAGATCTCGTCCGGCTGCGTTTCCTGAACGACACGGATGAGATTCGTTGAATCGGTCATGTCCCCGAAATGCAAGATGAACCGGGGATTCTCGACATGCGGATCCTCGTATAGATGCTCGATGCGGCTGGTGTTGAAGGACGATGAGCGTCGCTTGAGGCCGTGAACAATATAGCCCTTCTCCAAGAGAAACTCGGCCAGATATGCACCGTCCTGACCTGTTATACCCGTAATCAGCGCAACCCTGTTTTTATTCTTCACTACGGTCTCCGTAATTTGTTTCGGCGGAATCAGATGTGAATGCTGTCTCGGCTCAGGTGAATTCGTGGTATTTCCTCAATGATTTCACAAACAATTCCGAATCGCTGAAGTTGTACATGGCGTGTTGTTTCGGATTGACGTTGTTTATGGCAACGCAAAGCTCCGCGTTGCGTGCGGTCCTCAGCTGATGTAAGCAAAATTCGACGGCGCGACGGCTCGTCTTACCCCATTTAACCACCACGAGCGTTCGTTCTGCTAAGGCCGTCAGATGCATCGTATCAGCCGAGGCGAGCACGGGTGCGCTGTCGAAGATGACGACTTGGCCCAGCGAGGCGGCCATCGAGACGATGTCAGCCGCATCCGTCATACGGGCGCGCCGATGGAGAGTAGCATTGCCGGCGGGAATGAAGTCGATGCCGCTCGGATGGTGATCGATGATGTCCCGGATTCCAGCCTGTCCACACAGGAATTCGTTCAATCCCTGCTGTAGCTCTGACTTGAAAAACGAGTCGAGATTTCCGTGTCTGAGGTCGCCATCAACAAGCAGCACCGGAATTCCGTTGGCGGCGAGATCGATTGCCAGTGATCTGGCGACAAGCGACTTGCCCTCTCCGCTGTGAGCCGACGTCACGACAATACTGTTAGGCAGCTTTCCACCGTTGGACTGCTTAAGCGAAGTTATGACAGAGCGAATTGCTTCGTCAAACATCCCGTCTTGAATGTACCCAAAGAGCATAGATGGATCCCCCCGGTCCTTCCGTTTCAGGCGCGGGATGAATCCGGCCGGCGCAATGCGAGGCATTCCGGCCATCTGATCGAAGCTGCGGACCGAGTTATCCAGCATCTCGACCACGAAAGCGGCTGTTACCGCGATCGATATCGAAGCCAGGAGGGCGCCGACCAGGTAGAAAAGTCGTCCGCGCCCCTGCGGTGCCAGCGGCACTGCTGCCGGTGACAGAACTTCCAATTCCGCTCCCGGCAGCATGGCTTGCGCAGCCAGGCCACGGCGCTGCTCCTCGAGCTTATCAAGCGCGGTCTGCTCCTTGTCAGACATGCGTTGGAGTCGCGCCAGCTCCGTTTGCGCCAGGGCAGAGCGAGCGCGTTTCTCATGAGCTACCGCCAAGGCCGACCGAACCGCGTCATCCTCATGATCGAGCGCCGCAAGCTTGGAGCGGATGGATTGAAGATATCGATCGACCGCAAGGCTGAGATCGGTGCGGGATTTAAGAATCTTCGCTCGCATATCGACCACGACTTCGGCGCTGTCGCCATATATCTCGAGAAGGCGTTCGAGATCTTGCTCCTGTGAACGAAGCTCCCGTTGCGCCGCGCCAATGCTGTCGGGAATAACCATATTCTGCAGGGCAAGCGAGAGGTCGTCAGCCGCTTCCAGTGCAGATATCGTTGCTCTCGCTTCAGTGCGGCTTTGTTCGATTTTTGTCTGCCGCTCGCCCAGCTCCATTATTGACTTGATCTGTTCAACCTGATCGTCGTCATTTGAGACGACGTCCATCGTTTTCTGATACGCGTCGACGGCATCGCGTGCTGCCGCAGCGCGGTCCTTCTGTTCGGCGATGCGCTGGAGAACCCATTCTTCTGCCGCATCTAGGCGCCCCCGCAGACCGTCCTTCCGCTCTTCGAGATAGATGCTGATGAGCCGGTTCGGGACCGAGGCTGCCAGTTGAGGATCGCTCGCATCGAAGCCGATCTGAATAACGTCGCTCTGGCCATCACGCCATACGCGCAGTGCCTTGTAATACTTCGGGATGATTGGCTCGATGCTGTTTCGCACCGGCGAGAGTGGTTTTTCTCTGTCGACCAGACCGCGCAACATTGCTCGGATGCTGTCGATAAGCGAGCTCTCTTGCAGCGCTGGATTGAACTCCGGCCACTGATCGAGCCGCAGGTCGCGGATTACCCGCTCTGCAATGCTTCTGGAAAGAAGCCGTTCGGTCTCCGAAGCGGCGTCCAGCGGATCGTTGCGGCCGGAATCCTCAGGGCCGAGTTTTGTCGCCAGAGGCGTGTGGATTATCAGCCGGGACTCGGCATGAAAACTCGGCTTCAATCCCGAAACCATCATTGCGGCGATCGCCATAAACAGCGTGACGATAGCCGCGATCATCACCATCCTTCGCCGGATAAGACGCAGGCCCGATGTGAGGTCAAAATCGTCCGACCTCGTTTCTACCTGAAACCGGGGATCGTAGCGCATCGAGGAGAGCGAGGTGTTGCGGTCTGGCGGGATAGTTGAAATGGTCATCGTTCACCAACCGACGTTTGAGGTTGCGCGGAGACGGCGTCGTAGAGTTTTTCCAGCGATCGCATGTAGGCCTTCATACTGAACTGATTGAGATAATGAGCTCGGGCCTTGGCCGAGAGGCGGTTGCGGATTTCCGGATCGCTGACGAGTTTGGCCAGCGCCGCAGCCAGGGCATCCTTGTCTCCGACAGGCACGAAGACACCCGTTTCACCGTCGGAGATGACCTCGCCATGCGCGCCGACGCGTGTAGTAACGACCGAAAGCCCGTGGGCGAGCCCTTCGACCACAGCCATTGCCAAGCCTTCGGCATGCGAAGGTAGGACCAGGATATCTGCTCGGGCACACAAGGCTTGCGCCTCGTCGGCGCCGAGCCAGCCCGGCATTTTCACCAGATCTGAAAGGCCCAGGGCTGCGGCTTGGCGTCGGTAGTCTTCCACAGGTCCGTCGCCTGCCAGTACGGCCCGCCACTGGAGCGCCTTCATAGTCGGATGACTTAAGGCAAGCAGAAGCTCCCCAACACCCTTGCGTTCGCTCAGTCGGCCGAGAAAGACGATCAAGGGCATCTTGCCGACGTGAACACTGCGCGCCCCGGGGTCGGGAACACAATTGCGGATGACGGCCACGCGGCGCTCGTCCACGCCCAGAAGCGTCGTTAGCGTCATACGGTCGCGCTGCCCCAGCGCTACGACCTGGTCGGCATGTTGGAACATCCGGCGTATGAGCATTTGTTGCCGTGGCGAGCGTGCGGCAAAGTCACTCGCATAATCGTAATCGTGCAGGTGTAATATGTGAGAGCACCCGAGGAAACGGGCAGCCTCGGTAAGGATCAGTTTTCTTGCGGTGCTGCCGCGACCGGCGATATGGATATGGTGAATGCGTGCCGGAGCAATTATCCGATCCTTGGCCATCATCAAGATGGCGCCGAGCAGGCGCATCGGCGAGGTAACCAGGGACCAGCGAGGCCCTCTGGTGTCGGTGACGACGTGCTTTTCGCCTGCCTCCTTCGCCGTGCTTGATATATAGCCGACCAGCCTGCCAATTCCGCCGCCGTTCTCGCAACCACCCGGGACATAGTGGCGCACGGTTGCTGCGGCATTCCGCACCGCTGTCCGATTCCCCTCCGTGAGCGTCGTCATTCGCATGCTCCGACCACCTCACGATAAACGGCCGCAGCCTGCGCCCCAACCTGTTCAGGCGAATTCGGACCTCTGGCCCAGGCGAGCGCGCTGGTTCCGAAGCTGCTTCTCAGTTCGTTGTTATCAGCCAGTGTTCGGATGGCGCTGGCGAGCTGTTCGACGTCCCCTGGCCGAACCACCATTCCCAGTCCGTTCGGCAGAACGGTGGCGCGCAATTCGCCGACATCGGTCACGATGACCGGTTTGCCAAATGCCGCGGCAAGGTTGAGTACACCGCTCTGCGAGGCTTCCGTGTAGGGAAGAACAACGATATCGGCATCCAGAAAAAGCTGGGCGACCTCCATATCCTCGATAAAGTGGTTGCGAATATCATAGCGGCCGGCTTCGCCCATAAGAGGCTGGAAGATCCAGGGATCATCGCCGCGGCCGGCGACCGTGATCCGCAGATTGGGGAGCTGGTCCTTCAGCATCGCCTCGGCACGGATCAGATGCTCCAATCCCTTGTAAGCAAAAATCCGCCCGAAAAGCAGGACGCGCAAGGTTCCATCTGCGTGGCGCCGTATCATCTTGTGCTGCCGAGCAAGTTCCGCGTAGCGATGAATGGCCGGATGCGACAGGACATGGACGCACTCGGGCGATTTTGAATATCGCTCGAGAACCATTCGTTTCAGCCCCTCGCCATGGACGACGACATGGCTCGATTGCCGCACGATCAATCGCGGAGCCCAGGCCGGCAGCGTTCGGGTGTCGGAATCGCCGGGATGCACGTCAACATCATGGACGGTCGTCACGAGCGGGATCGGCCGCCAGAATGGCGCAGCAAAGTTCAGCCAGAGCGTGGAATTGCTCAGAAGGTGAATGACATTCGGCCGCTCGTGCCGGATGAGACGCGTGAGTTGGTGTAGGAACCAGGGATTGGAGAGCGACCGGTGCCGTGGCCAGTCCAAGAGGTGCAGATCGACCGCCGGGTCGAAAGAGGAGACAAGGTTGGCGTAGCGCCGACGCGGGACTGCGAGCACGACCTGCAGGTGTTGCGCAACACCACTTGCGAACGAGATGGTGTAGTCTTCGAGTTCGGAAACCAGCATCAGCGCCTTCATCGTGCCGACTCCGACAAGCTAACGGCCTGACCGCGTCGAGGAAGGTCGCGGGCTGTCCGCAATGCCTCACGCATACGCCTCAGCAAGTTTGGTTCTCCGGCGAAAAAAAGTCCTTCCACGCCAAGTCTGAACCGGGTGCGTGCATCTGCCCCCTCCAGCCTGGCTGAGGCGACCCGATACGGAAAGTGATCAGTCAGACGCAGCCTTCCGGCTAAACCATGCGCGGAAAGAAACTGGTTGGTCGCGTCAACGACAGTCCGCCAATGGGCCATCCGCTTTCGCAGCATGGCGGCGTCATCGACTGGCCGATACCAGTTATTGTTGTGAATCCGGTAGAATCCGAGTGAATCCGGCAGGGCGACAACATCCCCCAGAAATGGGTAGGTGCCCGTGAGCCAGGCATCGGCGGAAATGCGGAACTGCTCGGGAATATCTCCTGCCGCATTCCAGGCGCTACGTCTTACTGCGATGGCTGATGTCATTGGGAAGGGCCACCAGCCAGCCGATCTCGCCAGCCGTGGCGATAAATCTCCCGAACACAGGGTCCGGGGGATTGGCTTGAAGGCTGTTGAGCCATCGGTCTGCGTTGGCTGAAGTCGGTGATAAACAAGCGATGCATGAGGATTCGACTGGAAAGCAGCGGCTGTTGCCGACAGCTTGCCCGGCGCCCACCAGTCATCGGCATCGAGAAAACAGAGGATGTCGCCACTGCTTGCCTTCACAGCGGCATTAATGGCGGCGGCCTGTCCCTGGTTCTCCTGGAAGAGCACCTTCACCTGCTTTTCATAACCTTCGAGAACCGAGCGCGACTGATCGCTCGAGCCGTCATCGACGACGATGATCTCGGCATCAGACGCTCTTTGGCGCAAGGCGCTGTCGATCGACCGGGAAAGAAAGCAACCATAGTTGTAGTTGTTGATGAGGACGCTGATCGTCGGTCGCTCCATGACACCCCCTCTCAAGTGCGTTGCTGCGCGACACATCGGTACGCCGGAGTTGCGAACGCTCGTTCGTTCGGCAACGCGAATTGATGGAAAGAAATGAGAGGCGGACAGGGATCATTCTGCGCGATCAGGCTTCCGCCCTGAGCTCGTAGGATCACCACCGCAACGCGTGACGCTTCCGTTATAGTGCATACGAAACTAGGACCATGACGCAGAACCATAAGAATCCCAACCCTTCCAAGCGTCACCTGCCAAAGCCAGCTGCGCCAGAATTATTGCCTCGCTTCACCACCAACTGCGGCTCAGCGCGATCTTCGCGGTATGTTTTCATAGCCAAGCTACCGGCGATTGCTCACGGGTGACATCTGCTCTTATGGGCAATGCCGTTGGTCCAAGCACCAACTTTTGGGGGAGGGGTAGACCGTGAGCTTTAACCCAACCAACGTCCTTGGACGGTGGGTATGCGCGTTAGGCTTAGCTGCGCCTTCGTTTGCGTCAGTTGACTGGGGAGGTGGCGGGATGTTCGTTGGTAAGCAGCGCAGCTGTGAAAGGGGACCGATGTCTTTCCAAATTGCCGCGATCAACAGCCTCTCATCTGTCCAGGCAAATCGGGACCGATAATGAGAGCCGATACGCTTAGAGCCGCGAATGGGCCGACCGTCAGTTGGCGAGCGATAGAGTGCTGGGGCGCGGGCTTCTGCCTTTTCCTTCAGACAGGCGCCCTTTTCCCGCTCATGCTGGCGGACGCTGACGGATCCCTTGGCGATCACGCCAGGTCTATATTGCGTCTGCTTTACCTACCCGTATACGGCTTTACATTATTGATGCTGGTACGGAATTTTCCGCACTTTCTGACGGCGCTCAAGCGAAATTGGTTTGTCCCCCTGATAGTCGCCATGCCGTTTGTGTCCGTCTTCTGGTCGGTGGGCCCATCAACGACATTCAGGCGCGCCATCGGCCTGCTCTTTACGGTGCTTCTGGCTTACGTGCTGGCGATACGCTTCACACCACGGCAGTTGCTTCTGCTGGCATTTGCCACCTTCGGAACATGCATCGTCCTCAGCCTGCTGGTCTTGGTGGCGTCGCCGGGTCTCGCTCGCATGCCGATGGACGGCGCCGTGCGTGGCATATTCATCCATAAGAACAGTCTCGGTTGGTATGCCGCGATGATGATACTGGTGTCGACGGCCGTTTTAATGGACGGTAGCCGGGGTTTAAGGCGAACCGCTTTGCTTTTCTTGATCGCGGCTGGGGCCTGTCTCATGGGCTCCGGATCGATGACCGCGATCATTGCGACGGTATCGGCCTATTGCTTGATCGGGTTTTATTCCCTGTTGCGGCGGATCGGTGGCATCAGCCGCATCGTCCTCATCCTGTTTTTTGTCCAAATGTTCATCGGGCTCCTCCTTTTGCTTCATGAATTCCTGGTTCCATTCCTGGAGGCGCTTGGCAAGGATGCAACTTTGACGGGCCGAGTGCCCTTGTGGGAACTGGTCGATGGTCAGATTGCCGATCATCTGCTGCTCGGCTTCGGCTACCAGGCCTTTTGGACAGAGGCGAACCCAGAGGCCTGGATTATCTGGTCGAAGATCCAATGGATGGCTCCCCACGCCCATAGCGGATTCCGCGATACACTGCTGAACTTCGGAATAAGCGGAATGATTTTGTTCACTCTGATGCTTCTACAGGCATTGCGCCAAGGGGCGATCCTCCAATGCCGGGACCCGCACTATTGCTGGCTCTGGCTGAATGTCTTCACAGTCGTCATTTTGGTGATGAACATGACCGAGACCATCTTCCTGATCCAGAATGACGCGATTTTCGTTCTGTTTATGTCGGGCATCATCATGTTCTCTCTATACGAGCCCGTTGTTTCAACGAGTCCCGGCCAGAAAATGCGGGCATCGGCGCGCAGAAAAACGGCGGAGCTGCAGACTTGAGGCTGCATTTTGCACCGATCTTGAGCATTCTGTTTGCGACGCTCTTTCCGCAGCCGAGCAACCTGGCCTCAGTGACCTCGGACGCAGATGCGCCCGATAAGCTGCAGACGGCGCTTAGGGAAGCGACTTGCGCGGAGGCGTCGCCGGCGACCTTTTCCGACAGGCTGAAGGGGACTTCACTGAGCAATGTACCAACGGGCACATCTGCGGCCCGGGCGGTATTCTATGTTTCTCCTGATGGCAAGGACGGTTGGAGTGGGCGTCTTCCCAAACCCAATCCTCAGCATACCGACGGTCCTTTTGTCAGTATCGAGAGAGCTCAGGATGCTGCGCGTAAGAAGGGCGGCCAAAACACGATCGCGTTGGGCGGCGGGGACTATTATCTCTCTGAACCGATAGTCTTCGACGCGCGCGACGCGGGCCTGGTCATCACGGCGAGGTGCAACGAAGCGCCGGTTCTGCACGGCGGCCCGCTTGTACGCAATTGGACGGCACAGGCCGATGGCCGCTGGACGGCATCACTGAAGCTGCCTCCAGGCAGGGCCGTCGGCGACCTTTTCGTCAAGGGCGCGCTGCAGACGCAGGCACGCTTTCCCAACGCCCCGTTCGATGGAGATCCGCGCAAAGGATGGCTTTTTGCGGCCAAGTGCACAGAGGATGACGACATATGGCATGGCAACACGCGCTTTTGCTTCCATGCCGGCGATCTTCCGATCTCGAAAAATACGGTGGGGCTTGTCGCCCATATTGTCGGTGGTTTTAGCCCCGGTAGCCAATGGGGCAGTGACACCCTCCCGGTAGTTTCAATCGACACCGCCAACCGGACCATCAACACCAGAGGCACTGCCTACTTCTTCACCGCGGAAGGCAGCCGCTATTTCCTGGCGGGGGCGGCGGCCCTGCTCGATGCTCCCGGCGAGTGGTGGTATGACCGCGCCAAGGAGCAACTCGTCTATATTCCGACCGATGGATTGCCAATCAGCTCTACGGCTGTCGCCGGCATCCTGCCGACATTCTTCAGGCTGGATGGAGCCGATGGAATGGTTGTATCCGGGCTCCAGTTCAGGGATGGGGATCCGCGCGGCAGCGGCAAGTTCGGTACCGACACCAGGAGCTTCGGTGCCATACGGCTCGACCGGGCGGACGGCGTCCGGCTGCTCGGCAATTCCATCGACAATGTCGGTGTCGGCATCCACGTTTCCGAGAGCAAAGATGTCCTGATTGCCGGCAACGTGATTGCGGATGTGGCCGGCAACGGGATTTATGTCGGCACGACCTATGGCACCTTCCTCAAATCGCACGGTGCGGCCATCCTGTCGAACCACATCCATGACATCGGCAGGGTCTATTTCGAAACGGCCGGGATATGGTTCCAGGCTGCCGACAATGTCAGGATTGCTCATAATCTCATCGAAAACGCAGCCCAGTTCGGTATCGCCGGTGGCTCGCTATGGGGAGATCAGGACGCAGTTCATGACGCGATCATCGAACACAACGTGGTCCGCAACGCCAATCAGCAAACGGCAGACGGCGGCGCCATCAAGATGATGGGTGAACAGACCGACCCTTTGAACAGCAGCATTCGCTACAATCTCGTCACCGGAACAGGTCAGCTTATGAACAGGGTCGATGGGACATTCTGGCCCCCTGGATATGAAAATACCAGTGAATGGCCTTCTCCTATCAGTTGGGCGATCTATACCGACGGCAAGGCCAGTGGAGTGCGCATCGAAGGAAATACGCTTTCGGATAATATATCGGCGATCGGCATAAACGGCGGCTGGAGCAACCTGGTGAGGGGGAACATCATTACCGGCGGATCTGGGGCTGCCTTTCGCGTCGATGACGGTACGGGCCGGGGGTGGCATCCGCCTTGGGCAGGCCCCAATCGCATCGAGGATAATATCGTGTCGGTCGACAGCGGCAATGGGTTGGCGGCATACATTTACGTGCCTGACCACAAGCTTGGATCGGTGCAATTTGCGCGTAACCGCTACAACGGGAATCTGAACGACAAGAGCTTCAGGATACACCCGGAGATCATGCCTTCGGGAGAGTTTGGCAGTCTAAGCGATCTTCAGAAGGCTGGGATCGACGTAGGCAGCGTAGCGTCGCGCTCCAATTGACAAGAACGGCAACGTGACGGGCTATGTCGCTGCTGGCGGGAGTATTGCGCTCCACACGAAGCTCAGACCACTCGCCGCCGGTTTGCTCGGCGCAAAAATGACTACTGCCGGCAAGAGCTATGACGCCATGGCTTCGGCGAGCGTGCCCAGAGCGAAAATTCCAACGGATCCTGCGTCACGACGAATCCTGCGCCGACGCAGGTGCGCGCATCAAGTTCCCGGCGCGGAAGCCTGCTAGGGTTGGTTTGTCGGGCAGTTCTGACGGTTCGTCAGCCCAGTCATCTCGCCTGTTGGGTTAATCATCTCTTCCCACGCTTTATTCGCGCGCAGGTCCGCCCAGGCTTGGCGCGAGAGTGACTATCTTCTGCGGCCTTGTGAAGGTCAAACCGCTCTTTCGGGGTCGCACTCATCAAAAAGAGCAACGCGGCAAGCCGTGGGGTACGCCGCCTTACTTCGAATATTGTAACTTATCTCGGCCCGAAGGCGTAGGAATATGAAGTGTCTTCTACGTCCAATAGTTGGAACTGAAAGTATGGAGACAATCGCTCTGCCGGCATATTCTGATGACAGTTTAAATCGCGAAAGCGTAGGTCATGGGAAAGCAACCGACAGACAGAAGCCAAACTTCAGTTCTTAAACAAAAGGACTCCATGGAATGGACTAATGTTCTTGGTGTTCGCATTTCGGCAGTTAATCTTAAAAGCGCGACCGGTTTTATTCAAAAAGGGATTGAAGACGGCAGGAGGGAATATGTGTGTGTTCGCGACGCACACGGTGTCGTCCGATGTCAAGATGACCCAGAGCTCCGGTCGATACATAACCGGGCATTCCTCGTGACCCCTGACGGCATGCCGTTGGTATGGGCGTTGAAGCGTGCTGGCCATGCGGACAGCGACAGGGTGTACGGACCCGATCTGATGTTGTCTGTTTTCGAGGCCGGCACATCGAAGGGAATACGCCACTTCCTTTATGGCGCAACGCCCGAGACGCTGCAGCACTTGCAGGCGCAGCTTCTCGCGAAATTCCCGGAAGCTGAGATAGCCGGCTCCTATGCACCGCCTTTTCATAAACTGTCACCGCAAGAGGAAGCCGATATTGCGGACCGGCTCAATCGATCCGGCGCCGATATCATCTGGGTGGGGCTGAGCAGTCCCAAGCAGGAACTCTGGATGGCGCGCATGCGTGACCGTCTGGATGCATCGATGCTTATCGGCGTCGGAGCTGCATTCGATTTTCACGCCGGCCTCAAGCGGCAAGCTCCAAGGTTCATTCAAAGAAGCGGCTTCGAATGGGCCTTTCGTCTTTTGTGCGAGCCGCGACGGCTGTGGCGGCGGTATGCGCTCGTCGTGCCGACCTTCATCTCACTGACAGCATTCCAGAGACTGGGGCTTCGGAAGTTTCCGATCGAAGACGAGGTTTTTGGATCGAGTGCGCCAAAAGCAACAGCCGTAAAGGTGTGAAGCGATCATGTCCCTATTTGCGCCGTCAGCAATCACGTCCGACCTGCGGAAGACGAAACCTTTCGTGGCAAACCCCACACCGACCGCCGAATTCAGCAAGCGGGCAGAGCTGAAAATAACGGTTCCATTCAGGCGCAGGTTGCCTCGGCTCGCTACGTCGTCATTTCTGATTGCCGGCGACATCGCAAGCTACCTGATAGCCTATCTTCTTCTCCTGCCGTTCCTTTCGAACGCTTCGGAGAATATGGTGCTGGAGCGCGCTTTCGCCGTCGCAGCGCTGGCAGCGATCGTTCTTTATGCATCGAACGCGCTCTATCCCGGATATCGGCTTCACGACCACGAACATCTGCGCCGCCGCACGACAGCGTCCTTCAAGGTGGTGGTCATCGCAGCGCTTGGGGCGATCCTTCTGCCGGAAGGATTAGGCGTGCTGCTTCCAATCATCGCCTTCATGGGCCTCGGATTGGTTGTTCAACCTCTTATGCGTGGGGCCGCACGAGGACTGTCCTGGAGGCTTGGTATCTGGGGTGAGCGGGCAGTGATCGTCGGTGCCCGCAATCGCATCCCTGCGCTTGTGGCGTATTTCTCAGAGCATTGGCACTATGGCATTCGGCCGGAATCCTTTTCTCCCGATACTTCGGAAGTATCAGCCGACAACGGGCCATCGATTGCCTTGATCGCTGACGATACGGGCTCATTTATCGCGGAGTTGGCAACCATGCGTCGGCAGTTCGCCGAAGTCATCCTCCTCTCCGACACGCCGAACGTCAAGATAACCGGTTTGCGACCGGCGGACGTCGGCGGAGAGATCGGTGTTCGCTTGGCCGTCGGTGGGAGATCGGCAAGCTCGAACCTGGTGCGTCGAGTCCTCGATCTCGTGATCGCTATCCCGGCGGTGCTGGTGCTGATGCCCTGCATACTGGTTGCCGCCGCCGCGATCTATGCCATCGATCCGGGTCCCGTCTTCTTCAGACACGCCAGGGAAGGCTTGTCCGGCAAGCCGGTGCGCGTCCTGAAACTGAGAACGATGTACAGAGATGCGGAACAACGCCTCGAAACATTGTTCCGGGACAATCCGGACATACAAGCCGAGTGGTCGAACCACTTCAAGCTTCGGCAGGATCCGCGCATCCTGCCAGTGATCGGGCATGTCCTTCGCTCATCGAGTTTCGACGAACTCCCGCAACTGGTGAACATCATTGCAGGAGAGATGTCCTTCGTGGGACCACGTCCCTTCCCGGAATATCACCTTTCGGCGATGGATAGCGAGTTTCGTGCCAAGCGGCGCTCGGTAACGCCGGGGCTGACGGGGCTTTGGCAGATATCCGAACGAAGCAATGCGGATATCGAACTGCAGCAGCAACTCGACGAGTTCTACATCGACAATCGATCCTTGTGGTTCGATTGGCACATCCTTCTCAGCACAATTCCTGCGGTCCTGAAAGGCAAGGGAGCCTGCTGACATGTTCTCCATCCCGGTGGGCAAACATTAACAACGGAGCAAATCAATGCACGGACAGAAGCGAATTATGGTTACCGGCGGCACCGGATTTCTGGGATCATTCCTGTGCGAAAGGCTTTTGCGAGAGGGCAATGACGTCCTCTGCGTGGACAATTTCTATACCGGCTCGCGCGATAACGTACTGCACCTTCTTGACGATCCTCGTTTTGAAATACTCCGCCACGACATCACATTCCCGCTTTATGTGGAGGTCGATGAGATCTATAACCTCGCCTGCCCAGCATCTCCGGTCCACTACCAGCACGATCCGGTGCAGACCGTGAAGACCAATGTGCATGGGGCGATCAATATGCTCGGCCTGGCCAAGCGCACAAAGGCAAAGATCTTCCAGGCATCGACAAGCGAGGTCTATGGCGATCCGGCGGTTCACCCGCAGCCTGAGGAGTATCGCGGAAGCGTCAGTCCGATAGGCCCCCGGGCATGCTATGACGAAGGCAAGCGGTGCGCCGAGACACTGTTCTTCGACTATCACCGTCAATATGGCGTGGAAATCCGGGTGGCGCGGATATTCAATACCTACGGGCCACGAATGCAGACCAATGACGGACGCGTCGTCTCCAATTTCATTGTTCAGGCGCTTCAAAACGAGCCGATCACCATCTTCGGCAACGGCACGCAAACGCGCTCCTTCTGCTATGTCGACGATTTGATCGAGGGCTTCATCCGCCTGATGGGTACGCCGGCCGGCGTTACGGGTCCGATCAATCTCGGTAACCCGGGAGAATTCCAGGTCCGGGAACTGGCCGAAATGGTCATTGACATGACCGGATCGAAATCAAGCATCGTCTTCAGACCCCTGCCGATCGACGATCCGACCCAGCGCAAACCCGATATCAGCCGGGCAAAGCAGGAACTGGGCTGGCAGCCGACGGTGAGCCTGCGCCAAGGGCTCGAGAGAACGATCGCCTATTTCGAGTGGAAGCTTTCCGGCGAGGCCAGAAGCATGCCCGGCGTCAGATTTCCGCAGATG
The DNA here is from genome assembly GCF_002117485.1 of Rhizobium sp. NXC14. NCBI lineage: Bacteria > Pseudomonadati > Pseudomonadota > Alphaproteobacteria > Hyphomicrobiales > Rhizobiaceae > Rhizobium > Rhizobium sp. NXC14. The sequence goes on from NZ_CP021030.1 coordinate 1,444,313, forward strand.
GCCTACACCAATCCGCCCGCGCCGGCCGTCGGCGTTCCCGTTCCGCACGCCGCTCCATTGGGAACGTGATCGGCAACGTCAAAGCGCAAGTCATGGCTCGGTTTGGGTTTAATGAACCGAGCCCATATCCGGTTTGTAAAAGGGGCGGCGATCGTCGGACGTGCAAATCGCCGCAAAAACACTGAGGACACGGGCAATGCGCGTTGCTGTTATTACACCATATTACAAGGAGCCCAACGAACTCCTTGAGCAGTGCCGGGCGAGCGTTGTCGACCAGACCGTTGCATGCGACCATGTTTTTGTTGCCGATGGCTTTCCGAACAGTTCCGTCGCTCGCTGGGGCGCAAAACATTTCATCCTGCCCGATGCTCACGGCGACGCGGGCAACATGGCTCGCGTAATCGGCAGCCTCAGCGCCTTCGCCCAGGGTTATGACGCGGTGGCGTTTCTCGATGCGGACAACTGGTACAGATCCGACCACATCCAGCGTCTGCTTGAACTTCACCACCGTACCGGTGCTGCGGTTTGCTCATCGAGACGTTCGATGCATCGCGCAGACGGCACCTACATGTTCGACGACTCAAAAAGCGACGGCCGCACGCACGTGGATACGAACTGCTTGTTTCTCACGCGGCCGTGCCTGCCGATCGTCGCGCGTTGGGCTCACATGCCGAGGGAACTCTATCCAGTAGGAGATTCTGTCTATTGGAGCTCGATACGGAGCTCTGGGCTGTCGCGCTCTCATGAGCCGATCTCGACGGTCTGTTACCGCACGACTTGGGAAGCCGACTACAAGCGGATGGGCGAACCTGCCCCCGCGGGCAGCAAGACCCTCGCGTTCACTGACCAGCCCTACTACTGGTTCAAGTCCCTTCCGGTCCGAGACCGCTGGCGCATCTGGCAGGATTTCGGCTTCCCGCTCAGGCGTCGCACGGTAGCAAAGCTGGTCGGTCAATATGCGCTGTCAAGACTTTCCCCGTATTCCTATCTCGGGGCCAAAACATGAGTGCCGAGGCGGAAACATCTCTCAACGCACCTGCGAGCGGGAAACAAACGCCACTTACAACAAGACGATGCCGCGGGCGGAAGATCTCTCTAACCAAGCGTGGCGTTGTGCAGGCGGAGGAATAAGTTTGCAACGTGTTGATGTCGTCATTCCCTGCTACAACTACGCTCATTTCCTGCAGGAGTCTGTTGAGAGTGTCCTTTCACAAGCGGGCGTCGATGTGCGCGTGCTTATTCTGGATGACTGCTCGCCGGACAATACACCGGAAGTCGGAAAGGCGCTGGCATCCCGGGATGACCGGGTCACTTATCGGCGGCACACGACAAACATGGGCCACATCGCCACCTACAATGAGGGAATCGATTGGGCAGGCGGTGACTTATTCCTGCTTCTTTCTGCGGATGATTATCTTTTGCCGGGCTCGCTGGGCCGCGCGGCGGAGCTGATGCGCACCTATCCGAATGTGGGGATGGCGTTCGGGAACGCGCTCATAGCTGAGCCGGACGGTAATACGAGCCGCGCTGATCCTCTCGGCGACCATGACGTGCGTCATATGCAGGTCTTGTCCGGTCCACAATTCATGCGGTTGAGTGGGGCAAGCAATCTCGTTCCAACACCGACGGCTGTCGTGAGGACGGCGCTGCAAAAGCAGGTTGGCGGCTATCTTAAGGAACTGCCGCACGCCGGCGATATGGAAATGTGGCTGCGGCTCGCAGCACATGCTGATGTAGGCTTCATCAAAGAGGATCAAGCAGTATATCGCCGACATGCTTCGAACATGTCGCTGCAGTACTACGGCGAAAACGTTCTTTCCGACCTTCTACAAAGAAAAAAGGCTTTTGATGCCCTGTTTGGCCAAGCGACAGATAGCCTCAAAAAGGATCAGATGCTACGACGCTTTCTTGCCATGGATCTCGGAAAGAAGGCGCTTCAACAGGCTGGCATCGCCTTCAACAACTTCGACCTTGCTACGGCCGCGGCCATCCAGCATTTTGCCCTGGAGGTCTCTCCTGAGCTGCGAAATTCGCTGCCCTGGTTCAAACTGGCCTGCAAGCAAACGATCGGGCCAAAGCATTGGTACGCCTTGAAGTCCATCGGGCGACGAGTTGCAGGATGCATGCGCAGGAACCGGGTTAGGTCATCTGCAAGTACAGGAACAACGGTCGGCAGCTGAGGGCTCGATCGCACTTCACGCCCCCGCGACAGACCTGCCCGGTATCAAAAAACCCGGCGACGCATTTCGCGCCACCGGGCTGATTTGAGCACAAATGTGCTGGAAAATACGAAAAGATTTGCCCCAAGAGTTATATCAGCACATCGCTGTATTCACGCTCACGCCGGAACACCACTTTGGAACAAGTCGTTGAGCTTGAAAACAACTTCCGTCCTGTTCGTCGCTTTGACCTTTTTCATGATGTTGCGAACATGCACCTTGACAGTGCTCTCACGGAGATTGAGCTCGTAGGCGATGATCTTGTTCGCCTTTCCGCGTCGGAGCGCCTCGACCACTTCTGCCTGACGATCGGTGAAGATGCCGGAGAGCGGACGGGCCGTCGAGTTGTTCGAGTCCAGCAGGTGACGCATGGCGAACAGGGCGCTTGCAGGCACAAATATTCCCCCTGCCACCGACAGCGCGATCAGCTCCATGCAGACGCTGACGCTGACTGAGGCGGGTATGAACCCTTTGGCTCCGTACTCAAGAGCCCTGACGATTTGTCCGAAATCGTCGCTATCAGCCAACACGATAAGGGGTGTAGAGGCGAATTCCGACGAAAGCTTCCGGATTTGCTCCGAAACGGCCGGTTCATCGACCTTTTTGCCGCCTACATTCAAGAGGATTGCCGCAAGCGGAGCGTATTCGTCGCGCTTCTGCTTCCACTCCTCAATCGAACCAAACGCCAGAATCTGCAAATCCGCCTTTTGAGCAGCCATGCATTGCGCCAGGCATTGACGATCAAGTTCGCGATTATCGAGAATGACAAGCGAATGCGTCTGCCCTGCCGACAAGGCAAGTGTGTGCGCGTTATTAAGGGGAAGAGCTACGTTTTCCTGCCTGAGGTCCAAATTCGGTATAAGTGCTGAATTCACAGCTTCACCCTCCCTCTAACACGTTACGCTTCACTACGACCAGAGTACCGACCCCTCTCAATACGGGGGTTTAGGAAACTCTAAAGTAGGAATCGAATACCACAATTCGCGGAACGTTACAGTAGCTAATATAGGCTAAGTACAGCACAGCTTTCATAATTGGATGAAAATTTGAAGGTAATCCTGAGTATAGACTTAGGTCTTACTGGATTCCTTTCAGGATAGTCTCTGTTTTTACATATAAGTTTTATGGCAGGCCACTAAATGCATGGAAACAATCGCTGTCTCCGGCGTAGGCCCGCATTGCGTGCGGGAGGTGGCCCCCTGCCTCCAGTGCTGGTCGATAGAATGAGCCAAGGCGTAAGTCGTCATAAGTAGATACGCCTTTAGGTGAGTAAGCTTAACCGTTTTGTTTCTTTACTCGGATGACGAAAACAATTCTCTTTGAAGTGCAGAGAAATATTTGTCCTGTTGGTTTGAAACCTTGGACGCAATCGCCCGATTGTTTGTTTTAACTGAAAATCGGGCCCTGTTAGGAGTAGTAGGGGTTTTCAGGGATGATTGCATCAAATGTCAAGCTGGGTGACGGTAGCGTCATCCACCATCGAGATCTCGTGAATCTGTATGGCTGCACGATCGGCGCAGGAACGCGCATCGGCACCTTTGTCGAAATTCAGAAGAATGTCGTGGTCGGGAGAGACTGCAAGATTTCCAGCCATTCCTTCCTCTGTGAGGGCGTGACGCTGGAAGACGGCGTGTTCATCGGCCACGGGGTCATGTTTACGAACGACACGTACCCGCGCGCCATTAATCCGGACGGCAGCCTGCAGACGGAGACCGACTGGATACTCATCCCTACACTCGTCAAGCGCCACGCGTCGATCGGCAGCAACGCCACCATTCTGCCCGGCGTGACCATCGGAGAGGCTGCGCAGGTCGGCGCCGGAGCGGTTGTAACAAAAGACGTGCCCGACGGCGCCATTGTCGCGGGCGTTCCGGCCAGGGTAATCGGCCGCGTCAATGACGGACCGGTAGACATGTTTGCGTTGGGAGAAATGGAATGATCGGTATCGCTGTTGTCGGATATGGGTATTGGGGTCCGAATCTGGTTCGTAACATCTCTGAAGCGGCCGGCGCCCACCTTGTTTCAGTCTGTGATCTCAATGTCGAACGGTTGGGGGCCGTCAAAAGCCGGTACCCCGCAATAACGGTCACCGACAATTTCGAGGAAGTTTTGCGCGATCCGAGAGTCGACGCGATCGCCATCGCGACGCCGGTCTCGACGCATTTCAAGCTTGCAATGCAGGCGATGATGGCCGGAAAGCATGTCTTCGTCGAAAAGCCGATGGCAGCGACGGCGGACGAAGCGTCGCGAATGGTCGACGAAGCTGCGCGCCGACGCCTCGTGCTGGCCGTGGATCATACCTTCGTCCACACCGGCGCCGTGCGGAAAATGCGCGAACTGGTCGAAAGCGGCCTTGGCGACATGTATTATTATGACTCGGTTCGGGTCAATCTCGGGCTCTTCCAGCATGATGTCAGCGTCATCTGGGACCTCGCGGTGCACGACCTTTCCATCCTGGACCACGTCCTGCAGGAAAAACCGGTGGCTGTTTCCGCGACGGGCATGAGCCACGTGCTCGGCGAGCCGGAGAACATCGCTTATCTGACGCTCTTTTTCGAGAGCAAGCTCATCGCGCACATCCACGTCAATTGGCTGGCGCCGGTCAAGGTGCGCCGCACGCTGATCGGCGGCAGCAACAAGATGATCGTCTATGACGATCTCGAGCCCAGCGAAAAGATCAAGGTCTATGACAAGGGCATCACCATGTGCCCCAATTCCGATGCGTACGGAGAGAAGGTGCATCAGATGCTGGTCGGCTACCGCAGCGGCGATATGTGGGCACCCAAGCTCGATATGACCGAGGCATTGAAGCGCGAACTGGATCACTTCGTCGAGTGCATCGAGCAGAATTCCCGGCCCATTACGGACGGGCATGCCGGGTTGCGTGTCGTTCGGGTCCTTGAAGCCGCAAGCCGTTCGCTCGCACAGCGCGGTCGTGTCGTCGAGCTCGAAGAGGCGAGGCGCATCGCATGATCCCCTTTCTGGACCTCAGAGCACAATATCAATCGATCAAGAGCGAAATCGACGCCGCCGTGCTCGGCGTGCTCGCCTCTGGGCAATACATACTGGGCGAGGAAGTCATCCGCCTTGAGCAGGAATTTGCGGATTATTGCAACGTCAAACACGCGATCGCCGTCAACACCGGGACGAGTGCCCTGCATCTGTCTTTGCTTGCGGCGGGCATTGGTCCCGGCGATGAAGTCATCACCGTGCCGTTCACCTTTGTCGCGACTGTGTCGGCAATCTGCTATACCGGCGCAACACCCGTATTCGTCGATGTCGAGCCGGTGACGCTCACCATGGATCCGGCTCAGTTGGAGGCGAAGATCACCTCCCGGACCAAGGCCATCATCCCCGTCCATCTCTACGGTCAGATGGCGGATATGGATGGCATCATGGCAGTCGCTGATCGCTACGGGATTCCGGTCATCGAGGACGCCTGCCAGGCACATGGCGCCCGGTATAAGGGCGCGCGCGCCGGCAGCATCGGCGCATCTGGCTGCTTCAGCTTCTATCCGGGTAAGAACCTCGGCGCCTGCGGCGAGGGCGGGATCGCCGTCACGAACAGCGATGAGCAGGCCAAGACAATGCGCATGCTGCGGGATTGGGGTCAGGAGCAGCGCTATCACCATCTGCTGAAGGGCTTCAACTATCGCATGGACGCCATCCAGGGAGCCATTCTGCGCGTCAAGCTCCGGCATCTCGAAGCCTGGACCGAAGCCCGTCGTTCGCATGGTCGCCGCTACTCCTCGCTGCTTGCAGGATCGCCGCATTTGCGAACGCCTGTCGAAGTGCCGGAGCGGCGGCATGTCTACCATGTCTACGCCATCAGAAGCCACGATCGGGACGGCCTGCAACGTGTGCTCACAGGAGAGGGCATTCCATCCGGTCTGCACTATCCTATTCCCGTTCATTTGCAGAAGGCCCATGCCGACCTCGGTTACCAAGCAGGGGACTTCCCGGTCTCGGAAGCCGCCGCACGCGAGGTTCTCTCCTTGCCGATCTACCCTGAAATGTCCGTACAGCACGTCGATCAGGTCGCGGCTGCGCTGGAGTATGCCTATGTCAGCTAGTCCACGCGAGGCTCGTGTCGTGCAGGCCGTCCACGGCCGCAGCCAGAAGCCGGCAGATCCAGCCTATCAAGCGGGGCTCGCCGAAGAGCTCAGGCAAGCATATGGGCGCGCCGGCCTGATCGAACTCTACGGCCGCTTCGCGACAGGCGACGGCGTCGTCGACGCGCTGATGCGCAAAGCCATCTGGCGGGCTATCACGCGCAGCTGCGGCGAAGGTTTGCAGGTCGCTAGCGGCGCCGGTTTCAAACATCCGGAAACCTTCGAAATCGGCAATGGCGTGTTCATCGGCGCTCAGGCCTACATCCAGGGACGCTACGATGGCACCTGCGTCATCGGCGACAATGTCTGGATCGGCCCGATGGCCTATTTCGACGCGCGCGACCTTGTGATCGAGGATTCGGTCGGGTGGGGGCCGGGCGCCAAGGTGCTTGGCTCGACCCACACAGCACTGCCGATAGACGTGCCGATCATCCGTACGGATCTTGAAATCAAGCCGGTCCGCATCTGTGCCGAGGCCGATATCGGAACGAATGCGACCATTCTTCCCGGCGTGACCATCGGGAAGGGGGCGATCGTTGGAGCGGGTGCAGTTGTCGTTTCCGACGTCGAGCCGTTCTCTGTTGCCGCCGGTGTACCGGCGAAATTCATACGTTGGCGTTCGGAGAATGATCCGATGACGAACATGTCGCGTGAGGGAAGATCATGAGAAACAAACGGGTGCTCATCACCGGCGGTGCCGGTCTGATCGGTTCGCATATTGCCGATCTTGTTGCATTGGAAAAACCTCGCGAGATCATCGTCCTCGACAATTTCGTGCGCGGGCGCCGGGACAATCTCAGCACGGCAATATCAAGCGGCTCCGTCAACATCATCGAAGGCGATATCCGCGACAGGGCACTGCTGGCGAAAACCTTCGAAGACGTCGACATCGTCTTTCACCAGGCGGCGATCCGCATCACGCAATGCGCCGAAGACCCGCGGCTCGCCTTCGATGTTCTGGCCGAAGGCACGTTCAACGTCCTCGAAGCTGCCGTGAAGGCAGGCGTATCGAAGGTCGTCGCTGCTTCCTCCGCCTCCGTGCTGGGGCTTGCCGAAAGCTTCCCGACGACCGAGCAGCATCACCCCTACAATAACCGGACGATCTACGGCGCCGCCAAGACCTTCAACGAGGGTCTATTGCGCAGTTTCGCGGAAATGTACGGCCTGCGCTATGTGGCGCTGCGCTATTTCAACGTCTACGGCCCGAGAATGGACGTTTACGGCGCCTATACCGAAGTTCTGATCCGCTGGATGGAACGCCTGGCAGCCGGAATGCCGCCGCTCGTTTATGGAGACGGCAGTCAGACGATGGACTTCGTCGATGCACGCGATATCGCGCGGGCAAACATCCTGGCGGCAAAGAGCGACGTTACGGACGAGGTGTTCAACGTCGCGAGCGGCAGGGAAATAAGCCTGCTGGAACTCGCGCGGATGCTGAGCGAAATCATGGGATACTCACTCGAGCCGCAGCACAAAGAGGCGCGCGCCGTCAACGGCGTCACACGTCGTCTTGCCGACATCAGCAAGGCCGAAAGGCTTCTGGGCTTCAAGGCGGAAATCTCGATGGAGCAGGGGCTTCGTGACCTTGTCGCGTGGTGGCAGTCGAAGACTGCTTCGGCAGGAGGCCAGGCTGCATGAGCCCGTTATTATCGACGATTCCCGTCGCCAAACCCGTTCTCGGAGAGGAAGAGGCTGAGGCCACGCGTCGCGTCATCCTGTCGGGATGGGTGACGCAGGGGCCGGAAGTCGCGGCATTTGAAAAGGAATTCGCAGCCCTCGTCGGCACCGGGCACGCTTGTGCCGTTTCCAACTGCACAACCGCGCTTCATCTCGCCTTGATGGCGGTCGGCATCGGTGCCGGCGATGAAGTCATCACGGTCAGCCATTCGTTCATCGCCACCGCGAATGCCGTTCGATACTGCGATGCGGTACCCGTGTTCGTCGATATCGCGCCGGATGGCTACAATATCGACCCCAGCTTGATCGAAACGGCAATCACGCCCCGCACCAAGGCAATCCTGTGCGTGCATCAGCTCGGCATGCCCTGCGATCTCCGTTCGATCGTCGAGATCGGCAAGCGCCATTCGATACCGGTTATCGAGGATGCGGCCTGTGCGACGGGAAGCGAAATCCTTTGGGACGGGCGTTGGGAAAAGATCGGCAAGCCGCATGGCGACATTGCCTGCTTCTCCTTCCATCCCCGAAAGGTCGTCACCACGGGTGATGGCGGCATGCTGACGACGGCGAACCCGGAATATGACCGAAAATTCCGGCTGTGGCGCCAGCATGGCATGAGCGTCACCGACGCTGTCCGCCACGGCTCGAAACAGGTGATTTTCGAAGACTATGATGAACTGGGCTACAACTATCGCATGACCGACCTCCAGGCCGCAGTCGGACGGGTGCAGCTCCGCCGGCTGCCGGAGTTGGTTGCAGAGCGAAGGCGGATTGCCGCTCAATATTGCGAGCGCCTGTCGACGATCGCCGGCCTAACGCTGCCAATGGAGCCTGATTGGGCCCGCAGCAACTGGCAGAGCTTCTGTGTGAGATTACCTGATGCCGTCGACCAACGGGCGGTCATGCAGGTACTGCTCGATCAAGGGATATCGACCAGGCGCGGCGTGATGAACATTCATCTGGAAGGAGCCTATTCCGGCCAGTGCGTCTATCGAGCCGCCACTGGCCTGGCGCGAAGCGTGTCAGCGCAGCAGGAAACGATAATCCTGCCGCTCTTCGCCCAGATGACGGACCTCGACATCGTCAGGGTTGTTGAGGCACTTCGCGCAGCCCTCGAGGAGGCGACCGTCGGAGCCGCCGGCGTCCAATCTCACATGGATATTGCTGTCGCCTGAACGCCATCTGCCTCACGCGGCAATTTGCATAACAAACAATGCGCGGATCTGAGGATGCGCGCATTGTTCGTTAGAGCGCCAGGTAAGTGCGAAGCGGTTTTCCCAGGCAAAGCGCGAAGCGCTTTTGCCGACAATTTACCGTAAATACAAATGGTTGGAATGGTCTTGCATTTCCGTGATGAGCTGAATCGCTCTAGGCTGACTTCGTGATCCATCCGCGAATCATGGCCGGCACGGACTCCGGCGGAAGCAGGTCGACCAGCATGCGCAGTGAATACAACCCACAGACAAGGACGGCGACGAAGCCGATCACCGTCGCCGGCCACAGCGGCAAGATCGAGAACATCAGGAATACCAGTCCCGATGCGGGCAAGAAAAGCAACGCATGTCGGCGATTGGCGGCGGACCAGCGAAAACCGGTCAACTTGCGGACGATCACATAGATCAGGATGCCGTGCCAGACATAGAGGCCAAAAAACGCCATGCCGGCTCCTTGGGTACCGAGCAGCGATACTAGGAGCCAGGCAAGCCCAACATGCACGACTGCAGCCGCAACCTCAGTCCAGAAGAAAATCGCCTGGGTGTTCTTCGCCACGACGATGAAACCCATCGGCCAGGAAATAATGCGCAGCATCATGCCGAGACAGATCCAGCGCAGAAGTTCGACTGCCCCGTGGAATTCTGCCGAATAGAACAGGCTCATCATGAGCGGCGCCAGCGTCAGCGTGCCGAGCAGGCCGGGACCGGCGAGCAGCATGCTGGCTTCGGCCTGTTCGTTGACGAGCCGGTTGCATTCGACATCGTTGTCGATCATTGCAGTCAGGCGAGGATAGAAATCCGTCCCCATGGCCTGCAGGATGAAGCCGGCGTAGAGACCGCCGAGACCCCAGGCAGCTTGATACAATCCCGCCGCCATGACGCCGCCTTCCTTCAGCACGATGATGCGGATGGCATAGGCCGCGCCGAAGGTCAGAAGCCCGCTTGCCATAAAGACGAACCCGAGCCGGAGCAGAGCCGACACCTGCCGGCTGAACTGGCGCGCCGACATCGGGTATGGATTTGGAAAGATCCGCCGGCTGTACCACCACGTCGGAACGATTGAGGCAGCTGCAATGACCACGAGCGACGGTGCGATCGCCTGCACCCCGAAGAGATAGATCAGAGGGATACTCACCGCTGTACCGAAGAGCCCGGCAAGCACGTTGATGCGGGCAAGATCCGCAATTCCGCGCATACCCTGAATCAATGCGCCTTGCCCCGCAGACACCAGCCGGAAGAAAACGGCGAGCGACAGCAGCACAATGCCCCCGACGTGCTGGTAATCACCGAAGGTGAAACTTGAGACAGGATACGCCAATGCGGCAAGAAGGAGCGCCCCAAAGAGCGCCAGCACCACTGATATGCGTCTCAGTACGGTCGCCGATTGGGCAATCCTGGTTGTATCGCCGGTGCCGGCTGCCTCAGCGACCTGACGCACGCCACTGCCGCCGACGCCCAGACCAGCGAGGGACTGCGCCATATCCACGATCGAGCTGTAAAGGCCCATCAGCCCGATGCCTTCCGGCCCGAGCAGGACGGCCATGGCTTTGTTTCTGACGATGCTGAGTGCGACGTTGACCAGCGAAGAGCCGCCCATCAGCATCGTCGATTTGAGGATCTGGGTATAGGTCTGGCTTGGTGGGATCATTCTGAAAGTCATCGAAAGCCCCAGCCCGTCATCATCGGCTTACCTGACTGACATTGTCTGGACAGGCAGCGCAGCGGCGTCTTCTGATGACACATCGGCGGTGCGTACCCGAGTCACCCTGACCACGTCGCCCGGTGCCAGCTCCGTCATTTCGGAAGCCTGGAACTGACTGACCTCACCCTTTTCCCGCCGACTCACGATGAACGTCAGCGGCAATTCTTCATTGTAATTCTTCACGCTGGCGCCGCTCGACAGTTCTTCGAGAAGCAGTTGTTGCGTGGTGTCACGCTTCAATTTGAGCTGATCGAGATTGGCCTTTTCCGCCTGCACCTCGGTAGCGAGCTCATTGCGGCGAGTGTCGGAAAGTCCCTCGAGACTGCGCGTCGTCTCGTTGATTGCCTGGCGTCCCCGCATGATGGCAGTCACAAGATCGAGCCGATCGGAGCGATAGGTGGTGAGCAATCGTTCCAGATCCATCTGACGTGAGGAGATCGTCAGGCCTTTCTGGACCAACGTCTTCACGCTCGTCAGTTGTTCCTCCACTGACTGGATATTGTCATCCGAGCCTTTCAGTTTTTCTTGCAGCGTTTCGACTTCCGCAGTCAAGAGATTACGCAATTCGACGAGCGCTACCGACTGTCTGTCCAGCGCGCTTGCACGGGCCTGAAAAATGACCCGCTCCTCCTCGTAGATACTCTCGGCATATTGCCGATCGGCGGCGGACGGCTGATCGAAGACTATCTCCTTCGCGTCCGCCATCTCCGCCTGCAGCCGCGCGAGCTTTGCAGAACTGCGCAGCAGCGAGTGGTCAATGTCCCGCAAATCGCCGGCAAGCCTGATCGCCTGCGATTGCTGCTGCGCCGCCGCCCGCAACGGGCCGCCGCTCATGGCGAGGGATTGCAAGACACTGAGGCCGGAGCGAAACTTGTATTCTCCCGGCGCCATCACGTCTCCCACCACGTAAATGGAGGAATAGTCCAGAACGTCGATGGTCACTGCAGGTGCCTGGGCCAGACCCATCTTCGCCTGAAGGCGCTTGGCAATCTCGATGGTAAGGCCCGCATTGTCGAGATTGGCGACGGCCAACGACCCCAGGAAGGGCAGGGAGATTATACCTGAATCCGAAACAGTGTATTCTCCACTGATCCCATCCAACCGATCAAACTGCCCCTTGGACGGTATCCATTGCACGACACTCAGACGGATTTTCGTTTGTGGAGCGAAGAACGCGCTATCGGCGAGAGCCGGCGACACCGCTCCGGCAAGAAATGCGAGTGCACCGATGACAAACGTCGTGCGAAAGAGCAGCTGAGGGATGCGGTGCGATGAATTCATATACATATCTCGCCTGCGAAGCATCCTTGAACGGATGCTGATCCAATGCCTTCACGCTGTTCGACCGCCGGCTGGCAGGTCCGAAGCCGCATCGTTAGTGTGCCGTCTGACGAAGGCTTGAGGAAGGTGAAGGTCGCTTGCTTTGCCTCATCACTATTGATGAGATGGGGTGGGTGCCTCAGTCTAAATCGAGCAGGAGCGTATATCTCAGAGAGGGATCATCCTGAAAAATCACGAGATCATGCACGCAGGAATAGGTGCGCTCGCCGTGAAGGACCGCGATCGCATAGGCGTGCCGGATCGAAGGCGCCCCGATGCAGACGGCCTTTGCCATCGCTTGGTCGACCCGATCCGTTGCTTCCTGCCTGGGCGTTTCCAGCGTCAGTGCCGCCAAGTGGAGATGGTGGCCTAAGCCGCCGCCGCGGCTTCCTGCACCGGACGCGGCGAAGCTTTACGGCCCGTCGCACCCGTCACTATTTCATAAAACACGGCTGTTGCCCAAAGGATGGCGCCCGTAGAGCGAAAGGCGTAGGATATACTCGCTTATTTTTCGACTATACTTCCTGGAGTCGTATCAAACGATCCTCATAGATTTGATCCCGATTAATATAGCGAGAGGTACCCGCCATGTATCGCAACGCTCGCCGGTGGATTTCGCACTCACTTCTCGTGGATTCCTTGGTGCCCCGATGGTTGACCGTCGGCGGAAAAGAAAGATCGCGCAAACCTGCCGAAAAGCATAAGGATAGTGCTCAACTAGCGGCATCTGTGCAAACCGCCGAGGGACACAAGCAGGGCATTCTTGTCGACGATCCCTATAAGGATGCGGCCCTCAACGAGCATGATGGCGGGCAGAGAGAGCGCGTGAACGGCGACGCGGTCAACAGCCTCGAAGAGCGGCCGTTGCCTGACACTTTCGCAACGCCTGGCGAAATGGGAATTCGAAGCGGCGATGTGGCCGCGCTGTCGGCGCTTAAGCCGGATTTTGCACGGTTCCAGTGGCACGCGGATGGAGTTGCGTTCGGGGCCGCATCGTCCCTTCAGCGCACCGATACCGCAATGAGCTCCATGGGCGACGATCCTCTGGCTCCCTATCTGCCGCAAAGCCCCGCACCGACAGCTTCGGGGCATGGTGCTCCTAAGGTGGCGGCCGGGCGTGCTCATTCGGGCAAGGTCGTCATTCTCGAATCGAGTCCGTCAGGGCAGGCGACTGCGCACGACGCCGGCGCGAATTCGCTGGCCTTCGGCATGCCCTTTGGCGTGTGCGGGTGCGGCTACTTTACCTCCCCCACGCGGATTCTCGATTGGGCTCATGGCGGCGCCCTGCTTCAACAGGACGGTCAATTGCCGGGGACCAGGCTGATCGAAGGGCCGGACTATGTGGCGACGATCAAGCAGGCCATCGGCGCCTCGGTCAGCGATCCGCTTCTCGATCGTGACGTGTCCCCACTCTCGGGCTGGACCGGCACTGCAACATGGTCGGACGCGGCGCTCACCAATGGAACCCTGCCAGGCGGGGGAGAGACGGGAACGGGAACAAAGTCCAAGGATATCGGTATCCTGTCCGGCTCTGTGACGAAGCCACCTAAGCCTTCTACGCAGGGGTCATCGACAACGCAGGGCCTGGCGGCTGCGGCGGTGGCCAGCAACGCCATCGTGCTAGAAAACCAGAAGCAGGGCAATCCAGAGAGCGAGTGGGGCATCGACGGTGCCGGCAGCTCCAACATCGAAGGGTTCGCGACCGATATCAGCGTCGATAATGGAAAGACGATCAGCTTCAAGATCAATACCAATTCTACCAACTACCGGATCGATATCTATCGCCTCGGCTATTATGGCGGCATGGGGGCGCGCAAGGTCGCGACGATGCAGCACACCGGATTGCAGACCCAACCTAGTCCGTTGCGCAATGCGACGACCGGCACGGTGGACGCCGGTAACTGGGCCGTCTCGGCGTCCTGGACCGTACCGGATGATGCCGTTTCAGGCGTCTATATCGCCAAGCTCGTCCGTCAGGATGGCACCTCCGGCGAAAATCACATCCCGTTCATCGTGCGCGACGACGACAGCCACAGCGACGTTGTCTTCCAGACCGCGGATGAGACCTGGCAAGCTTACAATGGTTGGGGTGGCGCAAACCTCTATGGCGGCAACGGTCCAGCGACAGGGCAGGGTGCCGGTCGCGCCTATGCGGTCAGCTACAACAGGCCGATCGCGACGCGCGGCGGGGTCGGCACTTACGCCGGTCCCCAGGACTATCTGTTCGGTGCTGAATATGCGGGCATCTACTGGCTGGAACAGAACGGCTATGACGTCTCCTATCTGTCGGGTGTCGACGCCGATCGCTATGGCAGCCTGCTGCTCAATCACAAGACTTATGTCGATGCCGGGCATGACGAATATTGGTCGGGGCAGCAGAGAACCAATGTCGAGGCCGCGCGCGATGCGGGCGTCAACCTGATGTTCTGGAGCGGCAACGAAGTCTATTGGCGCACTCGCTGGGGCAATGCCTATAGCGCCGACGGCACGCCCTACCGCACCCTGATCACCTACAAGGAGACATGGGCGGGCGGCGATATCGATCCTTCCGACCAATGGACAGGCACCTTCCGCGACCCACGCTTCAGCCCACCTGCCATCGGCGGCGGCAATCCGGAGAATTCGCTGACCGGCCAGCTGTTCAAGGTCGACGATGTCGGCAGCAACCTCGGTGCGATCACCGTTGGCTATGATGATGCCAACCTTCGCTTCTGGCGCAATACGAGCGTTGCCAATCTTCAGCCCGGGCAGACGGCAACGCTCACCAAAAACTATCTCGGTTACGAGTGGGACGAAGCACCCGATAACGGCTTCGATCCGGCTGGCCTGGTGAAGCTGTCGTCGACGACGCTTCCGGTCAGCAGCTATTTGCTCGATTACGGAAACACGACCGGCAATGCGACGGCGACCCACAATCTGACGCTCTATCGCGCGCCCAGCGGCGCGCTGGTGTTCGGCGCCGGCACGGTCTACTGGACATGGGGTCTCAGCGACAATCACGACCTCACGGCGACCCGGACGGACTCGCGCGTACAGCAGGCAATGGTCAATTTGCTTGCTGACATGGGCATTCAGCCTGGAACGCTACAGTCCGGGCTCACCGCCGCGACCGCTTCGTTGGACCACACTGCGCCGACATCGGTCATCACGGTGCCCGCCACGGCGACCGTTGGATCCACCGTGACGATTACCGGCACCGCTGCCGATACCGGAGGCGGGGTCATCGCCGCGGTCGAGGTTTCGACCGACAATGGGGCGAGCTGGCATCCGGCGACGGGCGATGAGAACTGGACTTATACCTGGCAGCCGCAAACCGCGGGCACCTATACCATCCGGTCTCGCGCAGTCGATGATAACGTCAATCTGGAAACGCCCTCTGCGGGACGAACGGTCACCGTCAGCGGGCCGAGTTACACCTCTCTCTTCGGTTCGGGGACGCCAGCGGTCGTCAACACCAACGATACCTCGGCGGTTGAACTCGGCTTCAAATTCCAGACGTCTGTGGCAGGTACTGTCACCGGCATTCGTTTTTATAAGGGCAGTCAGGATACCGGCACGCATACCGGTTCACTGTGGTCGAGTACCGGCACGCGGATTGCGACCCTCACCTTCACGAACGAGACTGCCAGCGGCTGGCAGACCGCCTATTTCACCAGTCCGGTATCGCTGACGGTCGGACAAACCTACACTGCATCTTACCATACCAATACCGGTCACTATTCGTCGACGACCGGCTACTTCACCTCAAATGTAACCAGCGGTCCGCTCACGGCGCCGGCCAGCGGCAACGGCGTCTATGCCTATGGCAGCAACAGCCTATTCCCCACGAGCACCTTCCAGTCGACGAACTATTGGGTCGATGTGATGTTTACGACGCCGAGCTCGAATGCGACGCCGACGGCGGTTGCCGATACGGGGGATGCGACCGAGAAGGGTGGTGTGGCCAATGGTTCGGGCGGCGTGGTTGCGAGCGGCAACGTGCTGACCAACGACACCGATCCGGATACCGGTGACACCAAGACCGTCACGGCAGTCCGTTTCGGGACGACGTCAGGCACGCTCGGCTCGGCGCTGAACGGCACCTATGGCAGTCTCGTGCTCAATGCATCGGGTGCCTATAGCTATGCGGTCAACGAGAACAATGCGACCGTCCAGGCGCTGCGACAGTCGACCAACACGCTGAGCGATGTCTTCAGCTACACGATGCGCGACAGCGCTGGCGCCACGGCCACGGCGAACCTGACGATCACCATCCATGGCGCTAACGATGCGCCGGTGCTGGCCGTCCAGACGACGACCCAGAACGCCACCGTCGGCTCTGCCTTCTCCTTCACGCTGCCGACGACCACCTTCACCGATGTCGACAGCGGCGACACGCTCGCTTATGCGGCAACGTCCGCCGATGGCACGGCGCTGCCTTCCTGGCTGAGCTTCAACGCCTCGACACGCACTTTCTCCGGCACGCCGACGACAACTGGCACTTACGGCATCAAGGTGACGGCAACCGATCTCGGCAGCCTTGCCGCCAACGAGACCTTCAATATCGCCGTGTCGACATCAGGCAATGCGACGCCGACGGCGGTTGCCGATACGGGGGATGCGACCGAGAAGGGTGGTGTGGCCAATGGTTCGGGCGGCGTGGTTGCGAGCGGCAACGTGCTGACCAACGACACCGATCCGGATACCGGTGACACCAAGACCGTCACGGCAGTCCGTTTCGGGACGACGTCAGGCACGCTCGGCTCGGCGCTGAACGGCACCTATGGCAGTCTCGTGCTCAATGCATCGGGTGCCTATAGCTATGCGGTCAACGAGAACAATGCGACCGTCCAGGCGCTGCGACAGTCGACCAACACGCTGAGCGATGTCTTCAGCTACACGATGCGCGACAGCGCTGGCGCCACGGCCACGGCGAACCTGACGATCACCATCCATGGCGCTAACGATGCGCCGGTGCTGGCCGTCCAGACGACGACCCAGAACGCCACCGTCGGCTCTGCCTTCTCCTTCACGCTGCCGACGACCACCTTCACCGATGTCGACAGCGGCGACACGCTCGCTTATGCGGCAACGTCCGCCGATGGCACGGCGCTGCCTTCCTGGCTGAGCTTCAACGCCTCGACACGCACTTTCTCCGGCACGCCGACGACAACTGGCACTTACGGCATCAAGGTGACGGCAACCGATCTCGGCAGCCTTGCCGCCAACGAGACCTTCAATATCGCCGTGTCGACGGCGCCGACGAGCTACAGCCTGTTCTCTGCCTCCAGCACGCCGAGCCGCACCTTCAACGATGGTCAGCAGCTCGAACTTGGCGTCAGGTTCACGTCGAACGTTGCCGGAGATGTCACCGGTATCAGGTTCTATCGCAGCGCCAATGACAACGGCCAGAATGTCGTCGACCTTTGGACCGCGACAGGCACCAAGCTTGCCACCGCCACCTTCACCACCACCACCGCGAGCGGCTGGCAGACGGTGAACTTCACAAACCCAGTCACCATCGCCGCCAATACCACCTATGTCGCCTCCTATCACACGACAGGCGCTTACGTGGCGACCAGCAATTTCTTTACGGCCGCTGTCAGCAACGGTCCGTTGACGGCGCCGGCCAGCGGCAATGGCGTCTATGCCTATGGCGGTTCCGCCACCGCAGGTCTTTTCCCGACCAACAGCTACAATTCAACCAATTACTACGCCGACGTCGTCTTCCGGCCGCAACTGGTCGCGTGATGCAAAGGATAAGAGTAGGATCGGTTTCAAATGAGGATGACATGACGCAAATGCGGATCGCAGAGAGGGACGCGGCCTCCGCTCCCACTCAAGCGACAGCGATGAACAAGGGCCGGCTCCCGGTGACAGTGCTCGCCGGCTTTCTCGGCGCCGGCAAGACGACGCTTCTCAGCCACGTGCTGACCAATCGTCAGGGCCTCAGGGTAGCCGTCATCGTCAACGATATGAGTGAAGTGAATATAGACGCCAGTCTCATTCGAGACGGCGGCTGCAACCTGTCGCATACGACGGAGGCATTGGTTGAACTCAGCAATGGCTGCATATGCTGTACCCTGCGCGATGACCTCCTGACGGAAGTGCGGCAACTGGCCGAAGAGGGGCGGTACGACTATCTGCTGATAGAGGGAACCGGCATTGCCGAGCCGCGCCCCATCGCTGCCACCTTTTCCTTCCGCGACGAGAATGGTGTTTCGCTCTCCGATTTTGCCAAACTTGACACGATGGTGACTGTCGTGGACGCCGCCAGCCTCTTGGCTGATTACAGCAGCGCCGATCTGCTTCGCGATCGCGGCATGCAGCGGGACGGCGAGGACCGGCGGACACTCATCGACCTCTTGGTGGACCAGATCGAGTTTGCCGACGTTGTCGTGATCAACAAGATCTCGGACGCGACCGAGGAAATCCGCGCAGAAATTCGCAAAACGGTGGCTGCGCTCAACCCGGATGCGCACCAGGTGGAGACGGACTTCGGCAAGGTTTCTCTTGCAAGCATTCTCAGTACGGGCCTCTTCGACGAAGCAAAGGCCGCCGCTCACCCGTTATGGCACAAGGAACTGTACAGCCCGGGTGCTCATGTTCCGGAGACGGAGGAATATGGGGTATCGAGCTTTGTCTATCGCACGAGGCGTCCCTTCGACCCGACACGGTTTCGGGCATTCCTGGACGAGCCCTGGCCAGGGGTCATCCGCGCCAAAGGTCATTTCTGGCTGGCCACGCGCCCGCGTCACGTGGGTCTGATGTCGGCGGCCGGAGCGCAACGACGCTGTGAACCAATGGGGCTCTGGTGGGCGGCCGTTCCCCGGCAGGACTGGCCGAGCCACCACCAGTTTCGCCAGCATATCGAGCGCCGATGGGACAGCGCTTGGGGCGATCGTCGGCAGGAACTCGTGTTCATTGGTGTTGACATGGACGAGACAGGCGTCCGCAGCGCGTTGGACGACTGCCTGGCCAGCTCGGATCCGCGGGACTGGTCGGCTCTCGAAGATCCCTTTCCGGCCTGGTAGCACGGGGCGGCGCCGGAGTTTGCCGGCTCGACCAGCCGGACCGGCAACACAAGACCGACCAGCTTTCTCTTACACAGCGTCCGCCGCTTAGCGGGAGCACCAGACGGGTCCAGAACCGGATATGCGGTGAGGATCATCATATCGGCGTATGGAGTACCACCAACATACCCAAGATTGCTGTCGTACGTTCCGCTCCGAAAGCTGGCAGGATGAAGCTATTCAATGCTGGTCGACGGGAATGGGGACGCCGCTCTTGGTGAGATTTCATGTGAGGAATCGCAAATACTTGACTGCTGCCGGCGGCACGCCGTGCATCAGTCACGCAACCTCGGCCTGGGCCGCGCTGCTTGGAACTCCGACCGTCGTGTCTTCGAGCACTCAGGGTTCTTCCGACTTTGCCAATCACGGCAGCGCAACCGTTCAATCCTATCTCACCGGCACGGTTACATCTTCCTTGATATCATCAGGCGACATGCAGTCGTCGCCTGCATCGTCGAGGCCGATGTCGCCGCCTGCCGCCGATGGCGGCGCGCAGGACACGTCCACGAAGACGGCGTCGGCTGCGACGATCTTCGACACGACCTCCTCGGCATCGCAAGACACCGTACTTGCCCCAGATCCCTACGAAGAGGCTGCTACACTGCCTGCCGCCCCCGCATTGACGGGTATTACCAGCGATGCCGGCACCGGAAGCGCCACGGCGACGGCGCCGGTCACTTCTTCAAGCACTCTCGACACGGCTTCGTTGCGCCTTCAGGCCTCGATAGCATCCCTCACGGTGGAGCCGAGCCAGGACGCTTCCGCCGATACGACCGCGGTCTCAGCGCTGGCCGCACCAGCGGCGGCTCCGGCTGCGGTCACGCTCAACAAGATCGCACTGGAAAACCTGAAACAGGGCAGCCCGATCAGCGAGTGGGGCCTGGAGGGCGATGGCAAGGGCACCATCCAGGGCTTCGCAACTGAAATCAGTACGAATATCGGCCAGACGGTCGATTTCAAGATCGCCACCGATTCCACGCATTACCGCATCGATATCTACCGGATGGGTTATTACGGCGGGGCCGGCGCGCGCAAGGTCGACTCGATCGAGCAGCAGCTGACCACGGCGCAGATCCAGCCGCATCCGATCGTCGACATGTCGTTCGGTCTCATCGACTGCGGCAACTGGTCGGTCTCGGCGAGCTGGCAGATTCCGACCGATGCCGTCTCCGGGGTCTATTTCGCCAAGCTGGTGCGTGAGGACGGCACCGAGGATGCCAGCATCATCCCCTTCGTCGTGCGCGACGACTCCTCGCACAGCAATATCGTTTTCCAGACCTCGGACACGACGTGGCAGGCCTATAATGCCTGGGGCGGCGCCAGCCTCTATTACGGCGATGTCCCCGTCGATCCCGCTGACATGATCGGCTACTTGCCGCCGAACTGCAGCTGCGGCCTGACCGCAATCGGTCGCGCCTCGGCGATCAGCTACAACAGGCCGATCATCACCAATACGAGCCCAGTCGGCGGCTCGCACGACTTCATTTTTGGCGTCGAGCATTCAGCCATCCAGTGGCTGGAGCAGAACGGTTACGACGTCTCCTATATTTCCGGTGTCGATGCGACGCGTAGCGGTAGCCTGCTGCTGAACCATGATGCCTTCCTGTCGGTCGGACATGACGAATACTGGTCGGCCGAGCAGCGCACCAATGTGGAGGCCGCGCGCGATGCCGGCGTGAACCTCGCCTTCTGGAGCGGCAACGAAGTCTATTGGAAGGTTCGCTGGGAAAGCAGCATCGATGGCAGCGGCCAAGCCTACCGCACCATGGTCTGCTACAAGGAGACCTACGGCACGGGCACGGACCCGAGCAATATCGGCACCGGAACCTGGCGCGATCCGCGTTACGCCGATCCGGGGCAGGAGCCGGAAAATTCGCTGACGGGGACGATGTTTCAGGTGGACGGCTACCGCCAGGATACGATCTCCATCCCCTACGACTATTCGAACCTTCGTTTCTGGCGCAATACCGATGTGGCAGAGCTGCAGCCGGGCGAGACTTACAATCTGGTGCAGAACCTGCTTGGTTACGAATGGGATTCGGATGTCGAAAACGGATTCCGTCCAGCTGGACTGATCAACCTGTCGCTCTCCTCGGTGGCGGTCAACACTTATCTGCGCGATTACGGTTCGACGGTCGGCGATGCGGTGGCGACCCACAGCCTGACCATGTACCGGGCGGCAAGCGGCGCGCTCGTCTTCGGCGCCGGCACCGTCTTCTGGTCCTGGGGGCTGAACGATCAGCATCAGGGGCCGGCAACGTCAACCGATCGCAACGTGCAGCAGGCGATGGTCAACATGTTCGCGGACATGGGCATCCAGCCGACGACGCTCGATGCGAGCCTGATCCTCGCGACCCAATCGAGCGACACGCTGAA
This sequence comes from Rhizobium sp. NXC14, assembly GCF_002117485.1. Taxonomy (NCBI): domain Bacteria; kingdom Pseudomonadati; phylum Pseudomonadota; class Alphaproteobacteria; order Hyphomicrobiales; family Rhizobiaceae; genus Rhizobium; species Rhizobium sp. NXC14. Next base: position 1,465,985 of record NZ_CP021030.1, read on the forward strand.
GCCCACCTCGTCGATTACCTCGCCCATCGTCGGCGCAAGCTTCCTCGAAGGGCAGCATGTGACGATATCAGGAACGGCGCAGGATTTCGGCGGCGGCATCATTGCCGGCGTCGAGGTCTCCACCGATGGCGGCCAGCACTGGTTCAAGGCCACGGGCCGCGAGAACTGGAGCTATAACTGGGTCGTCCAGGCGAGCGGCACCTATACGATCCTGTCACGCGCCGTCGACGACAGCGTCAATCTGGAGGCGCCATCGGCCGGCAAGCAGGTCACCGTCACGCTGCCGGGCACGCAGGGCCTGTGGACGCTGGCGGAAAAGCCCGCGACCGAAGTAGCGGTCGATCGCGATTCAGTCGAGCTCGGCCTGCGCTTCCAAGCGACGACGGCAGGCTCGGTGGAGGGCATCCGCTTCTACAAGGGCTTCTATAACATCGGCGAACACGTCGTCAGCCTCTGGAGCAGCACCGGAACGCTGCTGGCGACCGGCGTAGCGACAGGGGAATCGCTCTCAGGATGGCAGACGGTGATGTTCTCCAGCCCGATCCAGATCGCGGCCGGCACGACCTATGTGGCCTCCTATCACAGCAATGGCTACTACTCGCTCACCCAGAACTATTTCAACGAGCCCTATGCCAGCGGCCAGCTGAAGGCCGTCGATGGCGGCGGCGTCTTCGCCTACGGCACTACGCCCAGCACATTCCCCGGCCAGAACCCCGGAGGCAGCAATTACTGGGTGGACGTGGTCTTCGATGCCGGCCCCAACAGCCAGCCGGTCGCGACCGACGACAGCGGGCTGATCACCGGCCACAACGCAACGCTTGTTATCTCCATTGCCTCGCTCCTGGCAAACGATACCGATCCCAATGGCGATGCGATGACCATCACGGCCGTCGGCAATGCCGTCAATGGCACGGTCGCTCTCAACAAGCAGACCGGCGCCATCACCTTCAGGCCGGCCAACGATTATTCAGGACCGGCGAGCTTCAGCTATACGCTGTCTGACGGGCGCGGCGGCACGGATCAAGGCAATGTCAGCCTGACCGTCCAGACGGGTTCGGCTGGCGAGACACTGTTTACGGCAAGTGAGGGACCGACCGGCGGCAGCTTCAACGACAATACGGCGTTGGAACTCGGCATGAAGTTCGTCGCTTCCTCGACCGGCACGATCTCGGGCATCCGCTATTACAAGGCTGCCGGCGATACCAGCCTGCATACCGGCTCCATTTGGAGAGCCGACGGCACGCTCGTCGCAACGGTCACCTTCACCAACGAGTCGCTCTCCGGCTGGCAGACCGCGAACTTCGCCACGCCGCTGCAGATCACCGCGGGTGCGACCTATGTCGCCTCATACCACACGACCGGCACCTATGTGGCGACGTCGAATTATTTCAACACGGCACATACCAATGGCTCGCTGACGGCGCTTGCAGGCAGCAATGGCGTCTACTCGGTCGGATCAAGCTCGATCTTCCCGACGTCAAGCTATCAGTCAACGAATTACTGGGTTGACGTCGTCTTCAATCAATCGACGGGCAATGCGGTGCCGGTCGCCGCCAATGACAACGGCTATACGACTTATACCAATACGGCTCTGTCGATCGCCGCCGCAAATCTGCTCGCAAATGACAGCGATGCGGATGGCAACCCGCTTGTCATCACCGGCGTCAGCGGCGCGGTCAACGGTTCGGTGTCCTACGAGAACCAGACGCAGACCGTCACCTTCACGCCGACGGCAGGATATACCGGGCCGGCGAGCTTCAGCTATTCCATCGCCGACGGTCAGGGCGGCACGGCATCCGCCCAGGTTGGGCTTACCGTCAACGCCCAGGGGAGCGAGCAGAACCTCTTCAGCGCCAATGAAACGCCTGCAGTCGTCTCGGTGAACGACAATCACCCGGTCAATCTCGGCATGAAATTTCAGGCGGACACGGCCGGCTGGGTCACAGGGATCCGCTTCTATAAGGGCGCCGACAATACCGGCCCGCATAACGGTTATCTCTGGACCGCCTCGGGCACGCTGCTTGCAACCGTCACCTTCAGCAACGAAACGGCAAGCGGCTGGCAGACTGCCACGCTCACCCAGCAGGTCGCGGTCGCAGCGGATACGGCCTACGTCGTTTCCTACAGCACAAACGGCAATTACTCGGCGACGGGCAATTATTTCAGCACTGAGAAGACCAGCGGCGACCTCAGGGCGTTCAGCGGCGACAATGGCCTCTATGCCTATGGATCGAGCGGGTTGTTCCCGACCAGCAGTTACAACAGCACAAACTACTATGTGGACGTGGCGTTCAAACTGCAGCTCGCGGCGTAACGCCCACAAGGATGCAAGCCGACCATCGAGTAAAGAGTGAGAGTATCGATGATGCGTGCAGACAACAGATTGCCGGTTACGGTTCTCGCGGGGTTTCTCGGCGCAGGGAAGACGACTGTCCTCAATCATGTCCTGAGTAATCGGGAGGGCCGTCGGGTTGCGGTCATTGTCAACGATATGAGCGAGGTTAACATTGATGCGGATCTCGTGCGCGAGGGAGGTGCAGACCTTCTGCGCACCGATGAGACGCTGGTAGAGCTCACCAATGGATGCATCTGCTGCACGCTCCGCGAAGATCTCCTCAGCGAGGTGCGGCGGCTGGCGGCCGCCGGCCGTTTCGACTATCTGCTGATCGAGGGCACGGGGATCGCCGAGCCTCTGCCGGTAGCAGCGACATTCTCCTTCCGCGACGAGAGTGGAGCTGCCCTTTGCGACGTGGCAAGGCTCGACACCATGGTCTGCGTCGTCGACGCGGTCAATCTGCTTGCCGATTACCGCAGCGACGAGTTCCTGGCCGATCGCGGCGAAAGGCGTGACGGGGACGATAAGCGCAAGCTGGTGGAACTGCTTGTCGAGCAGATCGAATTTTCCGATGTCGTCATCATCAACAAGGCGGGCGACGTGCCCTGCGCCGACCTTGCCGAGGTTCGCCGGGTCGTCGCGGCACTCAATCCGGATGCCCGCGTCATCGAGACGGTGTTCGGCCAGGTGCCGCTTGGCACGATCCTGGATACCGCCCTTTTCAGCGAAGCCAAGGCCGCCCGCCATCCGCTCTGGCACAAGGAGCTCTTCGGCTGGGACGATCATGTGCCGGAGACCGAGGAATACGGCATAACAAGCTTCGTCTATCGCAGCCGCCGGCCCTTCGATCCGGCGCGGCTGGGCCGCATGCTCAAGCAGCCATTGCCCGGCGTCATCAGGGCGAAAGGCCATTTCTGGCTGGCGACCCGGCCGGACGAGATCGGTCTGCTGTCGATTGCCGGTACGCAATGCCGCATCGATACCAGAGGGTTCTGGTGGGCCTCGGTGCCGCGGGCGCACTGGCCGCGCCATCCGCAATTCCGCCAGTTACTCGACCGGCATTGGGACGATGTCTGGGGCGACCGCCGCCAGGAGCTGGTCTTCATCGGCTCCGGCTTCGACGAGGGCGCCATCCGCATCGCGCTCGACGATTGCTTGACCGGCGAGGAGACGGGTTTCGATCCTCAGACCGCCGTCGGTCTTCGCGATCCGTTTCCGCCATGGCGGCACGATACGCACGCATCGAACGGAAAAATGTGAAGCGGTTTTCGGATAATCCGATGCGTCGACTCAAAGGTGAACAGGTTTTGATTATCAACCAGAGGAGAGAACAATGAGCAGCGAACTTTATGCAGACGGTATAGGCGAAATCACCGTCACAGGAACGATCGTGCGCATCGACCTGATGTCGCTCTCGGCCACCGATCGGGACGCCAACAACAATCCGAAGCCGGTTTTCCGCCAGCGCATCATCATGCCTGTCGACGCCTTCGCCAATGCGGTTGATCTCATGCAGAAGGCGCTTGGCGGCTTGGTCGAGGCGGGCGCGGTCCGTCGCATCGGTGACGTGTCGGCTGCAGCCGCCACCGATATCCAATCGGTGCAGGGCGCTTCAAACGCCTCGCCGAATTTCAACTGACAACAGGGACAGCCTCGGTCTCGTAATGTTTCGGGTGGGCCATGAGTGGTTTTCTGCATACCAACCTGCATTGTCTTGCGCTCGTCGCGCGTCACCACGGCGTCGACCTTTCTCCTGAGCGATTGCAGCACGATTATTGCGTCGGCAACGATCCGGTGGCGGTGCGGCAAATGCTCAGAATGGCGAAGGATGCCGGTCTGAGGGCCAGGCATCTGGCCCTCGACTGGCGAAGCCTGTTCCAACTCGGCGAGGCTTTCCCGGTGCTTGCCGAACTTTCGAACGGCAACTGGGTGGTCATCGCTGGCGCTCTCGGGGAGGGTGAGGATGAGCGGATCCGCGTTCTCGACCCGCTCGCCACGCGCCCTGAAGTCATGCTGCTGAGCGAGGAGCAATTCGCCAAGGCCTGGCTCGGATCGGTGGTTCTGCTGAAGCGCAACTACCGCATGTCGGATGAGGACCGGCCCTTCGGCTTCCGCTGGTTCATCCCCGAAATTATCCGGCAGCGCAGCTTCTTCCGCGATGTGGCGCTCGCAGCCTTCGTGCTGTACGGACTGGGTTTGACGACGCCGATGTTCTTCCAGCTCGTCATCGACAAGGTGCTCGTGCATCAGAGCTACGCGACATTGACGGTCCTGACCGTCGGTATCGCGGTGGCGCTCGTCTTCGACGCGACCTTCAGCTTCCTGCGCCGCTATCTGCTGCTCTACGCCACCAACAGGATCGACATCCGGGTGGCGACGCGCACCTTCGGCCATCTGCTCAACCTGCCGATCGCGCTCTTCGAACAGGCCTCGGCCGGTGTTCTCGTCAAGCATATGCAGCAGACGGGGCGCATCCGCGAATTCCTGACCGGCCGGCTGTTCCTGACGCTTCTCGACGGTGTTTCGCTCTTCGTCTTCGTGCCGATCCTGCTTCTCTACAGCGTCAAGCTGACCCTCGTGGTGCTGGGTTTTGCGGCGCTCGTCGGGCTTGTGGTGATGATGCTCGTCGGGCCGTTCCAGCGTCGCCTGCAGGCCCTCTATCAGGCCGAAGGCGACCGGCAGGCCCTGCTTGTCGAAACCGTGCACGGCATGCGCACGGTGAAATCACTGGCGCTGGAGCCGCGACAGCGCAAGGTGTGGGACGATTATTCGGCGCAGTCGATCTCGGTGCGCTTCCGGGTCGAAAAAATCTCCACCATCGCCCAGTCGCTGACCGGGCTTCTGGAAAAGCTGATGAGCGTGGCGATCATCGGGCTCGGCGCGCTCGATGTCTTCAGCGGTTCCATGACGATCGGCGCGCTGGTCGCCTTCAACATGCTGGCCGGCCGCGTCTCGGGGCCGCTGGTGCAGATCGTCACCATGGTGCATGAATATCAGGAAGTGGCGCTTTCCGTGCGCATGCTCGGCGAGATCATGAACCAGCGGCCGGAACAGGCCGGACGCGGCCGAGGTGTGCGGCCGCATCTGCATGGCCGCATCGAATTCGACAGGGTCACCTTCCGCTATGCTCCCGATGCGGCGCCTGCGCTCGACAATGTGTCCTTCGCCATTCCGGCGGGCTGCGTCTTCGGCGTCGTCGGCAAGAGCGGCTCGGGCAAGACGACGATCACCCGACTCATCCAGGGCCTCTATCAGAGCCAGGAGGGGCTGGTGCGCATGGATGGCTACGACAGCCGCGAAATCGATCTCGTGCATCTGAGAACCAGCATCGGCGTCGTGCTGCAGGATAATTTCCTCTTCCGCGGCACGGTGCGCGACAATATCGCTGCCGCCAAACCCGATGCCAGCATCGAGGAAATCATGGAGGTCGCCCGCGTCGCCGGCGCGGAGGAATTCATCGAGCGCCTGCCGCGCGGCTTCGACACGATGCTGGAAGAAAACGCCGCCAACCTCTCCGGCGGCCAAAGGCAGCGGCTTGCCATTGCGCGCGCGCTGATCACCGATCCGAAGCTCCTGATCTTCGACGAGGCGACGAGCGCGCTTGACCCAGACAGCGAGGCGATCATCCGCGAAAATCTGAGCCGGATCGCCGCCGGGCGCACCGTCGTCATCGTGTCGCACCGGCTTTCGACGCTTGTGGATGCCGATGCCATTCTCGTCATCGATCGGGGCAAGGTCGCCGATATCGGCCGGCACGACCAGCTGGTGTCGCGCTGCATGACTTATCGCCACCTGTGGGCCCAGCAAATGAGGCAGGTCGCATGAACGCGCGTGTCACAAAATCCAGCGAGAACCTGCCAATTTCATCAGACAAGGGCGCCTCGGACCATGGCCCCTCGAATAAGGGGCCAGACGGAAGGACCGGGCTGCTCGTCGCCCGCCCGCCGCTGCCGCCTGTTATCGCGGAATTTCAGTCCGATGCCGTCGAGCTCGAGGAACGTGCTCCGCCGCGCATTGCGCGCATGACGCTCTATTGCGTGACGGCGCTGATCGCTGCGACCATCATCTGGGCGTCCGTCTCTGAGATCGACGAGGTGGTGATTGCGCCCGGCAAACTCGTCACCACGCAACCGACCATCGTCGTCCAGCCGCTGGAAACCTCGATCATCCGCACGATCGATGTGAAGGCCGGCGAGGTGGTGCGTGCCGGACAAACGCTCGCAACGCTCGACGCCACTTTCAGCCAGGCCGATGTCGACCAGCAGCAGGCGAAGTTCTCCGCACTCGACGCCCAAGTGAAGCGCATCGAGGCGGAACTCGCCGGCGATGACTACACGATGATGGCCGGATCGACGCCCGACGAGATGCTGCAGTTGCAGCTCTTCGGCCAGCGGCGGGCCTTCTACACGGCGCAGCTGCAGAATTTCGAGCAGCAGATCGCCGGCCAGTCGGCAGCGCTTGCCGCGGCCAAGAACCAGGAAGCCGTGCTCATCGACCGACGCGACACGCTCTCGCAGATCGAAGGCGCGCGCGAGCGGCTCTTTAACACGCAGAGCGGCTCGCTGATCACCATGCTCGGCTCGCGCGACGCCCGCCTCGACGTCGAGTCCGATCTGACGGCCGTGCGCGGCAAGGCCGACGAAGCCGCGCATACCTTTGCCAAGCTGAAAGCCGACCGGCAGGCCTTTATCGAGGATTTCCGCCGCGCCGCGATGGAACAGCTGGTCGAGCTGCGCGGCCAGCGCGACATGGCGGATGAAGAGCTGAAGAAGATGGAGCTGCGCCGCAACATGGTGTCGCTGACAGCACCTGCCGACGCCGTCGTGCTCGACCTCGCCCAGCGCTCCATCGGCTCCGTGGTACGCGAAGCCGAACCGATAGTCACACTGGTGCCGATCAACGTGCCGCTCGAAGCCGAAGTCTCGATCAACACCCGCGACATCGGCCGCATCGCGGTGGGTAAGGAGGCCCGCATCAAGCTGGACGCCTACCCCTTCCAGAAATACGGCACCGCGTCGGGCGAGGTTCGCACCATCAGCCAGGACACGTTCATGACCGGCCAGCAGCAGGAACAGACCGCCACCCCGGGCCAGCCGGCCGCGCCCTTCTTCAAGGCTCGCATCCTGCTTGCCGATACGAGGCTGAACGTCTCGGACGTGCCGGTCAGGCTGCTGCCGGGCATGACCGTCTCCACAGAGATCAAGGTGGGCAACAGAACGGTGATCTCCTATTTCCTCTATCCGCTGCTGCGCGGCCTGGATGATGCCATCCGGGAACCGAACTGAGGGGGCCGCAGACGAGGTGTGGGCGAGGGGCGTCCTACACACGCCGGGGATGGAGGTGGCGCCAGGCCTCCAGGCGGCCGCCCCCAAAAGCGTCTGTGTATCAGCGGAAGCCGCATCCGTTTGCAGATACAGCCTACCGGCAAGTGGCCAGAAAAGCGCGAATTGCTGCAGAGATATTGCCGAGATGGAGGAGGGGCGCATGTCCTTGCCCTCCGGCGGTATGAAGGACCAATCCGGGATGCAGTCGGGCCATTTCGTTCACTGTTTCCTGCGACAGCAGCGGTGAATTTTCACCGCGGATCAACATCAGCGGAAAGCGGCTCAGGCTTTCGAATTGTGCCCACAGATCGGGCAGCGGCTGGCTGAAATCGATCGATCTCAGTGCCTCGGCGATAGCCGGATCGAAGTCGGCGACCGGCCTTCCGCCGACGTCGCGATATAGCGCAAGCGCCATTTCGCGCCAGTCCTCGCCCGTAAGCGCAGTAAACGAGGCGCCATGATTCACCTGCAATATATCGGCCGCCTCTTTCCAGTCGGCCGGCTTCCTGCCGTTGAGGTAGTCGCGAATGAGCGCCAGCCCTCCTGCCTCGATCGCCGGTCCGATATCGTTCAGGACCACGGCTTCGAGAAGATCCGGCCGTGCCGCCGCGATCAAGTGCAGGATCAGGCCGCCGCGCGACGTGCCGATGAAAACCGCCCGCTCGATGCCGAATGCCGTGCAGGCGGCAATGATGTCGCCGGTCTCGACAGCGAGATTGTAATTGGCCTTGTTCTCATCCCATGCGGAATTTCCGCGCCCGCGCGAATCGACGGCGATCACTCTACGCGGGCCAGTTCTGTCGCGGCTGAGAAGCAGCGCAAGCGGATGAAAGTCCCGGGCATTGCGGCTCAGGCCGGGCAGGCAGATCACCGGCAGCCTTTCGGCGGCTGCGGCCCCGGGGGGCCGGTAGTCGCGGGCATAAAGCGTCAGCCCATCGGAAGAATGGTAAAATCGTTCCTGGAAACTGCCTGCATCCACGTCCGGCATCGCATTCCTCGAGACCTGTCTGATCTGGAAGGTGTAGAGCATGTCTCGCAAAAGTGTGCAGCGGTTTTGCGATAAAGACATGCGGAAAAAAGACCAGCCTGCTTTTCAAGCCGCGCCAAACGACTTCAGGAGGCGCCGCGTCCGCCGATCAGGTCGCGCTCGATATCCGTCGGCTGGCCGAGGCGGGCCTTGTAGACTTCATAATTCTCCATCACCCGCTGTACGTAATTGCGCGTCTCGGGGAAGGGGATGCGTTCGATCCAGTCGATGATTTCGTCGATCGGCCTGCCGCGTGGGTCGCCGTAGCGTCCGATCCATTCCGGCACGCGCTTCGGCCCGGCATTATAGGCGATGAAGGTGAGGATATAGGAGCCACCGAAGGCTTCGATCTGCTCGCCGAGATAATGCGCACCGAGGGTCGCATTGTAGCCCGCATCGGCCGTCAGCTTGTCCTTCGAAAAGGTGATGTTGTGGCGTTTGGCCACCGCCTGAGCAGTGCCGGGCAGAAGCTGCAGCAGGCCGCGTGCATTCGCTGCCGAAACGGCGGCCGGATTGAAGGCGCTTTCCTGCCGGGCAATGGCATAGGCGAGCGCCTTGCCGGAGCCGGAGATATTGGCATTCGGCGGGATTACGCCGACGGGAAAGGCGAGCGCGGCGACATCGATCCCTCGGCCATAGGCGATTTTGCCGACCTGCAGCGACAGATGATGATTGCCTGATTGCTCGGCCTGCGCCGCAAGGATCGCCAGTTCACCGGGACTTTGCAGCTGATCGGCGAGTGCGAGATAGAGGATGTCGGCCCGCCAACCGTGGCCGGCTGCCTCAAGCCGGGCGATTGCCTGCACGGCCTCGCGCGCCTGGAAACGCTGGCGGTCGGCTGCGCTCGGCGTGGGATAGCTGACGTTGAGCGTCTTGCGTCCAAGCCTTTCGGCAGCGAGCTGTCCATAGAAGGTGCCGGGAAAATTCGCGGCCTTGCCGTAGAATTCGCCGGAACTGCCGGGGCCGCCGGCCTCGGCTGCTCGCCCGAGCCAGTACCAGGCGCGCGACACCGAGATGGGACCGTTGGAAGTCGCCAGAATCTTGCGGAAATGCTTTTCCGCCGTTGTCGGGTCTTGCAGCCCGCGCAGCGCATACCATCCGGCATGGAATTCGGCCTCGACGATATCAGTCGGGCTGGTTGCCGCAGAGCTTGCGACGATGCGATAGGCCGGTCTGAATTGTCCCTGGTCGACGAGGCCGCGGCTGACGATCCGCTGCTCGTTCCACCATTCTCCGGAATTGACGAGTTCGCCCGGCTCGCGCGGCATCTTTTCCAGAAGCGCCGCCGCTTCGGCATATTTGTCCTGCCTGCGCAGATATTCGATGCGCGCGAACAGCAGGCCGGCATCGCCACGCCATTTCGCCTCGACGCTATTGAGCAGCGCGTCGGCATTGGCAGCTTTGGCGTCGACGGCGGCCCAGGCTTTGTAGAGGGACTGCGCCTCGCCCATGTCGCCGAAGCGCTTGGCCTGCGCCACCCGGCCACGATACATCAGATAGTCCATCCGCGCCTTGTGGTCGGCTGGCGTCAGCAGGGCGGAAAACTCGAGGAGGATCTTGTCTTCGCTTGCCTTGTCGAGCGCCTCGGTGCGCCAGACCGTGCGGATATATTTTGCTGCCTGCGCCTGCTTGCCTGTCGCAATCAGCGCCCGCCCGAGAATGATGGCGCCCTGCATCGTCTCCGGCGCGGTGTCGCCGAAGGCGGCGAGCACGGCTGACGGGTCGGGGTTTTCGTCGTAGAGCGCGCGTTCGGAATAGGCGCGCAGCCTGGAAAGGCCAGGCCATCCCTTGAGCTCCTGCGCAGCACTGGCGATTTGATAGGAGGGAACGCCCTTCAAGCCGGAGACGGCGATCGCCCAGGTGAGGATATGGCGATCGAGCGTATCCTCGCGCATGCTGTCGCGGATTGACAGAGCCAGTTGCGGGTTCTTGGCAGAGAGCGCGTCGAGTCCGGTTTTCAGATCATTGGCGACCGGCGCGACGGCCTGATTGCGCGGGATGGCGCCGGTTGTCAGCGCTTCCGGTATGGAGGTCTCTGGGACGAAGCCGATCGGCCTGACTTCAGGCGTCGGAATGCTTTCGCCGGGAAGCGGGGACGCAACGCTGCCCCACGCGGCGGCAACGAAGCCGAAGGCGGTCAGAATCAGGACAGCTTTCTTCATCCGGGATCTCGCAACGGAAAACACGCCCTGTTCATTTGGCTAGAGGCTTCTTAACGAAACCTTACCGTACCAGGTAAAATTCATTCACATCTGCTATCGGAATTTGCCCTAAACCGAACTCTCCGCGCTTGTCGCGATGATTTCAGCGCTTTATGGTGCGCAAAATATTCATGGAATGCGGCCGAAGCAAGGATTTGGTCGTGAGGAGCTTTGCATGTTCAATGGGTCCATTCCCGCCCTCGTCACCCCCTTCACCGATGCCGGACTGATCGACGAAGCGAGCTTCGCTGCCCATGTCGACTGGCAGATCAAGGAAGGCAGCAGCGGTCTCGTTCCGGTGGGAACGACCGGCGAATCGCCGACGCTGTCGCATGCCGAGCACAAGCAGGTCGTGGAACTCTGCATCGAAGTGGCGGCAAAACGCGTTCCGGTCATGGCCGGCGCCGGTTCGAACAATACGCGTGAGGCGGTCGAACTCGCCCAGCACGCCGAAAAGGTCGGCGCCGACGCCGTGCTCGTCGTCACGCCCTATTACAACAAGCCGACGCAGAAGGGGCTGATTGCGCATTTTTCTGCGATTGCCGAGGCCGTTGCCCTGCCGATCTATATCTACAATATTCCGGGCCGTTCGGTGATCGATATGACGCCCGAAACGATGGGTGCTCTCGTCAAGGCACATAGCAATATCGTCGGCGTCAAGGACGCGACGGGCAAGATCGAGCGTGTTTCCGAGCAGCGCATCACCTGCGGCAAGGATTTCAGGCAATTGTCCGGCGAGGACGCGACAGCCCTCGGTTTCAACGCCCATGGCGGCGTCGGCTGCATCTCGGTGACGGCCAATGTCGCCCCGCGCCTCTGCGCCGATTTTCAGGCCGCGACGTTGGCCGGTGAATACGCCCGCGCGCTCGAATATCAGGACCGCCTGATGCCGCTGCACAAGGCAATTTTCCTTGAGCCTGGTCTCTGCGGCGCCAAATACGGTCTCTCCAAGCTCGGCCGCATGAGCCGTAACGTCCGCTCGCCGCTGCTTTCGACGCTGGAGCCGGCAACCGAAGCAGCGATCGATGCCGCCATGCGTCATGCAGGATTGCTGAACTGAGGAGACCGGCCGCCTTCACAAGGCCGGCTCGTTCCCTTACATAAGGGGTAAGCAATGAGGGCGCGGCTTTTCGCGCGCCCCGAAGGGAATATCGTCATGGCCCCCAAAGGCAGCCAGCGCGTGGTGAACAAGGTCGTGGCCGAAAACCGCAAAGCCCGCTTCAACTACGAGATCATCGATACTTATGAGGCAGGTCTGGTGCTGAAGGGCACGGAGGTCAAGTCGTTGCGCGAAGGCAAGGCCAATATCGCCGAATCCTACGCGTCGGATGAGGACGGCGAGATCTGGCTGATCAATTCCTACCTGCCGGAATATCTGCAGGCGAACCGTTTCAATCACGAGCCGCGCCGGCGCCGCAAGCTGCTGCTGTCGGGCCGTGAAATCCATCGCCTGCGCTCCGCCGTCAACCGCGAAGGCATGACGCTGGTCCCGCTGAAGATCTATTTCAACGATCGGGGTCGGGCGAAGATGGAGCTGGCGCTCGCCAAGGGCAAAAAATTGCACGATAAGCGCGAATCCGAGAAGGAGCGCGACTGGAACCGGCAGAAGAGCCGCTTATTGAAGGATAACGGCTAACCCATCACGCCGCAGCCGATCGGCTCGCGACGCTTCGATTAGTCCCCGAAATCGCTGGCTGGGGCGACTTCGACCGGGCGCGGCGCCCGTTCCGCGGGATCGCGACCGATCTCAGCCTTCAGCGACAAGAGATCAATGAAATGGTCGGCCTGTCGGCGCAGGTCGTCGGCGATCATCGGCGGCTGCGTCGCCATGGTCGAGATCACCGAGACTTTGCGGCCTCTGCGTTGCAGCGCTTCGACGAGGTTCGTGAAGTCGCCGTCGCCGGAGAAGATGACGAGATGGTCGACGGTTTCCGACTGCTCCATGGCGTCGATCGCCAGCTCGATGTCCATGTTGCCCTTGATCTTCCGCCGGCCCATGGAGTCGGTGAATTCCTTGGCGGGCTTGGTGACGACTTTGTAGCCGTTATAGTCGAGCCAGTCGATCAGAGGACGGATCGATGAATATTCCTGGTCCTCGATCAACGCCGTATAATAGTAGGCGCGCAGGAGGTAGCCGCGTTTCTGGAATGCCTTCAAGAGCTTGCGGTAATCTATGTCGAAACCGAGGCTCTTGGATGCAGCGTAGAGGTTGGCGCCGTCAATGAAGAGTGCAATTTTTTCGCGTGGGTCAAACATCGCTTACCAATTCCAATGAGAGAAATCGAAATTCGCAGGGCATCAAATTGCAATAAATACAAGGGCTTATCGTGATCCTTGATCTGATGCTTACTTTACCATCTATTCATATAAGAGAGATTTAGGGCACGATTCCGCATATTCCAAGCAACCTTTGGTAGAATTGTCACATTCTCCATGGAAATTTAGCTCGGCACCGGATAAAGACGAGGGGAGCCGGAACGAAAAACTTGTATTTGCCCGGTTTTAATTGTATCGGGCGTGCTAATCCCGAAATGACGACCGTAAAGGACAGGCAATGGCCCGTGTCACAGTTGAAGATTGCATCGACAAGGTGGAGAACCGCTTCGAGCTGGTTCTGCTCGCCAGCCACCGCGCCCGGCTGATTTCCCAGGGTGCCTCGATCACCATCGATCGGGACAACGACAAGAATCCTGTCGTGGCGCTGCGCGAAATCGCCGACGAGACGCTTTCCCCCGATGATCTCAAGGAAGATCTGATCCATTCGCTGCAGAAGCATGTCGAAGTCGACGAGCCCGAGCCCGATCCGGCCAGCATGATCGCCGCCGGCGGCGCTGCTGCCGCCGATAGCGAGGAGCAGGATGACCTGCCGGAGACGATCACTTTCGACCAGATGTCGGAAGAAGAGCTGCTTGCCGGTATCGAGGGCCTCGTGCCGCCGGAAAAGAGCGACGATTATTAAGCGTCTCGACCGGATCTGAACCGGAAAAGAGCGACGATTACCAATCGTCAATCTTGCGCCTTTATTGCTTAGGCATATTATTGCCCATGTGTGCGCCAATCGTTGATTGGCGCGCTTTTGTTTTTGTCGGAGTGGCTTTGGAATGATGCGGCAGTACGAGCTCGTGGAGCGGGTTCAGCAATACAAGCCCGATGCCAATGAAGCACTGCTGAACAAGGCCTATGTTTACGCCATGCAGAAACATGGCCAGCAGAAACGCGCGAGCGGCGACCCGTATATTTCCCATCCGCTCGAGGTCGCCGCCATCCTGACCGATATGCATCTCGATGAATCGACGATCGCGGTCGCCCTTCTGCACGACACGATCGAGGATACGACGGCGACGCGCGCCGAAATCGACGAACTCTTCGGTGAGGACATCGGCCGCCTGGTCGAGGGGCTGACGAAGATCAAGAAGCTCGATCTCGTCACCAAGAAGGCCAAGCAGGCGGAGAACCTGCGCAAGCTGCTGCTCGCCATATCAGATGACGTGCGGGTGCTGCTCGTCAAGCTCGCCGACCGCCTGCACAATATGCGTACCCTCGATCACATGTCGGCCGACAAGCGTGCCCGCATCTCCGAGGAGACGATGGAAATCTATGCGCCGCTCGCCGGCCGCATGGGCATGCAGGATATGCGCGAGGAACTCGAGGAGCTTTCCTTCCGGCACATGAACCCGGAGGCCTACGAGACCGTCACGAAAAGGCTGGAAGAGCTCTCCAAGCGCAACGAAGGCATCGTCAAGAAGATCGAGGCCGAATTGCGCGACCTGCTGGTCGCAAGCGGCCTGACGAGCGCCTATGTCAAGGGCCGGCAGAAGAAGCCCTATTCGGTCTTTCGCAAAATGCAGTCGAAGTCGCTCTCCTTCGAACAGCTTTCCGATGTCTACGGCTTCCGTCTGATCGTCGAGGACATTCCATCCTGTTACCGGGCGCTCGGCATCGTCCATACGCGCTGGCGCGTCGTGCCCGGCCGGTTCAAGGATTATATCTCGACGCCGAAGCAGAACGATTACCGTTCGCTCCACACCACCATCGTCGGCCCCTCCAGCCAGCGCATCGAGTTGCAGATCCGCACCAAGCGTATGCACGAAATCGCCGAGTTCGGCATCGCCGCTCACACGCTCTACAAGGATGGCGCCACCAATGCCGATGGCGACATTCTTTCGCGCGAATCCAATGCCTATTCCTGGCTGCGCCATACGATCGAGGCGCTCGCCGAAGGTGACAGCCCGGAGGAATTCCTTGAGCACACCAAGCTCGAACTCTTTCAGGATCAGGTCTTCTGCTTCACGCCGAAGGGCAAGCTGATTGCCCTGCCGCGTGGTGCCACCCCGATCGATTTCGCCTATGCGGTGCACACCAATATCGGCGACACGACGGTGGGCGCCAAGATCAACGGCCGCATCATGCCGCTGGTGACGCGGCTGGCGAATGGCGACGAAGTCGAGATTATCCGCTCCGGCGTGCAGGTTCCGCCGGCGGCGTGGGAAGAAATCGTCGTCACCGGCAAGGCGCGGGCTGCCATCCGCCGCGCCACCCGCATGGCGATCCGCAAGCAATATGCAGGCCTCGGCCACCGCATTCTCGAGCGCACCTTCAACCGGGCCGGCAAGATTTTCTCGCGCGAGGCGATGAAGCCGGCGCTCCACCGTCTGGGCCAGAAGGATGTCGAGGATGCAATCGCCGCCGTCGGTCGCGGCGAGATGTCCTCGCTCGACGTGCTGCGCGCCGTCTATCCTGATCACCAGGACGAGCGCGTCACCGTCAAGCCTTCAGGCGATGACGGCTGGTTCAACGTCCGCAGCGCCGCGGGCATGATCTTCAAGATTCCCGGAAAGGCTAAAACAGGGGCCGAAGGCGGCCATTCGGAACTCGATGCCGATGTCGATGTCGGCCCGATCCGCGGCCTGTCCGGCAATGTCGACGTCAAGTTCGCCTCGACCGGCGCCGTGCCCGGCGACCGCATCGTCGGCATCATGGATCAGAGCAAGGGCATTACCATCTATCCGATCCAGTCGCCGAGCCTGCAGCGTTTCGACGATCAACCCGATCGCTGGATCGACGTGCGCTGGGATCTCGACGAGGCCAACAAGTCGCGTTTCATGGCGCGTATCATGGTGAATGCATTGAATGAGCCCGGCACGCTTGCCAAGGTCGCCCAGACCGTGGCCGGGCTCGACGTCAATATTCGCATGCTGAACACGGTGCGCGTGGCAGCCGATTTCACCGAGATGATGCTCGAAGTCGAGGTGTGGGACCTGCGGCAGCTCAACCAGTTGCTCGCCCAGATGAAGGACCTGGATTGCATCGCCACGGTCCGGCGGCTCTATGAGTAGGCTTTTGTTAGCCTGCCATGGAGCTGATCGACCAAAATGCACATTTTATGATCGGTCTGTACTCGCGACGGCGCAGCAATAAGGCAAGGAATGCGTTGTGCGCATAGCTGTGTCCATGTTGCGGCGGTGGTAATTAACCTTTGCCGGGACTATCTTCTGGTCATCGAAAACGTAAACAGAAGATGAGACAAGGTAATGTTTGATCCTATCAGGAAAATCGCTCGCGCCTTTCGCGCGCCGACCACGCAGGAACGTGAAATGGCCTATCTGAACGGCTCGCTGGATCGTATCGATCTCGAGTTTCGTCAGCGTCAGGTCGATCGCGGTCTGTTCCGCAATCGCTGACACCGCCTTTATACTTTGTCGAGTGAGGGACGTTACGATAATGAGCGCGCCTCGGCATGAAGATGCTCCTTTGCAAGAAAGATAAGGGGGCTGTTTCGGGCGGTACCATTGGCCGCTCTTGTCATGGTCCGGTGCACTGCACTAAATAGCGGCCATGTTGTTTCGCCGTCGCAAGCCTGCGGGTTTCAAGGAAAAGATGCGGGAGCTTCTATGGCCCCGAAAAGGTTTCCTTCGCCCGATCCGTTACCTGACAATGCGCATTCTGCGCCTGAGCGCTTCGCCGCATGCGGTTGCGGCCGGTGTTGCCGCCGGCGTCTTTGTCTCGTGGACGCCGTTCATTGGCGTGCATTTCGTCATGGCTTTCGTCATCACCTATTTCCTCTCCGGCAATATGGTGGCCGCGGCTCTCGGCTGCGCGGCCTTCGGCAATCCGCTGACCTATCCTTTCATCTGGGGTATCACCTGGGAAATCGGCCATCTGCTGCTCAGCCGTGAGGATCATCTGGCCGGTCAGGCGGTGGATCTCGCCGCGCTCTTTCACAAGCTGAACTTCACCGAATTGTGGAAGCCCGTGCTGGAGCCGATGTTGATCGGCGCCATCCCACCGGGAATCGTAACCGCCGTTGCGCTCTATGCGCTGACGTTCTACACCGTCAAAGGTTTTCAGGCCCGCCGCCGCACGCGACTGCTGGAGCGGGCACGTCTGCGCCTGGCGGGTGCGGCCAGCGACATGCCGAGCATATGAACCGGTACAGAATTCTTGAGCGACGGAAGGTTCCGGCATGATCATCGGCATTGGCAGCGATCTGATCGACATTCGTCGTGTCGAGAAATCGATCGAGCGCTTCGGCGAGCGCTTCACTCATCGCTGCTTCACCGAGATCGAGCGCGCCCGTTCCGACCGCCGGGCAAACCGCGCCGCATCCTATGCCAAGCGTTTCGCCGCCAAGGAGGCCTGTTCGAAGGCGCTCGGCACCGGCATAGCCCAGGGCGTCTTCTGGAAGGACATGGGCGTCGTCAACCTGCCGAGCGGCAAGCCGACCATGCTACTGACCGGTACCGCCGCCGCGCTCCTGGAAGCGATGCTGCCCGCGGGCCATAGACCCGCCATTCATTTGACAATAACCGATGATTATCCCTTGGCGCAGGCCTTCGTTATCATCGAGGCGTTGCCCGAAAGGCCATGATGGCGACCCCGGGGAGCGTTTCAACGGGACCCGGGGGCGTTTGGTAGCGACCGCAGAAGCGTTTCAACGCGACCCTGGGAGTGTTTGATCGCGACCACGGAAGCGTTTCAACGCGACCTCTCGTCGCTTTTCATGTTGTCGCCATTGCCGCAACCGGCCGAAGCCGCTAGAGAGAACGGCAGAAAGAATTGCGCCTTTACGGCGTCTTGAAGGAACAAGACTGCGTGTCCGAAAAAGTCGATACCAAGCCGAACGCCCTCTGGGAAAACATCAAGGTCATCATTCAGGCGCTGATTTTGGCGATGGTGATCAGAACCGTGCTGTTCCAGCCCTTTACCATTCCGTCCGGTTCAATGATGCCGACGCTGCTCGTCGGCGATTATATCTTCGTCAATAAGTTCGCTTACGGCTATTCGAAGTATTCGCTGCCCTTCTCGCCTGATCTCTTCAGCGGCCGCATCTTCGGCTCCGATCCGAAGCGCGGCGATATCGTCGTCTTCCGCTTCCCGCCGAATCCCGATGTCGATTATATCAAGCGCTGCATCGGCCTGCCCGGCGACCATATCCAGGTCACCGACGGCGTCCTCTACGTCAACGGCAAGCCGGTTCCGAAGGTGGCGGATGGCAGTTTCACCTCGGACTACAAGCTCGATCCGGGCGAGGACGTACCGGTCTTCCGCGAAACCCTTGATAACGGCAAGACTTACGACACGCTCGACCAGTCGCCGGTCTCGCGCGGCGACAACACCCGTGAGTTCATCGTGCCGGAAGGCCATTATTTCATGATGGGCGACAACCGCGATAACTCGCTCGACAGCCGCTTCGACGTCGGCTTCGTGCCGGCTGAAAATCTTGTCGGTCGCGCCAGCGTCATCTTCTTCTCGCTCGGCAACGACACGTCTTTCCGCGAAATCTGGAAGTGGCCGACCAACATGCGCTGGGACCGCCTTTTCAAGGTCGTTGAATGAGTAAGGCGCAGACGCTTTCTGCGGCGGATCGCGCAAAGCTCGAAAGCCTGATCGGCCATGACTTCGCCGAAAAGGCACGCCTGGACCGGGCACTGACCCATGCCAGCGCCCGTACCGAAAAGGGCGGCAACTACGAACGGCTGGAGTTTCTCGGCGACAGGGTCCTCGGGCTCTGCATCGCCGAGCTTCTGTTCCGCACCTTCGGCACGGCGGGGGAAGGCGAGCTCTCGGTTCGCCTCAACCAGCTCGTCAGCGCCGAAACCTGTGCAGCGGTCGCCGACGAACTCAATCTCCACCTTTATATCCGCACCGGCGCCGATGTGAAGAAATTGACCGGCAAGCGCATGATGAATGTGCGCGCCGATGTCGTCGAGAGCCTGATCGCCGCGATCTATCTCGATGGCGGTCTCGAAGTCGCCCGCCGGTTCATCCTGCGCTATTGGCAGGGCAGGGCGGTCAGGGCCGACGGCGCCAAGCGCGACGCCAAGACCGAGCTGCAGGAATGGTCACACGCGAAATTCGGCGTCACACCGATCTATCGGGTTGATGAACGCAGCGGACCGGATCATGATCCGCGCTTCAAGGTGACGGTAGAAGTTGCTGGCATAAAGCCGGAAACCGGCGTAGAGCGGTCGAAGCGTGCCGCCGAACAGGTTGCGGCGACCAAGATGCTCGAGCGTGAAGGCATTTGGCAGCAATCGTCTGCCGGAAACTGACGGTACAATGACACAAGAAGAAGATATCGCGGCCGAAGCTGCCGTAGAAGCCAATGGTCCGACACATTCGGGTTTCGTTGCGCTGATCGGGCCGACTAATGCCGGCAAGTCGACGCTGGTGAACCGCCTCGTCGGCGCCAAGGTGTCGATCGTCAGTCACAAGGTGCAGACGACGCGCGCGATCGTCCGCGGCATTGCCATTCATGACAATGCCCAGATCGTCTTCATGGATACGCCCGGCATCTTCAAGCCGCGCCGTCGGCTCGACCGAGCCATGGTGACTTCTGCCTGGGGCGGCGCCAAGGATGCCGATCTGATCATGCTGCTGATCGACAGCGAGCGCG
This sequence comes from Rhizobium sp. NXC14, assembly GCF_002117485.1. Classification (NCBI taxonomy): domain Bacteria; kingdom Pseudomonadati; phylum Pseudomonadota; class Alphaproteobacteria; order Hyphomicrobiales; family Rhizobiaceae; genus Rhizobium; species Rhizobium sp. NXC14. The sequence goes on from NZ_CP021030.1 coordinate 1,485,768, forward strand.
GTTTGCGCGGCGACGCCGAAGCCATCCTCGAGGGCCTGAAAGAAGTCCAGCAGCCGAAGATCCTGGTGCTCAACAAGATCGACCGCGTCAACCGCGAGGATCTGCTGGCGCTGGCCGCCGCCGCCAATGAGAAGATTGCTTTCGATCGCACTTTCATGATCTCGGCCGAAACCGGTTCCGGTTGCGACGATGTCATGGACTATCTGGCCACCACCTTGCCGGAGGGGCCGTGGTACTATCCGGAAGACCAGATCTCCGATCTCCCCATGCGTCAGCTCGCCGCGGAGATTACCCGCGAAAAGCTGTTCCTGCGCCTGCACCAGGAGCTTCCCTATTCCTCGCATGTCGAAACGGAAAAGTGGGAAGAGCGTAAGGATGGCTCGGTTCGGATCGAGCAGGTGATCTATGTCGAGCGTGATAGCCAGAAGAAGATCGCCCTCGGCAAAGGTGGCGAAACCATCAAGGCGATCTCGACCGCCTCCCGCAAGGAATTGTCGGAAATATTAGAGCAGCCGGTCCATCTCTTCCTCTTCGTCAAGGTCCGCGAGAACTGGGGCGATGACCCCGAGCGCTTCCGCGAAATGGGCCTCGAATTCCCTAAATAAGGACGGCAACGATTTTATCGAGAAGCCTCCAGCCCCTTGTTTCTTAGGAAAAAATCCGTCTCGTTGCGGAACGAATCCGAGCTTTGCGCATTCCTCGGTCAACGGCGGCCAGACGGGCCGTCGTTTGCGCGACCGCGGGGCAGGCATGGCGACGTCGAGACGCATCCATTCATTCAAGACCCCTTGCGAATTATGTCCATTGCGGCCTCTGCCGCATTTCAGGGAGTTCAGCCGAGACGAGCTGGAATTCGTTTCACGTTTCAAACGCGGCGAGCTTGCCGTCGATGCCGGCTCCACCATTCTTGTCGAAGGCGCCCACAGCGCTCATCTTTTCACCGTGCTGTCCGGTTGGGGCTTCCGCTACAAGATGCTGGAGGACGGGCGCCGCCAGATTCTGAATTACATCATGCCGGGCGACCTGATCGGTCTTCAGGGAACGATCGCCGGCGAAATGCAGCATTCCATCGAAGCGCTGTCGCCCGTTTCCCTTTGCGTCTTCGAGCGCGACCGGCTGATGACGCTCTACAACAAACATCCTTCGCTCGCCTTCGACATCACGTGGATTGCCGCGCGCGAAGAACGAATATTGGATGAGCATCTCCTCTCCATCGGCCGTCGCACTGCATTGGAAAGAGCGGCCTATCTGATCGCTTTCTTGTATGAGCGCGGCAGGAAGCTCGATCTCTTCAACGGCCGCAAATTCATCCCCATCACTCAACAGCACATCGCCGACACTCTCGGTCTTTCCATCGTTCACACCAACAAGACGCTGAGAAAGCTTGGAGAACGCGGTTTGATCCGCTGGCAGGAACGCGGCTGCGAAGTTCAAAACGGTGAGGAGTTAATGGCGATCGCCGGTTGGGAAGGACTTGGGGAGGGCAAGCGTCCCTTCATTTAGCCCGATGGCCTATGTCTTTTTTAAATGCAGTTAAGCTTTTCGGAAAATAAGGTCGGTCGTCATCTTTCCTCCGATTTTGATTCTTATCGACCGGGCAGAAAAATGGTTTATTCAGAACTGGTGGCGCAATTCACCGATAGCGTGCCATGCGGGGCACCGGAGGGCAATGATGTTGGCGAAAGGGCCAAGGCGCTGCGAAAAGCGCCCGACGAGGGGCGCGGAAGCATGAACGCACTCCGTGTTTTGGTTCTCGAGGACAGTCTGATCATCGCGATGGAGGCGGAGGATATCCTGCGCATGGCCGGTGTCGAGAGCATCGATATTGTCGGCAGTCTCGATCAGGCAAGAGCCGCCATCGCTGCGGAGACGTATGATTTCGCTCTTCTCGACGTCAACCTCGGCGAGGGCATGAGTTTCGGATTTGCCCGCCATCTTCTCGATGCCGGCATCCCCTTCGGTTTTGTCAGTGGCTATTCCGATATACGTGACTTCCCGTGCGACCTTCAGCACATACCGCTGCTGGTGAAGCCGTTCGACGAAAAGGCGATGCGCGAATTCCTGCAGAGGCTTCTGCCGGCTGCGGCCTAACGTAGTCCGTGATGGACACGGGATCTGCTTGAGAGCGCCTGATGCGATCGCTTTGAAACTGCGGGCAATCCTTCGGGAAATCGATTCCGGTTTCCCGATTTATGCGCTACGATAAGGTAATCGGCCGCAGGAACTTCTTATGCAGTGGCAGGACCAGGCAATCATTCTGGGTGTCAAACGCCACGGCGAGACGAGCGTCATCGCCGAGGTTATGACGCGTGGTCGCGGCCGTCACCTCGGCCTGGTGCGTTCCGGCCGTTCGCGCGCCATGCAGCCGGTGCTGCAGCCGGGCAATGCCGTCGAGGTCGTCTGGCGCGCCCGGCTCGACGAACATCTCGGCGAATTCCGCGTCGAGCCTGTGACGCTGCGCGCCGCCCGTCTGATTGAAACGGCGACCGCCGTCTACGGGGTCCAGGCGATGGGCGCTCTGCTGCGGCTGCTGCCGGAGCGAGACCCGCATCCGCATCTCTTCGACGCGCTGGAGGTGATCCTCGATCATCTGCACAACCCCGCCGATGCCGGTGAGCTTTTCGTACGTTTCGAGCTGGCGGTGCTGAACGATCTCGGCTTCGGGCTCGATCTTGCCGAATGCGCGGCGACCGGCGCCCGCTCTGATCTCGTCTATGTCTCGCCGAAGTCCGGCCGCGCCGTGAGCCGTAGCGCCGGGGCGCCGTGGGCCGACAAGATGCTGGTCCTGCCGCCCTTCCTCGGTGTCAAAGGCAATCACGCGGCGGACTTCGACAGCCTTGCTGCCGCGTTCCGTCTGACCGGGTTCTTCCTGCATCGCCATGTTTACGAGCCGCGCGGCATCGAGGCTGCGGCAGCCCGTGACGGTTTCGTGCGGGCCGCGCTCAGGGCGCTTGATCCAGCCTCGCGGACGCTTTCCGATCCGAACGGCGTCCCCGCCTGACCTGATTTTTTACTGCTGCAAAATATCCTCCGGATTTGGCGGTTTACCCGCTGATCGGTGGCTCCTATCTCTTGATTGCCAATCAAGGAGGATTCCATGCTGACCAAGACCGCATCACCGACGACGATCACGCTCTGGAACGGTCGCGAAATCCCGCGCCTCGGCATGGGGTGCTGGGCAATCGGCGGCCCTTTCTTCGCTGGTGACACGCCGCTTGGTTGGGGCGAAGTCGACGACAATGAATCCGTCGAAGCGATCGATCGCGCCATCGCGCTCGGCATCCGCTTCTTCGATACCGCCTCGAACTACGGCGCCGGCCACTCGGAAGAGGTGCTCGGCCGGGCGGTCGGCAATCGTGACGGCATCATCGTCGCCACCAAATTCGGCTTCGCGACCGATCCGGAGACGAAGCAGGCAATTGGGGCCTTCGCCGATGAGGCGTTCATTCGCAGCTCGGTCGAGACATCGCTGCGCCGACTCAAGCGCGATCGCCTTGATCTGCTGCAGTTTCACATCAATGATTTTCCGCTGGAACAGTCGGATGCTGTCTTCGATACGCTAGAGGCGCTGCGAGCCGAAGGCAAGATCGACGCATTCGGCTGGAGCACCGATTTTCCCGATCGCGCCGCCCGCCATGCCGACCGCGCCGGCTTTGTCTCGGTCCAGCATACGATGAACGTCTTCGATCCGGTGCCGGAGATGATCGCTGTGATCGAAGGGAAGGGTCTGATTTCCATCAATCGCGGTCCGCTGGCCATGGGGCTGCTCACCGGCAAGTTCACCGCCGACAAGGCGGTAGGCGCCAAGGATGTCCGCGGCGCGGCACTCCCCTGGATGGTCTATTTCAAGGACGGGCGCATGGCTCCGGAATTTTCCGCAAGGCTCGATGCCGTCCGCGATCTCCTGACGTCAGGCGGCCGCACGCTGACACAGGGGGCTCTCGCCTGGCTCCTGGCGAGGTCGCCGCGCACTTTCCCCATTCCGGGCTTCCGCACCATCAGCCAGGTGGAGGAAAATGCCGGCGCACTGGAAAAGGGACCGCTGTCGGCTGACGTCATGGCGGCTATCGATGCCGCACTCGGCATGGGTGAGAGACGGTGAAACTCTCCCCACGCTCCCTCATTCCTGTGCCTGTCACAGCAATGAGGGAGAATGTTGCGATGTATAAGGGACAAAGCGCCCTCAGCCCTTCCGCAATTCAACCTACTCTCGTGCGCGAACCTTCATCGCCCAGCCCTCCGGCCGCGCCTCGATGATCTTCACCTCGTCGCCGATGGCGATCCGTCCGCTGCCGCGAGGCGTGACGTTCCAGCCAAAGAGCGGCCCTGGCACACGCCGGTCAGCAGACATGCGGATGCGACCCATGGCCGGCATCGGGTTCGGCCCCTCGCGTGAACCGGTCAACTGGTCCTGCGTCGTCATGATGCAGCGGGAGCAAGGTTTGACGAGATCGAAACGAACGCCTGATATTTCGATCGCCGCCCAGCGATCCTCCGGCCATGCCTCATCGATGTCTATGACGATGTTCGGACGGAAACGTTCCATTCCGACGCTGCCTTCGCCATGCGCGGCGAGATCGGCATTCAGCGCCTTCAGTGAGCCCGTCGTCGTCACCAGGATCTGGTATCCGTCGGTAAAGGTGACGGGCGAGCTTTCGCCGGCCCATTCGGCGTTCGCCGTCCGCCGTGCCTGCCCGTCGAAGAAGACCAGCAGCACCTCGCGGCCGAGCCATTCGGAAAGCTGCCTGTTGCTGTCGGGATCGGCGACCGCGGCGCTGACGGTCGATTTCCATACGGTCACATCCATGCGGACTTCAGGCCGAGGCGGAGGCACCGCTAGCTCAGACTTTCCCTGCATCAGCAGCCGAAAGGCGCCCGGTTCCGGACGGATCTCGATGCGCGCGAGGTCCAGCAGTTCGCGCTGGGTGATGAAGTGACCGTTCAAATCGGTAATCATCGCCCGCCGGTCGCCGGCAAGCCCCTCGGCGCCAATATCGGCGGCGGGCAGCGCAATGGCGCGAGCGCTCTTGAGCGGGTATATGAAGAGGTCGCTGATGCGCATGCCGTTCTCCCTGGATATAGTTCTCTAGATTTCATCCATGAACGCCGCGAGAAAATCGCGCAGGCTCTTGTCGCGCGCGGCCGCAATCCGGCGGCCGGTCTCGGTCTGGAATCCCTCCGCCAGTTTGAACAGCTTCGTCTGGAAGTGGTCAATGGCATAACGCTTGTCGTCGAAGGGCCGGTTCGTTGCCGCGGGGTCGAAGGGATCGTAAAGTCCCGATCCCATTCGTCCGCCGATATAGAAGCAGCGTGCGACGCCGACCATGCCGATCGCGTCCAGCCGGTCGGCATCCTGCAGGATCTTCGCCTCGAGCGTCTGCGGCGCCACCCCGGCGGAAAAACTATGAGCGGTGATGGCGTGGGCCGCGGCTTCGATATCCGCTTCGCTCCAGCCGAGTTCGGAAAGGATCACCGAAGCCTTTTCCGCCGCCAAGGCCGATGCTTTTGCCCGCAAGGGTGAGTTCTTCTCGACGGCGACGCAGTCGTGCAGCAGCACGGCGGCGGCAAGGATGCGCCCATCTCCGCCTTCTCCCGCATGGATGCGCATGGCGTTCCTGAAGACGCGCAAGATATGGGCAAGATCGTGTGAGCCGTCGTCGCCTTCGGCGGCGTGTGCGATCAGCGCAGCGGCGAGCGTTTCATGAGGGGAGAAGGCTTCGGCCTCGAACATTGTGCCACCTCTTGTCGGAAGAAAAACGTCGAGGAGCGCCGGCCGAAAGCAAAGGGAGCTTCACAGGAAGACGCCGCTACGAAAAACGGAGATCTCGAAGCCGGTTTGTAGCGGCTCAACGTGCGAGTCGCAATCGAGGGAGGTCAGCGCTCGAGCGTCTGAAAAGCTGTCGCGCCGCTGCTCTTCGGCGGCGGGGAGAGAAGATGGGGCACGTCACGGACCGGGCGCGGCGGACTGATGTGATAGCCCTGGATCTCGTCGCATTCCTCGCTTTCGAGCAGCGTCAGCTGGGCCGCCGTCTCGACGCCTTCGACGGTGACGCGCATGCCGAGCGCATCGCCGAGCAGGATGATTGCGCGCATGATCGCATGCGCTTCCTTGCTGTCGACAATGTCGTTCACGAAGGATTTGTCGATCTTGATCTTGTCGAAGGGAAAGCTGGAGAGATAGCTCAGCGAGGAATATCCGGTGCCGAAATCGTCCATCGAGATGCGGATGTCGCGGTCCTTCAGGGCATGCAGGATCGGCAGCACCTCGCTGAGGTTTTCCATCAGCACGCTCTCGGTGATTTCCAGTTCGAGCCGCGATGGCGAGAGCCCGGCGGCGGCAAGCGCTTCGCTGACGTCATGCGTCAGGTTGCCGCTGCGGAACTGGATCGCCGAAACATTGACTGCGACCTTGATGTTTTCCGGCCATTGGGCCGCATCCCTGCAGGCCTGGCGTAAAACCCAGCGGCCGATATCGACGACGAGGCCGACCTCCTCGGCAAGCGGAATGAAATCCATCGGCGGCACTCGGCCTCGGAACGGATGGTTCCAGCGGATCAACGCTTCGAAACCGCAGATCCGCCGCTCGGCAAGATCGTAAAGCGGCTGGTAATGCAGCTCGAATTCCCCGTTCTCGACGGCGGCTCGAAGATCTGCCTCCAGCGCATGGCGCAACTGCATTTGCGCTTCCATTTCGCCGGTGAAGAAGCGCTCGCGCTTGCGTCCGTCCGCCTTGGCATGCGACAGCGCCACGCCGGCATTTTTCAGCAGGATATCGGTTTCCCCGCCGTTCTCAGGAGCGATTGCAATACCCATGGAGACACTGAGCGTCACCTGTTTTTCGCCGTTCAGGAATGGCTCGGAAAGCGCGCGGCGGATTTGGTCGGCCAGCACCGTCACGTTTTTAGGCTGCTGCTTACCCGTCTGCAGGATGGCGAATTCGTCCGAACCGAGGCGCGCCAGCGTGTTTTCCGATCCAGCCGAAGCTCGGATGCGCTCCGCAACCTGCTGCAGGATCTTGTCGCCGACCGATACGCCGATCGTGTTGTTGATCGATTTGAAGCGGTCGAGATTGAGATGGACGAGGGCGATCTGCTCGTGCGGCTTGCGCTCGGCGAGCGTCGCATCGACCTGCTCGCGGAAATACATCCGATTGGGAAGACCCGTCAGGGGATCGTGATGGGCGAGATAGGTGATGCGCTGGGCGGCCTTTCGATCCTCGGTGATATCGGCATGAATGGCGATGCTGCTGCCGTCGGAGAGGATGGTCACCACGCTTTGAATGATGCGGCCATCATGCATCTGCCATTCGCGTCGGCGGATGCTGCTGCTTTCTGCCTTGGCGAGGGAAGGTCGTGCTGTCTGCCGGACGCTTTTGGAGGCGGTGCTTTCGTTGCCGCGCATTTTGCCGATGAGTTCGGCAATCGTCGCGCCCGCGGCGATATCTTCCGGCGTCAGTCCGAAGAGCTGAGGGAAGCGGATATTGTAAAGCGTCAGCCGCTGGCCGGCGTCGAAAACGCTGAGGCCGAGCGGCAGGTTGTTCAGGACGATCTCGAAGAGTTTTTTCTGTCCTTCGAACGCTTGACTGAGCGCCGATAGATTCCCTCTCAGCGTCTGGTTTTCCTTTTGAAGGGTTTCCGCACTTCTCTCGATTGCATCATAGTCGCTTTCATGGCCGCGGTAGGTTGCGATCACCAGCTCCATCAGACGCTGCGCGTCAATTGATCCGTCGGCCATGACAGCCTCTGTGCATTGCCGCCAGAAGAGCGCTTCAGCCTTCATGGGAAAGCATCTTGGCTGACGGCAATAGCAAGAGCCGTCCGCGTCTGATGGACGTGCCTCAAAATATCGGACATGAAAACCTTTCTAAGAGAAACCATTGAAATCAATTTTTATGAGTGACGTACGGGTAATGCCTGATGACTATTTTGGAGCGGGCGGATTAATATTCGGTTGCAGTGCAGCAGAGGTGCACGTCGTCAGACAGGTTGCTTTCCATATTGGAAATTACTGGAATACCGGGCGGGCAGCGGCGGAAACCCGGTTCGAGCGCGCTCCGTTGATTTCTGTCAACCATTGTTAACGAGTAGTTAACAACTTATTGACGCACTGCGCAAATCAGTTTAACCACCGAGTCAACAGTGATTTCCCCTTCGTATTGCGTACAAACACCACCGGCAAAAGGCGGTGAATGGAGGTTTGTATGACCCGCACCACATCCGTTTCAGACACGTCATATGCGTATCTAGCGACACTTTCACGGCTAGATCTAAACGGCGACGGCGTATTGAGCCGCGGCGAACGTGCCGCCGATGAGAAGCCAGGCATCATCAAAGAACTCCTGGAGGAAGACATGGGCAGCGAGACTCAGCCCAAATTTTCCGGCAGCCTGATTGCGCTGATGATGGATACCCACGACAGCGGCACGACAAGCAGCATCGCCGTGCCCTATCCGCTGCAGCAGAGCGCGTCTGCGACTGGCAGCCAATCCGACGATCTCTACCGCAACACCTACGGCCAGTTCGATTTCGACGCCGTCGCCTGACGATAGCACGGTTCACGTGATCTGAAGCCGGCCCGTTGGTCGGCTTTTCTCGTTGGATGCTCCGCAGAGGAACACCTTCAGGGCTGAGACGTTCAGAAGGACATCCGGACGGAAGGAGATCTCCATGAAAGCCATGCGCATCATCGCCGCCCTGAGCCTGCTGGCCCTTGCCTTGCCGGCAAGTGCTGCCCAGGACAAGCAGACGGCGGTCGCCAATTTCGTCGGCGAGGACGGCAAGGAAAATGGTCGGGCCCAACTGACGGCCGCCGCCAATGGCGGCGTTCTGATCGAAGTGGAGATATCAGGGCTGCCGGCGAATAAATGGGTGGCCTTTCATGTTCACGAAACCGGCCGCTGCGACGCGGCGAGCCATTACGAATCGGCAGGCGGTCATTTCAACCCGGGCTCTGCCGAACACGGCATTCTCGCCGCTAAGGGGCCGCATGCCGGCGACATGCCCAACCAGTATGTTGGACAGGATGGCGTGCTCAGAGCTCAGATCTTCGATGGCATGGTCACGCTCGATGGCAAGAAAGATGGCATTCGCGGCCGCGCATTGATGGTGCACGCCAATTCCGATGATTATCGCAGTCAGCCTTCCGGCGGTGCCGGTGAAAGACTTGCTTGCGGCGTGGTCGAATAGGCCGACGATCGGCCCGCGCTGCAATGGTTCACTGCCGTGTTGGCTCTTCCGCCGCCGTGCCGTTGGACCTTTTTCCCAGCGCGGAATTTCCACCGTCCCGCACAGCGGCTGGATCGCCCTTTTCGTCAAAGGCAAGTTTTACCCGCTTCACCATATCGCGGCTGACCTGCCACCAGTCACCGGTCTTTGCCCAGTAGCGTAGCGTTAGCGAAATCGTGCTGTCACCGAGCGCGTCGATGAAAACGCTGGGTGCCGGTGACGGCAGCACCCTTGGGTTGCCTTTGGCAATGCCCATCAACGTCTCCATCGCCTGATCGAGGTCGTCCTCACGAGAAATGTTGATTTTCAAGTCGTTCTGCCGCGTAGGCTCACGGCTGAAGTTGGTTATCGGCGTGTTCCACAGCGTTGAATTCGGCGCCAGCCGATAGAGCCCGTCGCCGGTTCTGAGTTCAGTCGCAAACAATCCGACCTCGCGCACCGTGCCGGCCACGCTGCTGGTTTCGATATATTCGCCGACCCGAAACGGCCTGAGGATCAGGAGCATGATGCCGGCCGCGATATTCTGCAGTGTCCCTTGCAGCGCCAGCCCGATCGCCAGGCCGGCTGCGCCGAGGGCGGCGATGATCGAGGCGGTCTGGACGCCGAATTGGCCGAGCACGGTGATGAACACCAGAATCAGAAGCGCATAACGCACCACATTGGTGAAGAATCGCGCCAGTGTCTCGTCGATGCCATGGATGCGTGACAAGCCCTCATAGGCCCAGCGGCTGACAAAGCCGGCCAGCGTCCAGCCGATGACGAGCAGGATCAACGCCCCGAGAATGGAGAAGGAATATTGGACTGCAAGTGCGCTTGCCTGGCTGAGTGCCGTGCGGGTGGCGAGAAGGACATCGGCTGCTTGTTGTTCCATGATCTGGCCCTGTGGAGATTGCGAGGTCGAGGCCAAGATGGAGCAGACGCCAGCAGCGTCAACCGCAGGCAAGGTTCCGGATCGCCAGCAGGAAGGGCGCATTGCCGTCCGCATCGGCGCCACGCCCGATCGCCCTTA